>NZ_JBIASS010000131.1:0-1012 GCF_042890955.1 Streptomyces sp. NPDC001933 | reverse complement strand
GAGCTGGGTTTCCGTCATCGTCGAGTCTTTCGTCGACAAGTTCCGGGATTGCATCGATCCAGATGGCGAAGGCCCGGGACCCGAACTGCGCACCGCTCAAGTGCCCGCGGCGAATGTTGTTGCGGGTTCCCGGCGTGGGAAAGAGCCAGTCGCACAGTGTGTCCGGAACAGACAGCGATTGAAGGTGGTCGAGCCATTGGTCGATCACGGTTGCCGTTGCAGTGCTGATCGGCAATCTACGCCCCATTCTGCGACGTTTACGGTTGTCGTAGACGAGTGTGGGCTTGCCGTCGACCCAGTCCAGGCATGAGCGTTTGAGCCCGACGATCTCACTCGGGCGTCGACCGGTGTCCCGGATGATCTGGTAGACCGTCTGATACATCATGGCGTAGTCGTCAGGGTTCCAGCCCGGCGCGGAGTACGTGGAGTGCCTACCCAGCAGCTCGAGGTGTTGATCGAGTTGTGCGATGACATGTTCGGGGATCGTGCGTCCGAAGTCGTCCTCGCTGGTCTCGACCTGGGCAATTGTGTGCGAACGCAGATCGAGTGCGAAGGAGCCGGGGATGTCATCCATTGCGCCCGTGCGGCGTGAGAACTCGAGAAGTCGGCGCCACCACCCGAGCAATGATCGTCGATGGGTGAAGGAATGGGGCTTGCCCTCTCGATCGGCGCTGGTGCGGAAACCCTCGACGACAGCGCTCATGTCACCGTGGTCGAGTAGTTCGGGGTGATCGCCGTTCGTGCGCAGCGAGAGTTGCCGTGAAGCGATTTCGGCGGCATGAACGGTGTGCCGCAGTGTCGTCACGGGTGGGCGTACCTCGCGGCCGAATTGTTTGGTGATCTCTCGAAGCCATCGCTGTCTGATCTCTCGGAAGTCCACAACGCCACCGGCCGCACTGTATCGCCGGTCCGGAGCAGCTTGCAGGCCCACGACGGCAGGTTTCCACACGTCGGCCATGGTGGGATCAGTACCGGAGTACACGACGTGCGCCCGCTGCAGATGTGTGACCAA
>NZ_JBIASS010000130.1:0-1023 GCF_042890955.1 Streptomyces sp. NPDC001933 | reverse complement strand
GTGCCGTCGCCGGACACCTGGATCGCGTAGTCGCGGCCGTGTGCGGGCGCCCAGTCCAGGTCGGCCCTGGTGACGGTCTCGGGGCGGCCGAGGTCCACGCGGAGCCAGGCGTGATCTCCCGGGCCGCTCTGCCACCTGGTGGTGCTCACCCCGTCGAACGCCGCGTCGGCCGTGCCCGCGGACGCGGTCGCCGGCCTGCCCGCGCTCAGCTCGCTGTTGGCCGGGGTGGCGAGTGTCGTGGCGACCTCGGTCAGTCCCGTACCCACGCCGAGCTTGCGCACGGTCGTCATGAAGTCGCTGTACGAAACACCCGAGCCGGCGCCGCTCCACATCTTCTGCGCGAGGACGCCGAAGGTGGGCTCGACCAGTTTGTGCACGTCGAGTTCGGTGTAGCTGGACTTGGTCAGGTCGTTCCACACCGCGGACATGGCGCCAAGAAGCTGGGGGTCCTTCGGTGCGACGCTCTGGCCGCCTGGGAAGACGTTGGGTTCCCAGTTGTCGTAGAGGTACTTGCCGTCCAGGCCGTGGCCGTGGTAGTAGCTCGCGAACGGGACGATGTAGAGCAGGGCGTCGTTGGTGTTGATGAACGAGTAGCCGTCCTTCCTGGCGGCCTGCGGGCCGTACCACGAGTTGTTCCAGCTGTTGAGGGTGACGTCGCGGTCGAAGCCCTCGGTGTCGGACGTCATCAGGGACAGGCTGCCCCAGGCGCGCGGATGCTTGCCGAGCGTGCGGATGTGGGCGGCGATCTCGTTGAAGTAGCTCTTGTAGCGGGGCTTGTCCGACCGGTACTCATCGGCGCCGAAGTGCACGTCCGGGCCGCGGAACCACGGCGTGAACTCGTCGAACACCGACTTCATGAACGCGGTGGTCTCCGGCTTGGACAGATCCAGGTGGTCGGAGTCCCCGTTGTTCAGGCCCAGGGACGGCTTGAACCGGATGAACGCGAGCGAATGGGCGGGGGCATCGAACTCGGGAACGAGCGTGACGCCGCTGGCCGCGGCGGTGTCCTCGAAGGAGTCCCAG
>NZ_JBIASS010000129.1:0-1026 GCF_042890955.1 Streptomyces sp. NPDC001933 | reverse complement strand
GCGCGCGGTCTGCTCCGCAGACGCGACGCGCCGCCACTACGCGGCGGAAAAGCGGGCACCGCGCTCCGCGCGGTATCGGGCCTGCGGCCCGGGATGCCGGGCCACTCCGTGGCCCTTGGTAACGGTCGCTGCTTCGCACCGACCGCGTGAGCATCCACTCCGTGGCTGCTCAGAGCCCGCTACGCGGGCAGCTGACTAGGTGGAGGGGTGGCCTCGGGCGGAGCGGGACGTGACGGAACGTGAGGACCTGGCGCCCCCGGAACTCTCCCCCGCCATGCCTACCCAGACAGTGCGTCAAAACCTGACCCCGGATGAGATTGGGAATCAGCACACACCACCTGAACCACCTCACGCCCCCTCAAGAACCCTGATCCCCCGAACTCACCCACCATCAGAAATGGCATCCCTTAAGCACTGGGAAAGGACCTGAATTCGGAATCCGCGAACCCGAGCATCTGAATCCGAAAGTGCGTCAAAAACCGAACCCCGATCTTTTGAGGAATCAGCACGCACACCCTCCTCAACCCCAATCAGCTATAGGGCAACTGACAGGCGCTGAGAATAGAGCGGGCACACTTCGGAACCCCCGGCCGAAACCCTGGCCAGCCCGGTGGCCAGGTGCGAGCACTGGCGCGCGGCCCTGCCGACGCGCGAAAGGGACTGGTCGGCCGGCGGGCGGCGCGTCGGCCATCACCATGCCGCTGACCGCCGCCCTGGCATCACAGGTCGTCCACCAGGGCGGCGGCGTGTCCCGCGCCCGGCTCAGGGCGTCATGGGGATTGGTCAGCTGACCGTCTGTCTTATGAGCACCGTCCGTGCTCACCACCTGCCCGGTGACCTGGAGGTCGTGCAGGTGCTGAGAGATCTTGGCAGATGCGCTCCGGCCGTTCGCGGACTAGCGCCCCAGCTGCCAGGCAGTCGCGTAGCTGACACGAGGTCGAGCGCGTGCGCTTGTTGTACTGGGTGACGGCTTTGCGGACCGTGGTCGTGGTCGCCTACCTCGAGGTCTGACCCGCGACGTCCTGG
>NZ_JBIASS010000128.1:0-1032 GCF_042890955.1 Streptomyces sp. NPDC001933 | reverse complement strand
AGGGAGCGACGAGGAGGAGGTCGTCGACGCGGAGATCATCGACGACGAGAGGACGGAGGGAGGCGAGCGATGAACCGGCCGAACAAGTCTCGATCGCCACAGCAGCATCACCAGCAGCCGTCACCTATCGTGATCCGGGACAACCGGAGCATCGCCCCGGTCACACTCCAGCCGAGGAAACCCGACCAGGCGGGCCTGAAGGCGGTCGCCGACGTCCTGGAGAACCATCTCGCCGGCCTCGGGCTCGAGACCGTCGGAATGCCAGGAGAACCCTTTGACCCCACCCGGCACGAGGCCGTCACCCACGAGCTGTCGGACACGGTCGAGCAGCCGACCTGCGCCACCGTGCTGCGCCGCGGCTACCGGGTCGGCGATCAACTCATGCGCCCCGCTCAGGTTTCGGTCGCCGAACCGCCTGACCAGGAAACCAGTCAGCAGCCGCCGTCTCATCCGGCGTAAGTACCAGGGAGTAATGGGCTTCTCGCACTTGGCGCACAGCATGGCCGGCACGCCATGGCGACGCAGCAGATCAGCGAAGCCGCCTTGCCGAACCTCGTCGATGTAGTCGTACATGCCCAACCAGTCCCCGCGTACTCGTACTGTCCCCACTGGCGATCCGAGGTCGACGATGGCGTCCTCCCAGGCGTCGTCCAGACCCTGCAGGTTCGCCTGCGACAGATACGCCGCCGCCCTCCTGAGCACCTCGTTCTCCTGCTCCAGCAACCGGATCCGCTTGCGTGCCTCACGCAGCTCGGCCGACTCACCCGACGCCGCCGCAGGCCCGGCTCCCTCGTCGGCATCGGCGCGGCGCAGCCACTTCGACAAGGTGATCGGGTGGAACCCGAAATCAGCGGCGATCTGTTCCAGCGTGACGCCGACCCGCCGGCTAGTAGTGCTTGGTCATGTTGGTGCGGGGTCTGGCATGTCTCGGTGACAGGTGGGGCAGGCGCCGGTCCAGGTCGCGATGAGTATCTGCAGCTCGCGGACAACTCGGTAGAGGCTCAGGCCGACGCCGTCTCTTTTGGGGATCGG
>NZ_JBIASS010000127.1:0-1122 GCF_042890955.1 Streptomyces sp. NPDC001933 | reverse complement strand
GGCGAGCAGCAGCCCATCACCACGGAGAAGTGACCACGGGGCAGTCCACCACGCGCTCCTCGCTTACGGCTGCCACCTCGGCGGAGTAGGCAATTGTGAAAATCAGGAAGGACAGCGCAACGTGATCCGCGCCATCGACCTCGCCGCCCTCAATACGGCGACAAAGTACCCGTCAATCCCCACCTATCACGCACTCGACCCGAAGAACGGCGGCCTCATCGAGGAAGCTGCCGCCTTCAACAGCGACGTGTACCTCACCGAAAAGGTCGACGGCACCAACGGCCGGATCGTCAGCTTCCCAGGCGGTGACTACATCCTCGGCAGTCGCGAGGAACTCCTCTACGCTCGCGGCGATTTGATCGGGAACCCTGCCCTCGGTATCGCTGACGCCCTGCGCCCCCTCGCCGACCGCGTAACCCCGCCCACCAGCGGCATCCGGGTCCTGTACCTGGAGGTGTACGGCGGCAAGGTCACCGCGGCCAGCCGCGAATACACCAGTAACCGCACCGTCGGCTACCGCCTGTTCGACACGGCCGACGTCCCACTCGATGTCCTTGAGTGGCCGCGTGCCCAGATCTCCGGCTGGCGCGAGGACGGCGGGCAACGGTTCCTCTCCGAGTACGAACTGACCCAGTTCGCCAAGGCCGAAGACATCGACCTGGTCCCGCGGCTGGCCACTGTGGACGCGGGTGACGTGCCGACTGGTATTGCTGAGATGCAGACGTTCCTCAACGATTATCTGCCGACGACCCGCGTGGCCCTGGACGAGGGTGCAGGCGGCCATCCCGAGGGCATCGTGCTTCGCAGCGGCGACCGCTCGGTGATCGCCAAGGCCCGGTTCCAGGATTACCGGCGTACTCTCAAGCGCCGTACCCAGCCCGCTCGTAGCCGCTGACTTTTCCATACCCGGCCGCGGCGGCGGCCGGGTATGGACAGCGCAGTTCGGCACCTGCCGCCGTGACCAGGACGCCGCCAGGGCGCCCAGCACTTGCACCCCGACGGTGGCGCTGGCAGGCCAGCAACTACGCCGCGTCCCCGTAGGGCTCGAATCCAGCGTCACAAGTCAGTGACGCCACGCCCAAGCAGTAACGAGCACGGGCATCCTGTCGTTGATCGAATCCC
>NZ_JBIASS010000126.1:0-1173 GCF_042890955.1 Streptomyces sp. NPDC001933 | reverse complement strand
TACTGACTTCGGCTCGTCAGGGTGAACTTTCCCGAAGTCTCTGATGGGCTTGGTGTGGTGGCTGTATTCGATGGTGTGTGAGGTATTCGGATGGGGGCGGGCTGACCGTTGCGGGACGGGTGCGTCGGGAGTCGGTGCGGATGCAGGCGGCCGAGCTGTTCGAGCAGGAGGTCAAGCCGCCGGAAGTGGCACGGCGTCTGCGGGTGAGTCTGAAGTCGGCTTATCAGTGGCACCAGTTGTGGCGCGAGGGCGGGGTCGGGGCGCTGGCGTCACGCGGTCCGAGTGGGTCGCGGTGCCGGCTGTCTCCGCGCTGCCTGGAGAAGCTCGCCGTGTATCTGGAGCAGGGTCCGGCCGCGCACGGCTGGGTGGAGGACCAGGTGTGGACCGCGGCGAGGGTGGCCATGCTGATCGGGCGGAAGTTCCACGTCTCGTACAGCGTCTCTGGCGCCACGAGGCTGATGCACCGGCTCGGCTTCAGCCCGCAGGTCCCCGCGCGCAGGGTGGCCGAGCGGGACGAGCAGGCCGTCACCGCGTGGAAGGAGGCGACCTGGGCGGAGGTAAAAGTACCCGGGCGGCCTGCGGGGGCTACATCTGCTTCGAGGACGAGGCAGGCTTCACCCGCCGTCCGCCCAGAGGACGCACCTGGGGCCGGCGAGGCCGCACGCCGGTCGTGACGGTCAGTGGCCGACGCTCGGGACGCCTGTCCGTGGCGGGACTGATCGCCATGCGGCCGGGCTCGCGTACCCGGCTGTGCCACCGCCTGCGTACCCACCCCGCGGGCAAGGGACAGCGCCGCAGCATGGGCGAGCGCGACTTCATCGCTCTGGTCGACGGCGTGCACCAGCTCGTCAAGGCGCCGATCGTGCTGGTCTGGGACCGCCTGAACACCCACGTCTCCCACGCCATGCGCGAGTTGATCGCCGAGCGTGCATGGCTGACGGTGTTCCTGCTTCCCGCCTACTCGCCCGACCTCAACCCCGTCGAGTGGGTCTGGGCGCACGTCAAACGCAGCCTGGCCAACCTCGCCGTCATGGCCCTCGACCGACTCGAGGCCCTCGTCCGCAACCGGCTCAAGCGCCTGCAGTACCGCCCCGACACCCTCGACGGCTTCATAGCCGGCACCGGCCTGACCCTCGACACCCCGACCTCACCCTGACGAGCCGAAGTCAGTAA
>NZ_JBIASS010000125.1:0-1195 GCF_042890955.1 Streptomyces sp. NPDC001933 | reverse complement strand
AGTGGGCGGTTCGTGGGTTGATGTCCGTTTCGAAGTGAGGCTTGGGGTAGGGGTGCTGGCCACGCGGCCGGCTACTGCTGCCGGGCAAACCAGCCGGTTTCGGCTTCGGTGAGGATGCCGAGTTTGACTAGGCGCTTCAGCTTGGCCCGGGTGCCTTCGACGTTCTTCGGCAGCAGTTCATGGCCAAGGGCCTGGCAGACGTCCTTGGCCCGCAGGGGGCCGGTCGCCTCGTTGAAGGCGGCGAGGATGCGCGGGTAGTCCGGGTGCTCGGGCAGTTCGGGCGGGGATGCAGGGAGCCGGTCGGCAAGGCCGGTGACGGTCTTGCGGGTGATCGCGAGGTGCTCGAGGTGTGTCTCGGCTTTCCGTAGCCGGGTCTGCAGGTCGTCGATCTGCGTGCGCAGGTCGTCGGCCAGGGCCCGGGCGGCGTCTTCCTGCAGGTCCAGTGCCTCAAGGAGGGGGCGGATGTTCACGCGCTAACTGCCTCTTCGCGCCAGGTGGAGGTGTTCGTGCCGGTGAGACGGCGGATCATGACATGGGACATCGCCCAGTAGATGCGGGAGGCGGACGAGGCGGTGCGGTGCTCGTAGTCACGGACCAGTCGCCGGTGGAGTATCAGGATTCCGTAGGTCTGCTCGACCCTCCACCGCTTCGGCTGCGGCAGGAATCCCCGGTATCCGGGGTCGCGTTCGACGATCTCGACGTCGATGCCCAGGGCGGCGCCGTGTTCGACGACCTGGTTCTTGAAGCCCTGGTCGACCAGGGCTTTGCGGACGGTGTCGCCGGTGTGCTCGGCAACCTGGTCCAGTAGGACAATGCCCGCGGTGTTGTCGTGGGTGTTCGCGGCGAGGACGACGACCGCGATGACCAGGCCGAGGACGTCCACGGCCACGCCGCGCTTGCGGCCCGGCACCCGCTTGGCCGGATCGTAGCCGGTCGTGGCGGCGGGGACCCCGACGGCCGCGTGGACACTCTGGGTGTCCAGTACCACCAGGGTCGGGTCCTCTAATCGTCGGGCGCGTTCACGGACCTGACAGCGCAGGAGTTCATGGATGACCTGGTCGGTTCCGTCGTCCCGCCAGGCGGCGAAGTAATAGTATGTCGCGCTCTTCTGCGGCAGGTCGTGCGGGAGGTAGGCCCACTGGCAACCAGTCCGCCCCTGGTAGAGGATCGCGTTCACGATCTCCCGCATGTCGTA
>NZ_JBIASS010000124.1:0-1259 GCF_042890955.1 Streptomyces sp. NPDC001933 | reverse complement strand
CGCACTGTGCATGCTGGATCCTGAGCTGCCGACTGCCCGTAGCCTTCCTCCATGCAGGCAACTTTGATGATCTACGACGGCACGGCCGCGCCCGACGCAGACGTGCCACGTACCGGGGGTGTGCCGCTGGCCCCCGAGGGGTTCACCTGGCCGGTGTGCGGCAACACTTGCGGAGGGCCGATGCAGTTCTTCGCACATCTGCCGGTCGAGTACGGCGTCCTGTCGGTGTTCGTGTGCCAGAACGATCCGGGCGCCTGCGAGCTGTGGGACGCGACCTCCGGGGCGAATCGGGTCCTTCTTTTCCCGCCCGCGGGACTGGTACCGGTGGCCGTACCCGAGAAGGGCGTGACGCTGCTGCCCACAGTGTCGGCGATCACGACCGGGTCGTGACGCTCGAACCCGAGAAGGATGACGGCGACGATCTCCCGCCCGACGCATACGACCTCGCCCGTTCAGGGTGGAAGCGGGAGCCCGGCGAGCTGTTCGGGAAGCAACGCGAGGTTCTCGGATCGCTCGGCGGCAGCCCCTCCTACCTGGACGACGACCGGTTGCCCGGGTGCCCCTCCTGCTCCGGCACGACAGAATTCGCGGCACACCTGGAGGAGGGGATCGACCGGCAGACCGCGATGAACCTCGGCGGCCAGTTGGGCTACGTCTTCGTCTGCCGCCCCTGCTCCGAGGGCACCTTCCTCACGGGCTGAGCGCGCCTGTGGCGGCAGGCCCCGACCTGCTCTGCCTGGACGAGTTCGGCCACGCGAACCTGGACAAGAAGGGCGCCAAGCTGCTGTTCCAGATCTTCACCGAACGCGAGGAGCGCAAGGCCACCGCGGTCGCCACGAACTCCCCGTTCGCCGAGTGGGACAGGACCTTCGGCGACCGCCGGCTCTGCGCGGCCATCGCCGACCGCATTACGTTCCGCTGCAGCCTGATCCAGACCGGCACCGAGTCCTACCGCTTCCAGTCCACCGAAGCCGACCGCCAGGCCACCGCACGGTCATGAGACTCTCTGAATCCGGCTCTGACCAGACTTGCGTGACAGCTCAGCCCGGTGACCAACGGAGTTGGTCACCCAGGGACCGCGGTTCTAATCTGACGAGGTGATGAAACCGGAGGGGAGCCTGGTGCCGCGCCCGAGCGCGCGCGTGGTGTTGCTGGACGACGCCAGTCGGCTACTGCTGTTCTCTGCCCTGAACAAGGAGGACGGTTCCGTTCGGTGGTTCACCCCTGGAGGCGGGCTCAAGCCAGGCGAAACCCACGAG
>NZ_JBIASS010000123.1:0-1319 GCF_042890955.1 Streptomyces sp. NPDC001933 | reverse complement strand
AGCTTGTCCTACCTTTCAAGCGGGTCGGATCTGATCATTCGTAGGATCGGGGAAGCCCAGGGGTTCCGGGTATGGCTGTGAGCTTGTCGCCGCTTGATGGCTCAAAGAACTTGGCCGCCCGGAGCCCCGCGACGACTCGACCGCTAATTGGGATACGCGACTTGATCGCTTTGTAGGACAACGCCGGCGAGGTCGTCTGCTGGGACCAATGTGAGACGACGAGCTGGCGGAGGTGGCCATGCCCCAGATATGGGCCGGAGTGGACATCGGCAAGGAGCATCACCACTGCGTGGTGATCGATGCCCAGGGCAAGCGACTCCTGTCACGCCGGGTCCTGAACGACGAGACGGTCCTGCTGGAGCTCATTGGCGATGTACTCGCCCTCTCCGAGGACGTCCTGTGGGCGGTGGACATCAACCACGGCGGCGCGGCCCTGCTGATCGGGTTGCTCCTGAGCCACGGCCAGCCGATGACCTACCTCACCGGCCTGGCGGTCCACCAGGCATCTGCCGGCTACCGCGGCCAGGGCAAGACCGACGCCAAGGACGCCTTCGTCATCGCCGACCAGGCCCGGATGCGCAACGATCTCGGCCTGCTGCGGCCCGGCGACGAGATCGCCGTCGACCTGCGCACCCTGACCGGGCGCCGAACCGACCTCGTCTGCGACCGCACCCGGCAGATCAACCGACTCCGCGCTCAACTCCTGGAGTTCTTCCCGGCTTTGGAACGGACTCTTGCGCTGACGAACAGGGGCCCGGTCCTGCTGCTGACCGGCTACCAGACCCCGGCCGCGTTCCGTCGCAGCGGCGCGAAGCGCGTCGAGACGTGGCTGAGGAACCGCAAGGTCAAGAATGCCGCAGCCATCGCCGCCTCAGCCATCGAAGCTGCCGTTGGCCAGCAGACGTCTCTGCCGGGCGAGAAGCTGGCCGCCGCCATGGTGGCCCGTCTCGCGAAGGGGGTCATTGCCCTCGACGAGGAGATCGCCGAGCTCGACGCGCTCATCGAGGCACGGTTCCGCGAACATCCGCACGCCGAGGTGATCCGCAGCCTGCCCGGGATGGGCGCCCTGCTCGGCGCCGAGTTCATCGCCGCGACCGGCGGCGACATGGACGCGTTCAGCACACCAGACCGCCTGGCCGGCTTCGCCGGCCTGGCCCCCGTGCCACGAGATTCCGGGCGCGTCAGCGGCAATATGCGGCGCCCCCGCCGCTACCACCGTGGGCTGCTGCGGGCCTTCTACCTCTCCTCCATGGCCAGCCTCAGGACATGCGCCGCGTCGCGGACGTACTACCAACGCAAGCGCGACGAGGGGAAGGGTC
>NZ_JBIASS010000122.1:0-1324 GCF_042890955.1 Streptomyces sp. NPDC001933 | reverse complement strand
CCCATCCGCATATCTCACACACCACGGGATACAACCACCACACCCGGCCTATCAAGGACTTCGCAAAAGTTCACCCTGACGAGCCGAAGTCAGTAGGCGGGCGCGGCAGCAAAATTGGGTCATCTGCCCAGTCGTCCGGTGGCCGGTGAGTGAACAACACTCAGCGTCATGGAATCATTACCTCCGCCTGTCGCCACTCGTCCCCCCGCGGCCGCAAGGCTTCTGTCACACGGTCACATCTGACGGATCGCCTCGATCAGTCCTGGTTTCCCGACGAGGCCAGGTTCCGGGACGAACCCCGCAGGCCGACCGACCGGTGCCAGGTCACTGCCGCCAAAGCGGGACGCGCCGTTCGGGGCCCGGCGCTGTACCACCGATCCGCCCGAAGCAGCACTGGCCGGCACCCACCCCATGCATCGCCGCCATTCGGTGCGATGGGCAATCCCCGCAACCGCGCGGTATCCGCGCGCATTCTCCCCTCGAAGAGGTCATTGCCGCATGAGAACGTCACCACCGGCCGGGGCATTCAGGCTCCCGGTCCACCTGACCATCCCCATACTCCGGCGCTTGCCACACCGTTCACATCGCACGCTCACGGCGCTGCTGGCCACGGCCTGCGTGGCCGGGACGCTCGGCATCCCCGCCGTCGCCGCCGCCGAAACGCCGGCCACCCGGGCGAGCCAGCCGCAGCAGAACGGCCCCGTTGTCGCCACGCACAAGCTCACCCTCGTCACGGGTGAGGTGGTGACGCTGGAGCGCCATGCCGACGGCTTGCAGGCTGCGACGGTCGAGCCCGCGGCCGACGGCACCCCGGTGGCGTTCACCACCCTGAAGGTGGGCGACGAGGTCTATGTCATCCCGGACAAGGCACAGCCCTACCTTGCCGCGAATGAGCTCGACCGCGAACTGTTCAATGTCACCAAGCTCGTCGAGTACGGCTACGACGACGCGCACCGCCCCGCCGTACCGCTGATCGCGACCTACCCGGGCGCGCCGGGCAGGGCCGGCAAGGCGCTGGGGAAGGCCGCGCCGGCCGGTTCGGTGAAGAAGGACGAGCTGCCCAGCGCCAATGCGGTGGTGCTGCATGCCGCCAAGAAGAAGTCGGCGACGTTCTGGGAGGCGGTCGACGACGACAGCACCGCCACGGCGAAGGCACCGAGGCTCGCCGGCGGGATCAAGAAGCTCTGGCTCGACAAGCCGGTGCATGTCGCTCTGGACCAGAGTGTGCCGCAGATCGGTGCTCCGGAGGCGTGGGCGGCCGGCTATGACGGCACCGGCATGAAGGTGGCCGTCCTCGACACCGGTATCGATCCCGGCCACCCGG
>NZ_JBIASS010000121.1:0-1342 GCF_042890955.1 Streptomyces sp. NPDC001933 | reverse complement strand
GCGCGCGGTCTGCTCCGCAGACGCGACGCGGTGCCGCTACGCGGCACTTTCCCGGATTGCTTCGCAATCCGGGTTGCTGTGCCACTCCGTGGCACAGGGTCATGGTCGGCGCTCCGCGCCAACCATGACGATCCGCCAAGGCGGATCACTACCAGCCACTCCGTGCCTGGTAGTCGGCCCGCTATGCGGGCGGCTGGCTGCGAGGAGAGGCACTCTCGTCCCGAACCGCAGGGGTAGCCGAAACCTTGACCCACAATCAGGCCCCGCACTCCTCGAACCCACAACTGCCCCCAACAACCAGCGTGCGTCATTCTCGATCCGGGCTGGCTTTAGGACTCAGTGCGCACCACCTGGTGCCTGCCTCGTCCCTCGAAAACCTCACCCTGTTGAATCCGAATACTGACGGTAAATCAATCCGGAAAACTCTCCAAAGCTCCGCCATTCCGTGCTCTGAGCATGCGTCAAAATCCAACCAGGCTCCTTTGTGGAATCAGCACGCACACCCTGCTCAATTCTGATCAGGAAGGTCAAAGGACAGTGCCGTGGAGCGCGCGGCGGTCTGAGGAGTGCGGGCGTAGCGGCGGGCGGCGAGGCCGTCGACGGCCTTGAGCGAGGCGGCGACCGCGGGTCCGCCGGCGGTTCGTCCGGAGGCGGGGCGGTGCGGATGTCTCGGACGGCTTGGCGGACCACCACGTGCACGGCGGCCGGGTCAAGGGCCTGAAGGCCGCTGTGAGCGAGCGTGGAGAGGCGGTGGGCGCATCATCAGGTCGGCGACGTCACCGGAACGCGCGGAGACGGCAATCAGGGCGCGCTGGGACAGGCCCGCAGTCGAGCACGGCCGCGGGTCGACACGTCGGTGTCTCACATGCAGGACTCCTGCGGCCTGGATGGCCCCAGGGCGTGGGCGACGTCAAGCAGCCGGGACACCCGTGACCAGCCGATGCCGGCCACCCATCTTGGAACTCCCGCCCCGCTGACCAGGTATTCCTCACTCAATGACCAGCCAATCCTCACTGCTTGTCCAGCAGCAGCGCCCGGCCATCACTGCTCAACACCCCGTAGAAGCACCCGAATCGGCCCGGCCCACAGCCCCCAAGGGCGGACACCAGACTGAGAACCATCCCGGACACGAAAGCGAGAACTCCCACTTCACCGCCAGGAGCAGCAGGATGTCGGTGGCCGAGCAGCACGAGACGCTGCACCCGGCCGGTGACAGCCGCCGGTGTGCGGGTTGAATCTCCTTCCCGCCTGAGGCGGAGCTCGGGCCGGGAGCAGCGAGAGGCGGCGTCCGAGGAGGAGAGCATGGCGCCCGTCGTGGAGCCGTTGCCGAGGGGCAGGGTGC
>NZ_JBIASS010000120.1:0-1421 GCF_042890955.1 Streptomyces sp. NPDC001933 | reverse complement strand
CGGACAGCGTCCCCAGGGAGGGGGCGTCCCTGCGGGCAGCGGTGGTCGAGGCCGGCGTCAGGGACTCCGCACACAGCGGAAGCCCGTGTTCCCGCTCGAGGCGTCGACGGTGTTGGCCGTGCGAGCGGCGACGCGATAGCGGTTGCAGTACGACACGTGGCACATGTGGGAGCCGCCCCGCATGGCCTTCGAGGAACCCGTCGCGGGTCCCCGCGGGTCCACGAGCGGCACAGCGGTGTCGTGGCTGGTGGACCACCAGTCGGAGCACCACTCCCACACGTTCCCGGCCATGTTGTACAGGCCGTGACCGTTGGGCTCGAAGGCGTCCACCGGGCAGGTGCCGCGGTAGCCGTCGGCCGCGGTGTTCCTGGACGGGAACTGCCCGCGCCAGATGTTGCAGCGGAACGTGCCGTTCGGGTCGAGTTCGTCTCCCCAGGGGTAGCGGCGCTGCTCCAGCCCGCCGCGCGCGGCGTACTCCCATTCCGCTTCGGTGGGCAGCCTCTTGCCTACCCAGTTGCAGTAGGCCTGGGCGTCGTTCCACGAGAGGTGCACGACCGGGTGGTCACCACGGCCCTGCAGGGAACTGCCGGGTCCCTCCGGGGACCGCCAGTCCGCTCCTGTCACTCCGCACCACCACGGCGTGACTTCGGGTCTTGGCGAGATGCGGCGCAGGGCTGCGGGCAGATAGCCGGCGAAGACGTACGACCACCCGATCCGCTCGGCTTCCGTGCGGTAGCCGGTGTCCGCGACGAAGGCCGTGAACCGGTCGTTGGATACGGCGTGGGTGTCGATCAGAAAAGGTGAGACGCGGACCCTTCGGACGGGCCCTTCGCCGTCCTCAGCGAAGCCCTCGCTGTCTTCCGTGCCCATGAGGAATTCGCCGCCCGGGAGGAGGATCATCTCCTCCGGGTCGCGGCGCGACACCCCCTTGCTCCGCGGGATGGCCGGCGTCGGCTCGGAGCGTGCGTCACCCGACGGGGTACAGCAAGCGGTCATGGGGGCCTCCTTCGGAGAGCTGCGTTTCTCGGTCTGTGTGCATACGCATGTCAGGCGGCAGTCGCCGCGGCGGCGCGGCCGGCTTGGCGGCCGCTGAAGAGACAGCCGCCGAGGAAGGTCCCTTCCAGAGCGTTGTAGCCGTGGACGCCGCCACCGCCGAAGCCGGCCACCTCGCCGGCGGCGTAGAGACCCTCGATGGGTCGGCCGTCGTGGCCGAGGGCCCGGGAGTCGAGGTCGGTCTGGATGCCGCCGAGGGTCTTGCGGGTCAGGACGTGCAGTTTCACGCCGATCAGTGGGCCGGCCGCCGGGTCGAGGATGCGATGGGGGACGGTGGCGCGGCCGAGGCGGTCGCCGAGGTAGCGGCGGGCGTTGCGGATGCCCTGGATCTGAGAGTCCTTGCTGAAGGGGTTGGCGATCTGCAGGTC
>NZ_JBIASS010000119.1:0-1422 GCF_042890955.1 Streptomyces sp. NPDC001933 | reverse complement strand
CCGCGGCGCTCGCGTACGGTCTGGACAAGGAGAGCGACCAGACGATCCTGGTGTTCGACCTGGGTGGCGGCACCTTCGACGTCTCGCTGTTGGAGATCGGCGAGGGCGTGGTGGAGGTGAAGTCCACCAACGGTGACACGCACCTGGGTGGTGACGACTGGGACCAGCGGATCGTCGACTATCTGACCAAGCAGTTCAAGAACGCGTACGGTATCGACTTGTCCAAGGACAAGATGGCCACGCAGCGGCTGCGCGAGGCGGCGGAGAAAGCGAAGATCGAGCTGTCCGCAGCGACGGAGACGACGATCAGCCTGCCGTATATCACCGCGTCGTCCGAGGGCGCGCTGCATCTGGACGAGAAGCTGACGCGCGCCCACTTCAAGCAGCTCACTCAGGACCTGCTGGACCGCTGCAAGGGCCCGTTCCACAGCGCGGTCAAGGACGCGGGGATCTCTGTCTCGGAGATCAATCACGTGATTATGGTGGGCGGTTCCACGCGCATGCCCGCGGTGACCGATCTGGTCAGGGGGCTGACGGGGAAGGACCCGCACAAGGGTGTGAACCCGGACGAGGTCGTGGCCATCGGCGCGGCCCTGCAGGCCGGTGTGCTGAAGGGTGAGGTCAAGGACGTACTGCTCCTCGACGTCACCCCGCTGTCCCTCGGTATCGAGACCAAGGGCGGCATCATGACCAAGCTCATCGAGCGCAACACCACGATCCCGACCAAGCGGTCCGAGATCTTCACGACGGCCGAGGACAACCAGCCGTCCGTGCAGATCCAGGTCTACCAGGGCGAGCGCGAGATCGCGGCGTACAACAAGAAGCTCGGGATGTTCGAGCTGACCGGCCTGCCGCCGGCCCCGCGTAGCGTCCCGCAGATCGAGGTCGGATTCGACATCGACGCCAACGGCATCATGCACGTGACCGCGAAAGACCTGGGCACGGGCAAGGAGCAGAAGATGACCGTCACCGGCGGCTCCGCCCTGCCGAAGGACGACATCGACCGCATGATGCACGATGCCGAGGTACACGCCGAGGAGGACCGGCGCCGCCGGGAGGCCGCCGAGACCCGCAACCAGGCCGAGCAGCTCGTCTACCAGACCGAGAAGCTCCTGTCCGACAACGCGGACAAGATCCCCGGTGACGTGAAGACCGAGACGGAGGCCGCCCTCGCGGACGTCAAGGAGAAGCTGAAGGGCGAGGACACCGCCGCGATCCGTACCACCATGGAGAAGGCGGCCGCCGTCTCGCAGAAGATCGGCAGCGCCCTCTACACCCAGGCACCGGGTGCCGGAAGCGAGGCCGACTCCGCGCCCCAGGCCGGGCAAGGGAGCGACGAGGAGGAGGTCGTCGACGCGGAGATCATCGACGACGAGAGGACGGAGGGAGGCGAGCGATGAACCGGCCGAACAAGTCTCGATC
>NZ_JBIASS010000118.1:0-1451 GCF_042890955.1 Streptomyces sp. NPDC001933 | reverse complement strand
ACCGGATTCAACCGGTCGTTGCAACACCAGCTTGTTGAAGCAACTGTAGCTGCTCGTTGAACGCCTCGGCGGGCGTCTTCCAACCGAGCGTCTTGCGGGGTCTGCTGTTGAGAGTGTGAGCGACGGCCTCGACTTCCTCGGCAGACCATCTCGAGAGATCAGTGCCTTTTGGGAAGTACTGGCGCAAGAGCCCATTGGTGTTCTCGTTTGTGCCGCGCTGCCACGGACTATGCGGATCGGCGAAGAACACGGGAATGCCCGTCTCGACTCTGAATTGTGCATGGGCCGACATCTCCTTGCCACGATCCCAGGTCAACGACCGTGCCAGCTGTTCGGGCAGCGTCGACATCGTATTGGCGAGAGCGGCCTTCATCGTGATCGCCCCATAACCGGCCAGCGCAGGACCATTCTTGACCGATTGCTTGTGCCGGTACCCTTCCTCGCGCGGCAGGTGAACCAACATTGTGAATCGAGTTGACCGCTCGACGACAGTGCCGATCGCGGACCGCTCCAGCCCGATGATCAGGTCGCCTTCCCAGTGGCCAGGAACGGCACGGTCCTCGACTTCGGCAGGCCGTTCACTGATCAGCGCTTCGGGCGTCACATGCGCCCAGGCCCTACGGCGCGAACGAGCGCGCGGGGCACGCAGCGCGCGGCCCGTGCGAAGGCACAAGATCAGCTCCCGCTTCAGCGCCCCGCGGCCCTGAACGTAGAGAGCCTGGTAGATCGCCTCGTGGCTGATGCGCATGGACTCATCATCCGGGAAATCAACCTTGATCCGGTTCGCGATCTGCTCCGGACTCCACGCCTGCACCCACGCACGGTCCTTGCGGTGCGGCTTGTTCCGCCCCGTCCACGCGCCTGTCGAAGGACCTGCGATCGCCCTGCCGCCAGGCGTGCTGATCCCTCCGGAGAGCCGCTCCTGGACGTACGCGTGCAACCGCGGATTGGCGACCAGCTTCGATGTCTTCGGACGGCGGGCGGCCATGTCCGACTTCCATTGGGCGACCGAGGCCCGATAATCGAGCTTCCCGCCCCTGGTGGCCGCGTTGCGCCGCAACTCACGGGAAATCGTCCCCGGATCACGGCCGACTTGCCGAGCGATTTCACGTACGCCCATGCCTTGGGCGTTGAAGAGCGCGATCTCCTCCCGCTCAGAGAACGACAAGTACCTGCCCGAATGCGGCTTCGGATCGAACGGTCGCATGCCGCCACACTGCCGAAACCAGCGCGTGGCCACCGCCGGCGCCACGCCGATATCCCCGGCCGCTTCCTCCGCGAGGAGACCCATGGCGATTGCATCCCAGAACGCCGCTTCGATATGACGTTGAAATTTCGGATGCCCCGGAGACCTCAACTTTGGCCGAATCGCCCGATCAGCTGCCTGCTGACGACGAACCATCCCACACCTCGCTGATCACGAGGTGTTGCGACGACCGATTGAATCCGCC
>NZ_JBIASS010000117.1:0-1472 GCF_042890955.1 Streptomyces sp. NPDC001933 | reverse complement strand
TGGAATGCGGGTACCAGCCCGCGTCCACCGCCGCACGCGAGGCACCCACGGCCGCACCCAGCGAGTCCGCGAGCGCCTCGATCAGCGCGAAGTTCTCCGCACCGTTGACCCCACGGCCGCCCGAGACCACGATCGCCGCCTCGGTCAGCTCCGGACGGCCCGTCGCCTCACGCGGCGTCCGCGCCGTCACCCGCGTCCCCGTCGCCAGCGCCGAGAACGACACCGCCAGCACCTCCGCCGCACCCGCCGCCGCGACCGCCTCGACCGGAGCCGAGTTCGGCTTCACCGTGATCACCGGCGTGCCCCGCGACACCCGCGACCGCGTCGTGAACGACGCCGCGAACGCCGACTGCGTGGCCACCGGACCCTGCTCACCGGCCTCCAGATCCACCGCATCGGTGATCAGACCCGAACCGATCCGCACCGCCAGACGCGCCGCGATCTCCTTGCCCTCCGCCGACGACGGCACCAGCACCGCCACCGGCGACACCGCCTCGCACGCCGCCTGCAACGCATCCACCTTCGGCACCACGAGATACTCGCCGAACTCGGCATCCTCCGCCGTCAGCACCCGCACCGCACCGTGCTCACCCAGCACCGCCGCCGTACCACCGGCACCCGCACCCACCGCGAGCGCCACCGGCTCACCCAGACGACGCGCCAGCGTCAGCAACTCCAGCGTGGGCTTGCGAACCGCACCGTCCACGTGATCGACAAAAACCAGAACTTCAGCCATGGGACTTCAATCTCCTGCGAGTAACGAAGAAACAGGGGGAGCACAACAGGAACCACAACCCCGACCCGAAACCGAACATGCGCCGGAACCGGGGCCAGGGGCCAGGGGGCCGGGGTCAGATGAACTTCTGGCCCGCCAGGAACTCCGCCAGCAGGCGGCCGCCCTCGCCCTCGTCCTTCACGATCGTGCCCGCCGTCCGCGCCGGACGCTCGTCCGCCGAGTCGACCACGCTCCAGGAACCCTCCAGACCCACCTCACCGGCCTCGATCCCCAGATCCTCCAGATCCCACGACTGGACCGGCTTCTTCTTCGCCGCCATGATCCCCTTGAACGACGGGTAACGCGCCTCGCCCGACTGGTCCGTCACCGACACCACCGCCGGCAGCGACGCCTCCACCTGCTCCGAGGCACTGTCACCGTCACGACGGCCCCGCACCACACCGTCCGCCACCGACACCTCGGACAGCAACGTCACCTGCGGCACACCCAGACGCTCCGCCAGCAACGCCGGGACCACACCCATCGTCCCGTCCGTCGACGCCATCCCCGAGACCACCAGGTCGTACCCGGCCTTCTCCACAGCCTTCGCCAGCACCAGCGACGTACCCATCACATCACTGCCGTGCAGATCGTCGTCCTCGACATGAACCGCCTTGTCCGCACCCATCGACAACGCCTTGCGCAACGCGTCCTTGGCATCCTCCGGACCCACCGTCAACACGGTGACCTCCGCATC
>NZ_JBIASS010000116.1:0-1549 GCF_042890955.1 Streptomyces sp. NPDC001933 | reverse complement strand
CTGCCACATCACGGGACCGGGAACACCGTCCTGCTCCGTCGACGTCTTCGGCAACCCACCGCCACCGCCCAGGTAGTTCAGCGGGTTGACCCGGGTACCACCCGGGGTGATCAGATGCCAGTGCACATGCGGCCCGGTGGAACTTCCGGAACCCGGGGCACCGGCCGCACCGCCGGAGCGCCCGACGATGTCCCCCTTGCCGACCGAGGTGCCGTCGGGCAGCAGGAACTCCGACAGATGCATGTACTGCGTCCGGTACCCGTCGCTGTGGGTAATGGTCACCGTGTGACCGCCGGTGCCGTTGTACGGGATGTTGATGACGACGCCGGCTCCCGCGGCCGGCAGGGCGGTGCCGACACCCATCCCGTAGTCGATTCCACCCAGGGAACCGCGGTCGAGGTGCTCCTGCCAGCTGCCGGTGATCTGGTAGGCGCTGAACGGGTTGTAGATGTCCAGAGCCCGAGCGGTGCCCGCCGAGAACAGCACGCCGCCGGCGGCCAGACCGAACGTGCTGACCGAGCCGCGCAGCAGCGTGCGGCGGCTCATTCCAGTCCGTGACCGGTTCTTTCGTCCGTCATCGGCCTCATGGTTCTCGCACACAGCAACTCCCTTGAAAATACTGTGACTTGACCTGCCATGGCACGCGCTCACGGTAGCCTACGCGCATAGATTTCGATACGAGCATGACATTCCACTGTCGCGAAACCCCGCCCCCACCGGAGGAGACATGCGCAGGAGAACCCTGATCCGCGGAGCCGTGGCGACAGCCCTGACCCCGGTCGGAATCATCACGGCCACCAGCGCTGTGGCCACCCCCGGGCCGGCCCCCGCCGAGGCCGACGAACTGCGGGGCGTTGACGTCTCGAACTACCAGGCCGACATCGACTACGCCCGCGCCGCCGCCGAGGGCCTGCATTTCGTCATCGCCAAGGCCGGGGGGTGCCAGCTCGCCGAGGGCCCCTACACCTCGTCCTCCTATCCCGGTCATGTCGACGGGGCCCGCGCCGCGGGCCTGCGGGTGGGTCATTACTGGCTGTCGGGAGACTTCCTCGCCCCCACCGCCGCCGCCGACTACTTCGTGGACCATCTGCACGACTACCGCGCCGGCGACGTGCTCGCGCTGGACGTCGAGGTACTCGACGACTCCACCCGTCTGTGGGACGACACGGACGTGTCCGCCTGGTTCAACCGGGTGCGGGAACGGGTCGGCACGTACGTGCCCTGGTTCTACATCAGTACGAGCGCGCTGCGCTCCGGCACCTGGAGCCGTACCGTCGCTGCCGGCGCCCACCTCTGGGCGGCATCCTGGGGCGCCAACGACGGCACTTGGCCCGGCCCGCCCGACCTCGGTGGCCGCTACCCCGACTGGGCCGTCCACCAGTACGCTTCCGTGGGCTCCGTCGGCGGCATCTCTCCCGTCGATCTCGACCTCGCCCGCCCCTGGGCATTCAACCCGACCGAGCCGACCGACCCGCCCCTGCCCGGGGACGACCCCTTGCCGAAGACGTCGACGGAGCAGGACGGTGTTCCCGGTCCCGTGATGTGGCAA
>NZ_JBIASS010000115.1:1283-1624 GCF_042890955.1 Streptomyces sp. NPDC001933 | reverse complement strand
CGCGACTTCGACTGCACCGCCATCATTGTCGACGGCGGTCACGATCAGCTCCTCACCATGGAAGCGGGCCCAGACCCGAGTGTCGATCAACGTGTGCGGCACCGAATACCGCACCCCTTCCACCGAGATCGTCGACTCCCAGTTCACCCGCCGGGTGGTGCCGAACACCGCGGTGAACGGAGATTTCGGCAGCGGATGCAGCCGCTGCAACTCTTCGGCCAGCCGCTCGACCGGCCGCCGCCGAGTAGAGCTGTGGACGCGGGTGTTGACGTCGGTGCAGAACTGCCGGCAAGCCGACTCGAGCTCACCGAAAGAGTGATACTGCTCGCGCAGGTTCACCT
>NZ_JBIASS010000115.1:0-1273 GCF_042890955.1 Streptomyces sp. NPDC001933 | reverse complement strand
CGCACCGTCGCCTCACTTCCTCCCTTCGACTCCGGATCAGCAGGTAAACACGTCCGCAGCGTCGTGCCGTAATGCCGTGCCACCTCCACGATCTCCGGATTGCGGACCGCGATCCCGGCCACGTGATCGATCGTCGCGGTCTTCTCGTTGTCGGTGAGGACATAGACCGGAACCCCGCCCAAGCGGCGGAATGTCGCATCCAAACACGCCGCCACCGTCGGCAATGTCTTGTCCCAGATCGGGATCACCACCCGAAATCGCGACCACGCCAACCATGCGCAGAACAACGTCGTCTTCCGGCCGGAAATCGTTGGACCGTCACCGAAGTCGTACTGTAACCACAGCCCAGGTTCGGTTACCCACGGCCGATACACTCGCCGCCGACCAGCCCGAAACTGGGCCTTCGCCTCCGCGACCGTCCGGCGCGTGGTCCGCTCACCGCCGGTGAACCCCAGCGCGACGATCCGTTCGTGGATGACATCCGCGCGGACCTTGCCCTGCGAGCGGACCACCAACTCCTCGATCTTCGGCAGAAAGTCGTCGATCGCCCGCGCTCGATGCCGCCGGCGGTCCGGCGGCTGCCCCGCAGCGCGCATCTGCACATACCGGGCCACCGTGTGGTGATCACACCCAGCCAGCTCCGCCGCCGCCCGATAACTACCCGTGAGGTCGTACGCCTCCAAAATTTCCATGATCTCCCTGCTCGATTTCATCCACCCAGCGTTGCCGGGACCGAATCTGACTCACAGCAGGTGGGGAACTATCTGGCCGTACGCGGGGAGAAACCATGGCCACAAAATGCGCCATAAATGGCCGCCAGTGGGGAGCTTACGATGGCCGTCGACAGTGGTATCGGGCAATCCAGAGGGGAATGGCACCGAGAGTGATGGAGACTGCCATGAGGGCGAAAAAGGTTGCTGCCCAGCGTCCTCCGCTTGCATGATCGATGTCGGCGAACGACCATGCCAGGCACAGGATGTATGCGTACACGGCGGAGATCAGTGCGGCGAGCATGTGCGCTGTGACCGGATTGTCTGTGAGCGCCGTCCATTTCAGGATCGAAAACAGTGTCGTCGTGGCCATGGTGCCCGCTGTTGCGATCAGGAGGAATTTCACGGCTTCGGGGTAGCGCAGAAGCCTCGCGATCCAGCGCTGCGGCAGGGCGTACACGAGGGCTTGGGAGAGGATGGTCAGTGCCGAGGTCACGTTTGCGCTTTCCGGCGTGGGGGCTGGGGGAACATGTACGACGAAGGTGTCATGAGGTGCTCCGGCG
>NZ_JBIASS010000114.1:0-1786 GCF_042890955.1 Streptomyces sp. NPDC001933 | reverse complement strand
CTGATGTGACGTACGCCTCGTCTCTCGGGCGTGTTTCCTGGCATGCCGCTGTAACGATCAGCCCGTTGGGCCCACTACTCAACGACAGAGCACACCAGGAGGGACAGGAGGTGCGGCAGTGCCCGATCACGACGCGGATCGTTTCACCGCCATCTACGACGGTTGTCGGCAACGCGTGTGGGCCTACGTGGTCAGTCGTGCGGGACGACAGGTCGCCGATGAGGTGGTGAACGAAGCGTTCACTGTCGCCTGGCGCAAGCTGGACGACGTCCCCGAGCCGCCGCTGCCATGGCTGCTCGCGGTCGCCCGCAACATCCTGCGGGACAACATCCGGGCGGAGGCCAGGCGCGCGTCGTTCGCCGCCGAGCTGCGCTCCTGGACGGAACCCGCGGAGGCGGACATCGCCGAGGAGGTATCCGAGCGCAACGCGCTGCTCAGCGCGCTGGCCACGCTGCCGGAGGACGATCGGGAACTGCTGATCCTCTCCGGGTGGCAGGGCCTGACCCCCGCACAGGCAGCCGCGGTGGTCGGCTGCTCGCCCATCACCCTGCGGGTCCGTCTGCACCGGGCGCGCAGACGTCTCACCCAGGCCGCGTCGGTCTCCCCACCCACGGAGGAGGCCGCAGACGTGCGGCGCGTGTCCACCCGAGTCCGGATCGCCGTAGGAAAGGAAGCCCGGTGAAGAACGACATCCTGCACCGTCTGACAACCGCCCGCCCCACCCACCTCGACCCCGACCGTCCCACGCCGTCGGCGGTCCGGGAAGAGGAGCTCGCAACGTTCACGAGCCGTCCGCGCGCGATGCGCACGGCTCGCGCCACCACCCGGCCGCGGAGGGCGGGCCGCTCTCTCGTCCCGGGTCTCGCCCTGGCCACCGCGGCGGCGGTGGCGGCTGTGGTGATCACCGACACCGTGCCGGAGAAGCCAGGACCCGCCCCCTCCGCGACATCGGGCTCCGGCAGCCAGATCCTTCTCGCTGCCGCCTCCCACGTCGAGCAGCAACCGGCCGGTTCCGGCACGTACTGGTACGTGGAGGAACACATCGGTTCCCTCCACAAGGTCCCGAGCAAGCACTACACCGTCGCCGCCCGCACCGAGCACCGGTACTGGACGGCCGCCGCCGAGAACAAGCAGTGGTCGCAGTCCCTGGACCTGGGGGCACGTCCGGCAACGAAGGCCGACGAGGCGGCGTGGAAGGCGGACGGTTCCCCCACGTCATGGAACCTGGAGGGGGAGACCCTCACCTATGCCGGCAAGGGCGAGATCCAGCACGACGCCCCCGGCGGAACCGCGGACACCGTCCCGATGGGCGACATCCCGCTCCACGTCCTGGCCACACTACCCACCGATGAACAGGCCCTCCGCAAGCGCCTGTTCACCCTGGTCGACAAGGACTACAACGCCCCCAAGAAAATCCTCGACGGGATCGTCCTCGACACAGCCGTCCGACTCGCCACGACCCTCCCGTCCACCCCGGCCCTGCGCGCCGCCGCCTACCGCCTCCTCGCCGCCGAACCCGGCGTGCGCTCCCTCGGCGACGTCAAGGACCACACCGGCCGTACCGGCTACGCCGTCGCGCTCCCCAGCCCCCACGGGCCCGTCGAAATCCGCCTGATCTTCGACAAGTCCACGGGCATGCCGCTCGGCACCGAGACGGTGGCCACCCGGAGCGGTGACGGGGTGAGCAAGGGCGAGCTGCAGAGCTACACGACGGTCACGTCGATGAAGTGGACCGAAAAGGCGCCGCCGTTCGACACCGACACCGAGGACCCGGGCCCGATCTCCG
>NZ_JBIASS010000113.1:0-1913 GCF_042890955.1 Streptomyces sp. NPDC001933 | reverse complement strand
CGGACACAAGACGCCGGATGCCTCCCTCGTTCCGAGCTAAACCATGCCTGACCAGCAGAAAACAAGCGATCACGTTCGGTTGAGATACGGCTTCTGATGGGGGTGTTTGAGGTGCCAGCTGGACATCTTGCGTTTGATGACGCGGGGGTTGGCGCGTGGTCGGCGGGGCGGCAGGAGTCGTTCCAGCAGTTCACTGCTGATGTGGGAGAGGGCCCGTTTCAGCCGTGAGGGGGGAAAGTGCCGCCTGGTCGGTGACGTGACGGCGGGCGGCGTTCAGGGTGCGGGTGAAGGAGATCCGGTCCGGGTCGAGACCGGATTGGTGGGCGGTGTCGTGGATGACGTCTCTGAGGGCGTGGTGGACCAGGAGGAACCAGTAGATCTCCTGCTCGACACCGTCCGGGTATTGCGAGCGCAGGACCAGTTGGCGGCCGCCCTGGTGGGTTTTGATCTCGTCGAGGGTGTTCTCGATCTCCCACCGCTGGTGGTAGAGGGCTGCCAGTTCTGCTGCCGGGGCCTGGTCCGGATCACAGACGGTGGTGATGAGACGGTAGACCGTGCCGTCGTCTCCGTCGAGTGTGTACTCGATCACCCGGACCGGGGCCGGGTCACGGTGGGCACGGTCATCGGCGGCCGCGATCCGGGACAGGTAGGAGCCGTCACCGAGCTGTTCAAGGACCGGGAGCACGATGTTCTTGCGGACCCGCCACAGAAGGTCGGCGCCCGTGCCGGACGAGGCCCGCCACAGTTCGAAGCCCGTGATGCCCCGGTCTGCCATCATCAGCATCCCGGGCCCGAGCCGGTCCAGCAGTCCGGGGACGAGGTGCTGTTCGTGCACGGTGAGCGGACCGGTGGCCGCGGCGAACACCGCATGTGTCCCGCACTCCACCAGCGCGGCAACTCTCACCTGCGGATACGCGCTCCGCTGCTGTCCCCGGCCCGAGCCGGGCCGGCCGAAGAAGTTGGCGTTGGCTTCGGTGTCCGGGACATCGAAGACCGTGCCGTCCCCGGCGACCAGCCTCCACCGCCGGTACCAGGAACCGGCCGTCTCCCTGGTCGCGACCGGCTGGCACACCCGCTCGAACAGCACCTTCAACGGCTCCGGCCCCAGCCGCCGACGGGCCCGGCCGATCGCCGCGGTGGTCGGCACCCTCCACGGCTTCTCCCATCGCCGCACCCGTTCCAGACCGTGAGTCAGCAGCCTCGCAACTTCCTCATAACCCTGCCCGGAGAACAGGCACATGGCGAGCACGAAATAGACCACGACCCGGGCCGGCAGCAGCCGCGACCGCTGTTCCACACGCCCGCACTCCGCAACCGTCTCATCCACCAGCCCGGGCGGAAACACCTGAGTCAGCAAACCCAGGGCAATCCGGTCCGACAAACGCTCACACGACGACTTCACCTGTCCAGGCCTCGGCACACCACAACCAACGACACATCACCACCAAAGTCACTGGTATTGGCCCTAACCCCAACCATGCACGAGCTCGTAAGACGGTGTCCTATGTGGTGATCGCTCGCTGGGCTGTTCATGGGGCGGGATACGTGGAGTTGGATTGTTCCGGACGGGCTGTGGGAGATCGCCCGGCCCGCTTAATTTCGGGCCGGGGATTTTCTTTGCTGTCGGTACCGTCGGCCCTCTGGTTTCAGTCCCAGCGGTCCTGGTTGATGAAGCGGCTGAAGCCCCGCCAGGAATTGGGTCCCATCGCGCCGTCGATGGGACCGGTGTAGCCGTGTACGGCGGCCAGTCGTTGGACCGCGGCCCAGGTGTTCGGTCCGGGTACGCCGTCCACGGGCCCGGTGTAGCCCCAGTCACGCATGTTCCGCTGGAGCGCGGCGTAGGTGTTGGGGCCCGGGATCCCGTCGATCGGGCCGGTGTAACCGGACTCGATCCGCAGCCAGTTCTGTGTCCG
>NZ_JBIASS010000112.1:0-1943 GCF_042890955.1 Streptomyces sp. NPDC001933 | reverse complement strand
GTCGGGTAGCCGGAGGGATTCGCACCCTCCGGCTCCCACAGATCCGTACGTGACGATCTCTCGTCATACGGCTCTTGTCGTCCTGATCACCAGGCCAAGGAGGGGGAACTGGTCCACCTCCACTGCGCGAACATTCCCGGGCGGCGCTTGGCTGCCCGCTGGAAGGCGGCGATGGCCTTCCTCATCGCGCGAAACCGCCTGTACTTGTTGCGGAGCCAGCGCACCAGGTAGGCGTTGATGCGCATCAGAAGTGGATACAAGGCCGATCGGTAGAACCGGCCGTAGTACTGCATCCAGCCCGCGACGATCGGATTGATCCGCTGCGCGAGTTCTTCCACGGTGAGGTTGACTCGCCGGTGGAGCCGCCAGGAGCGGACTTCCTCGCCGAGTCGTTTGAGGGCGTCCCTGCTGACCGCGGGGCGGAACGACCATCTGATACGGCCGTTCTTGTCCCGCATTTGGCGCTGTTGGAACGTGAAGCCCAGGAACGTGAACGACGTGTGCTCGTACGAGCCTCGCCGCAATCCGTCCTGGCAGTACACGATCCGGGTCTTGGCCGGGTGCAGACGCAGCCCGACCTCGGCCATCCTGTCCGAGAGCGCGGTCAGTACCTGGCGGGCCTGGCGCTCGGTGACGCAGTGCACGACTGCATCGTCTGCATAGCGTTCGAAGGTGACGGCCGGGAACTCCCGGGCCATCCAGACGTCGAACGCGTAGTGCAGGAACAGGTTCGCCAGAACGGGAGAAACCGGGGCTCCTTGCGGCGTCCCACACTCCCGTTCCAGCAGGGTGCCGTCGGGCATCTTGAGCGGGGCAGCAAGCCACCGCCGCACATACAACTTCACCCAAACGGCGTCGGTGTGTGCTTCCACCGCCTTGACCAGGAGGTCCCAGGACACGCTGTCGAAGAACTGGGAGATGTCGAACTCGACTACCCAGTCCCGTTTCCAGCTGCGTTCCCGGCACTTCTCCACGGCGTCCAAGGCGGACCGTCCGGGCCGGTATCCGAAGCTGTCCGGATGGAAAATAGGATCCACCCGCCGCACCAAATGCCGGGCCACGACCGTCTGAGCCACACGATCAGCGACGGCAGGAATCCCAAGAATTCTCTCGCCGCCGCCATGTGGCTTGGGAATGGCCACTGCACGCACCGGTGGAGGAAAGTAGGAGCCCGACGACATCCGGTTCCAGACCTTGTAAAGGTTGTTCTTCAGGTCCTTCTCGAAGTCGGCGATGCTCTGTCCGTCCACTCCCGGTGCCCCCTTGTTAGCCCTCACTTCCTCCCATGCTTCTTTGACTTCCCACTTTGAGATCTCAAACGGCTTGGTCTGCGACTTCAACTGGTCCACCGAACTCCTCCCGGACACCGCCCGGTTGATGCGATCAACACAGTCACGAACGACCCGGCCCCTTCGCTCCACCCCCGTTACAGGGGTTTCTTCACTACTACGAGCCGGTCCGCCGGCGCGTTCCGCATCGGTACTCAGCCCCTTCACGGCACAACCGCTCGGGGTGCTCCCTCTCGCCCGCCCCTACCAGGACGGGCTGTATCGGTACGCGCCTTCTCCTGTTCCACATGACCGCGGCAGATCAGGTTCACGTCGTCTCCATGCCGGACACCGCCTGGCCAGTCGGCGGGCTCCCGCCAGGCTTATCCCGGGACGGTTCCAAGCTTCCCGGTTTTGATGTCGTCGGAATCTTTTCGACACGTCAGCAACGATTCACTTGCGTTCGTCTCCCTGATCCCCACCTGACGCCTATTGGCGCCTTTTCCTCATCGCTCACCACGACAGTCTTCGGCTAACGCAGCATGAGGCGGTTTGAAGCCTCCCCCCGCAGGGCGACTTCGAAGGGCCAATCCTTCATCGGTCACGCAGCACTGCTTCAAGAAATTCTTCCTACATCGAATTCCCCTCTGCATTCAGGACACACTGGAACAAGAT
>NZ_JBIASS010000111.1:0-2122 GCF_042890955.1 Streptomyces sp. NPDC001933 | reverse complement strand
CCGTCGAACTCCGCAACCGCCTCGGCAAGGTCACCGGCCTCCGCCTGCCCGCCACCCTCGTCTTCGACTACCCCTCCGCCACCGTCCTCGCCGAGTTCCTGACCACGGAGCTGGTCGGTGAGGTCGGGTCGCAGGGCGCGGGCACCATCGTGGCCACGGCTGCCGGGGCCGACGATCCGATCGCGATCGTCGGCATGAGCTGCCGCTACCCCGGCGGCGTGACCGGCCCCGAGGACCTGTGGCGCCTGGTCGCCGCGGGTGGCGACGGCATCGCACCGTTCCCGACCGACCGCGGCTGGGACCTCTCGCGGCTGTACGCGGACGCCGTGGCCGACGACGCGGAGGGCCGTTCGCTCACGCTTGAAGGCGGTTTCCTGCACGACGCGGGGATGTTCGACGCCGGATTCTTCGGGATCTCGCCGCGCGAGGCCCTCGCGATGGACCCCCAGCAGCGGTTGCTGCTCGAAGCCTCCTGGGAGGCGCTGGAGCGGGCCGGGATCGACCCGGACACGCTCCGGGGCAGCCGGACCGGCGTCTTCGCGGGGCTGATGTATCACGACTACGGCTCAGGGGCGGAGTCGATTCCCGCCGGGGTCGACGCCTTCCTGGGGCTGGGCACGTCCGGAAGCGTGCTCTCGGGGCGTGTCGCGTACGCGCTGGGCCTGGAGGGCCCGGCAGTCACCATCGACACCGCCTGCTCCTCGTCGCTGGTCGCGCTGCACTGGGCGATCCAGGCGCTGCGCTCGGGCGAGTGCGAGATGGCGCTCGCGGGCGGTGTCACCGTCATGTCGACGCCGACGACGTTCGCCGAGTTCAGCCGCCAGCGGGGCCTCGCCTCCGACGGCCGGTGCAAGTCGTTCTCGGACGATGCGGACGGTACGGGCTGGGGCGAGGGTGTCGGGGTTCTGCTGGTCGAGCGGCTCTCCGAGGCCCGGCGCAAGGGCCACCAGGTCCTCGCGGTCGTCGCCGGATCCGCCGTCAACCAGGACGGCGCGTCCAACGGCCTGACCGCCCCGAACGGCCCGTCGCAGCAGCGCGTCATCCGCCAGGCCCTGGCCAACGCCAAGGTCTCCGCCGACCAGGTCGACGTCGTCGAGGCCCACGGCACCGGCACCTCCCTGGGCGACCCGATCGAGGCCCAGGCCCTCATCGCCACCTACGGCCAGGAACGCACGGAGGACCGGCCGCTCTGGCTCGGCTCCGTCAAGTCCAACCTCGGCCACACCCAGGCCGCCGCCGGTGTCGCAGGCATCATCAAGATGGTCATGGCCATGCGTCATGGGGTGCTGCCCCAGACCCTGCACGTGGACGAGCCCTCCACCCACGTCGACTGGTCGGCGGGTGCGGTGGAGCTCCTCACCGAGAGCCGCGCATGGCCCGAGACCGGCGAACGCCCGCGCCGGGCCGCCGTCTCCTCGTTCGGGATCAGCGGCACCAACGCCCACATCATCCTGGAACAGCCGCAGGAGCAGGAGCCTGCGTCGGCCGAGGAGCCGGAGGTCGTGCTGCCGGCCATCCCGTGGGTGCTGTCCGCCAAGTCGGAACAGGCGTTGGCGGGTCAGGCGGAGCGGCTGCTGGCGCAGTTGCGGGCGGGCTCCGTTCCGTCACTCCTCGACATCGGCCATTCCCTTTCACTGACGCGTTCCCGGTTCGAACACCGGGTCGTGATCATGGCGGCCGAGCGCGCGGACTTCCTGACCGCACTGGAGACGGTCGCGGGGGCGGAGCCCTCGGCAGGCCGGGTGTTCGTGCTCCCCGACCGGGACACGCAGGATGCCGAGCTGGTCGCCCTCGCGGAGGCTCATGTCTCGGGTGAGTCCGTGGACTGGTCGGCCGTGTTCGCCGGTACGGGGGCACGTCGGGTGGATCTTCCGACGTACGCGTTCGAGCACGAGCGTTTCTGGCTGGCGTCGGCATTGGGCGGCAGCAGCCGTACGAGTCTGTCCTCGGCCGGTCTTGAGGCTGCCGGGCACCCGCTTCTGGCCGGCTCGGTCGGCGTCGCGGGTGAGGACGTCTCCCTCTTCACCAGCCGGTTGTCGCTGGACTCGCACCCGTGGCTCGCCGACCACGCCGTGTTCGGCTCGGTCCTGCTGCCCGGCACCGCGTTCGTCGAACTCGCACT
>NZ_JBIASS010000110.1:0-2242 GCF_042890955.1 Streptomyces sp. NPDC001933 | reverse complement strand
AGCTGCAGATACTCATCGCGACCTGGACCGGCGCCTGCCCCACTTGTCACCGCGACATGCCAGACCCCGCACCAACATGACCAAGCCCTACTAGGACCTCTAGCCCAAGGACGTCTGACGGCCCGAGGAGGCTCCGGCCGACCGCATGCGTCCCGTCACTCACATGGCGGCCAAGCACCTGGTGCCCGTGACGTGATCGGTCAGGCGGGGCAGAGGCGAGGGGCAGAGCGGCTGTCACAGACCGGGCTGCCGTCCGGTCATAGGGAATACCGGACGGCGTACGCCATGGCGCCGTATCGGTGTCTTCGGTTTACGCTCTTCACGAGGAGAACACCATGAAGCTCGCACACCCCGACGCGCCGGTGCACGACGAACTGGTGCCGTCCCGCTATGCGTTGAACGTCGGCGACATCGACGTGACGGTGATCAGCGACGGGACACTGCAGATTCCCGCCGAGACGTTGGCCACAAACGCTGCCAAGGCCGACCTGTCCGCCTGGCTCGGTGAGAACTTCCTGCCGGAGATGCTCGTCTACCCGGTGAATGTGGCCGTCGTACGCAGCGGTGGCCGAACCATCCTCATCGATTCCGGGCTGGGGACGGAATTCCCCGGCTTCCCGCGGGCCGGGCAGTTGGCCATGCGACTGGACGCGGCCGGGATCGACCCCGCATCCGTGACCGATGTGGTGCTCACCCACTTGCATTTCGACCACATCGGCGGGCTGCTCGTCGAAGGGCTGAGGGGTCGGCTCCGCACGAACCTGCGGGTCCATCTGGCTTCCGCGGAGGCCGAGTTCTGGGAGGCGCCCGACTTCTCCCGCACCGCCATGCCGGAAGCCGTGCCGGAGGCGCTTCGCACGACCGCCTCGAAGTTCCTGGAACTGTACCGCGGTCAGCTCAAGCCGTTCGAGAAGGAGCACGAGGTGGCGCCAGGAGTGAGGATCGTTCGTACCGGCGGTCACACTCCCGGTCACAGCATCGTCCGCCTGGAGTCCGGCGGCGACCGGCTCACGTTCGCCGGCGATGCCGTGTTCCAGTGCGGGTTCGACAAACCCGGCTGGTACAACGGCTTCGAGCACGACCCCGAGGAATCAGCCCGCGTCCGGATCCGTCTCTTGACAGAGATGGCGGCCAGCGGCGAGCAATTGCTGGCAGCTCACGTGCCGTTCCCGTCCGTCTGCCACGTGGCGGTCGCCGGCAACGCCTTCCGTTTCGTGCCAACCGTCTGGGACTACTGACCATCCCTGGTCTCGACGAGCTCGCACAGCTCGGCGATCCCCTTCGGGCTGACGGCCGTCACCTCCACCCCCGGCCACCGGCCCGCCCCCGCCGCCCGCGCCGTCGGCCAGAAGGAGGTCGGGATTCGAGACCCGGAGATCCCCCAGCCCGTACGGGACGCCGGCCTCGGCCAGCGCACGGGCGACGACGAACGCAGGGTGCCCGCGCGGTCGGTCTGGAAGGGGGAGCCACCCTTGGGGTCGCTGATCCAGGTGCGGTCCTCCACCCGCCACTACCTGCGGTCCCCAGCGCAGTTACGCTCACTGCCTGACCTGTACTGAGTTGCATGGAGGCACCTGCGGTGGATGAGGCTGAACTACCCGCTCGAATCGGCCCCTACCACCCGCTGCGCCGCCTGGGGCCGGCGGCATGGGAACTGTCTACTATGCGCATCCACCAGGCAGCGGACCTCTGGCTGTGAAGGTGCTCCACCCGGAGTTCACGGCGAAACCAGTGCACCCCGCCGGTTCGCCGTGAAGTCGTCACCCTGACCAAGATTTCTGGCCCGTACCTGCTCGAGGTGGCTGCCGCCGACGCGCAAGCAGACCGGCCCTGGCTGGCCACTCCCTATGTCGCGGGCAGCACTCTGGCCGAGCATGTCGAGGTCCACGGGCCCCTCACCGATACCTCCGGGGTCGGACTGTCTCGAACGGTGGCTGCCGAGCTGCTGGACGTGGTGAACGCTCGCCTCGGCCCTCCCGCGGTGTGGGCCGACCGCAGAGTGTGCGCTCCTCGCTGCGGATGATTCGGGCCCGGACGCCCTCCGGCCGCGCCCCTGCGGGTCAGGCGGGGTGTCAGTCGTCCTTGGCACCATGGCGCCATGAGCCACAGGATCTCCTACTCCACTGCCAGCCAGGCCGACGTCCTTGGGGACTGCTGCAGGGTTGGGTGACAGCGGGGTTTATGCAGCCAGGGCTGCGGCTGGGGTCATGATGGTCTCGTACTCGACGGGGGTCAATCGGGC
>NZ_JBIASS010000109.1:0-2269 GCF_042890955.1 Streptomyces sp. NPDC001933 | reverse complement strand
TTGTGCCACGTCGGCTCGATGAGTGATCAGCACGCCGCTGATGTACCCCGCACATCCGCGGCAGGTGACAACTCCTACTCCCAGGCGTTGACAGCTACCGTGCTCAGCCGGGCGGAGGTCTCCACGGCGATCCGGTGACAACTGTCGCCGGACCACACATCACCTGACCTTGGCGCCCTTCTACTGTGGCTGCAGTCCCGTCTCGGGCTTGCAGATCTGGCACGCCTCGATGTCCGGCTCAGCCAAGGCGATCACCACCTCTTCTCGGGTGAGGAATCCACCCTCGACCGGATACAGGGCACAGTCCCCGCAATGCACCAGAGCCGCCGACGACGACCGCTGCGGCTGGATCTTCCACCGCAGCGCGGCATGCGCCTGCTCCCGACGCCGCCGCTCCTGCTCCTCCTTGATCTCCAGCTCCCGGATCCGGCCCCGAACCTTCCGCAGCTGCCACTCCAGCCAGTCGGCCAGGGCCCGGTTCTTGTCCAGGTCCGATATGGCTCCGGGCACAGACATGACTACGCCTCGGCCGGCTCATGGGCGTGCTTGAGCGCCATGCGGGCCCCGACACGGTCGCGAACTCCTACGCACCTACATTTGTGCATGGCCGGACATCGGCCCCCACGTCCGAAAGGCTCACGATGACCATCGAAATCACCGACTCCCCCGACACCCATCGCTACGAGGCCCGCGTGGACGGGCAACTTGCCGGCTTCGCCGAGTACCTGCGCACCAACGAGAGCGGGCTTGTCGTCTTCACGCACACCGAGGTCGACCCGGAGTTCAACGGACAGGGCGTCGGCTCAGCGCTGGCCCGCACGGGCCTGGACGCCGCGCGGGCGGACGGACTGCGGGTGCTCTCGGTGTGCCCGTTCATCACCGCCTGGATGGCCCGGCACCCCGACTATCAGGACCTCGCTTATCAGAGCCGCAGCAAGGTCGAGGACTAGTCTCTTCTGGGGGGCAGGAATTCTGTTCGTGCAAGGGATCGCTCGAGGAATAACGCAGGAGATTCCAGGCCCGAGGATCCCGCCGGCCATTCGCGCGGGCAGCTGCTCGGCGTCAGCAGTACCCAGGAGCGCACCATGCTCGGTCCGCTCGGCGGACAGCAGCCGCGGACGCGGTGCACGAAAGCCCCTCCGCGCGAGGGGCTGGGATGCGGGACGTCGTGCCCCGACCGCTGCGCCGCGAACTCAGCCGCCCCGGACCCCTTGGGGAGACCTGGGCGGCTGACAGGCGCTCAGAACGCCCTACAGGGCGGTCTACGCGGCGAATCCGATGTTGGTGACGTACGAAACGCGGCCGGGCGTTCCGGATGAACGGCTACAGCTCCGCGGTCAGAGCTCGCCGCGGCGTGCGAGCTGCTTCACCGCGTTCTCGCGGATGATCTCGTTCTCGTCGTCGCGCAAGCCCTCGAGGGCTGCCCGGGCCTCCGCGACGGGAATGGCGCCGAGCGCCCAGATCGCCTTCACCGCGAGCGCCCGGTTCTCGTCCCAGTCCAGGTGCTCGGGAACCCAGTGAGTCGCCAGGACCAGCGTCGGCACCGTCCTGGGCGAGCGGAGCTTGCCCAGCATGGACACGATGTCCTCGTGGTCCCTGTGCCATTCGGCAGGGAACAGCTCGGTCAACGGCTCCAGGAACTCCTCGCCCGAGGCGCCGGCGGCGGCCTTGACGATCAACGCCATCGCGACGTCGTCGGCGTCCCGGCGCTCCCTGGCGTCCCGGAGCAGCCGGAGCGCCAGGGCCCCACCGTCGGACTCGCCGAAGTGGGCGAGCACCTCGTCGATCGTGCGCGTCCGACCTTTACCTGGTACGAACACCAGGCCCCTGACCAAATCCTGCTCCTCAGGGGTCATCGCCTGACCACCTCCCATGCGTTGAACGCCCCAGGTCCTGGGTGGACCCTAGCAAGATCATTCTCAGCGGGTGCCTCCCGAACTCGGGTCCTGGCGGGGAGCACTGGGCGATCCCGGCCGCGGCCACGAGCAGCGGCGACGTAGGCGGCGGATTCCTCCAGCCACTCGGCCCGCTGGGGGTCGCCGTCCTTGCGTCCGGCTGCCTTCGTGACGGCGTCATAGCGATCAGCAGCAAACTGACCACCACACCACGCAAAAACGACAATCCCTCATCGGCATCCACTGTCAGAACCCAGCACCCCGCACCACCAGCCCGGAGGGACTGCTGCAGGGTTGGGTGACAGCGGGGTTTATGCAGCCAGGGCTGCGGCTGGGGTCATGATGGTCTCGTACTCGACGGGGGTCAATCGGGC
>NZ_JBIASS010000108.1:0-2422 GCF_042890955.1 Streptomyces sp. NPDC001933 | reverse complement strand
AGGCCCCGCGCCACCTTCGGTGCAGGCCCGTCCCTGTTCCCGGCTTCATGGAACGGCCTTCAGCAGCAGGGGCTGCCCGTACGATGGCCGGCGTGTTGCGTCCTGAAAGCTGGCCCAGGCCTGCGGGTGAAAGTCCCGTCCGGGTAGACACCGGAGTGCCCGGTAGCAGGTCCCGGTTCGTCGTGGAGACGCGGCGGGCTGAGCGGGATGTCAAAAGCCTCTTTGGAGGGAGCAAGCACGCGGGCCGTAGCATCAAGCGAACCTTGCAGCCTCGTCACATCGACAACGGAGGAGCCGAGCCCGTCACGTTGGGGCGAAGGCCATGTTCCGAGGGCCCAGTTCCGGGGTCAGCCTTCGGAGTCCTCCCGGGGTATGGAGGGCGGCACGTGTGCACGGTCTGGGCCGGAACAGGAGAGACCCGTCTGACCACGCCTGACGTCGGGCACGAGACCGGACGTATAAGCCGATGGTGAAGTCGTCCGGAGGGCAGCGGGAGTCCGAGCGGGGCGTAGTACCGCAGATCGGCGTGCAACATAACGCGCCGGGAGGGAAGGGCCCGCACTTTGATCACGCTCGTGGCGGGGGTAAGCGCGAGGGCATGACCGGGGTGACCTGGTTCAACTACCCCGACGGGACGACTCCCGTCGTAGTGGACGGGCACGCGTCCGTCTCGAAAGTGCGAAAACTCCAACGCGGGCTATGGACTGCGGCCAAGCAGTCTCCGGAGCGGCGTTTCCACGCCCTGTACGACCGTATCCACAGAGGTGACGTGCTGTGGGAGGCGTGGGAGCGGGTCCGGGCCAACAGAGGTAGTGCCGGGGTGGATCGGGTCACTCTGGCGTTTGTGGAGAAGGAGTACGGAGTCGGGCGGATGCTCGGTGAACTTCAGAAACATCTCCGCGCAGGCACATATCGTCCCGCGCCGGCCAGGCGCGTGGATATTCCGAAACCACAGGGTGGCAAACGACCACTGGGCATTCCGACGATCCGGGACAGGGTGGCCCAGCAGGCAGCCAAGATCGTGCTGGAGCCGGTTTTCGAGGCGGGGTTCCTCCCGTGCTCGTATGGGTTCCGGCCGAAGCGGTCGGCCACGCAGGCGATGGAGCGGCTTCGCGAGGGCTTCATCAAGGGCCGCTGCTTTGTTGTGGAGTTCGACATCCGCAACTTCTTCAACGAGATCGATCATGATCGTCTTCTCGTAGAGGTTGAGCGCCGGGTGTCCGATCGTAGGGTGCTCAAGTTGGTTCGTCTGTGGTTGCAAGCGGGTGTGATGGAAGGCGGGATGCTCCAGCGGACGGTCGCTGGAACGCCGCAAGGCGGGGTGATTTCTCCTTTGCTTGCCAACATCTACCTGCACGTCCTCGACTCCGAGCTGTCGCAGCGCGGAGTGGGAGAGCTGGTGAGGTACGCGGACGACGGTGTCGTCCTATGCCGATCTGCTTCTCAGGCGAGGGCTGCTCTGACGGCGGTCGGGGAGACCCTCGATTCGCTAGGGCTGCGACTGCACCCGGACAAGACGAAGGTAGTTGACCTCAGAGAGGGCCGGGAAGGACTCGACTTCCTCGGCTGCCACTTCAGAGCACGCTTTTCTGGCAGGGTGTGGGAGAAGTACGGAAAGACCCGCTTCTATCTGCACCGCTGGCCGTCGCAGGCGGCGATGAAGCGACTCCGGGACAAGGTCCGTGAGGGGACTGACCGCCGTCGGACGGGAATGGATATCCGTGATGTGATCGCGGACTTGAATCCGATCCTGCGCGGCTGGGGTAACTATTTCCGAACTGGGAATGCCGCTCGGAAGTTCCGGGCTGTTGACGGGTGCGTGGTGTGGCGGCTTCAACGCTTGATGGTCAAGAAGCGGGGACGGAACCTACGTGCCGGGCAACGGGCGGAATGGACAGAAGAATGGTTTAGAGGGCATGGCCTGTACCGCTTGCGTGGCACGATTCGCTATCCGAAGGCAGCGTAACCTTGTCAAGAAGATCATCGGTAAGCCGTATGCGGGAAAACCGCACGTACGGATTGAAAGGGGGATGGGGAAACGGGCCCGTTGGGCACCGCGCCCCTGACTACCAGTGACCGTCCGCCGTGCCCTTGGCGCAGGGCCCCAGGCTCCCGTGCCCAGCATCCGCGCCGCCCAGGCCGACCTGCTCGACGCTCTCCCCGGAGAGCGCCTGTCCGGCCTTGACGAACTGCGAGCCCGAGGCGTACTCGGCACACGCCCGGCCGCGCCCCCGTCCCCGCGGCGGACCCTCGGAACCGGCGGCCACGCCGACGAGGAACTACCCCACCACCCGGCCTGACAACGACCAGAGCCGCGTTTGCCTTTCAGAGGTCGTTTTCGTCCGATGTTTCATCCCGAGATGGGATGTTCTGTGGCCTTCTTCGGGTCGTGCCAGGAGATGGTGTTCTCATTGGTGAGGCG
>NZ_JBIASS010000107.1:0-2535 GCF_042890955.1 Streptomyces sp. NPDC001933 | reverse complement strand
GCTGCGGGCCTTCTACCTCTCCTCCATGGCCAGCCTCAGGACATGCGCCGCGTCGCGGACGTACTACCAACGCAAGCGCGACGAGGGGAAGGGTCACAAGCAAGCAGTGCTTTCTCTCGCACGCCGCCGGGCCAACGTTCTCTGGGTCATGCTCCGCGACGGAGCGTGCTACCAACCCGCACCATCAGTCACGCTGGCGGCTTGACATCTCTATTGGGAAGTTCTTTATGGTCTGACCTCGAACGATGCCCCGAACGTGATCGCTCGTACGGGGATTCCGGGGACGTGAACACGGCCTCCGGCTGATCCTGTGCTCCGACAAAGTGGCACTTGACCAGCGCGAAGACCGTGGGGGAATGAGTCTGCTGCATCACGATGTCCGGCGGGAAGCGTTCGCGGCGGCGTCACACTTCCGGGACGACTTCTTCGACTGCCTGCCCGTGCGCGGGGACACGCTGTTCGAGCTGACCGACGCGTTGCTGTGCGCGGACGGGCCGGTGACCACGCCGGTGGACCTCACGCTGACGGCCGAGCACTGGCGCGGGCACGGTGCGATGTACGACGCGCTGAACAGCGGGGACGTGGATGTGCCGCGGCTGCGGCGGGTGCTGGCCGGGCTGCCGCAGCCCGAGGCCGCCGACGGCCGCCTGGTCCTGGCGGTGGACGTCACCCACTGGTCCGGCCGGACGCACCGACTAGCCGGGACCGCTTGTTCTGCCACGTCTACGGCCGCAGCGGCCGGTCCTCGGACCAGTTCGTGCCCGGCTGGCCCTACTCGTTCGTCGCCGCGCTGGAGCCGGGCCGGACCTCGTGGTGCCAGATCCTGGACGCGCTGCGGCTGGGGCCGGCGGACGACGTCGCCGAGGTCACCGCTGCCCAGGTCCGCCGGGTGGTTGAGGACCTCATCGACATGCGCCGTTGGCAGGCGGGTGACCGCGGCATCATGGTCGTATTCGACGCCGGCTACGACGCTCCACTCATGGCCTATCTGCTGGAAGGACTGCCGGTGGAGGTGTTGGGGCGGATGCGCACGGACCGAGTGATGCGCAAGCCCGTCCCGGCCCCCTGGATCTCTCCGCCGAAGGGCGGGCGCCCGCCGAAGCACGGCAAGGAGTTCCGCTTCGCCAAGCCTGACACCTGGGGCGAGCCTGATGCCGAGACCGTGCAGGTCACCGACCGTTACGGCACCGCTCGCGCGATGGCCTGGGACCGCATCCATCCTCGGCTGACCACCCGCTCCGCGTGGATCGACCACACCGGCGAACTCCCCGTCATCGAAGGGACGTTGATCCGCCTGGAGGTCGACCGCCTGCCCGGCGGCCACGATCCCCTCCCCGTCTGGCTGCGGTCGTCGGCAACCGGCCTGGCGGACGAGGCCGTCGACCTGCGCTGGCAGGCGTTCCTGCGCAGATTCGACCTGGAGCACACCTTCCGGATGATCAAGTAGACGCTGGGCTGGACCCGCCCGAAGCTCCGCACCCCGGAGGCGGCGGACCGGTGGACCTGGCTGGTCATCGCGGCCCACACCCAACTCCGCCTCGCCCGGCCGCTGGCCGCTGACCTCCGCCGCCCCTGGGAGAAGCCGGCCGAGCCCGGCCGGCTCACACCCGCCCTGGTCCGCCGGGGGTTCAGGAACCTCCGCCCGACCCTGCACTGCCCGGCCCGTGCGCCGAAACCATCGCGGCCAGGCCCGGTCGCCCGCCCGGCTCGAAGAACAAGCAGCCCGCCACCCGCTACAACGTGGGCAAGACCGTCAGACGCCCGGGCACCCTGATCGAACGTGATCAAGCCCGGCCGTGAGGCCATGATCTGGGTCTGTCAGTGGCGCCGGGCAGAATGCACTCCCGTGAGCCTCCACTACGAAGTCGTCTTCACGTGCTTCCTCCGGGATGACACGCCCGACACGGTCCTGGCAGCCCTGCAATGGCACCTCGGCCTGGCCCCCGAGCGTCCAGCAGAACTCGACGCGGAGGAGCACTCGTATCCACTGCTCTCCCCGGATCCGGACAGTCGCCTGCCAGGAGGCGATTTCGTGTCCCTGCGACGCCAGTCCCGAGGCTTCACGCCCGGTGGTGAGCTCCACGCGTGGGGACTGTTCAGCCGCAACCTCTGGCTCGACGACATGATGGGTGACCTCTACACCGTCCTGGACCTGCTCGCACCCCACGTCGAAGAACCTGGCTACAGCGGGTACTTCCGGGAGGAGTTCGACACCGAGCCGACCGTCTTCACGTTCCGAGACGGCACCTTCGGGCCACTGAAACTCTGAATCCAGTTCAGTCCCTGAACGCCGAAAGGGTTAAAGAACTTCCCAATAGAGATGTCAAGCCGCCAGCGTGACTGATGGTGCGGGTTGGTAGCACGCTCCGTCGCGGAGCATGGCCCAGAGAACGTTGGCCCGGCGGCGTGCGAGAGAAAGCACTGCTTGCTTGTGACCCTTCCTGTCGGCGTACGGACTTTTCTCCCCAGTTGCGTACGGAGGAATGCCCCCAGCTCTGACCACGGGCAGCGGCAGCACGGCAGAGGATCTCGGTT
>NZ_JBIASS010000106.1:0-2663 GCF_042890955.1 Streptomyces sp. NPDC001933 | reverse complement strand
TTAGTGGTCAACGTCGGAAGTCCTTCGGGGGTTGACGCAGAGTGGGACCTACGCGGGGCCTTGACCACATCTCAACGCCCACGGACAGACTGGGCGCCTACCGGGTAGGGGTGTACGAGAAACCGGGCTCGGGATTGGGGGCCGGATCGGGCAGCGTGATACCCCGGCGGAAGGGTGCGTGACCCGCGAGCGTGACAGCGTTCAATCGCGTAGATATACACGGTTCATGCTGAGCCGAGCAGGCTTGCCCCGCTTGCCACGTCAGTGGCGCTGTCCGGTGTGACGAGATGTGCCATCGTCGCGTCGACCTCCAGGCCAAGCCACTGCGGCAGGCTGGTGCCGAGCAGGTCCGCGTAGCCCTCGTAGTCGTCGCCGGCCCGGAAGATGGGCGACTCGCCAGTGTCGTCGCACCAGTCGCTGACAAGTACGACCCACTCGCCATGGTCGGAGGCGATCTGAATCAGTGAGCGGGCGACGGTAGGGTCGAGCATCACGCTGTCACCGATCTCAAAATTCTGCCAGGTGGTAGCCCTGGCGCGTAGGCCCTCTGCGGCGTCGTCGAACCACTCCTGGTATCCGTAGTCCAAGGACTCATGGACCGGGCGAATCGAGTTGTCCACCCCTGCCACCGACAGCCGGTACTCGGGGCCGTAGTCATGACCGTCGAGATAAGCGGATGGGGCGAATATCTTCGGGCTCACCAGCGTGTCGAACAGTGTGCGCCATTGCGGGCTTCGCGCCCGTAGCTCCCAAAATCCGATCAGCGAGGGTGGGAGCGGGGCGGCGAGGCGCAGCTGCAACCTGGTCAGCAGCGTCGTAAAGTCCGCCGACGGCGCGTTGGGCTCCATGCTTGCCTGTAGTGCCGGTTCCGCCAGCGCCAGGAGTGCCCTGAACGGTTGTACTTGCACATCCGCAAACCAAGAGGCTTCGTCGAAAGCCTGTTCCAGGCCCGAGGCGTCCACGGCTCGGAGCCATCGACAGACCCGGTCGGTCACCTCACCGAACGTCGGCTCCGGTGCACGCCGGCCATGATCTCGCGTCAGAGCCTCGAAACTAACGTCAGCCACCCGTGCACCCTATGGCAAGTCGGCTCCGGAAATCCTTCGGGGTTGATATCGGAGCCGGTGCCGTGGGTGGCTTCTCTCAGATGTCGGGGAGGGTGAGGTAGAGGGCGAAGCCGCAGGTGCCGGCGGATCCTCAGCGGTTCAGACGCATCAGCTTGTTTGCTTTCGCCGTCGGCCAGTTCGCCGCCGGCATAGGCGAACTGGCCGCGGCAGCGGACGTCCAGGCCGGCGAGCTGCCGCCAGGCGGCCCAGGCCGCGCGGGCAGCTTCTGGGCAGGGGAGGTCTTGGCCGACTCCGGCACGGTGGGCAAGGGGTCATCCTGTCCGGCCGCCCGCGTCAGGCGGTGCGGCAGGCTCCAGCCAGTAAGATCCACTTCTGCTGATCGGCCTGCCTGCCTTGCCCGTTGCCACCGCCCGCCCGATATCGCTGACTGCCTCGCAGAGGCACCGGCTGAAGAAGATGGCCTACGGGCACAGGACTCCCCACCAGGCCCGGATCCGAGCGCACGTCGTGCTCCACGCGGCACGGGGCCGTTCCAACGCGTGCATCGCCCGCGAGACGGGCCTGCATGTGGACACCGTGCGGACCTGGCGAGGCCGCTTCGCCTACGAGGGCATGCCCGGGCTGGCTGACCGTCGGCGCCCCGGCCGGCCACCCTCGTTCACCGCCCTGCAGACCGCCCAGGTCAAGGCCCTGGCCTGCCAACTACCCGCCGAGACCGGCACGCCGCTGGCCCGCTGGTCGTGCCCGGAACTGGCCCGCGAGGCCACGGCACGAGGCATCGCCCCGGCCTTGTCGGACTCCACCGTGCGCCGCTGGCTGGCCCGGGACGCGCTCAAGCCCTGGCAGCACCGCTCCTGGATCTTCATCCACGACCCCGATTTCGGACCCAAGGCCGCCCGTGTACTGGATCTGTACGCGCGCACCTGGCAGGGCGAACCGCTCGGACCGGACGAGTACGTCATCAGCGCCGACGAGAAGACCTCCATCCAGGCCCGCTGCCGCTGCCACCCCACCCTGGCCCCCGGACAGGCCCGGGCGATGCGGATCAACCACACCTACGGCCGCGGCGGTGCCCTGGCCTACCTGGCCGCCTACGACGTCCACCACGCGAGGGTGCTCAGCCGCACCGAGCCCAGAACCGGCATCGACCCGTTCATGAACCTGGTCACCCAGGTCATGAACCAAGAGCCGTACGCCAGCGCCAAAAGGGTGTTCTGGATCGTCGACAACGGCTCCTCCCACCGCGGGCAGAAGGCCGCCGACCGCTTGACCAGTGCATTCCCGAACGCGCTCATGGTCCACACCCCGGTCCACGCCTCCTGGCTCAACCAGGTGGAAATCTACTTCTCCGTCGTGCAGCGCAAGGTCGTCTCGCCCAACGACTTCACCGACCTGGCCCAGGTCAGGGACCGGCTCCGAGCCTTCGAAGACCGCTACAACGCCACAGCACAGCCATACCAGTGGAAGTTCACCACCTCCGACCTGGACGACCTGCTGGCCAGGCTCGACCGACACACCGCCGATCACCAGGAAGAATCCTCCGCGCAGCCAACCACATGATCAACCCCCGAAGGACTTCCGACGTTGACCACTTAG
>NZ_JBIASS010000105.1:0-2845 GCF_042890955.1 Streptomyces sp. NPDC001933 | reverse complement strand
GTCGGCGTACAAGTGAACGTCCCCACCCGCGTACGGATGAAAAGGGACAGTTGTTGATGCGTTGAGACCTGCTGCTCGGCACTCTGCTGCTTGGTCGGTGAGAGGCGGCGGAAGGCGGTCGGCGGTGGTCCTGGATCCGCATCGATGGTTGGAATTGCGGCGCTTCCGGAGTCTGTTGGAGTCCGGGGCGATCAGCCTGTCGGAGGTGGCCCGGGAGACCGGGCTGGACCGGAAGACGGTCCGCAAGTATCTGTCGGCGCCGGGTCCGGCGACCCCGCCGCGGCGGTCGCCGAACGGGCGGTCGAAGGCGAGGGTGATCGACGAGTTCGCGCCGCTGGTCGACTCGATGCTGCGGGCGGAGATCCTGATGAAGGCCGCGGTGATCCACGGGCGGCTGGCCGCGGAGTACGGGTTCCCCGGCAATTACCAGCGCGTCAAGCTCTACGTTCAGGAAGCCCGGCCCCGGATCGCCGAGGAACTCGGCATCACGCCGAAGGAACTCGTCGGCATGCACCGCCGGTTCGAGGTCATTCCCGGCGCCCAGGCTCAGGTGGACTGGGGCGACGAGGGAAAGATCCTCGCCCACATGGGTATCGGGAAGGTCTACTCCTTCCACATGACGTTGTCGTACTCACGCGACCCGTTCTGCTGCTTCACCACCAGCCAGGACCTCCAGACGTTCTTCGACTGCCACCGCCGGGCCTTCGCCCACTTCGGCGGCGTCCCGATGACGATCGTCTACGACCGCACGAAGACCGTGGTCCGACGCCACGTCGCTCCGGGCGAGGCGGTCCCGCTGCATCCGGAAGCGGTCGGGTTCGCCGGCCACTACGACTTCGACATCGACGTCCTGGCCGCCTACCGGCCCACCGGCAAGGGCCGCGTCGAACGGCAGGTCCTCATCGTCCGCGACCACGTCCTGTCCGGCCGGTCGTTCTCCTCCGTCGAGGAGATGGACGCCGCCTTCACTTCCTGGGTGCCGCAGCGACGGGCTCAGGCCCACAGGACTCACCAGCAGATCATCGGAGAGCGGGCGGCCCGCGACCACATGGCCCTCAAACCGCTGCCGGAGACTCCGTATCTGGTGGCCGAACGGCACCTGCGGCCAGTCGGCAAGGACTGCCTGGTCGCCTTCGGTGGCAACCTCTATTCCGTGCCCGCCCGCAAGGTCCGACCGCGTCAGCTGGTGGAGATCCGGGCCACGAAATCACAGGTCATGCTGCATTCCACCATCGCGGACGCCAGCGGCGAGACGCTGCTGGCCACCCACCCGCGAGCGATCGGCCGCGGGGCCCGCGTCGTCGAAGAGGCCCACTGGGACGGTCTGCCCACAGGCAAGGGACGCCGCACCACCACCGGCGATGTTGTGCCCCGTCCCCGTCGTGAGCGTCCCCGGGGCGAGGCGGCCGGACCTCTGCAGGCCCTGCTGAACCGGGCCGCGGCCACCAGCATCGAGGTCGGTCGCCGTCCGCTGTCGGTCTATGACGAGCTGACCGGTACCCGTCCCTTCACCACCCGTCCGAGCACGAGGGAAACGTCTTGAGCGAGCTGGTTTCCACCCGCATCCGCAATACGGCCGGCAAGCTCGGCCTGCCCCACCTGGCCGAAACGATCAACGAGTACACCCGGCGGGCCGACGAGGGCAAGATGGGCTATCTCGACTTCCTCGACCTGGTGCTTTCCGAGGAACTGGCCGTCCGTGACGACCGCCGCTTCCGCCAAGGCCTGCGGCTTTCCCGGCTGCCGCACCATAAGACGCTCGATGAGTACGACTTCTCCTTCCAGCCCGAGCTCGACCCGCGCAAGGTCAAGGACCTGGCCACCCTCTCGTTCGTCGAGGACAAGGCAAACGCCGCTCTGCTCGGGCCGCCCGGGGTCGGCAAGACGCACATCGCCGTCGCTCTCGCGGTTGCGGCCTGCCGGGCCGGCTACTCGATCTACTTCACCAGCCTCGACGACATGGTCCGCAACCTCAAGGCAGCCGAGGCCGCCGGCCGACTGACGAACAAGCTCGGCACCTACCTGCGGCCCAGCGTCCTCGTGGTCGACGAAGTCGGCTACCAGCCGCTCGAACGCGCGGAGGCGAACCTGGTCTTCCAGGTCATCTCCAAGCGTTACGAGAAGGGCTCGATCATCCTGACCTCGAACAAGACCTTCAGCGAATGGGGCCAGGTCTTCGGCGACGAGGTCCTCGCCACCGCCATCCTCGACCGGCTCCTCCACCACTGCGAAGTGATCTCCATCAACGGTCCCAGCTACCGGCTCAAGAACCGCCTCAAGGCGATCGAGCGGGACAACGACGTGGCCTGACGCCCCACGTCGCTTCCGGTGGCCAAGCGCTTGATCAGTTGTTGAGCACCCGCTGAAAGATCTCAGAGAACTCGCCGTTCTCGATCAGTCCGGCTATCACGTCGGTCATGTTGTCGATGCCGGGATCCCTGACGATCAGGCCGTCCGAGACCCAGAAGTACCGGCCCCCGAGGGCTTCGTCGGTTCCTGCCCAGAGTTTCGTCAGGCGCTCGACTTCCGCGACGGTGAACGCGGTCGCGGTCCAACGAGATCCATCCTTCAGAGTCACGAAGACATCGACGTTGCAGACCTCGTCCAAGTCCTCGCCGTCGCTGGGCAGGAACGACGCCTCGAAGTCCTCCATGCGGACCCGATACCAGGGCTCGTCCCACCCTCGCTCGATCGGTTCAGACGATGTGCTGTGACTCATCGCGCGAGTGTCCCTGGTCGGGGCGTCAATCTCAACCGAGATCCTCTGCCGTGCTGCCGCTGCCCGTGGTCAGAGCTGGGGGCATTCCTCCGTACGCAACTGGGGAGAAAAGTCCGTACGCCGACA
>NZ_JBIASS010000104.1:0-2856 GCF_042890955.1 Streptomyces sp. NPDC001933 | reverse complement strand
CTGCAGTACCGCCCCGACACCCTCGACGGCTTCATAGCCGGCACCGGCCTGACCCTCGACACCCCGACCTCACCCTGACGAGCCGAAGTCAGTAACGGTCAGGAGCCGACTACGGCACCGAGGACCTGCTGCCCTACGCCGAACTGGCGGTAGCCACCGCGAAGTTCGACCTGGACCGGATCAAGGAACTCGACGACACCAAGGACCGCTTCAAGCTGGCCGAGCACGCCGCCGCCGTCGTCGTGCTCCTTCTGGAGTCGGTAATGGCCGTCCTGCGCCGCCTGGCCCAGGAGAACGAGACACGGCGCCGTGGCGTCTGGACCTGTACGGCCGAGGCGGCCGACACGCACTGCGGCCTGCCAACGTCCTTATGGACGACAGGAGAAGGAGGCGTTCGACTGCTGTTGCCTGTTGACTTCCGCGACCGCGGACACGCGAGCCACCGCTGTCGGCGATGCGGCCGGCCTTGTTCACGTCGTCGTGCACCATGTGACCGGGCCTTCGAGCAGTGATCGTCTGCGGCTCTGGGTTGGTCTTGCCGTTGGGGTCGATGAATACACGCCCTCGGTTCAGACCGAGGGCGGCCAGGAGGCGGGTGACCGTGCGGCGTGAGATCACAGTCCCCCGGTGGCCCGCAGCCTGTTTCATCGACCGGGCCCATGGGGGTCAGGCGTGATCGGCGTGATCCACAAGCTGGGACTGGGACAAGCCCTTCTCCCGCGCGCAGTGTGCGCAGCAGAAGAACTGTCCGTCGGCCTGCATACCGTGGCCGAGGATGCGGCACTGGCAGTTGACACAGGTCGGGGCGATCTTCTGGGCGGCGCACTCGATGCTGTCGAAGACGTGGACCACCCCTTCTGCGGTACGCACCTCGAACGCCAGCTCGTAGTCGTTGTGGCAGGCCTCGCACACGGCCATGGACGATCACCCCTTGCTGCCGGAATCAATGAGCGGCACCTGCAGGCCCGCCGGAGGCGCGGCGCCCCCTGGACACTAGCGAACGGGCACACCGATCCTCCGGCAGCGCGTGCACTGTTACCCGACCTGCTGGCGGAATCACTCCCTTGGCAATCATTCGTTGCCTCGCACACCAGGAAATATTACTCTCTGTCACCATCTGCCACGTTTCGCGTCCTTGAAGTGCCCGCGACACATTCCGCCGAGCGAACAGTCCCGAGCTGGGCAGGCGGGCAGGGCTGGATGGGTGAGATGCGGCTGAGGACGAGTGACGCCAACGGCCCTGATATCAGACGCGTCCGTTGGCCCAACGAACACCTCCAAGCCACCGGCACCGACTCCGCAGGCAGGCGCCAGTACCTGTACCACCCGAGGTTCCGCGAGCAGCAGGAGGCCGCGAAGCACGACCACGTCCTTGAGGTCGCCGCCACGGTCCCCGAAATGCGCACGCACGTCGCGGAGGACCTCGATGGGCGCGGACTGACCCGCAAACGCGTCCTGGCCTGCGCCGTCCGCATGATTGACTGGGATTCTTCCGAGTCGGCAACGAGGCGTACCGGCGGGACAACGGAACATACGGACTGACCACCCTGCTCAAGGAGCACGCCGCCTGCCGGAGCGGAGAGGTGTGCCTCACGTACCCGGCGAAAGGCTGAAAACACAGACGCGCGCGTTCCTCGGCCCTCCCGCCTGCACAGTGCTTCGCTCTTTGCTGCGTCGCCGCGGCGGCGGTGAGCGACTGTTCGCCTACTGGGACTGGGAGGACCGGGCCTGGCACGAGGTACACGCCGAGGAACTCAACGACTGCTTGCGTGCTCGCGCGGGAGCGGGCATCACAGCGAAGGACTTCCGAACCTGGCACGCCACCGTCCTCGCGGCCGTCGCCCTCGCTGTGTCGGCACAGGTGGCGGATGAGTCGAGACCGCACGTAAACGTGCCGTAGTCCGTGCCGTCCACGAGGTCAGCGAGTACCTCGGCAACACGCCCGCGGTGTGCCGGGCCTCGTACATCAACCCACAGGTCATCGAACTCTTCGAGGAAGGCCGCACGGTTGCCGGCGCGCTCAGCCTGCTCGGCGGCGGCGCCGCCCTTGGCCGGCCCGTCGAGGAGGCCGCGCCGCGGCTGCGGCCCGTTGGCTGGTCCACTTCAAGGTCCCTGACGTGGACAGGGCGGTTGCGATCGCCCTGGAGAACGGGGGCAGCACCGTCGGGCGCGGAGTGGGGCGGCGGCCACCAGGTGACGATCCGGGATCTCTTCGCCCTTGACCGATCGGAACACCCAGGGGCGGACAATGGCCTAACGCCGGTGTGAATCAGTCGGCGTCGCGTGCGATATTCAGGGCGAGCGCCTGCAGGATCGCGTCGGTGGGCGGCTCCGGGGCTGTGCGGTCGTACGCGTCCGCGACCGTTTCGAAGGCCAGCACGAAGCCGTTGATCAGGGCACTCAGCGGTTCGGAGAGCTGGTTCAGCACGGCCAGACCGACCTCCGTCGGATCTGCGGTGTCGGGGACGAGGAAGTGTGTCGGGATGACCTCGCCGAGCAAGTCGGAGACGTAGCCCGCGCCGACGCCACCGCGCAGGGCCGTGAGTGCGGCGATGGCCTTGAGCTGGATCTCGTTCTCGGTCATGTGCCGAGCCTAAGAGAGCAACCGCCGGGAGACCCTGCCCGCCACCTACCGGGCCATCGCTGGCCTCGTCTCCGACCGCAACACCACCGGCTGACACAAAACCCCAGCTCAGGCCCCCACGTCTCCAATGCAATCACGCACCAGCTCGTAAGAGGAACCCGCGTCGCCGACGCGAAGGGCTTCCTGAGGAAGGCGGCGATCACTCTGGCTCGGGGTCCTCCGCCTGGTACGTCTTGGTCCACGTGGCTCCGCACCGGCAGCCGAACCGACTC
>NZ_JBIASS010000103.1:0-2865 GCF_042890955.1 Streptomyces sp. NPDC001933 | reverse complement strand
TGATCAGGACGACAAGAGCCGTATGACGAGAGATCGTCACGTACGGATCTGTGGGAGCCGGAGGGTGCGAATCCCTCCGGCTACCCGACCTTCGACGTGCCCGGAGGCATGTGGCAGACCGTGATCTCCAGTCCCGTCACGGCGGCGAGCGCGGCGAGTTCGGTCTTCCAGGCGCGGGTGCGGTGGCCGTTGGAGCCGCCTGCGTCGGCGGTGATCAGAAGCCGGGTGGCGGCCGGGTAGTCGTGCCGACCGCGGGCCTGCCACCAACGCTGGATGGAGGCGACCGCGAACGTTGCGGTGTCGTGGTCCGTGCCGACATTCACCCAGCCGGTGTTCGCGGCGATGTCGTAGATCCCGTACGGGATCGCCTTGCCCGGTCCCTGCCGGTCGAGGAAGTCGTGCGTCCTGACCTTCACCGGCTCGCCGGTCGGCCGCCACTCGCGTCCGGCGTTCTTGTACTCGCCGACCAGCTCCTTCTTCTTGGTGTCCACGCTGATCACCGGCTGTTCGGTGTCCATATGGGCCTTGGCCTGCTCGTTGATGTAGTGGAACTGGGTGTCGCGGTCCGAGTGTTGGGAGCCCTCGATGGTCTTGGCGTTGGCCTGCAGGCTGAAGCCTTCCTCCCGCAGCAGGTCACCCACCGTGTCGGCGCCGACCTTGTGCCCCAGGCGGGTGAGCTCCTCGGCCAGTTTCCTGGTCGACTTCGTCGTCCAGCGCAGCGGTGACATCGGATCCCCGCGCGAGTCCGGCTCAACCAGGGCGAGCAGGGCTGGCCGGAGTCTCGGGTCTATGTCGGCTGCTTTCTTGCGCCCGCCCCCGGGTCGGCGAACCCGTCCCAACGGTTCCGCCCCGGATTCCAGCTCGTCCACGCCCCTGCGGACCGTGGTCTCGCTGACCTGGGCCGCCCGCGCGACGGCCCGGATCCCGCCATGGCCCAGCAAACGGGCCTCGGTTGCCATCAGCAGACGCCGCTGCCGCTCGTCGAGGTGCGGGAACAACACCGCAAACTTCAGGGCGAGTTGGTCACGGATCGACTCGGAGATGCGCATACCACATCAACGAGCCGCAGAGCGGGAAGCAACACGTTGATTCTCGGCACGCCCTTACTGCTCGTTTCAGAATGAGGTTCGGAGTCGTCTCAAGCAGATGATGCTGCAGGCGAGTTGGAGCAGTCCGAGGTGGAGGTCGGCTCGTATCTCGTAGCGGATCCGGAGCCGTTTGAACTGGTGTTGTGTCCTGAATGTGAAAGGAAGTTGGTTGTAGGGAAGCTTCTGGAAGCAGTGCTGTACGGGAGATGAAGGTTTGGCCCTTCGGAGTCGCCTTGCGGAGGGAGGCTCCAAACCGCCTCATGCTGCGTTGGGTTGAAGACCGTCGTGGTGAGCGATGAGGAAAAGGCGTCGTAAGAGGCGTCAGGTGGGGATCGGGAAGACGAACGCAAGTGAATCGCTGCTGACGTGTCGAAATCAAAACAGACGACATCAAAACCGGGGTGTCATCAGAACTCCGGGATGAGCCTGGCGGGTGTCCGCTTATTGGTCAGGTGGTGTCCGGCATGCAGGCGACGTGAGCCCGGTCTGCCGCTTCCGTGCGGAACAGGAGAAGGCAGGTCTCGATGCTGCCCGCCACGGGTGGGCGAGAGGGAGTGCCCCAAGCAGACTCAACTGTGAGGGGTCGAGTACCGACGCGAGGCCTGCTGGCGGACCGGCTCGTAGTAGTGACGAAGCTCCTGCAACGGGGGTGGAGCGAAGGGGCCGGGTCGTTCGTGACTGAGCTGATCGCATCAACCGGACCATGTCCGGGAGGAGTTCGATGGGCCAGTTGAAATCATCGACCAAGCCGTTTGAGATTTCGAAATGGGAAGTCAGGGAGGCGTGGGAGGAAGTCAGGGCGAACAAGGGTGCACCGGGAGTGGATGGGCAGAGCATCGCCGACTTCGAGAAGGACCTGAAGAACAATCTTTACAAAGTCTGGAACCGAATGTCGTCGGGCTCATATTTCCCTCATCCGGTGCGTGCAGTGGCTATCCCCAAGCCTCACGGAGGCGGCGAAAGAATGCTCGGCATTCCCGCTGTCGCCGACCGGGTGGCGCAGACTGTGGTGGCCCGGCATCTGATGCTACGGGTGGAGCCTATTTTCCATCCCGACAGTTACGGATACCGGCCGGGACGGTCCGCCTTGGACGCAGTAGGAAAATGCCGGGAACGCTGCTGGAAAAGGGACTGGGTGGTGGAGTTCGACATCGCTAAGTTCTTCGACAGTGTGCCCTGGGACCTGCTGGTCAAGGCGGTGGAAGCACGCACCGACGCCGTTTGGGTGAAATTGTACGTGCGGCGGTGGCTCGCTGCCCCGCTCGTCATGCCCGACGGCTCCCTGCTGGAACGGGAACGTGGGACCCCGCAAGGGGCCCCGGTGTCTCCCGTCCTGGCGAATCTGTTCCTGCACTACGCGTTCGACACATGGATGGACCGGGAATTCCCGTCGGTCTGGTTTGAAGGCTACGCGGACGACGCGGTGCTGCACTGCGTCACCGAGCGTCAAGCCCGCCAGGTGCTGGCCGCGCTCAGGGACAGGATGGTCGAAGTCGGGTTGCAGCTGCACCCGGACAAGACCCGGATCGTCTACTGCAAGGACGGAGATCGCCGCGGTGCTTACGAGCACAGGGCGTTCACCTTCCTCGGGTACACGTTCCGAGCCCGGAAGAACCGGAGTCGACACGGGAACCTGTTCCTGTCGTTCGAGCCGGCAATCAGCAAGGACGCCCTGAAGAGAATGGGCCCTCACCCCTGATCTTGGACACTCGAGATAGTGGATCTTGAGGATCTGAGAGATGGACGTGTCGTGGTCATGAAGCACTACTCCGCCGAG
>NZ_JBIASS010000102.1:0-3302 GCF_042890955.1 Streptomyces sp. NPDC001933 | reverse complement strand
CAACCGAGATCCTCTGCCGTGCTGCCGCTGCCCGTGGTCAGAGCTGGGGGCATTCCTCCGTACGCAACTGGGGAGAAAAGTCCGTACGCCGACAGGCGGGGCCAGGACGCTCGCCAGATACGCGGTGAACGCCGGATCTTCGGACAGCACCTCCGATAGCTTCTCGCGCAACCGCGAGCGCGCATCGGGATCGTCCGGTGTCTGTTCCACCGCCGACATGGCTTCGACTCCCTGGTCGACGCTGCTCAATCGGCTGCGCACCAGATCGACGGCCACGTTGCCTGCCGCACCGCCAGCCGCGGTCGCCGCAGCGGCAGCCGCCTGTGCCACCGCCTCCACCGCAGTAGTCGCCAGGTCCATCCCGTCTGCCATACCTGTCCCCCTCAGGCTCCCCGAGTCCCCCCAAGCATCGTATTGCGCAGCGGAGTTGAATGACCGGAGAATCGCAGCTCAGGCAGCATTCACCCGCTCGGTCGGGCGGAGGCCGACTAGTCAACGAAGCCAGCGTTCTGACCAGCAACAAAACGGTGCGCCGCTGAACCGTCGCCAAGCAACTCCTGGCCCGTCTCAACCGCGACGGAGGTAAGACCAGGGGGAGGTCCACCCGTCCTGTCCTGGCCGAGCCGCCGAAAGCCAGCCACGACGATGCCCGCAGGCAACCGAGCGGGCGTGTGTGCCTCCAGCAACCTCTCTCCGGCCCCAACCACGCCTTTCCTTCGTAGGCGGCGAACTGCTCACAGCCTCCTACGGCGGCCAACCGCCCCGCCGGGGCACCGCGAGCCCGCCAGGGCTGAGGAGCTACCGGCCCCGCGCGCCGCCGCACCCCAAGAGCGCGAGTTTCCGTCGACCAGAGGGCAGGCGGGTCAGCACATTTGAGCAGCGGCCCCTCGCAAGCGAGCTGAACCGCGAAGAGTTCTTCGCGAAGAACTCTTTGCGGACTGCGGTGTGTCGCATGGCTGATGCAGTGGAGAGGCCGGATGGCCCGAACGTTGAAGAGGACTCGGTTGTCCTGGATGCCAAGGGGCTGCGTGCCCTGGCGCATCCGGTGCGCGTGCAGGTGGTCGGCCTGCTGCGGAAGTACGGCCCGTCGACGGCCACCCGCCTCGCGGAGCGGCTGGGCGTGAATTCCGGCACGGCCAGCTACCACCTCCGGCAACTCGACACGGCCGGTTTCGTCGAGGAGGACACCGAACGCGGCAACGCTCGGGAGCGCTGGTGGCGTTCGGTGCACCGGACTACCTGGTTCAACGATCCGGAGCTGGCCGAGCGGGAGCCCGAAGCCGCACTGGCCTACCAGCAGTCCGTCGCCGCCATCTGCACCCTGCGCACGCAGCAGGCCCTGAATGGGCTTCAGACGATGCCCCGCGCATGGCGGAACACCTTCGACATGAGCGACTGGGCTTTGCGGCTTACGCCGGAAGAGGCCGCCGTCCTGTACCGGGAGTTGGCGGAAGTCATCGCGCGCTACCGGCGAGACGCGCCGGAGACGGCGGCAAGTGCCCCGGCGGGGGCCGAGCGGGTTGCCGTGATCACGCAGATCCTGCCCGAACTGGATGTGCCTGCCGTGTCGTCGTTCCCTTCCCGCCCTCAGGAAGAGGAAGGGAACCCGACGTCATGACCGACGACGCCTCGGAGGTCGGCGGCATACCCGGCAAGAGGTCCTTACGACCGCTGGGCGGGGTGCTGGCGGCCATGGCCGTGTCGCTGACCGGCACTCGGATCTCCGCTGTGGCACTGCCCTGGTTCGTCCTCGTCACCACCGGCAGTGCCACCCAGACCGGACTGGTCGCCTTCTGCGAGATGACTCCCTACGTGGTGGTCAAGGCGTTCACCGGGCCGCTGGTGGACCGGATCGGCCCGCGGGCCGTTTCCTGGACCACCGATCTGGCCAGCGCGACCGCCGCCGCCGCGGTTCCCCTGCTCCACACCCTGGACCTGCTGTCCTTTCCCCTTCTGCTGGTTCTGGTCGCGCTGATCGGCGCGATCCGGGGACCCGGCGACCTGGCCAAGGAGGTGATGGTCCCGGGGGCGGCTGAGCGCGGCCGGGTGCCGCTGGAGCGGGCCACCGGTCTGGCCGGTGTGATCGAGCGGCTCGCCTCCACCGTCGGCCTGGCGGTCGGCGGGTCCCTGGTGGCGCTGCTCGGACCCTTGACGGGGCTCGCCGTCAACGCGGGCTGCTTCGCCCTCGGATCGGTGATCATCAAACTCGCGCTTCCTCGCGGCATGGGGCATGCGGCCGAGGAAGCCCCCTCGCCGGCCGAGGGGACCGGACCGGGCTACTGGCGGCGGTTCGGCGAAGGCTTCACCTTCCTGCGCGGCGAGCCGCTGCTGCTCACCGTCATCGTCATGTGCGGCATCACCAACCTGCTGGACGCGGCGATCACCTCGGTGCTCGTACCTGTCTGGGCCAGGGAGTCCGGCAACGGGCCGACCACGATCGGCCTGATGGGCAGCGTGATGGGGGCCGCGGCGGTCGGCGGGAGCCTGATCGCCGCGGTGGTCGCGCACCGGCTGCGGCGGCGGGTGGTGGTTCTCACCGGGTTCCTGCTGGCCGGGGCACCGAGGTTCCTGATCCTCACCTTCGACGCCCCGTGGGGGGTGGTACTGGCCGTCTTCGCCATCAGTGGGTTCGGCGCCGGCTTCGTCAACCCAGTGCTGGGAGCCGTCCTCGTCGAGCGGGTGCCGCGCCGGATGCTGGGCCGGGTCAACGCCCTCGGTGACTCGCTGGCCTGGGCCGGCATCCCTCTCGGCGGGCTGCTCGCAGGGGCGGCGGTGGCCGCTGTCGGACTCGTGCCGGTGCTGCTCGCCTGCGGCGCCGCGTACTTCTTCACCACGAATCTGGCTGGACTGCGGCCGGAGTGGCGCGAGATAGACCGTACGCGGGGGCGGGGCGTCCTGAAGCCGCACTCCAAGGAAGACGCCTCACAAGACAGTGCGAACGCAGCGACATGACGTCTACGGGAGGGAGGTGGACCATCTGGCTTCCTTCTCCCTCCCACCGCTCCTTCTCCCCCGCCCACGCTTCACGCACACTCAGCGTTCTAGTTGGCCGGAGCTGCGCAAAGCTGGCCGAGCCGGAGGCTCGACCAGTACTGACTTCGGCGTATTAGGGTCTGTCCGGTCTGTCGAGAGCGAGGCCCGTCCCGGCGAGGAATCCGCCGAGGGTGCCGTGCCGGTACTGCAGCGCTTTGAGTCGCCTGCGGAGCGGAGTCTCCAGCTCGTTGAGGGTGCGGGCGGCCAGGTTGGCCAGGCTCCGCTTGATGTGCGCCCACAGGCCCTCGACCGGGTTGAGGTCGGGCGCG
>NZ_JBIASS010000101.1:0-3314 GCF_042890955.1 Streptomyces sp. NPDC001933 | reverse complement strand
AGGAGGAACCGGCCGGCCTTGTCACGGATGGCCGCTCCAGCCCCACCAATGATCTTGGGGAGGGTGGCGTAGTACTCGGCAGGAGGCAGATGCACGGTGCTCATGGAGCGGGACGCTATCCGTGCCGCTCGCACGACTCGGAGACCATCACTCGCCTGGCACGGAACAGTGACAAACTGGTGTGATTCTCACTCCAGTGGCACGGGCTGGTGGTCGGCGGCCAGCTCGTCGCCGTCGCGCCGGTAGGTACGCGGGCAGGTGGTGCAGCGCAGTGCCGCGTCCAGGGTGTGGCCGCACCGGCATACCCAGCCGACCTGCCGGGCGGGGTTTCCGATCACCTGGCTTTGTTCACGACTCGCGTCAGCAGTTGTTCACCGCTGCGGGAGGCTCCTGCACGGCGGTGATGTCGATGTTCACGGCTTTGAGCAGCAACATGGACCACGCACCTGGCACCCGGCAACGGTGCCGCCGCTACGGACGACCTGCCCCCGTAGCCAGCGCTTTTGCCGTGCCCCTCCGGAAGCGGCAGACGGCCGATCTCGCCTACGGTCCCTGAGCTGCTGCTCAAAGCCGTGAATATTTGACGCGGGCCAGCCCACCGCAGGGCCTCCCGAACTGCTGTCAAAACGCTGCTCGCTGTCGCGTACAGAGCCAACCTACGCAGCCATGCGGTCAACCCTGCGGAGATCACATCACTCTGGCCTTATAAGCTCCCCGCATGCCAACGTCTAGTGAGCCGCACATGCTTGTGCGGGGGGAGCATCTACGCCAGGCCGTCACCTACTGCATCGACGTCCTCGAAGGCGTCCCGGCCGCTCAGTGGCAGGAACGGGCTGGCGGCTTGGAGTGGACGTGCTGGGAGACGCTCGAGCACCTCGCGGACGATCTGCTCACGTACGCGCTGAGGTTCGGACTCGCGCAGCCCAGCGCCGTACCGCGCGTCCCGCTGCGGATTTCCAGTGATCGACCGGCGGGCCCGGCCAACGTCATCTTCGGGGACCGTGAGGCAGGGCCTGAAGGTCTCCTGACTGTCGTGGAGGCCTGCGGCGGACTCCTCGCGACCGCCGTCGACACTACCGACTCAGCCACCTTGGCCCCGCACGTCTTCGACGCCTCCGACCCTGAGGGCTTCGCCGCCATGGGCATCGTCGAGACCCTGGTCCACACCCACGACATCGCCCAGAGTATGACCCGTGTCGGGGAGCCCCTGCAGGACCTGAGTGAGCGAGTCCTCGCGCGGTTGTTCCCCGACGTACCTGTCATCGACACCCCGTGGTCGACTCTTCTGTGGGCCACCGGCCGGATCGAGACTCATGATCGCCCCCGCCGGACGAACTGGCGCTGGTACGGAGAGCCTCGCAGCCACGGCTGACTCATGGGGACGCATATAACCGCAGCGCCCGGAGTGCTCGCCCTGTCGACCAGGGTGTCGGGGGCGGGCATGGCAGTGGTCAGCAAGCGCGCGATCGCCTCCGGCAGGACGTAGGCCCTGCGCCCCGCTGCCGGTATCACCACCGGGCTCCTGGTGAGGACGAGTGGTTCGGCGGCACCGGCTCCGGCCCTGATCAGCGAAGAATCGTTGCTGCCCGGCAGGTGTCACCCGCGTGGGTGGGAAGTCGTACCGGCCACGAGGTCGTCGTCACCGAACCCGAGGCGCAGCCCTGAGCGGGTGGAAGACCTGCCGGGAGAGCCGAACGGGCCACCCCGGCACGGCCAGGCCGACGTGTCTGTAATGCGATCACGCCCTCATCGCACAAGGATCGGAGTACGGGAGGTGGCCCGGCCGCGCCCCTGTCTCCGCGCGGGGTCAGCGCGCCTTTCTTCCTGGCGCGCTGGTCCGCTTCCCGTCCCACTACCCGCCAGGGGGGCCTGGAGGTACGGATGCCGCGGCCCTTGTGGACCGGAGCAGTGAGTTTTGGTCTGGTCAGCATTCCTATCAAGGTCGTGAGCGCGACCGAGGACCATGCGATCCGCTTCCATCAGGTCCACCTGGAGGACATGGGCCGGGTCCGCACGCGCAAGGTCTGCTCGATCGACGACGAGGTCGTGCCGCAGGAGGAGATCGGCAAGGGCTACGAGCTCACCAAGGACGAGCTGGTCCCGGTCACTGATGAAGAGCTTGACGAGATGCCGCTGCCGACCGCGAAGGCGATCGAGATCGTGGCGTTCGTGGACGCAGACAGCATCGATCCGATCCGGATCAGCGACTCGTACTTCCTCGCGATCGACGGGCAGGTCGCGGCGAAGCCGTACACGCTGCTCCGCAAGGCGCTGGAGCGCTCCGACAAGGTCGCGGTCGCCAAGTTCGCGTGGCACAACCGTGAGCGGCTGGGGCTGCTGCGGGTGCGTGAGGATGCGATCGTGCTGCACGCGATGCGGTGGCCCGACGAGATCCGCAGCCCCGAGTCCCTCAAGCCCAAGGACGTCGACCTGGGCGACGAGGAGATCGAGCGGGCCGTCCAGCTCACCGACACCATGGCCCTCGACAACATCTCCGGGTTCCGGGACGAGTACCGCGAAGCCCTGGAGGAACTGATCGAGGCGAAGGCGGAGGGCGCCGAACTCCCGGAGCCGGTCGGGGGCGAGGAGCAGGAGTCCGGGAAGGTCGTCGACCTGATGGCGGCCCTGAACGCCTCCGTCAAGGCGGCCAGGGAATCGCGCGGCGAGCACGGCCAGGACCAGGACGCCACCGTGCACACGATGCAGCCACGCAAGAAGACCACGGCCAAGAAGAAAGCCGCCCCGGCCAGGAAGACCACTGAGAAGAAGGCCACGGCCGGGAAGAAGCGCACGGCGAAGAAGACCACCACGAAGAAGACCGCGGCCGCGAGGAAGCGCAACGCCTCCTGAGCAGGCGCGAAGCCGGATGGTCATGGAGTTGCCGCGGATCGCTCCGATTCTCGCCACCCCGGGCAGCCTGCCGCCCACGTCCGTGGAGGACCGGTGGGCGTTCGAGGTGAAGCAGGACGGGCAACGGGCCTCTACCTCCCGGGCGACGGGACGGTGACACTGCGGTCCCGGTCCGGGGCGGACATCAGCGCCCTCTACCCGGAGCTCGCAGGGCTCGGGTCCGTGCTTGGCCGGCGCGCGGTTCTGGACGGCGAGATCGTCGCGCTCGACCGGGAAGGGCGCAGTGACTTTGAGCGGCTGCAGTCCCGCATGGGCCTGGCCTCGGCGGCGAAGGCCACCCGGACGGCCGAGGTCGTGCCCGCCCACCTCGTTCTGTTCGACGCCGTGCACCTCGACGGCCGCGGCCTGACCGGGCTGCCGTACGCCGAGCGGCGCGCCCTCCTTCAGGGCCTGGGGCTGGACGG
>NZ_JBIASS010000100.1:0-3352 GCF_042890955.1 Streptomyces sp. NPDC001933 | reverse complement strand
CGCCAGGACACTCTCGATCCCCTCCGGTCTCCCCATACCAGAACAACGAGCCCCACAGCTGGAAGCCACGACTTGTTTCCCGGCAAGCCCTTAGTGTGCGCATCCGGGCCTGGCCGTCGCCGCGCCCGTGCTCGCACCGTTCCGAGCAGCCGGTCCTCCAGGACCCCGGTTGTTCGAGGTGCGTCGGAAGCGTCGGCCGAGATGTGTCGGGGCGACGGGGTGCGGGTCTGGGCCGAGAGCGGCCCAGTACCCAACCGCGTTCGGGAAGGCCACCTCATGATCTTGCCTTGGATGTGCGCTCGGGCAGCGCGCGTCCGGGGCGAGGCCGAGGCTGCGGGCGGGCTGAGTGGTGCTCGCGGGGGAGGCGAGTTCCAGCGCACTGCGCCTCTACGAGTCGTTGGGCTCCCGCGGGTACGGCCGCCTGCCCGCCTTCGTAGCCGTCGGAACGCTCTGCTTCGACAAGGTGTTCTGCACGCTGGGCCTCCGGCCAGAGCAGTAACCCACGCGCGAGCAAGGAGCCCGTCCTCTGCGTGCCGTAGGGGCAGCGGGGTGGGCTCTCTTACGGCCGTGCCTGCGAGGGCAGGGTGAGGATTTCGACTCCGTCGTCGGTGATGGCGATGGTGTGCTCGCTGTGTGCGGTCCGGCAGCCCGTCGCGCTGCGCAGCGTCCAGCCGTCGGCGTCGGTGACGAGCGTGGCGGTGTCGGCCATGACCCAGGGCTCCAGGGCGAGCAGCAGGCCGGGGCGCAACTTGTACCCCCGGCCGGGCCGTCCGGTATTCGCGACGTGCGGGTCCTGGTGCATGGTCGAGCCGATGCCATGGCCTCCGAACTCGGTGTTGATCGGGTAGCCCGCCTCGCTGAGGACCTTGCCGATGGCGTGGGAGAGGTCGCCGATGCGCGCGCCCGGCGTTGCGGCGGCGATGCCGGCGGCGAGCGCCCGTTCGGTCGTCTCGATCATCGCGACGCTCTCCGCGGGCCTGGCCTTGCCTACCAGGAAGCTGATCGCGGCGTCCGCGGCCACCCTGCCCCTGGCGACGGCCAGGTCGAGGGTCAGCAGGTCCCCGTCGGCCAGCGTGTAGTTGTGTGGCCGCCCGTGGAGCACGCCGTCGTTGACGGCCGTGCAGATGTAGTGACCGAACGGGCCGCGCCCGAAGGAAGGTGCGTAGTCGACATAGCAGGACTGCGCTCCTGCCTCGGTGATCATCTCCTTTGCCCACTGGTCGATGTCCAGCAGGTTCGTCCCGACCGTGCTGCGCTGCTTCAGCGTGTGCAGGATGTCTCCGACCAGGGTGCCGGTGCCCCTCGCCCGCTCAAGCTGCGCGGAGTTCAGGATCTCAATCATGGGGGGGCCTCTCACGTACGTCCAATAACTATCCCGGTCTAACTATACCGGTATTAGAATGGGGTATGGTCAGGTTGCCGCTCACCCCCGCCGAGGTAGAACGTGGACAGCGTCTCGGCGCCCTGCTCCGCCGAGCCCGGGGCTGCCGCTCGATGCTCGATGCTCGACGTGGCGCTCGCTTCGCACATTTCGCCCGAGACTCTTCGGAAGATCGAATCCGGCCGTGTGGCCACCCCCGCCTTCCCGACCATCGCAGCGATCGCCGACACCCTGGGCCTGTCTCTCGACGCGGTCTGGGCAGAGATCAGCCAGCCGGAGCGCACCATCGCTGGTTTCGTAGGGCCGCGCTCAGCTTGATCTTTAAGGCTGCTGCTCGGCCCCGCCGCGTCTAGGCATATCCGTTTTGCGCTGTTTCTTGCCGACTGGGTGGCGGGGTGCGGGTGTGGAGGTGCGGCCCTTGGGGCGGCCTGGGCCGGGGTGGGAGGCTTTTGGCGCGCGGGCTGGAGTGCCCACGGTCCGTCGGATGCGGGGATAGCCCCGTCGGGCCCGGCCGGGGGTGAGCTTATCCGGTGTCAGGGGCTTCTCCCAGGGGCGCCGCAGGTCCTCGGCCAGGGGCCGGGCGAGACGGAGTTGCGCGTAGGCGGCGAGGATCAGCCACACCCACCGGTCGGCCTGTTCGGGGGTGCGTAAGCGGGGTCGGGTCAGGCCGAGCGTCTGCTTGAAGAAGCGGAAAGTGTGCTCGATATCGAACCTTCGAAGGAAGATCCGCCAGAGGCGGTCGACGTCGTGCGCGGTGGCGTCGGGGTCGCTGTGCCACAGCCATAGCGGCTTGGGGTCGCGATGGCCGGGCAGGCGCTCGACCGCCAGATGGACCAACGTTCCCTCGACGATGGGGAGTTCGCCTTCGTGGTCAGCCCAGGAGCCGCGCCGGTCCAGCTTGGGGTGCAAGCGGCCCCAGCAGCGGGCGAGGACTTGGCCGAAGCGGTCGTGGACGCCGGCCGACTCCTGGACCGGCGCCGGACAGGTCGCGGCCTGGGCCAGGCGGAACTCCGCTCCATTTCGGGGCGGGCGCCCGGGGTTCGTCCCGCGGCGCTTGCCGGCCGGGGCGCGCATCACCCGGTCCGCGCGGATGCGTCCCAGCAGCCGCACCGGCTCCTCGCGCAGCAGCCAGGTCAGGCGCACGATGTCGTAGCCGGAGTCCAGGACGAACAGTACCGGCAAGTCGCCCGGGTGCCACTGCCCGGCCCTCTCCAGGCGGGCGACAAGGTCGCGGATCTGGGCGGCGGTGACCTCGGTGGGATCGTCCGCGGGCCCCAATCGCACCGCGTCCAGCGGGCCGGTCCACGAGGAGCGGCCGCCGCCGAGGGTCGCCGCGACCTGGTAGGGCCAGCCCGGAATGGTCTGACGCACCCCGTCGCACCGGCACGGACGGTGGCAGTGCAGCCGCTCGGGCGAGCACTCGGCATCCGGACGCGGCCACGGCGTGACGTCCAACGCGATCGACAGCTGCCCGTCCGTCCCGCGCGGCAACCGCAGTCCGGCCAGCGCCATCCGAAGCCGGGAGGCGTTGATGTGTCCCTGGGCCAGCGCGTCGTACATCGCTCCGTGCCCGCGCCGATGCACCCCCGACAGCGAGAGTTCCGGCAGGGACGTCACCGGCCCGTCGGCGCACAGCACCGCATCCATGAGCTCGAACAGGGCATCCGCCCGCAACGTCAGACACTCGTACAGCTCACGGCGAAACCGGGACAACCCGGCCAGGGCCTCGACGCGCACGGCGCCATCTTGCAGACTGTCCATCACGGCCTTTGGTGGATCAACGTGTCTCTTGGCGGAAACACATGATCAAGCAGAGGCCGTCCAGCTGTCAGGCGAACGACAAACCCCACCAAGAAATGATCTTGGTGGAGTTTAGGACTTCGGCTCGTCAGGGTGAACTTTTGCGAAGTCCTTGATAGGCCGGGTGTGGTGGTTGTATCCCGTGGTGTGTGAGATATGCGGATGGGGGCG
>NZ_JBIASS010000099.1:0-3399 GCF_042890955.1 Streptomyces sp. NPDC001933 | reverse complement strand
GCACAACCTCGCCCTCGCCAGGTAAACCACCCAGCCGTAACGGCAGCCCACCATGCCCGAGGCCGCTCAGAGATCATTTACGGGACAGCCCTTAGATCGATCAGCCGGTTTGAACCCTCTGCATGATGATCTCCGCTACGCGAGAAGGCACAACACCAGTGGTGTCCATCACCTGGGCCTCCCGACGAAGCCAGGACAGGGCTCGCTCATAGTCGGCCAAGTGGTCAAGACGCCACTGCCGAGCGTCAATGCTCTCTGACTTGGTGTCAGTTTCGATGCGTTCGGCCAGCGTTTCCTGGTCGGTGTCCAGCAAGAAGTGGTGCACGGGGATGCCAGCCGCCGTCAGACCGTCATGGATTTCCCGCCAGTACTGCTCGACCAGGACCGTCTGGGTGACCACCAGAGTTCCGCCCACGTAGTCGAGTACCTGTCGCGCGGTCTCCACCACCAACCCCCGCCATGGCGGAAAGTCCTGAAAGTCCCTTTCGGGCACCCCGAGCACATGCCAGAGCATTTCTCCGACCTTCTCGGCATCGAAGAGCCTCGAATCCGGGATACGCGAGATCAGCTCTTTTGCGGTGGTGGTCTTGCCCGCACCGAAGGTGCCATTCAGCCAGATGATCATATATCTCACCCTACGCGGACCATCACGCTCAGCAGGTTACTTCTGGACAGGGCACCCTCGCCGGATAGGTCAGCGGTCCACACGACCACCGAGCATGCCCGAGGCGACTCGGAGATCATTTACGGGACAACCCTTAGGCGGGTTCCCAGTGCTCCGGCTCCGCCTCAGAAACAGCCGGGCCCCAGACCCGGCCCGCGCGCGGCCCCGCCATCGCGCTAGAGGGACTGGCCGGCCGCCGATCCCCGAGGCGCTCCGCCCGCCCCGCCCCCACCCTCTCCATTTCGGCAGTTCGGGCGGCAGGGGGTGCGCAGAGGGGATGTCAGCACCCCGACCACACCTCTACAGGCATGGTGACCTGCACAAACACACGACGCCGCGGAGAGAGGGTGCAACAGATAGATCGTGCAAGGGATCGCGCAAGGAATGACGCAGGAGATCCCAGGCCCGAGGATCCCGCCGACCATTCGCGCGGGCAGCTGCTCGGCGTCATCAGTACCCAGGAGCGCACCGTGCTCGATCCGCTCGGCGGACAGCAGCCGCGGGCGCGGTGCCAGCCCCGTGCTCCTGGTCGTGCTCGTCGTCGGTCCGGTGCCCGGCGGACGGCGCCCCCGATTCAGGGGTGACCCAGGCCGGGGCCGTGGTCCTGGCCCGGGTCATGGTCGGGCCTGTGGGGTGGATTCGAGGGATCGTTGCAACACGCGGTGAGTTGATCAAGCGTGAGCAGTGTAGGCAGAGGCTCGGCGGGGAGGTCCCAGTCGAGCCGCTGTTGCAGCCTCGGCGGCGTGGTGGTGGTGCGCCTTGGTAGCGACTGGTTGAGCAATCACCAGAAGTCACCGCCTGGGCCGCGCTACTCGCCCATGCGTGACCAGGCCAGAATGAAGCCTCATGAACGACGGATCGAGCTGGCCCGTGGACAAACTCACCGCGCTCCGTCTCGGGAGGAGGCTGGTTGCGGAAGTTCCAGCATCCCGGCCAGGCCACCGGGCATTTGTGGACGTTCGCCCCAAGAAGAGCGATCCCGATGCCCAAGCACAGGGCGCGGGATGGGTTCGCAGCGACGCTGAACGCAGCTTCCACCTTGAGCACTGGGAGTATGACTGCGAACGCATCGACGGCTTCGACTACGACATCGGAGCATTGCTCATCGGGTCCGCTGACGCCGCGGACGAGTCCGAGCTGATCACTGTGTTGAACGCATGGGGCGTCCGGCCTGGCCTCTTCGTCTACCCCTGGGAGAGTGAAGACCCCAAGTAGTTCGACGGAGAAGCAGTCAACTCGTGCAGACGATCAGCTGGTGTTGCCCAGCCGAGCGTCTTGCGAGGGCGGCTGTTCAACTCGGCTGCTACCGCATCAAGATGCTCACGAGGGTGGACCGAAAGATCGGTGCCCTTGGGGAAGTACTGCCGCAGCAGGCCGTTGGTGTTCTCGTTCGAGCCGCGCTGCCACGGGCTGCCGGGGTCGCAGAAGTAGACCGGGACGTTGGTGGCGATGCTGAAGCCGTGGTGAGCGGCCATCTCGGTGCCCTGGTCCCAGGTCAGAGACCGTTTCAGGTGGGGTGGCAGGGTGTTGACGGTGGCGATGAGGGCGTCGCGCACGGCTGCGGAGTTGTAGCCGTCGGGCAGGTGGACCAGCATCAGGTAACGGGTGCTGCGGTCGACCAGGGTGGCGATCGCGGAGTGCTTCTTGCGGCCGAGGATCAGGTCGCCTTCCCAGTGCCCGGGGACGGCCCGTGGGCTGCCTCGGGCGGCCGTTGGCTGATCATGACCATGTTCTTGACTGCGCGGAAGCGCCGACGGTCGGCCAGGCGGCGAGGGCGTCGCCTGGTACGTCCAGTGCGCAGAGTCTGGGTCAGTTCACGGCGGAGTTCTGTGCGGCCTTGGGTGTAAAGGGCCTGGTAGATGGTCTCGTGGCTCACGTGCATGTCCGGCCGATGGGGGAAGCGTTTGCGCAGAGCGTGGCAATTCTGTTCGGGGCTCCAGCGCAGAGCCAGGTGAGACTGGATGAAGTCGTGCAGTTCCGGGTTCTGTCCGATCTTCCCGGTCTTGGGGCGAGGCCGGCGTGCGTCAGCGCGGCGCTGGGCGGTGTAGGGCCGGTAGTGCCAGCTGCCGTCGGCCAGGATGGTGCCGTTGCGGCGGACTTCGCGGCTGATCGTCGATGGGCTTCGGCCCAGCTCGGCGGCGATCGCCCGGATGGTGGCCTTCTCCAGTAGCCGGTCGGCTATGTGGACGCGGTCGGCCTCGCGGAGATAGCGCGAGGGGTCGCTCGGTTCAGCGATGGGTGCCGCGTTGATCGGTGGATATGCCTTGATCCGACCCGAGGCACCTCGTCCGTTGCGCCATCGTTCGCCGGTGCGGGTGCTGATGCCGACGGTCCTGGCAGCCTCGGCGAAGCTCATTCCTTGATCCACAAGTAGGAAGTATGTCTCCCGTTCTTGGATCAACGGCCTGTTGCCCTGGGGCCTTCGGCTCCCACGAAATTCGACGTCCATTGCCACCTCTGAGCTGAGGTGTTGCAACGACCACTAGAACCCAGATGGTCTGGGCCGACCATGGTCCGCTGGTCGGCCCGTCCACGGACCAAATGGCCCGAATGGGTGAACCCAGGGGCTCGCGTACGCGGGCGCGGATTTAAGCGAGAGTTGTCGAACGAACCCTCGGCTGGATCATGAAGGCCCGGCGCAACGTCCGCGACTACGAACGTCTTCCACAACATTCCGAAGCCCACCTGACCTGGGCACTCATCACCCTGATGACCCGGAGGTGCACCCGCAGCGG
>NZ_JBIASS010000098.1:0-3904 GCF_042890955.1 Streptomyces sp. NPDC001933 | reverse complement strand
AAGACGCTCGGTTGGAAGACGCCCGCCGAGGCGTTCAACGAGCAGCTACAGTTGCTTCAACAAGCTGGTGTTGCAACGACCGGTTGAATCCGGTCAGTTCCGCTCACGGAAGTTCGTGTCCGTTCTCGCACGTCACCACCTGGTCGGCTCCATGGGCCGGGTCGGTGCGGCCGGCGACAACGCGGCAATGGAGAGCTTCTTCGCGCTGCTGCAGAAGAACGTCCTCGACCGCCGTACCTGGGCCACCCGCCAGGAGCTGCGGATCGCGATCGTTACCTGGATCGAACGCACCTACCATCGACGCCGGCGTCAGAGACGCCTGGCCCGATTGACCCCCGTCGAGTACGAGACCATCATGACCCCAGCCGCAGCCCTGGCTGCATAAACCCCGCTGTCACCCAACCCTGCAGCAGTCCCATCTGCAAGCCCGAGACGGGGCTTGTCGACGGGTAGGCCTGTACGGCCCGACGCGCTTCACGGGCGCCGGGCTCGCAGGGTCGGTTCCGTGGAGTTCCCGACCAAGGTGGCACTGGCTCAGGCCGTCCCGGTCCTGCCCGAGGGTCCGGGCTGGTGGTAAGAGCCCAAGTACGACGGTTCTCCAGACACCTGAAGTTGTCTCATCGGGTGACGCCTCGGTATGCCTCCTTAGCCTTCCGATATGTGACGGATGGCTTTGTTCACGAGCACGTTCTCGTGAACAAAGCCAGGCGGAGATGCGCTCGGCAACAAGCTGTGTGCCCTGGCCTTGGCTCATGTCCGGCCAGGCTGCTGGAACAGGTGGCTGGGCGTTCCCTCGCATGACTGAAAACGGAACAGACAATTCCGCTCTTATGCCGCTCTGGGCTTACCAACCCGATCACCGAGTCAGAGACTCAGTGCAGGTAATCGCGTACTTGCAGTGATAGCTGCTGGTGCGGATCGGTAAGGAGACCTTGTGTTCTCATCATGGGCCAAGAGCTTGATCAAGCAGATGGCACGCGAAGCGGGCAAGACGCAAGCCGCACAGAAGCGATTGAAGGAACTCGCCGCCGAGGCTGCGAAGAATGGGGCGAAGTGATGACGAACGCCGCTGAAGAGCCCAGTGTGGAGGAGTTCGGGGACTTCCTGGTCCTCCTCGCGGAAATGGGACTCGCTGACGAGGTCGGTTCCTGGGTGAGCGACCAGGTGGGGAACCGGACCATCACCGGCGAGCAACTGCTCTCCGTGCTGGACGCCGACGTGGTGGCCGCCACCGCTGCGGAGGCCGGTGTGTCGGTGAAGGAGTTCGCCGACACACTCGCGGAACAGCTTCCGCATGTCGTGGACAAGGCGACCCCGCAGGGAGAACTCCCAGACGACGAGGAATTCCGGCAGCACCTCGAAAACGCCTGAGCGGACCACTTCGCCGGGGCCTGGCACTGCGGTGCTGCCCCACCCGCCGCCGGCCGGGGCCCGGCAAGGTGCTCTCGCCGCGCGACGTGTGCCCGGATGCCGGGCTGGCCCGGCCGTCGTACGGGCAGGCCCGCGTGCTGCTGGTCCAGCACACGACCGTCGGCGTGGTGCTGGACCAGCAGCTTCCGACCGAAGCCGGGGCTGGTTCCTGGGCCGGCCCAAAATGGGCGCTCAAGCGGTGGGCACCCCATGGGCAAGGCCAGTTGCGGCCGCGCGGTTCGATTCCGGAGCAGGCGCGCTCCTGCTGGCCACGGTCGGCTGCTCACCATGCCAGCGCCGCGCTGGACCTCGCTCCTGCGCAGTGCCTGTTTGTTGATGACGATCCGGACTTGGTAGCCGCGGCTATACGACTCGGCTATGCAGGACGCGCGCTTTGCCGCGACACGGCCGTCTCGGACGTGCCTTCCCTAACCTCCCTGACGGAGCTCCTGCATTTCTTCTGACACATCCGGCACGGTCTTCCTCATGGCCCGTCGCCTCACAGGCGAAGCCAGCAACTCCTGGTGCGATCCGACACCCCAGGGACGCGGCCGCCCGGCAGGCGGGCGGCGCGAGTCGTGCGGGTCGGGGGCTACAACCAGATGACGTATCGGTTGTTGTACGTACCGCCGGCGCAGAAGTCCAGGCGTGTACGGATGTCAGTGGCTACGAAGCCGCCACCTGCCTCGCACTGGAGGACGGTGACGGGCGGCCCGGACAGGTGGTCGCGGGCGGGAGCAGCGGCGTGGGCGGTGCCTGTGACGAAGGCGCCGGCGGTCAGGGCCAGGGCCGTGGCGGCGAGGGCTGCGATGGTGCGGTGCACGGTGGGGGTTTCTCCTTGGATGGGTCGGTGGAGCGGGCATGGTGCCAGGCTCCTTCGTGCCCGTGTCGCCGGTCTCCAAGCGCACGGTCCCCCGTACGGAGGACGCGGGATCCCCCGTACGGACACCCGAGCGGCGCCGACACCAAACAGGCGCCGGACTGTTGCTCAACGGCCGGGAAGCGAAAGGGCAACCGCTCGGCCTCACTTCAGCCACCTCTACCAGCGCATCCCGAGTTGCTCGAGGTCGGTGCGGCGTTGCTCGGTGAGTTGGTGGGTGCGCCCCGAACCGCTGCGTCGGCCTCGACGTGGTGGGCGAGGCGGAGCAGCGCTGCCACCCGGTGTCCCATACCGGGCACCACCCCGGACCGATCGCATCCAGCTCGTCCCGCCGCGCCTCGGTCATAGCCCCGGCCGCCGACCGGGCAGGACGGCCAGCCGCCCGGAGCTCCTTGTTCTCCCGCGCCCTGCGCGTTGCCGCCCTCGCGCTCTTCGCCCACACACCGATCGGATACCCCTCCCACACCGTTGTCGTCGGACGGAGGAAGTGCCCGTGGGCAGCGGCGTACTTCCTGGCGACGGCGACCCCGTCCGCGCAGGCCACCTCCTGCTCCGACCACACCATCCCGAGCTGCTCCAGCTCGGCGACCTGCCCGGCCTGCAGATCACCACTCGTCCGGTGAGCCTCGTCGACGACCATCAGATCCCACGCCGGGAGGCCAGCCTCATGTGCTCGCGCGGCACGTACCGCTGGCCCCGTACGCCGGGCCGTACACAGCCGGTACCCGAACGCCACCGCCGCTACCACCGCACCCCGGCGCGCAACATCGCCGACGGCACCCACCTTCCCCGGCGGCGATCCCGTCTGGGGAGGGGTGGAAGCAACGCCACAGGACCGTGTTCCAGTGCAGGTGAACGGGTTATAGCTCCAAACGGTGTGCGCGTGTCGGGAGCCGGACTCTTTCGTTGGTGGGAGTGCGGCCCGGGTTCGTCCGGCCGCGCAGGGCCAGTACGGACGCCGGGATCAGTCCCGGACGAAGGAGGAGCATGATGGCTGTGGAGATGCGGGCAATGGGCGGCGGTGCGGGGCGTGCGGGTGTGCGGGCCGCGGTGCTGGGCGCGGTAGCGGGGGCGGCCTTTCTCCCGGCCGGTGCTGCTCATGCGGGAGTGATCGGGGTCGGGAACGCGGTGTTCGGCAACACCTGTGTTAACCAGGGGGGTGCCCGGGCCGTGGGTGCCACGGTGGCCGGGAGCGGGGTGGGCAGCGGCAATCAGACCGGGTTGCCGTTGAGCCTGCCGCGCAACCACTGCGGCAACAGCGGCATCGTCTGCACGGCCGTGTTCATGTCCAGCGTGTGAACGGGCCGGTGAGTGACGGATGCCCGGTCGGGCAACGGTGAGCAGAGCAGCGCCGGTTACGCCGGTGGACGAGCGGGCGGTGGAAGCACTGCTCGCCCTGAGCGGGCAGACACTGTCCCTGCTGCGCCAGTGGGTCGGATCGGAACCGGGCTGCGGCGTGGCCCGGGCGCTGCTCGCCTTGGCGACCGGAGACCGCTGGGACGACGCCGTGCTGAAGGAACAGCTGGTGATCGCGCACCGGGACGCGTCGGCGGCCGGTGAGCGGGAGGCGAGCCTGGTGTACGGGGTGTTCCTTCATACGCACCGGCAGTACCG
>NZ_JBIASS010000097.1:0-3929 GCF_042890955.1 Streptomyces sp. NPDC001933 | reverse complement strand
CGCCTCACCAATGAGAACACCATCTCCTGGCGCGACCCGAAGAAGGCCACAGAACATCCCATCTCGGGATGAAACATCGGACGAAAACGACCTCTCAGAACGACGTGCAGGGGCCGTCTATGCGGCGAATCCAATGTTGGTGACGTACTCGTACTGGCCACTGGGATCCGAGGTCGACGATGACGTCCTCCCAGGCGTCGTCCAGGCCCTGGTGGTCGTTGGCCGCCCAGGTCTCGACTATGCGGTCCCAGCGGCGGACGTTCATCGTGCGGTACTCCACCATCCGTTGGAGCGGGCGCGGTACCTGTGACTGGTTGAGCGGGTGGATCTCGACCCGGGTTCCGCCGGCGGCGTTGAGGCGTCGCAGGAGGTGCCGGGCGACGTTGTGGCGGCGGACCTAGCGGTAGGCGGCGTCGATGCGTTCCAGGTTGGCGCTCGACGGCCGGCGCCGTTCCTCCAGCCATGCACTCGATCAGGGCTTCAGAATGGTGGCTCGTCGGACCACAGGTGTGTCGTCGGCACGAGCGGGGGCGGGGCCCATTGCCCTGTGCGAGGTGCAGGCGTACACGCACGAGGCGGCCGTCGCCGGTGCCGCGCTCCTCGACGTCTTCGACCGGCCCGGAGCGGACCGCTACCGGGTCTGGGCCGCGCGCCTTCAGGAAGCCTTCCGCCGCAGCTTCTGGGTCTCCGACGAGCACGGCCGCTACCCGGCCATCGCGCTCGATGAGGACAGGCGGCTGGTCGACGCCGTCACCTCCAACCTGGGCCACCTGCTCGGCACCGGCCTGCTGAACCTGCAGGAGGAGGCCGCCGTCGCGGACCGGCTTCTCATCCCCGGCCTGGCCGACGCCTTCGGACTGCGTACCCACGCTACGAGCAACGGTGGCTACAACCCGCTCGGTTACCACATCGGCAGCGTCTGGCCGCACGACACCGCCATCGCTGTGCAGGGACTCGCGCGCGCGGGATTCCCTGACCACGCGCGACGGCTCGCGGAGAACCTGATCGCAGTCGGTCCCGCCTACGACTCCCGGCTGCCCGAACTCTTCGCGGGCACCGCGCGTTCCGCCTCCGCCCTTCCGGCGCCGTATCCAGCATCGTGCCGCCCCCCAGGCATGGGCCGCCGCGTCGTCCGTCGCCCTGCTCCAGGCCCTCCTCGGCCTCCAGGCGGACGTCCCTGCCAGAGTCCTGACCATCAGCCCGGCCACGAGCGGGACTGTAAATCGTTCGGTGCAACTCCCGATCATGGAGGATGCATCGATGACCAGTGAGAACGTGGCCGAGGCCCAGATAAGCGATTGTCGGTGATCGTGGAGATCGTTTGGCGGGAGACGTCGGCGCCATAGACCTCCGCGAGGTGTGCCTGGACCTCGCCCGTGGTCAGGCCCTTCGCCGACAGGGAGGTGACCATCTCGTCCACCCCGGACAGGCGCTTCTGCCGCTTCTTGGCGATCTTCGGCTCGAACGCCCCGTCCCGGTCGCGCGGCACGGATATCTCGACCGGGCCGACGTCGGTGAGCACCGTCTTGGCCCGGGTGCCGTTTCGTGAGTTGCCACCGTTCTTCCCTTCCGGTATTTCTCGCGCCGGGTGAAACACCGGACGAAATGCTGACCTCACCGGCGTACGGAACCCTCGCGAAGGTCCTCTCAGCGCTGCGGGCACACGACACCGAAACGATCGAACACCTCGCCGATCCTCGTGTCCGGAGCTGGAGTTGGCACCCGGAGGGTGCTGAGGAAGGCGAGGCGGTAGCTGAGCGGGAAGAGCCGGAGGGCGAGCGGGGGCCGAGTGTGCCCGCGCGGGAGCTGCTGAAGTTCAGCACGCCCAGGGATCCGGCGCTGCTGGCGCGGTTCGTGAAGTTGCGGGTGCTCGAGCCGGAGAACACGTTCTGGCGGCGCGGTATCCAGGCATGCGTGCGGTATGTGAAGGAGACCGGGGCGGTGCAGTTGCGGGTGCCGTACGACTACGTCACCCCTGATGACTGGGTTCCGGCCGGGTTCCCGCTCGGGACCTGGCTCGCCGACCAGCGGAAATCGCACAAGGCCGGGCGTCTTGATGCGGGGCGGGTGGAACAGCTCGATGGGCTGGGCATGGTCTGGTCGCACCAGGACGTCGCGTTCGAGGAATGCCTCGCCGCCGCCCGCGCCTGGGCCACGGTGCACGGTCACCTTCTGCCTCCCGCCAGCGCGGTCTGGGACGGGTACCCGGTCGGGACCTGGACCAAGAACCAGCGATTCGCCGCCCGAGCCGCGGACACGAACGCGGAACGCCGTGAGGCCGGCCTGGCTGTCGAGACCAGTAAGGGCGCGTTGACCGAGGCACGGCGCGCAGCGCTGGACGAGATCGATCCGGGATGGTGCCCCGTCTGGGACACGGGATGGCAACGCTGCTTCCGGCTCACCCAGAACCTCCTCCAGAACGGCGGGGCCTTGCCGGTAGCGGCCGGCAAGGTGATCGTGCAGGGCGAGGACCTCGGGAGGTGGGTTACGGCGCAGCGGCACGGGTGGGAACAGCTCCTGCCCGCACAGCAGTGGCTGCTGGAGAACGCCCTTGGGACCGAACCCGCCGAAGAGACAGAACGGCCGGTGAAACGGACACAGGTCGACATGTGGGCGGTGAACGTCCGCGCCGCACGGCAGTTTCATGCCCGTGAGGGGCATCTGAGGGTGCCTCGGAAGCACGTCGAACACCTCGAAGGAGGTGCCGCAGCGGGCCGCCAGAACGGCGCCGAGGAGGGTCATGTCCCCTGGTGTGGTGTAGCGGCGGGCAGCTGTTCTCTGCCCTGGGTGGTCAGCAACCTGTTGCGGCGCCCGTCGCGTCACGTGGTAATGGCATGGACCGTCGCGTGCGCCGGGCCAGGAAGCGGTTCGCGAAGAATGTGATCCATGGGCTATTTGCAGCCCGACCGCGATCGGCCGCTGCGGTTGCGGTACTTCGCTGCCGTACCGCCTCACGCCTGGTGAAGAGTGGCCGCCGACAACTGCGACTTGAACGCGTTCAAACTCTGTGCCAGGGTACGGCGTGCGTTCTTGAGCCCACCGGTCGCACACGCGGCCTGCGGAACCCGCTAGGGGTGGAGTGTGTTGCGTTCCCGTCGTACTGCGCTGATCTTGCTCGCCATGGCCCTCGCCCTGACGGCCTGCGGCAGGCTCACCGTCATGCCGCCACCCGAAGGCGAGCCGGTCGTTCTGAAGCCGGCCGAACTTGCGACCACGTGGACCGATGCCGACGGCGGCACCCTCACGCTGAAGCAGGACGGGACGTTCATCGCCGACAAAGTCTGCATCGCCTACCGCTGGGACGAGGGTTTGACCGGGTCCGGAACAGGCACCTGGGTGCAAGGCTCCAGCAAGGAGCAAAGCATCGTCGGTGTGACCTTCGACGCTGCTCACCCCGAAACGGGTGAGCGGGAGCCCGACTCCTACGCCGCCTTGAGGCACGGCAAGGTCTTGAAGCTCTGGACCGCCGTCGGCGATCCGGACAACGATTATCCGAACTGCGTCCTGACCAGCCCGGCGAGTTGACCCGGTTGCCGCGCGGCCGGGTGAGCTGTGCATGGTCCGGCATCGCACATGAGCGGTTTTTAGTTGATCTTGCCCCCCCCTGCCGTGATGGAGGGGATCAGACCTCGGTAGCGCCGGGGAGGGCCTCGGTGTCGACGGTGGCGTAGACGGTGGCCATGCTCTCTTCGTAGAGGTAGCGGCGGGGGAAGGCGATCCATTCGTCGTGCATTTCGGCCAGCACTGCGGTGGCCAGTCGTAGGACGGCCTCGGGGTTGGGGAAGACCTGGACGACATCGGTGCGGCGTTTACTGATTTCGGCGTTTCGGGGTTTGGATTTGTGTCGGGATGGGTGACGCGGTCCGTCCGGGCTGGTACGCCGGAGGCATGCGGTATCCGGACGGGGGCGGGCTGTCCGCCGAGCAGCG
>NZ_JBIASS010000096.1:0-3962 GCF_042890955.1 Streptomyces sp. NPDC001933 | reverse complement strand
CCGCCTGGCCGAGCTCACCGCGACCCGCAAGGTCATCGACGGCCTCACCCCTCCCGACCACGCAACGGCCCCCGCGGAGACCGCCACCGCCACCGCCACCGTCTATCGCGGAGACCGCCACCGCCACCGCCACCGTCTATCAGCGCATCGTGACCATGTTCAACGAGCACCCCGGGAAGGTGTTCCGCGTCCGTGATCTGCACGAGCACCTCGGCCTGCCCACCGACGAGCCATCGATCAACGTCACCTGCTCCCGCCTGGGACGACTCGTCCGCCAAGGACTCCTCGAACAACCCGGACGCGGCCGCTACCAGAAACGGACTTAACGCCCTCTCAAGTCACATGGTTCGCCAGCGCTGTCGAGGCTTCTTGAAACAGTTGCTTCCACGCTTCCGTGACGACTACGGCTGGAGGAGGATGCGGTCCTGCCCCGCCTCCGCGCTACGCTGCGCCGTCGGAATGTGGTGGTAGCCGGACACAGAGCACGGGAAGGGCCCGGATCCGAATGCTTCCGTTCTAGTGGTCGTCGCAACACCCCAGCTCAGGGGATGCGATGAAGTTCGAAGTCCGTGGCGACCGGAGGCCGCAGGGGCCCAGGAAGCTGCATGCCGAGCGGGAGGAATACTTCCGGCTTGTGCAGCGCAAACACAGCATCAAAGAGGCGGCCAAGCTCGTTGGCGTCCACCCACGGACCGCCGCCACGGCCGTCTCCGGAAGAACGGCAAGGTCGAGCTTCGCGTGTTGCGGGCCGGAGGCGCACCGCCTCCGGCCCGGATGTCACCACGTCGCGGTCACAGCACCGGCAGCAGCGTCTTCAGCTCGAAGGCGGTGACCTCGCTGCGGCACTCCTCCCACTCCTGCTTCTCGTTGTGCAGGAAGTTGCGCGCTGGTCGGATCACCTCGGCGAAGGTGTACGAGAGGGTGTCTGATCTGCGCACGAGCGGCGGTCGTCGGTCATCGTTGGTCACCGCGGGCCGCTCTTCGACGGCCCACAGACGGCCCAAGGGCCCGGCTCGCCGACGGACTGTTTACATGAGGGCTACCCCCGAGTGCCGACCTCGACACGCGTTCGACAGGGACAGCGGGAAGGCGCACCCGTCGATGGGCTACCCCCTGGACGTTGCAACCAATGAGTAGGCAGCCAGCGGACGATCATCCACCGCCATGAGGGGTGGGCACGCCCAAGCCGCCACGGGACAGTTACGCCCATCTCGTCGCCCAGCACCAGCAGGTTTCCGTAAGATCCAACCCATGTCTGATGCTTTGAGTGGGCTGATGAGCTACCGGAGGCGAGAGGCGATATCTCCCCGCCTCGCTCAGAAACGGGCTGAGGTTGGGGTAGGAGCGGCAGAGCAATAAATGACGGAACCCGTGAACATCCTAAGCAGCACAATGACCACTGATGCGTTAATCCAGCATCGCCGCGAGATTGCAGATCTCAAGCAGCGTATTAAGAATCGCCGCCTCCAGGTTCTTGGGTTATACGGCACCCCGCTTGCTGCCATCTTCACGCTCCTTGTGTGGGCAGGTCTAAAGATCTCCTTCTGGCTAGATTCGAACACCCCAAGCGCAGTTAATAATATTCTCGGCGGCGGAGCTCTTCTTTTGGGATTCGCTTTTGCCGCTCAGGCGATACTCGAGTTCAACGAAGATTTCGGACTCTGGAAAGATCGCAACACTTCGATCAGGGAACTCAGACTCGAGCTTTCCCTGGCTGAGGAACGTCACATCCTCGAAGCCAGACGGCGCACCCCTCCCCCCATAGACCGGCAGGCATCCTATAAGGAAAGACTTCCGGGGGAAATGGCCCGGCTACGGAGAGAGTCCCGACACTACCGACGCGTGCATCTCTTGATGCAATGGCTCCTATTTGTTAGCTCGGCAGCGATCTCGGCAGTAACTGCTTGGTACGATCCACCTCAACCTGCAAAGGGAGTACTCATCGGCCTAGGCTTCACGGTTACCTTGATCACCGCCGCTGCTGGCTACTTCAAGCCCCGCGAAAGAGCTTTCAATCTCCAGCAGACGGCTGACAGTATCGAGCAGAACGCCACCGCCTTCGAACTGGGCATTGCTCCATACAATGCGACTGAAGAAGCGCATAATCTCGAACTATTCGCTACGACCGTAGAGGCACTGCGTGCAGACCAGCGCATGCGGGAGCAGCAACTTGACCAGCCGCAGCAGGGGCAGCAGCAGGTTATCTAAGGGCTGCCCCATAACTGCGGGAGTGTGAGGACGTGCCCCGAACTTCGCGGACATCAGAGGAAGAGAAGTTCAACGTCCTTCGCGACGCAGAGTTGCAGAACGACCGTCAGCTGTTGAGCCGCATCGATGTGTGTCCGAGGGGCGCCGACCTCGTTCCGCCACTGGTCGACGATTGCCTCGATCCGGGGCAGGAGCGCCGCGCATTCGGAGGGCGAAAGCTCTCCTCCACCGTCGTCGGGGCGATCGAGGAGTGGTTCGAGTGGGGTGGAGACATCGCTCCAGTGCCGCTCCCCGCCGAAGCCCCACATCTCGTCGAGATCGAACCCCTCGGCTCGCGCCAGCTGCCGCCGGAACGCGGCGAAGCCGCTGTAGGACCAGCTGACGTCTGGGCTGCTGTTGTCTCCGTCTCCTGGGAACAGAATCAGCCCCACGTCGCTCTCCCTCAGATCGTTGATACGCAAAGGATCAGTTGGAACCAGCGACGTCTGCAACTGAGATGATCCAGCGGTGGCTGGTGTGATCACGGCGTCGGAGCCGTCTTGGATAGCCCCGTTCACCGGGCTGAGCCCGCGTGCCTTCGCCAAGCTGGTGACGGTGCTGCGGCGCGAGGGTGCGGATGCAGTCCTCAGGGGCCGGCCCAGGGGTCGTCCGCTGGAGGACCGGGCACTGCTGGTCGCTGCATACTGGCGCACGAACCTGACCATGCGGCAGCTCGCCCCGCTGTTCGGGGTGTCGAATTCGGCGGCGGACCGGATCATCGACCATCTCAGGCCGATGCTCGCGCTCCAGCCCCGCAAGCGGTTGGCCAAGGACACCGTGCTCATCGTGGACGGCACCCTGGTCCCCACCCGGGACCACACCATCGCCGAGCGGTCGAAGAACTATCAGTACTCCACCAACCACCAGGTCGTCATCGACGCCGACACCCGCCTGGTCGTCATGGTCGGCCGACCGCTCGCCGGGAACCGCAACGACTGCAAGGCATGGGAGGAGTCCGGCGCCAAAGCCGCTGTCGGCAAGTCCCTCACGATCACCGACGGCGGCTACCCGGGCACCGGACTCGTCGCAGACGGCGCAGCCGCATCAGCAGGCCCGCCGCGGCGTCCCCGTCGCCGATGTGGCCGTGACCGCGACGGCCAGGAGTAGGCCGAGGGTGTCGGTCACGATGTGCCGCTTGCGGCCCGGCACCTTCTTCCCGCCGTCGTAGCCGCGTGAGGCGGCCGGCACCGTCGCGGCGGCCCGCACCGACTGGGCGTCGGTGATCCCTGCCGTGGGCTCGGCCTCGCGGCCTTCGCGTTCACGCACCGTCCCGCGCAGCCGGTCGTGGAACTCGGCGATCAGCCCGTGCTCGCGCCAGCGGCGGAAGAAGGCGTAGACCCGGGCCCATGCGGGGAAGTCCGCGGGCATAGCCCGCCACGAGATCCCGCCCGCGACCAGGTAGCGGATCGCGTCCAACAGCTGCCGGTGGCAGTAGCCCTCGGTCCGTCCACCACGCCCCTGGAACCAGGCCGGCACCGGCAGCAACGGCCGGACGGCCGCCCACTCCGCGTCCGTCATGTCCGACGGATACCACTCGGAATGGGATCGCACCCCCGAGCTACCTGGAGGCCCTGCTTTCACGCGCGGAAACCGCCGCAGTCACCCGATCGAGACTCCCGTTGTCGGCGTACAAGTGAACGTCCCCACCCGCGTACGGATGAAAAGGGACAGTTGTTGATGCGTTGAGACCTGCTGCTCGGCACTCTGCTGCTTGG
>NZ_JBIASS010000095.1:0-3981 GCF_042890955.1 Streptomyces sp. NPDC001933 | reverse complement strand
CCGCTGCGGGTGCACCTCCGGGTCATCAGGGTGATGAGTGCCCAGGTCAGGTGGGCTTCGGAATGTTGTGGAAGACGTTCGTAGTCGCGGACGTTTCGTTCGACTTTCCAGCGGCGGGGCAGGACGACGAAGCCTTTCGCGCCGCGGGGCCGGGAGACCGTTTTGAGGGTCATGTTGAGGAAGTCTTCGGACCAGTTGACGAGCTGGCCGGCGTAGGCGGAGCCGGCCCAGACCTGCGTGATTTGCGGTTGCATGAGCCGTAGCCGCCAGAGGAGTTCGCGGGCTGCGTCGCGGTCGGTGGTGTCGGCGGGTGTCACCGTGATCACCACCGGAAGCCCGAGGGTGTCGACGGCGATGTGTCTCTTGCGCCCGTTGATTTTCTTTCCGGCGTCGAAGCCTCGGGTGGCCTTGGAGACGGTCTCTGCCCCTTTGACCGACTGTGAATCGACGATCAGTGTCACTGGCCAGGCGCATCGGCCCTGGCCAGCGCGGATCTGCCGACGGAGTTGATCACGGAGGAAGGCGATGACGCCGCGGCGGTGCCAGGCGGCGAAGTGGTAGTAGACGGTCTGCCAGGACGGGTAATCGGCTGGCAGCGCCCGCCATTTGACGCCGTTGTCGACGAGGTAGCGGATCGCGTCGACTATGTCACGGCGGTGCCACTTCTCCGGCCAGCCGCCGGTCTTGGTCTGGCAGGCCGGGACGGGAAGCAGCGGTTCAATCAGCGCCCATTCCGCGACAGAGGTGTCGGAGGGATAGCGGCGCCGGCGGACAGAGGTAGGCATCAGAGGTCGTCCGGGGGTCATTTCGAGAGTTGCGCGAGGGTGGCGCGGACGCCGGTGAGCTGGGCGGATGCCAGCTGGGCCCATTCGTCGTCAGGATGACACTGAAGGTGCGGGTCGAGCGTCCCCGTGATCAACCGGGTCAGCTCCGGATCCCAGTCGGCGGTGAGGGCGTCGATGAGCTGGTGGGCCATCTTCACCTCGGCGGCGGTCGGCTCCGTCCTGCCCGGCAGGTCGGGGACCTCCTGATGGGGGTTACGGATCTCGTCCGCCCAGTGCAGGGAATGCAGGGTCAGCAGACAGTCCTCGGCCTTCAGAGCGACGAGGTACTCGCGCCCGCGCATCACAAAGGTCGCGATGCCTCATCCTGCGACGCCCACCCTGGAGGTTTCGGATCGGTGCTGGATGTCCTGCGAGGCGCGCCCGTCTCTCAGGTGGCGCAGACGAGGCGTGGCAGGCAGGAACGATCAGGCGCCTCTCTACCGGCGCGAACTCGATGCGCACGCCCTCGCCCTCCCTGAGGATGAAGACGTTGTCGGTCCGCGCCCGCCAGCTGATAGGCACGGCGTAGTAACGCCCGGCGTTGCTCCACGATGAGCCGCAGGCCCTCGTAGCGGTGGCGAAGGTGGACGCCCGCACCGAGATCTCGGTGGCGCAGGCCGGGCGCCCACGAGGAGAGGCTGAGCGACTGGGCGCTGTGGACCACCAGACCGGTGCGCAGGGTTACCTTGCGAGCGTCGTTCCTGGCGTTCCGTTCGCCCAGTTAGCCGGAGACAAGGGTGACTGCCCAGGGCAGGAACAGTCCCGGCGGCCAGGACCAGCAATGCCGTCTCCCACGGGCCCCCTGGGCGGCTCGGGCCAGCCTGGCGCACCAGACCGATGCCGACGAGGAGGGGTCCCACCCGAACCCGTCCAGTTCTGGCTGTCCAACCTGCCCGCCGACACCCCGCTGGCAACCTTGGTGCGCACCGCGAAGCTGCGCTGGCGCATCGAGCACGACTACCGCGAGATGAAACAGGCCCTGGGCTGGCCCACTTCGAAGGCCGCACCTGGAGGGGCTGGCACCACCACGTCACCCTCGTCTCCGTCGCACACGCCTTCTGCACCCTCCAGCGCTGATCCGCCGGACGAGCAACGTCACTCCGCGGGCAGCCGGCGGGCGAGATCCGCCGCCAGGTCCCCGGCCGCCTGCCCCTCGGCGCTGTCGTCGGCGAAGTGCCGCAGCAGGTTGACCACTTCGCGCGCCTCAGTCAGCAGCGGAAGGCGAGGGGCGGACGGGTACGTGCCGGTGGCCGGGGGATAGGAGTCCGTGCCCAGGACAACCCGGCGGCACCTGCAGAGGACACGGCAAGGCCGCCGAAGGCTCGCTCACCACGGGGCCGGCCACAGTTCTGGCCCACCACCACGCCAGTCGATCATCCCGGTCAGAGCCACCTCCTCCTCGCTGATGTCATCCATCCCAGCCCGGCGCAGAAACTCGGTGACATCGCGGTCGTCGTGGGCGCGCCCGGCAAACTCCCCATCCACACGCACCCGACGCCCACCCGATTCATCAAGCGGGTACACGACCGCAGGCAGATAGCCGGACATGGGTGTCAGTCAGTGACGGGGTGCAGCGACTCCGCCTCGAGCTCAACATCGATGTCGGGGTGCTCGTAGTTTGCGAGGGCCAGGCCGAGGGCGAAGAACGTCGGCGCCCACTCACCCACGTAAATGCCCCAGTGATCCGCACGAGCCACCCCAAGGCGCTCGACCGTAATCGACCCGAACCACGAGGCGACGGACAAGCCGATCGCGAGGAAGCCGGCGCAGTAGGCGTGCTCGGACTTCAGGCCCTTGTCGTGCAGCATCTTGACGATCATGGCTCTCCAAAGAGGAGTGAGGTCAGTGCTCTTTCCACCGTCGCGCAAGAGGCCACCCGCCGCATCTGGGGGGGGACATGGTGAAGCCCCAGTCAGAGGACTGGGGCTTCACCATGCAAGCTCTCAGCGGTACTCGGCCCGCGCCTTCACCAGCTGGTGTGCACTTCGTCGAGCCGTTCGCAATGCGCGCGTACCTGGGCGATCACCGCGGCGAACTCCTGCGGGTCGAGGCACTCCATTACCTCGTCCTGGAACGGCTCCAGGTGGATGTGCGGAACGTTGCGCCGCGGGTCCTCCGAGTACGGGTCGACGTTGATCCGGCCGGCCAGTACTGGCGGCGGCAGCGTCCCGTGCTCGGCGTCGAAGATGTCCAGCCGCGGGCCGTCGAAGTGGGCGCCGTGTGACAGATCGTCCAGCCGATGTCGATGCAACTGGCGGAGCCGGGAGACGTTCCCGGTCCGGAGACGATCACGGTGGCCGAGGAGGAGCTGGAGGCAGACCTCACCTCACTGGTCACGGTGCTGGCTGGGCGTTGGGGCAGTCCGACCGTGGTCGATCTGTGGACCTGTCTCGGGCTCGACATCCCGGACTGCCCAGACATCGAGGAGGCGCCGGAGCCCCTGGGCTCCCTTTGCATGCTTGCTGGGAGCATGCAGATGTGGCAGGTGTCGTCTGCTGGTCGCTGGCTCGGGCTCACCATCGGTCAAGTCGATCGGGAGCTCCCCTTCGAACTGCTCGCCGCCGTCGGCGAGACCTCCACGTTTCCGAAGTGAGCCGCGGGGCTGCCTGCCCCGAAACCGGGGCGCTCAGCCACACCGATCCAGCCCCCGTCTCGGGCCCTGCAACTCTGGTACGGCTCGATGCCCGGCTTCGTCAGGGCCGCTCCCGCTCTCCCCGGCATCACCCAGATCAGAGTGCCCCCAGCCCATCTGCTGCGACAGGAGGTTGCGGCATCGGAATGGAGGTGAGGGCACTACCGAGCGGTCGGCCCCGCATGAGGGTAGACAGCCCTGTCATCCCCTTCGGTCCGCGAACCAGCGGGCGCGGCAACAGGTTGTACTGGAGTTCGCCAGCCATGGGTGGTTACCGAGCCGGATGATGTCCAGTACGTTGAGGCGTCCGGCCGGGCGGTTGATCAGTAGACGGCGGTGAACTGCCCGACCGCGGCGGAACGGACGTCCTCACCCTCGGGATCGCGGAGGTCGAAGGGCGGGAAGGACCACGGGTCGCGGCGGGCGATGTGGGTGGCGGGGCGTCAGGTGTGGTGTCGGGTGGGGTCGAATCCGTGGTGCAGGTAGAGGGTGGTGTCGTGGGTCAGGGCGCGGGCGCAGGCGTGG
>NZ_JBIASS010000094.1:0-4223 GCF_042890955.1 Streptomyces sp. NPDC001933 | reverse complement strand
GCCCCATCCGCAACTCCACCCGCCCCGCAGGCATCGACCGCCTCCACAACCTCGCCTGCGCCGCACCCCAACACTCCGAGGATCCGCTAATAAGCAGGCAGTTCAGATGAAAACGACCTCTAAGAGGTCGTTTCCTTTGGAGGGCTTGCGCGTTGGGCTTGATGTGGAGGGTCTTGTCGAGCGCCTGGTGCCGGATGAACTGTGGGAGCTGTTCCGTCGGGTAGTTCCGGAGACCGTCGTCCGGCGCCCGCAAGGCGGCGGACGACGGCGGGCCGGTGACCGGGAGACGCTGGCGGCGATTTGTTCGTGGCCACGTCCGGATGCACCTGGCGACAGTTGCCGCCGGCGTTCGGACCGTGCTGGCAGACGGTCTACCGCCGCTTTGCTCAGTGGAGCGGCGACCGGGTTTGGGCACGGCTCCACCGCGTGATCCTGGACGAGCTCGGCAGCCGCGGTGAGCTGGACTGGTCTCGCTGCGCGATCGACTCGGTGAGCATCCGCGCGACCAAAGGGGGCTCCTGACCGGACCGAATCCGACCGACCGAGGCAAGAAGGGATCGAAGATCCACCTCATCTGCGACCGGAACGGCCTGCCGATCTCGGTTGCCATCTCGGGGGCCAATTTGCACGACAGTCAGGCTCTGGAAGTGCTGGTGCAGGGCATCCCGCCCATTCGCTCCAGACGAGGACCGCGCCGACGACGACCGGCCAAACTGCATGGGGACAAGGGCTACGACTACGACCACCTGCGGAGTAGTTACGCGCCCGCGGCATCGTCCCGCGCATCACGCGCCGCGGGGTGGAGAGCTCGGCCCGCCTGGGCCGCTACCGCTGGGTGGTCGAACGGACCATGTCGTGGCTGTCGGGATGCCGACGCTTCCACCGGCGCTACGAACGAAAGCCCGAGCACTTCCTGGGCTTCACGGCGATCGCGGTGATGCACATCTGCTTCCGACGTCTGGACGCCGTCGTGAGTCGGTAGCCTCTGTCGAATGACCGAGGGCGTTGACACCTGGAACCGGCTCACCGCCTTGCTGCCACCGGCCCAGGCCGAGGAGTTCAAGGACTGCTGGGCCATCGGCGAGCAGGAGGCCGGCCTGGGCCTGCTCCTTTCCGGCATCCTGAGCAACGACGTGGCGATCAGCGAGACCGTCCGCGCCCAAATCTCGGTACTCGCGGAGACATGGGGTGAGAGAGAAGCGCTCACGCCCCGAATCCGCCAATGCCGAGGCGATGGACAGTCGGCCTCCGCTGTGACCCTGATCGAGCAGGCCGACGTTCTCATCAGCGGAGACACGGTCCAGGCAGACCGTCCCCTTGCCGGCCTCGTCCTGGTGCCGTGGATCGGCTGCAGCCGATGCGGCGAGGTGCTGATGCGCGTCCACATCAGCGAGGACTGGGGCGGAATCTCATACCTCGCCGAGCACTACGCGATCACGACGCCAGCCCGCACCACCGTCGCTCGACTGTTCCCGACCGACTCGGCGGACAAGGCATTCACCAGCCTCCTGCAAGCGTGCGACCAACCGTCGACCAGCACGGACGCCACGCGCGTCGCGCCATAAGAAACGGCCCCCTATCAGGCAGCCTCTTCGGTCGAGGTAGATCAGCATGTCAACTAGGTGTTGCGGGTCATGACGTTGATGACACAGGCCGACAGCTGTGAAACTGATGTGCCTCGACGGGCATCGGTCGGGTACCGTGCGGGCCATGTCGAGTCCTGAGTCAGACAAGGTGGGGGCTTTCGGTCACGCCGTCAGCCCCCTGAACCACTGAGTTCGTAGTCCTGCTGTCTCGCCGCGTTCTGCGGCCGGACGAGTGCGCCCCTGGGTGCTGACCGCGGTGACGAGATGACCTTCTCGTGCTTCTCCTCACCTCGGAGCCATTCGATGCCTCTCCCGCTGTATCTGCTCGCCGTGGCGGTTTTCGCCATGGGCACCTCGGAATTCATGCTCGCCGGCCTCTTGCCGGACATCGCCTCGGACCTCGACGTGACAGTCGGGACAGCAGGCATGCTCACCTCGGCTTTCGCGATCGGAATGATCGTCGGTGCCCCGCTCATGGCCGGGCTTGCCCGCAACTGGCCTGGACGGTCCAGCCTTCTTGGGTTCGTCCTCGTGTTCCTGGCAGCCCACGTCGTGGGCGCTGCCACCTCGAGCTTCCCGGTCCTGATGGTGACGCGGGTGGTCGCAGCACTCGCGTACGCGGGGTTCCTCGCCGTAGCGCTGACGACCGCCACCACGCTGGTCTCGCCCGACAAGAAGGGACGCGCGCTCGCCGTACTGCTGTCGGGCACCACGGTGGCCACGGTCGCCGGTGTCCCAGGGGGATCGGTGCTCGGCACACTGTTCGGCTGGCGGGTCACTTTCTGGGCCGTGGCCGCTCTCTGCCTGCCCGCAGCCATCGGCATCGTCAAAGGCATCCCAGCGCGACGTGTGCAGAAGGTCGCTGCTGACGGGCCGGCCTTGCGATCGGAACTCGCACAGCTCAAAAGGCCGCGGTTGCTCCTGATCATGCTGCTCGGCGCCATGGTGAACGCGGCAACCTTCGCCGGCTTCACCTTCCTCGCCCCCGTCGTGACCGACACCGCCGGACTGGGCGAGCTGTGGATCTCCGTCGCCCTGGTGCTCTTCGGTGCCGGTTCCTTCGCCGGGGTCACCGTCGCCGGCCGCTTGTCCGACCAGCACCCCGGCCCGGTCATCGCGGTCACCGGCCCACTGCTGCTCATCGGCTGGCCGGCCCTGGCCGTCCTGGCCGACAAGCCGGTTGCGCTGCTCGCCCTCGTGTTCATCCAGGGCGCGCTGTCGTTCGCGCTGGGCAGCACGCTGATCACGCGGGTCCTCTACGAGGCGGCAGCAGCGCCCACCATGGCCGGCTCCTACGCGACCGCCGCGCTCAACGTGGGCGCCGCCGTCGGTCCCCTCATCGCCGCGACGACCCTCAGCACGGCAGCCAGAGACCTCGGGCCGCTCTGGGCAAGCGGACTCCTCGTCCTGGTCGCGCTACTCGTCGCGTTCCCCTTGCGCGGTGTGATCGCAGCGGGTCGGAGCGAGGTGCTCCAGTGACGCACGCGAACTTTCCATTGAATATCGAGGGGCGACGAAGGCTCGTCGAACGCTGCCGCACCCGGCCGATCGCCCACATCGCCACCGAGGCCGGCGTCTCCCGCGCTTGCCTGGACGTCATGGCCAGCAACAACTAGGCGGCCCGTGGTCGGGTCTGTGGTCGGGCCCGACCACAGACCGGCGTAGGCCAACCACAGACCCGACCACCGCAGGTCAAGCGGGCCGGGGCGAGCGGTGATGCGCTGCCGTGGTCACGTCGCTGGGCGGAAACACCACCTACGCCTACTGAAAAAGCCCGCGCCACGAACGAGCGCCCAAGCAGCCTTCTCCGGGGCCACTTGGGCGCTCAGTCCGTCGAACGCGTTCTACGCCGCCGGGCACCGAGGGACCAGAGCGACCGGGACCCAGCGAAGGCGGAAGGCCTCAAGCCAAGGGCTGTCCCGTAAAAGATCTCCGGGGGCGGCGGTGCGCTACCCCATGACCGCGCGAGCCGCATCGAGAAACGCCAGCCGGTTGTCCTCCAGGTAGTCCCGTACGCTTTCATCGTTGGGCAAGCCTTCCCACACCGTCCGGTTGAGGTCGAGGAAGTACGCGCGTGCCGCGTCGTGTACGGGCAGGGGGAACTGGATGCGGATGAGGCGCTCCGCAACCCATAGCCTGTTCATGACGTCCCGGGTCGTGAGGAACCAGGCGTCGGTGTCCTCCCACTCGGAAGGCCGACTGAAGGCGGAGCGTTCGGCCTCGGCCCCCACCTCGATGAACCGCTCCAGCAGCGCCAGCCGTTCCCCGCGCCGAGCCTCCGACAAGGCGATCTGCTGCCGTTGCTGTTCAGCGCGTTCCGCCGAGAGTTGAGTCCTGTGCTGGACGAGGTAGGACAACGAGCCGCCGAGGACGACGCCGCCCAGCGATATGAGTGACACCCAGACCTGACCTGACATGGCGGTCATCGTGCCATGCCGTCGATCTTTGAGACGATCTCGCTGTGGCTGGTGTGATCACGGCGTCCGAGCCGTTCTGGATAGCCCCGTTCACTGGGATGAGCCCGCGTCAGTTCGCCAAGCTGAGCTTGTCCTACCTTTCAAGCGGGTCGGATCTGATCATTCGTAGGATCGGGGAAGCCCAGGGGTTCCGGGTATGGCTGTGAGCTTGTCGCCGCTT
>NZ_JBIASS010000093.1:0-4453 GCF_042890955.1 Streptomyces sp. NPDC001933 | reverse complement strand
CGTTCCGGGCGAGGAGCCGGGTGTCGAGCCGGCCCGCTGAGGCTTCGATGCCGTCGGCGGCCGTCGGCTCCTCGGAGGCTGAACCCACGGCCCCACGGTATCTCCTGCGACGCCTCAACGCCGACGGCGGAATCCGGGTGGAGATCCACCCGCTCAACCAGTCACAGGTACCGCGCCCGCTCCAACGGCTGGTGGAGTACCGCACGATGAACGTCCGCCGCTGGGACCGCATCGTCGAAGCCTGGGCAGCCGGCGACCACCAGGGCCTAGACGACGCCTGGGAGGACGTCATCGTCGATCTCGGATCCCAGTGGGGCCAGTACACCCCCCGGCGGCCGGCTCGTCTTCCACGTCTTCGGCGCCCTCGCGGAGTTCATCCGCGAACTCATCGTCATTGGCACCAACGAGGGCCTGGCCGCCGCCCGCGCCCGCGTCGGCGGGCGCCCCCCAGCGTCGCCACCGAGGAAGTCATCAAGGCCGCGACCTGCTGCCCGACCCCGGCCGCTCCATCACCTCGATCGCCAAGCTCCTCGGCGTCTCCTCGGGCACCCTCTACAACCACATCCCCGACCTACGCGAACTGCGCGCCGGCGCAGTCCCCCGTCAGCTTGAAGCTCGCACGAGGTAAGCGAACCCCAGCAAGATCGTTCTCACCGGGATTTCCTGTACCGCAACTACAAGCACCGCGTGACCAGTGGTCCGGCTTCGGCCGGTCACGGGCTCGCGGCGATCCCGCGCTGGACCGGGCCGCTGCGCATCACCCTGTCCGGCTTCAGCGGGCAGGGTGACAAAGACGTCAGAACTGCTGAGTCTGGTCGGGAAGTTGACAGGTTGAGATAAAATTCTGGACATAATTCGCAGGCGTACGGCAACGGTGTGGACCTATTCTGCCCGTCATGACCGACTGGAAGAGCGTCGAGGCCGCCGACTGTGCCGTGCCCGCTGACCGGCCCATGGACGACCTCGTCCGCGAGCTGTCCCGTGCCCTGGCAGATCCCGATCCACTGGTCCGGGACGGCGCGCCCTACGCCGTCCTCGCGACCTGGATCGCTCGCGGGGCGATCGGGACGTCCCGGCGGCTGGAGCTGGGGGACGAGATGGCGACCCGGTTCACCGACCCGCGGGTCGAGGCCCGCACCTTCGCGCCCCTCGTGCTCGACATGCTGGTGGCCGCGGGGGACTTCAAGGCCGGCTGGGTGGAGGCGTTCGAGCACTGGTACCCGGCGGAGCAGGATCTGCGTGGCCACGACGAGACGCTCGGCTGGCTTCACGCGGTGGCGCACGGCGCGGACCTGCTTGCCAGCTTCGGTCGCCACCCCGAGGTGGCGCCGGTGCGGATGCTGAACCTCGCTGCCGCGCGGCTGACGGCGCCCACCGACCACGTCTACGACCAGATGGAGGACGACCGCCTCGCCCGGGCGATCGCCCGGGTCCTCACCCGCACCGATCTGAGTGAGCGCGATGCCGTCGGCTGGCTGGATCCGATCGCCGACCGCTTCGGGCCGACCGCATCAGCACTCCGGTGCCCGCTCACATCAGCAACTGCCTGCGTACCCTGCGCCTGCTCTACATCCTCGCCGACCGGGGCGTGCGCCCCACCAGCGAACTGCCCGCGCAACCCCTCCACCACCGCGACGCGGTCAAGTCCGGCATCGCCACAGTCCTCGACCGGATCGTCAGACGCTGATCGACGGCACCCGGTTCGGCCGGGCACCCCGCCGGCTCTTTCCCAGCCGGCCCGCCCCGACCACCTTTCCGCGGTCATGTGCGGGATCGGCGTCCCGGTCGCAGCCGTCCGCGGTGCCGCCATCCGACAGCAGCTCCTCGTTCTCCCGCGCCCTACGACTGCCGACCCGCCCAAGCGATGTGTCGTTTCGGGGGTGGTAGTTGGTGTGCTGGGAGTGGTGTGGGCTGTCCGATCCGGGCCGTAGTGTGGGTGCTCTGGCCGAGATCTGGGAGGGACGGGGCATGGAGGCAGCCACCGCACGGTTCATTGAGGAGTCCACGGCTCTGCCGCCGGCGGCGCTCGCAGCGTTGTACGAGGACTCCCTTGACCGCTGGAGCCGGGGCGGCCGCGAGGCCAGCCGTGCGACCAGGGTCTCCGCGTCTGAGAACTCCGCGATCGAACGTGCCGTCCGCACCGCTCTCCTCCGCCGCACCCACGAACTGGACGCCTTCCGCCCGCACCTCCGCTTCGACATCAAAACCGCCTGCTCGATCGCCGCGCGCGCTGTCTGCAAGCGTACGAAACTGACGGAGGAGCAGTACCGGGTGCTGCTGGACCCGTTCGCGGCGGCAGGGGTCACGGTCCCAGGGTGGTGAGTACCGAGACCTAGGAGGGCGTGTCTCTTTGACTTCACGTTGATCGGGCCACGTGCAAGGGTGGTGGCCATGCCGCAGCTTGGTCGCCACCTCCGGCCCTTCAAGGCACTTCCGAGATGCAAGTTTCCCATACGCCGGCGGCGGTCTCCGCTGTGTTCGATGACCGAACTCGCCGGTCTTCTGGGAGTACGTCGACGAGGGCTGAACCCTGAGAGGACACCGCCACCGCGGGCATCAGCGTGCAGTCCACCGGTGGCGGCGACGCCGCCCGTGGAACCGCCCGGGGAACGTCGACGACCAAGTAGTGGGGCTGCGCGAGCCCCAGGAACATCAACAAGCCGCCGGGCGGACCAAGGAGCCACGATTTTGCGGTGCCCGGCCCAGGAGCAGAGGTGAGACATGCGTTGCGTTAACTGTGGACAAGAGACTGAGTATGAACACGCGCCCCCCCATGGGGGGCTCACCGGAGATAGGGTTGGTACACGTCAGCAGCGGTATGACGGCTTGTTTCCCGGAGCGTGGTCCGGGAAGCCCGATTGTCAAAGCTCCGGTGCCACCGCACCTCCGCCACCTTCTGGAGCAGGGACCGCGGTTGCCTCCTCCGCTACCACCCGGATTCCTGATCGAGGAGGACGAGCCCGGTTCGGGGGCGTGCAGTCCAACGGCACTGTGACGTCCGTGTCACGCGGGCTGCCCCAGCCGTCGGAGCCCTGTCCGACCCGGACCGTAGCCTGACCGCTGTCCACTGTCCGCACGACACAGGAGGTACGCCCCGTGGATCCCACGACCGCCCGCCACATCAGGTCCGCCACGGCCCTGCCGGCGGACGCGCTCGCTCTATTGAAACCAGGCTTCCCCGCCGGTGACACCAGGGCGGCCCGGGTGCCCGCCTCGGAGCATTCCGCGATCGACCACGCCGTCGCATCGGCATTGCTCCTGCGCGTCGATGAGCTGAACCAGGTCCGCGAGGGCCTTCTCACACAGAGCAAGTCCGCCTGCGCCATCGCCGCACGGGCCGTGCACAAGCACGGAAAACTGACTGAGGATCAGCATCGCGGGGTCCTTGACCCGTTTACCGCCGCCGGCGTCGCCGAGCTCGTGGAGTGCCCCCTCCTCGGGGTACATCGGGATGATCCGCGACGGCGCACTGTGCATGCTGGATCCTGAGCTGCCGACTGCCCGTAGCCTTCCTCCATGCAGGCAACTTTGATGATCTACGACGGCACGGCCGCGCCCGATGCAGATGTGCCACGTACCGGGGGTGTGCCGCTGGCCCCCGAGGGGTTCACCTGGCCGGTGTGCGGCAACACTTGCGGAGGGCCGATGCAGTTCTTCGCGCATCTGCCGGTCGAGTACGGCGTCCTGTCGGTGTTCGTGTGCCAGAACGATCCGGGCGCCTGCGACACGCATGACCCGGTCTCCGGGGCGAATCGGGTCCTTCTTTTCCCGACTGCGGGACTGGTACCGGTGGCCGTACCCGAGGAGGGTGTGACGCTGCTGCCCGCAGTGTCGGCGATCACCACCGAGGTCGTGACGCTCGAACCTGAGGAGGCCGACGGCGACGGTCTCCCGCCCGACGCGTACGACCTCGCCCGTTCAGGGTGGAAGTGGGAGCCCGGCGAGCTGTTCGGGAAGCAACGCGAGGTTCTCGGATCGCTCGGCGGCAGCCCTTCCTACCTTGACGACGACCGGCTGCCCGGGTGCCCCTCCTGCTCCGGCACCATGGAATTCGCAGCCCATCTGGAGGAGGGGATCGACCGGCGGACCGCGATGAACCTGGGCGGCGATCTGGGCTACGTCTTCGTCTGCCGCCCCTGCTCCCAGGGCGCCTTCCTCAGGGGCTGAGCGCGCCTGTGGCGGCAGGCCCCGCCGCCTACGCGGACGGGCTGCCCCCCCGCTCTCCTCCTCCGCCACAGTCTCCTCCGGGGTGGCCGTGAGTGTTCGGTGCAATCCCTGATCCAGGAAGATTCATCGGTGTCCAGTGAGCACGTGACGGAGGCCGAGACCGCCAAGACGCCTGAGCCGAAGCAGCCGGCGACGGTTGACGGTTGACGGTCAGTTGATCCACGAGTTGGTGGTGCGGGCTGCAGGCCGAGAACCTTCGGCTGACAGATGAGGGGGCATCATCCTT
>NZ_JBIASS010000092.1:0-4486 GCF_042890955.1 Streptomyces sp. NPDC001933 | reverse complement strand
CGTACGAAACTGACGGAGGAGCAGTACCGGGTGCTGCTGGACCCGTTCGCGGCGGCAGGGGTCACGGTCCCAGGGTGGTGAGTACCGAGACCTAGTGACCTGGTTTTGAGTTCTGGGGGGCTCGCCTCATGATTCGTATTCTGTTTCAGATCTTGGGGTTTGCCTGACGGGGCCGGCCCGGCCCGGTGTCCTGGGGTCATGGGTGATACCGGGCTGCCTCCGGTGGTGCTGTCGGAAGTTGAGCGGTTGACGTTGCAGAGCTGGGCCGGGCGGCGCTCGACAGCGCAGGGCCTGGCCCAGCGTGCGCAGATCGTGCTGTCGTGCGCGCAAGGGGGTAACAACGCCGCGGTGGCCGCCCGGCTGGGCATCGGGCGCAAGACGGTGGGCAGATGGCGGTCCCGGTTCCTGCGGCACGGGCTGGACGGTCTGTCGGACGAGCCGCGGCCCGGGGTCCCGCGGACCATCACCGACGCCCAGGTGGAAGAAGTGGTGGTCCGCACTCTTGAGGAGATACCCCAGGGGGCGACGCACTGGTCAAAGCGGGAGCTGGCCAAACGGGTCGGCGTCTCGCCGTCGAACGTGCTGCGAATCTGGCGGGCTTTCGGTCTGGAGCCCTGGCGGACCGAGACCTTCAAGATCTTGCCCGATCCACTGCTGATCGACAAGATCCGTGACGTGGTGGGCCTGTATCTGGCTCCGCCGGCGAACGCGCTGGTGTTCGCGGTGGACGAGAAACCGCAGATCCAGGCCCTAGAGCGGACCGCTCCGGTGCTGCCAATGGTCCCGGGCACCCCCGAGCGGCGCAGTTTCGACTACGTCCGGCACGGCACGGTCGACCTGTTCGCCACCCTGAACACCGCGACCGGCAAGGTGATCGGGAAACTGTCCGCACAGCACCGGGCGGTCGACTTCCGCGGCTTCCTCGACGAGATCGACCGCCAGACCGATCCCGGCCTGGCGGTCCACGTGATCTGCGACAACCTCTCCGCCCACAAGGCACCGGTCGTGCACAAGTGGCTGCTCGCGCACCCCCGGTTCGAGCTGCACTTCACCCCGACCTACTCGTCCTGGATCAACCAGGTCGAGCGGTGGTTCGCCGAGCTGGAACGGCGTTGCCTCGAACGCGGCGTGTTCTGCTCACTCGACGACCTCAAAGACCGCACTCGAAGACTGGATCAAGGTCTGGAACGACAACGCCCGGCCCTTCAAGTGGACCAAGACCGCCGATCAGATTCTCGACCGCGTCTGCCGCTACTGCGACAGGCTCTCCGGACCAGGTCACTAGGCGCGGGCAGCCGCCAGGCCTTCCTCGAACGCAATGTCCTGGTGCGACCAGACCATGCCCAGCCCGTCGAGCTGTTCCACCCGCCCCGCATCCAGACGCCCCGCCCAATGGGTTTTGCGCTGATCAGCCAGCCACGTCCCCAGCGGAAACCCCGTCGGAACCCAGTCATCGGGGGTGATGTAGTCGTACGGCACCCGCAACTGCTGCGCACCGGTCTCCTTCACGTACCGCACGCATGCCTGGATACCGCGCCGCCAGAACGTGTTCTCCGGCTCGATCACCCGCAGCCTCACGAACCGTGGCAGCAACGCCGGGTCCCGAGGCGTGCTGAACTTCAGCAGTTCCTGCGCAGGCGCACTCGGTCCCCGCTCACCCGCCGGCTCCTCCACCTCGCCTTCCTCGCCCTCCTCGACCACCCAACTACCGCTGCGCACACGAGGATCGGCGAGGTGCTCGATCGTGTCGGTGTCGTGCGCCCGCAGCGCTGAGAGGACCTTCGCGAGGGTTCCGTAGGCGTCCGAGGTCAGCATTTCGTCCGGTGTTTCACCCGGCGCAAGGAATACAGGAACAATCAGAGAAGCAATCTTCCCTTGACCAGGCTTCATTCTCAGGGCACGTCCAACCATTTGCACGATGTCGATCACCGACCCCCGAGCATCGCAGAACGCGACGGAATCACAATTCGCCGTATCAACGCCCTCACCCAGCACCTTCACCGAGCTCAACACCCTCAAAGCCGCCGGCACCAACCCCTTCCCCGACCGCCGCCCACCCCCGCTGCGCCCCCGACACCACCCTCGACCAGCTGCGCCTGTTCCTGGTTCTCGATGACGTCGGACGCGAACTCCTCCAGCACGGCACGCCGGTGGGCGGGCGGGTGTTCGCCGTACCGCCAGTCCGCCCACACCCGCTCCGGCTCCGGGCCAGCGGCGGACCGTCTCCGTGGGAGACGAGCACGCCGCGTTCGAGCATCAGCTCCTCGACCTCGCGGAGCGACAGCGGGAAACGGAAGTGCAGCCACACGCAGTGCGCGATGATCTCCACCGGGTACCGGTGCCCCTTGTACGACGGCGGCGCGCTGTCCACGGACGACCCCTCCCAGCACGACCAACCAGAAGATCGTCCCAGGCCGGTCAGTCAACGTGACAGTGCCCTCCAACGACCCAGAACCCAACCCGTCTCGGATCGGTACAACGGGGTGCGCCCCTGGCGCAAGGGCGTGCCTTGCGTCAGGGGCGTGGTCGGGGAAGGGCTGCGGTAGGGGTCAGCGTACGGCGTAGGCCTTGATCAGGGTCTGTTCGATCTTGCTGCCGTGGGTGTCCTGTGCCTTGATGCGCAGGGACACGTAGCCCGATGCCGGGTTGTTGACGGACACCTTGTAGCTGCCGTCGCTCTTGCTCTTGAGCTTCGCGGGCTGCCAGGTGGCACCGTCGTCGGCGGACGCCTCCACCTTCACCCCGTCGATGTCCGGGGTGGCGCCGTTCTGGAGGACGAAGGCCAGGTCGAAGTGGTAGTTCTTGCCGCCCTTGGCGGTGTTCTCCGCGTCCAGGTCCAGGCCGTACCTCGGCCAGAGCAGCGCCAGGTCCTCCTGGCCGTTCGCCGGCCGGGCGGACTTGAACGTCCACGCGGTGCTGGCCTTGGTGGACAGCGGGAACCACTCCGGGTGCTCGGTGTCCATGGTGATCCGGTAGGTCGCCGGGTCAGGGCTGACCGGCAGCGTTGTGAGCGAGAACCAGCCTTGTTCCTTGAAGAGTTTGCTGTCCTGGTACAGCCGCACCGTCGACGTGGTGCCGTTGTCGCCCTGGAAGTAGGCGTAGTGTCCGGGCTGGCTGTCGCCCATCTCCATCATGTTGAGGGTGACCTTGTCACCGTCGCGGAACGCAAGGGTGCTCTCCGGTCCGGACGGGCCGTTCGCAGCGCCCAGCCAGGTCTCCTCGCGCTGCTCGCCCGGGCTGTAGTTGCGGATGAGGTCTCTCATGCTGGTGATGATGTCCTTGCGGTCCGGGTAGACCGTGTGCCACCACCGCATGTCCTTCATCGTCGGCCACTTGCTGCCGGTGGAGTACCACTCCTCCCGGTCCACCGGGGCGTCGTAGAAGTCTATGAGTTGGGTGATGAAGGATTCTCCCGGGCGGATCGCCGAGGTGGTGTCGCCGATCAGAGTGCCCTTGGTGCTGCGGTAGTGGGACTTCACCATGGCCGAGTTCTCCGTGGTGACCGCGTCGGTGGGGTCGCCCGGAATGCCCCCGGGCACCATCAGCGCGATGTTGTACGCGTAGGGGTTCTTCTTGATGCCCTGCAGGCTGATCCGCGTGGGACCGTCGGCCATCCGGCCGAAGAGCACCGCGCCCTCGTCCTGGGTGAGGCTCCAGGCCGGGATAGCGGTGCCGGTGACGCGCGGCACGCTGGTTGCGTAGACGCCGGGCCGGTCGTTGACGATGATCGCTGCCTTCGCGCCGGCACCGGCCACAGCGGCGATCTGGTCGACGACCTTCAAGGTGGCATCGCGGGTGACGACCGCGAGCTTGCCATCGAAGTCCTTGCCGGCCAGGTCCTCCGGCCGTCCCGTGCCGGCGTCGACCGCCTGGAGCTTGCTGGAGCCGTACAACCGGGCCGCATAGAGCACCGGCGTGAGCGGGAGCGCGCCTCCCTGCCCGGCATAGGACGCCCGGATCAACGGCGAGTACCTACGGTCCTGGAAGTTGAACTCGAAGGTACCGTCCGTCACCGGCTTGGTGGGCACCACATAGGCGTGCTTCGCGAACAGGCTCGACGTACCCTTCATGTAGTCGATCCCCCTTTTACCGGGGAGGCCCTGGCGGTACCCGAGCTTGTACTGGCTCGACTGCGACTCCTTGGGAGTCGCGACCTTGACCTCCTTGCCCAGCCTGGCGTCCATCGTGATCGTCCGGTCCGCCTTCAGATCCACGACGGGCTCACCGGCGAGCGTGTTGCTCACGGCCAGGCCCGTGGCCTTGTCCTTCGTATAGACCAAGCCCATGACGGAGTAGCGACCCTGCGGCACCGCGACGGTCTTGGTTCCGCCCTGGGGGAAGACCTCTTGGGCGACCCCGTTGTCCAGGTCGAACACCACGAGTTCGCCGGACGCCGGGTCTCCGTTCCGGTCGATCGTGTTGAGGGTGAGGTCGACGGTGGGCACGTCCTTCGTGGCGCCGACGGTGGTGCGGATCGCGGTGCCGT
>NZ_JBIASS010000091.1:0-4809 GCF_042890955.1 Streptomyces sp. NPDC001933 | reverse complement strand
AACTCCTTCGGATACGGCTTGGGCACTGCAACATCCTTCCAGGCCGCCTCTCAGCAAGCCAGGTCAGGTGTCACTTATCCGTGCAGCAGTCCCTTTCGGTGCCCTTCTGGGAGTTGCCTCGCTTATCTCGGCAAGATGTTGCCACTGAGCTGCCTGAGTAAGAGGGGCCGCGCGTGTTCGTCGCCAGCGAAGGCCCGCGAAGTCCATGGCGGTGTGTGCCAGGGTCCTGGCATGACTTCGACACCGGATGGACGCCCTATCCCACCCGCACATGCTGGCGAGCGCGCCATGCTGGAATCGTGGCTCGACTTTCACCGTGCCACTCTCGCCCTGAAGTGCTCGGGCCTCAAAGACGATCAATTACGGCTGGCGTCGGCTGCGCCGTCGTCGATGACACTGCTGGGCCTCATCCAGCACATGGCCGAGGTGGAACGCAACTGGTTCCAGCGTGTGTTCGCCGGCCAGGACGTGCACGCAGTCTTCGGGGAGAGCAACGTCGACGGCTTTGCACTTGAGGATGGCCGAGGACTCGACGAGGCCATGGCGGTCTGGCAGACAGAGATCGTTCGAGGGCGTGAGCTCATCGCTGCCGCCTCGCTGGACGACTCCGGTCGGCTGTCTGAGCAGGAAGCCGGCCACGTAGGTGACGGAGGGGTTTCGCTGCGCTGGATCATGGTCCACATGATCGAGGAGTACGCGCGTCACAACGGCCACGCCGACCTGATCCGGGAGCGCATCGACGGCGTCGCCGGGGCGTGAAATGCGGTTGGCGACAGCTTGTTCGGCTGGCTCTATTCACCAGCAGTGTCGTGACACCGTCACCAGCTGTTACGGCAACAGGACTCTTTTTCTGAGGAATTGGAAGCCGGCCCGGCCGAACATTTGGCGCTTGAGCATCTGACGTGCCCGGTGAGTGCGTCGATCTCGGGGCAGTTGGCCCGAACGTTCTTCAGGTGGAGGTGTTCGGCCTCGGAGAGGTTTTCCGGCCGGCGGAGAACCCATCCGGCGACAGCCCGGGGCGAGGGAGGACGGGCTGTCACGGGCCGCGGCGAGGTGCGCTTCTGGCGAAGGTACGCGCGAACGCGCTGGTAGCTGCCCTGATAGCCGAGTGGGACGATCTCCTCCCATAGTTTCCAGGCGTTGGTGCGGCCCTCGTTCCAGCGGTCGTCCAGGTAGGGCTTGTACTTGTCGAGGACCGAGGTCCGGGTCTGCCACTGACCGGTGAAGGGGTCTTCCGACTTGGCGGCGTCCGCGTACCGTTTGACGGTCCGGCTGGTCATGCCGAGCTGCCGCTGGATCGCGCGACGGCTGTGTCCTGCCTCAACCAGGGCATGGATCGTGGCATGCATGGTCCGGGTTCGGTCGGCGAACCGGTGGCCGGTCGGCCACGGTGAGCCGGAGGACTCCTCCGCCGGGTCGGGCTCTTTCTCGGGCGTTTCAGGTGTCTCGGGCACCAGGACTCGCAGGCATCGGCGGTGCTGGGCGATGCTCCGCTCGGCGGCCTCGCTGAGGTTGTGCCAGAGGTGCCACCGGTCCGCGTCCTGCACGGCCTGCGGGGCACCGGTGGTGGCGCCCTCGGCGAAGAACGGCGCGCGGTCCCGGCATACCACCTCGATTCCGGGCCGCTGGGCCAGCCATGCGGCCAGGCTCGCAGCAGGTCGACTGGCCGCACGGGTTTCAACGTCCACGAGGACGGTGCCGTAGTGGCGGCCCTTGCGGGTGGCGTACTCATCGACGCCGACGACCCGCGGAGCGGGCACCTCCGGCTCGGGAAGTGCGTCGACCAGCCGCAGGACCGTGCTGCGGCTGACCGGCGCACCGACGATGTCTGCCAGGCGGGCGCCGGCCCGGCCCGCGAGAGCGAGACCAATTGCTGCCAGGGTCGAGCGGAGACGCTCGGTCCGCTGGCCGTGCCTTCGGGTCAGACCGGGTATCTGCTCGACGAACGTGCGACGTCTGCACTCGGCGGTCCGGCAGGCGAACCGGCGGACCCGCAGCCGGAGTACGACGCTTCGTCCCGAGCTCGGAACATCAGCGGGAAACCGCAGGTAGGAACCATGAACCTGGGCAGACCACGCTCCACAACCCGGACACGAGGCGCCCGCAGCGGTACACCGCACATCAACACGCACTATCGCGATGTTCGCGTCGACCGACAGCACCGCGACGTCCGCGATCGACGGGAACAGCAACTCCTCCAGCCGGAGCAAGATCTCATTCACAGCCCCGAACTATCGACCCAGCTACTCCTGCCACTCCTCGTTTTGAGGCAACTTCCCGAGGCACCGCAGGGAGTTCAGCCGTCACTCACAGTGCACGGATCACACAACCTGAGCCAGAACCCGTTCTCGTGGACGAAGCCATGCCCTCGCGGTACTCGATCACGTCCTGCTCGGTATTGGCCCCGCTGCACTCCGAGAAGCAGCCGTGCGAGCCCTCCAGCCCGTCGATGGTCAGAGTGAAGTTGAACGCGGCGAATGGATCAACCCGCTGTCCCGTTGCCATGACTGTTTCTCCTCGTGCCTTGGTAGAACGCCCGTCGACCTGCGACATCCATCACGGATAGTCACGGCCAATGAGCGTGGCGTATTCATCCGCGGTGATCTTAGGAGCTGGGCTGTGGTAAGCGATGCGATTCCGTCAACCTCGTGCCGCCGGAGCGCTGCCCTGTTCGAGGAGCTGGGCTTCGAGGTCGGCGATCCGCTTCTCGCCGAAGCGGAGGTTGGAGCGGGCGCCTTCGAGTCGTTCCTGGAGGGTGCGGTGCTCGCGGGTGAGTTACTGGACGCGGTGCTTGAGGGTGGTGTTCTCGGTCGTCAAGGACTGGAGCGACTCGCCGGGGACCATCTGGTCGAAGTCGCGGATCTGCCCCATCAACTCACCGATCCGCTGCCGCTGAGTGCAGATCTCCCTCTGGGCGCGGGTGAGCTCTGCTTCGGCGTTAAGTGCGCGCTCGCGCCAGGTCGCTTCGATGCGCTCGTGCTCGTCCTGGCCGCAGCGGTCACGACGGCTACGGCTGTCGGCGACCGCGCGCTTCACCAGGGCGCGGGTCGCCCGCGCCTGCGGTGCCGACCCCGAGGTCCTGAAGAAGGTCTGGGACGACGCCGACGCCCGGCGCGTCCGCAAGCCCCGGCCCGAGACACTCGCCTCCGCCCTGCGCTTCCTGCACCAGCGGGCAGGAAGCCCCGCGCCCTGGTCATTGTCCGTCAGCAGCGGCTACGCCCTGTCCCAGGACCGCATCACCAACCTTCTGAACGGGGCCACGATCGGCACCTGGGAAGAGGTCCAGACACTCGACGGTGAGTACGCCTTCTTCGAGCCCCTCTGGAAGCAGGCGGCAACCGAACACGCCGCCCCCGCACCACAACCCCCAGGGCAGGGAACCACCAGCCGACTCGAAGAGCTCATCGGCGCCTTCAACAACATCCTCGCCACCGGGCGCCCCACGGCCCCACGACGTCCTCTGCCCACCCCCATCCAGGCCGCAACCACCTGGCCTGGCAGGTGACTCCAACCCCACGGCGCCACAGCAAACCGGCACCGCCGGGGGCGTGGCCGCAAGAACGCTACGGAGCGACCTCGTACTTCACGATGGTGTCGGAGCAGTCCTTGGCAAGGGTCTCCAGCGCGGCACGCTCCTTATCGTCGGCGCTGAGCTTCCACCGAAGTTTCGTGGCGGTCCAGTCGGCGAGGTAGGTGCACTTCGCGGAGTCCGCCGGCGGCATCCACTCCGACGGGTCCTTGTCCGCCTTGGACCGGTTCGTCTTCGCGGTGACCGCGATAAGGCTGCGCTCGGCCCCGAGGTCATTGGCATACCGCATGCGCCCGTCCGCGTCCCACTTCGACGCTCCGCTGTCCCATGCCTCCGCCAGGGGAACCATGTGGTCGATATCGAGCTTGCCCGCAGCGGTGACCGTGACCTCGTCGTAGTACGACAGCCACTCGCCCCCCGTCAGCGCGCATCGTGCCCCCTGCTCCGGCGCCTTGACCGCCTCCGCGAGCAGAACCTCGTTGCGGGTCGAGCACGAGTCGCCGTCCTCATCGATCCAGTGCTTGAAGCTGTCGCGTTCGTAGCCGGTGCGGTTCTCGTCCGCGGCCGGGATTTTCGCGATGGCCTCGGACAGCGACAGACCATCGCCGCCCGCGGGAGCGCCCGGGGCGGCCGAGGAGCCGGCCTCGGACCGGTCGGTACCGGCAGACGCGGAGGCTGCCGGCTTCGAGTCGGACTCGCTCTTCGTGGCGCTGGGATTGCACGAGGCGAGTGACGCCACGAGCACTGCGGCGGCGATGGGAACGAAACGGCGCACAGGCACGGTGTGGGCTCCAGCTGGTCGGGGCTGATGAGCCCTCATGATCGCAGCCGGAGACCATTTCCTGACACCGGGTCATGTGTGCTGGCCGTAACCCCGCAGTGACAGGTGAGGTCACCGCCAGCCCAGAGCAGCCCGCAGCCTCATCGCAGCTGCGCCCGGGGCCGGGCCGACGTATGCAGCAGCTCACCGGGCGGCAAACCACCGCGGCTCGTACGGTCGGTCATGAGTACCCTGACAGGACGGCGCTCCTGGGATGGCCCCGCGGTCACTTCGCGCGTTCCGCAGGGCCACCCCACCCGTCAGGTCATGAGCTTGTTCCGCTTTGACGGACACCGTTGGTGTGGTGGTCAGGCTGCGAGTGCGGTCTCGTATTCGGCGGGACTGCGGTAGCCGAGGCTGCTGTACAGTCGGTGCAAGTTGTACCAGCTCTCGATGAAGTCGAAGATCGCGGTGCGGGCGGCGGCCCGACTGGGCCAGGCGGTGGTGCCGAGCAAGGACT
>NZ_JBIASS010000090.1:0-4857 GCF_042890955.1 Streptomyces sp. NPDC001933 | reverse complement strand
CTTCAGTACCGGCCCGACACCCTCGACGGCTTCATAGCCGGCACCGGCCTGACTCTCGACACCCCAACGTCACCCTGACGAGCCGAAGTCAGTAAACGCCAAGCTGACTCCATCGACGCCTACCCTCGCCGTTTCGGCTGGGCTGAGGCGGCTGCGTTGATCATCAACTGTTGGGTGGTCGAGGCGATTCTGTTGCCTGGGCATGGTGCAGTCCCGGCGCAATGGTCGGGTTCTCCGAGTCCTTCGGATCGTGGGCGGGCGGGGGCCGCAGGTCAGTCAACCGGTCGGGGCAGTGCGGCAAGGAGGTGGAATGCCGTGGCCAGTTCGTGTCTCCAGGGCCAGGTCGCCGAAATCCGCAGGCGGAGGCGGCGTCCACCCCGGGTGAGGCGGGCGGCAACGTGTAGCAGCCGGTAGCGAAGTTTCTTGGGTTCGGCGGCGGCGAGTTCGCCATCCAGCAGGAGGACGCGGGCCCAGGCGAGGAGATCGATCGCCGTGAGGCTGAGTTCGAGCCAGGTGGCGTTGACGTCGAATTGGCGGGAGGGGAAGCGGCCGAAGCCAGTGTTCTTGCCGCACCGGACGTGGTCCTCGACGGTGGCGTGTCCGCGGTGGTGGACTTCAAGGAACTGTGCGGAGCCGCCGCCTGAGTAAGGGGTATCGGTAAGGAATACCTGGTGCCGCAGGCCCTCGTCGTGGTCGAACAGGGACAGTTGGGCGCCGGGGTGCGGTCGTTCGCGCCGCACGGTGATGCGGGTGCCGACCGGGTAACCGGCGAGGTCGACCATGCCGGTCAGTTCGGCGACCTCGGTGCCGTCTCGTAGTGTCCCGTTCTGGTCCAGGGTGGGATGCCAGAGAGCTTCGGGCAATGAGCGGATTGCACGACGGACTGGCTCGGTGATGGCGTATCCGACCGAGAACCGCAGGTTCAACCCGTGCTCGCGCAAGGTCCGGATGTGAGTGAGGAAGGCTTTCGCGGATCCGGCGCTGTCGGCGCGGACCAGGATCTGGGTGCCGTAACGGTGAGCGTCGGGGATCTGTGCGAGGGCGTCGTCCAGCACCGCGATGTGATCGGCAGCGGTGTTGGATCCGGAGTTGCCGGGCCGCAGCCGGCCGGACATGGCCTCGCCGGTGTTCGCGAGGAAACACAGCAGCGGATGAAAACCGAAGCCGCCTTTGTAAGTGGGCGCGGCCTGTTCCTTTTCCGAGTGGGAGGTGATCAGCGTGGCGTCGAGATCCAGGACCAGGCCGGGAAGTTCTCGTCCGCCGTCCTGGACGGCGGGTATGCCCTGGCCGGTCTCGGCGGCCTCCATCCAGGCGACTTCCCGGGCTGAGGCGCGGGCCGCTCGCAGCGAAGCGAGTACTGCCCCGTCGGTACCGGCGAGCAACCGCCAGGCGGTAGGTGTGGAAGCGACCGGTCCGAATACCTCGCCCTGGTCCCGCAGCACGGCCAGATCCGCTATCGCCTCGCCGCCGTCGGCGAGCATCACCGCGAGATCGGTGGCGGTCCGACCTGGATCGTGCCCGGTGCCACGCGGTCGCAACGGCCTGAGCGCAGTGGAGTAGGTGGTGGTCAGACCGGTGGCATCGGCGAGATCTGCCAGCAGACGTGCGCCCGCGTGCCCGACGACCCCCGAACCGTCAGTGGAGACGTGGAGCTTGGGACGAGAACCGATACCCTGCACGCAGAAAGTGCCTTCCGCTTGGACCGACAGAACCCCTCGACAAGGTTCATCGTCCCGGCTCAGAAGGCACATTCGTAATTCCTCCCCGCTTCCGGCCTCATCTCAACCGAAGCGGCGAGGTCAGTCGCCGAGGACCCGCTCCCACAGCAGCCCGTCCCGCCAGCTCCCGTCGAGAAAGATCGAGGAGTGCGCGACGCCGTACGGGCTGAACCCGTTGCGGCGCAGTACCCGCTGCGACGGCAGATTTTCCAGATTGGTGGATGCCTCGGCGCGGTGCAGCCCGAGTTCGTCCGTCATCACCCGGAGTACAAGCCCGACGGCGTGCCCGGCGTGCCCTTGATTCTGGGCGATGCTGGCGATCCAGTATCCGACGGAGCCGCGGCGCAGGTGCGGCTGCGGCAGGATGCCTCCGACGGTGATCTGCCCGATCACTTGGTCGTCGGCGAGCACCACACCCGGCCAGACCGTGCCGGCCCGGTATCCGGCCAGCAGGCTGTCGATCCGCTCCGCCTGGCCCTCCGGGGTGAAGAAGTCGGCCGGCTGCGCCGGTTCCCACGGCCGGAAAGCCTCGAAGTCCCGCACCCGATGCGAGGCAATCGGGGCGGCGTCGATGGGCTCTATCAGGCGGATTCTGGTGCTGCTGCGCATGGGCTGATCCTCGTCGCGGTGCGTCGATGAGACGGCCAGCCTATGCGAGGGCGCCCGCGCCGCCGCACCCTACGCCCGTCGGAGGATCAAGTCGTTCGCGCAGCTTGTGCTCTCTATACCCTGCACGCAGAAAGCGCCTTCCGCTTGGACCGACAGAACCCCTCGACAAGGTTCATTGTCCCAGCTCAGAAGGCACATTCGTATTTCCTTCCCGCTTCCGGCCTCATCTCAACCGAAACAGCGAGGCTAATGAGCGGCACCGCCCCGGGTGCTCCAGGAGCAGGCACCACACCTGTCACACCAACCACGAAATTACGTACCCGTGCACTCTGCCGTCGCAGCAGGGGTAGTACGTCCACCACCTGATGAAAGGGAGACCATGAGCTCTTGGATGATGCGGGCCCGTGTGCGGGTCGTGGCGGACGTAGCGGCCAGCAACCCGTACACCCGCCCTCGGGTCTACCGGGCCGGTGACGAACTGGAGATGCTCCTGCGAGGTATCCCAGGCGAGCCGATGGCCTCCGCACAGTGGTGGTCCAGCGCGGACGTGAACGGCGCGTACATCCTCCCCTTCGAAGCGGTGGCTGTTCTGGAACCCCTCGGCCCGACCTGGGTCAAATGCGGCTGGTGCGAAGCAGGTGGGCGGATCGAGCGGGATGATGACGGGCTGGCCTACGTGGACGTGGGAAGCCGGATTGCCCAGCGGCGGCGGGCCGCCAAGGTCGCGACACGGGAGGACCGAGCCTGACCCGATTGTCGGTCCCGGCCAGTACGGTTGAAACCGTCCGATTCGCGCTTCATGGCTGCGGCGCTACATGGATGCCCCACCCGCACATCTCCCCAGGCGGGGCCTCACCTCTTGCCTGTTCAACCCCTGCCAGAAACAGGGGCTTTGGCGGTTCAATGGCTCCACAGGTCATGAAATGCCACGGGGGGCGCTGTGCTGGCGGAAGAGTTCGGGTACCAGGTCACGTCACGGCCCTCTGCTGAAATTTGTCCCCGTGCCGGGGCCGCTTCCGGCGCAGGCCGTTGGCGTAGACCTGCCCGAACTTCGCGCACCACCGCCGGAAGGTCTCGTGGGAGACGATCACGCCGCGCTCGAACATCAGCTCCTCAACCTCGCGGAAGCTGAGCGGGAGGCGGATGTACAGCCACACGCAGTGGGAGATGACCCCCACCGGGTACCGGTGCCCCTTGTACGACGGCGGCGCGGACGACACGAGCGGACTCCAGCCCTTCATGAGCCGGCTGACAGGGCTCGACGTTCAACTCGTGGGCCACCTCTTTTCCGGTCAGTGCCAGCACATAGGACAGGCCCCGTTCCTCCAGCCCATGACGGAAGGGGGTGCTGACGCCGTAACCCGCGTCGGCGACCACGACCGGGGCGGTCGGTTCCCACCCGGACACGTTGTCCAGCAGACTGAGCGCAAGGCGCCATTTCTCCTGGTAGCCGGTACCGTCCGGGATGCCGGCCCGGCGGCTACGGCCCGGCTCGTCCGTCCACTCCCGGGGCAGGTACAACTGCCAGTCCAGCGGACACGACGCAGTGTCGGTCGCAGCGTGGACGCTGACCTCGACCTGACAGTTCGCCCGTTTCCCGAGCGCTCCGCAGTACTGGCGGGCCACCCCGGCCGACGCCCGGCCGCACTTGGGAAACGACACATCGTCGATCACCCACACCTGTGGCGTGATCACCTCGGACAGTCTCCGGGCGATCCGCCGCCGCACCGGCAACGGATCCCACGGCGACTGGTTTACGAACTGCTGCAGAGCCTGCATGTTCCCGTCCGGCGAGCCGCTCGGCCATCGGCTGGATCGACTTACGCCGACCGTCCAGCATCAGACCCCGCAGATAACACGCACCCCACCGTCGCTGATCCCGCCGCGGAAGAGACCCGAACACATCACCCACGAACTCCGCCAACTCGCCCCGGAGCCGCTCGACATCCCCCAGTTTCACACCCTGATGATGCCCACCACCAGGCGAGATCACTCAAGGTAACGAAGCACTACTAGCTAGGTCACCCGGCTGCCCGCGGGGAGGGAACCCGGCTGCAGGGCTGCACAGCGCTGAGAGTGGCCGGAGCTGATGGGTGTTACCGTGAGCAATATGTCGGCCCACCACGTGATCTGTGATTCCGGCCGTGCGGTGCGCACGGTCCGGTTCGGTGTGGCCACCTTCCGAGGCGGTTCCAAAGCCGCAGACCGACGCCCCACGGGTTTGATCTGGATCCAGAGGGCTGCCGCAGAGGCTGCGTCTCTCTGACGCCTGCGGCTGAGGGTTTCCTCGCCGGATAGGCCACCAACGCCGCGTCGATAGCGCGCTGCCAGTGGCAACCTCTGCTCCGCCCCTTCACGTGCCCGGGCACCAGCCTCGTCACTCTGTAGCCGCCGCCTCGCGCCGCAACCCCCTTATTTCCCTGGACCATCTCTCCGCCGTCCGACCCGCCCTGGAGTTTTACCGTGATCACCGCTTCCGGCATCGAGCTGCGTGCCGGCGCCCGCATCCTCATCGAGTCCGCCTCCTTCC
>NZ_JBIASS010000089.1:0-3183 GCF_042890955.1 Streptomyces sp. NPDC001933 | reverse complement strand
TGTTTGAGAACTGCACAGTGGACGCGAGCATCTGTGGCCAAGTTTTTAAGGGCGCACGGTGGATGCCTTGGCACCAGGAACCGATGAAGGACGTGGGAGGCCACGATAGGCCCCGGGGAGCTGTCAACCGAGCTTTGATCCGGGGGTGTCCGAATGGGGAAACCCGGCAGTCGTCATGGGCTGTCACCCGCTGCTGAACACATAGGCAGTGTGGAGGGAACGAGGGGAAGTGAAACATCTCAGTACCCTCAGGAAGAGAAAACAACCGTGATTCCGGGAGTAGTGGCGAGCGAAACTGGATGAGGCCAAACCGTATGCGTGTGATACCCGGCAGGGGTTGCGCATGCGGGGTTGTGGGATCTCTCTTCCACGGTCTGCCGGCCGTGGGACGAGTCAGAAACCGTTGATGTAGGCGAAGGACATGCGAAAGGTCCGGCGTAGAGGGTAAGACCCCCGTAGCTGAAACATTGACGGCTCGTTTGAGAGACACCCAAGTAGCACGGGGCCCGAGAAATCCCGTGTGAATCTGGCGGGACCACCCGCTAAGCCTAAATATTCCCTGGTGACCGATAGCGGATAGTACCGTGAGGGAATGGTGAAAAGTACCGCGGGAGCGGAGTGAAATAGTACCTGAAACCGTGTGCCTACAAGCCGTGGGAGCGTCGCTGTATGTGCTTGCACATGCAGTCGTGACTGCGTGCCTTTTGAAGAATGAGCCTGCGAGTTTGCGGTGTGTTGCGAGGTTAACCCGTGTGGGGAAGCCGTAGCGAAAGCGAGTCCGAATAGGGCGGTTGAGTAGCACGCTCAAGACCCGAAGCGGAGTGATCTAGCCATGGGCAGGTTGAAGCGGAGGTAAGACTTCGTGGAGGACCGAACCCACCAGGGTTGAAAACCTGGGGGATGACCTGTGGTTAGGGGTGAAAGGCCAATCAAACTCCGTGATAGCTGGTTCTCCCCGAAATGCATTTAGGTGCAGCGTCGTGTGTTTCTTGCCGGAGGTAGAGCACTGGATAGGCGATGGGCCCTACCGGGTTACTGACCTTAGCCAAACTCCGAATGCCGGTAAGTGAGAGCACGGCAGTGAGACTGTGGGGGATAAGCTCCATGGTCGAGAGGGAAACAGCCCAGAGCATCGACTAAGGCCCCTAAGCGTACGCTAAGTGGGAAAGGATGTGGAGTCGCAGAGACAACCAGGAGGTTGGCTTAGAAGCAGCCACCCTTGAAAGAGTGCGTAATAGCTCACTGGTCAAGTGATTCCGCGCCGACAATGTAGCGGGGCTCAAGCGTACCGCCGAAGTCGTGTCATTCGTACATTAATCCCCAACGGGAGTACGGATGGGTAGGGGAGCGTCGTGTGCCGGGTGAAGCAGCCGCGGAAGCGAGTTGTGGACGGTTCACGAGTGAGAATGCAGGCATGAGTAGCGATACACACGTGAGAAACGTGTGCGCCGATTGACTAAGGGTTCCTGGGTCAAGCTGATCTGCCCAGGGTAAGTCGGGACCTAAGGCGAGGCCGACAGGCGTAGTCGATGGACAACCGGTTGATATTCCGGTACCCGCTTTGAAACGCCCAATACTGAGCCCATTAATGCTAAGTCCGTGAAGCCGGCCTGATCTCTTCGGAGTTGAGGGTAGTGGTGGAGCCGATGAACCAAGGTGGTAGTAGGTAAGCGATGGGGTGACGCAGGAAGGTAGTCCAGCCCGGGCGGTGGTTGTCCCGGGGTAAGGGTGTAGGACGCACGGTAGGCAAATCCGTCGTGCATATAAGTCTGAGACCTGATGCCGAGCCGATTGTGGTGAAGTGGATGATCCTATGCTGTCGAGAAAAGCCTCTAGCGAGTTTCATGGCGGCCCGTACCCTAAACCGACTCAGGTGGTCAGGTAGAGAATACCGAGGCGTTCGGGTGAACTATGGTTAAGGAACTCGGCAAAATGCCCCCGTAACTTCGGGAGAAGGGGGGCCATCACTGGTGAGGAGACTTGCTCTCCGAGCTGGGGGTGGCCGCAGAGACCAGCGAGAAGCGACTGTTTACTAAAAACACAGGTCCGTGCGAAGCCGTAAGGCGATGTATACGGACTGACGCCTGCCCGGTGCTGGAACGTTAAGGGGACCGGTTAGCTGACTTTCGGGTCGGCGAAGCTGAGAACTTAAGCGCCAGTAAACGGCGGTGGTAACTATAACCATCCTAAGGTAGCGAAATTCCTTGTCGGGTAAGTTCCGACCTGCACGAATGGCGTAACGACTTCTCGACTGTCTCAACCATAGGCCCGGTGAAATTGCACTACGAGTAAAGATGCTCGTTTCGCGCAGCAGGACGGAAAGACCCCGGGACCTTTACTACAGTTTGATATTGGTGTTCGGTTCGGCTTGTGTAGGATAGGTGGGAGACTTTGAAGCAGCCACGCCAGTGGTTGTGGAGTCGTCGTTGAAATACCACTCTGGTCGTGCTGGATGTCTAACCTGGGTCCGTGATCCGGATCAGGGACAGTGTCTGATGGGTAGTTTAACTGGGGCGGTTGCCTCCTAAAGAGTAACGGAGGCGCCCAAAGGTTCCCTCAGCCTGGTTGGCAATCAGGTGTTGAGTGTAAGTGCACAAGGGAGCTTGACTGTGAGACCGACGGGTCGAGCAGGGACGAAAGTCGGGACTAGTGATCCGGCAGTGGCTTGTGGAAGCGCTGTCGCTCAACGGATAAAAGGTACCCCGGGGATAACAGGCTGATCTTCCCCAAGAGTCCATATCGACGGGATGGTTTGGCACCTCGATGTCGGCTCGTCGCATCCTGGGGCTGGAGTCGGTCCCAAGGGTTGGGCTGTTCGCCCATTAAAGCGGTACGCGAGCTGGGTTTAGAACGTCGTGAGACAGTTCGGTCCCTATCCGCTGTGCGCGTAGGAATATTGAGAAGGGCTGTCCCTAGTACGAGAGGACCGGGACGGACGAACCTCTGGTGTGCCAGTTGTTCTGCCAAGGGCATGGCTGGTTGGCTACGTTCGGAAAGGATAACCGCTGAAAGCATCTAAGCGGGAAGCCTGCTTCGAGATGAGTATTCCCACCAACTTGATTGGTTAAGGCTCCCAGTAGACGACTGGGTTGATAGGCCAGATGTGGAAGCCCGGTAACGGGTGGAGCTGACTGGTACTAATAGGCCGAGGGCTTGTCCTCAGTTGCTCGCGTCCACTGTGTT
>NZ_JBIASS010000088.1:2822-5162 GCF_042890955.1 Streptomyces sp. NPDC001933 | reverse complement strand
CCGGCGCCTACGCTGCTCGGCGGACAGCCCGCCCCCGTCCGGATACCGCATGCCTCCGGCGTACCAGCCCGGACGGACCGCGTCACCCATCCCGACACAAATCCAGACCCCGAAACGCCGAAATCAGTAACAGCATGAGGTGTCTCTCTGCAGGAGAGAGGTCCCCTTCATCCACCCCGCCCGAGGCAAAGGGCCGTGAGCGTGCGGCTGCGCCGCGTTACGGTGAGCCCGGACTGATCAACACGCGGGGGTGGCCTGGATGGTGACGAAGATTCGACCGAGGCGTACGGCGGTGCTGTACGGCGCTGTACCGCTCGCTCTGCTGCTCGCCGGATGCGGTGGCGGCGACCGACGGTTCGAAGCCGTCCGCGGCCCCGCCAGCCGCCTCGACGCCCGCGCCCGCGACGTCGGCGGCCGACCCCGACGCGGCGGAGAAAGCCACGGTGCTCGCCGCATACAACTCGATGTCGGCGGAACAGGCGAAGGCGTACGGCAAGGCCGCGCCGGCACCAACCCTTCCCCGACCGCCGCCCACCCTTGCCACGCCTACCACACCTGCCATCCCCGCCGCGCCCCCCGACACCACCCTCGACCAGCCGCCCCTGCCCCTGGCCTTGGTTCTGGTTCTGGTTCTGGTTCTGGTTCTGGTTCTGGTTCGTGATGGTGTCGGAGGCGAACTCCTCCAGCACGGCGCGTCGGTGGGCGGGCGGGTGTTCGCCGTACAGCCAGTCGACCCATACCCGCTCCGGCTCCGGCTCCGGCTCCGGCTCCGGCTCCGGCTCCGGCTCCGGCTCCGGCTCCGGCTCCGGCTCCGGGTAGCGTCGCGGATCGTTTTCCCACAGTTTCAGGGCCGCGTCCACCACACCTGCGGCCATGACTTCGGCTTCACTGACCCGGCTGTGGAACGTCAACACCTTCCGTAGGTTTTCTTCGGCGGCCGCGGTAACGATCCCGGTCTGCAGTGCCGCGAGCCGCGTCCCGCGTGCGGCGTCCGACCCGTACCCGGCCTCCTGACGCAGCTGGTGGAACTCGGGGTCGCTGATGTCGACACACACCACCTGATACGGCGCCACCAGCCCCCGGCTCACCGCTTCGTCCGCGAGCAGCTACGGCAGGAGAACGGGACGCTCGGCGAGACCGTCTACGCCTCATCGTCGACTGCCTCACCTTCAACGGCACCATCATCGAGACCGGCACTGACTCCTTCGCCTTGCCAGCACGCGAGCCCGGACTGAGGAACCCGCCAAGGTCGGCTGAGTGCGATAGCTGCCGATGCGACGAGGGGGTTGAGGGACATCGGAACGAAGATCGGTGCTAAAAGATTATTGTATGTGGATTCAGCGAGTGATCGAACTGACCGGGTGGGAGCCGCTCGGGATCTCCGTCGACTGGGCGGCGATCGAGGGAGAGCTGGGGGTTCCGCTGCCGGCGGACTATAAGGAGCTCTACGAGGTGTTCGGCGGCGGCGTCTTCAGTGATTCCGTCTACTTTCTGGGGCGCGACGAGGGCGTCTCGTTCGACTTCCTGACACAGTGGCGGGTCTGGCTGTCGGTCGACCAGGACAGAAAGCTCGGAGACGTCTCCGCCGTCGATCCCTATGCGATCTACGCGCCGGGCGGCAAGGGGCTGGTCCCCTGGGGCTCCACCGAATGGGCCGACGGGTACTTTTGGCTGATCGATGCCGAGCGGCCGGGCGATTACCCCGTCCTTGCGCGGTCCGATGACGGCGGCGCATGGGACCAGTACGACATGTCCACCTCTGAGTTCCTCTACCGCGTCCTTGCCGATGCCGATTTTCAACCTTTCGGGATCGCGCAGTACGACCTCGGCACGACGTTCAAGCCCGGCTCCGGCGACCCCTTCGACTGCCAGCCGCTCTGACGAGAGGCTGGCCGTTCCACGTTCGTGGACACGACAGTGCCGTCGTTTCTCATCGAGATTCGTGAGCCAGGTGATCACCAACTGCCTCCGGAACCGATCGCCAAACGCTGTTCCTACTAGGACGGCCTCTTTTGGCCCCGGGGTACCGGGTTGTTCTTGTTCGACCCTGCTCTGCCTGTAGTCGAAAGATTCGGTCATACCGGCATCTTTCTGGACGCAGAGGGGGTGTGGCGGGACCGGCGCGGCCTGGCCGGTCCCGCCGACCTGCTGTGTGGGCTGTGAGCCCCCGCCGGTCGTCCCCTGGATACGGGCCTGCCTGTGAGCTGTGAGCCGATCGGGCCCGGGGGGGGGGCGGCCCGCCCCCCCCCCCCCCCCCCCCGGCCGGGGGGGGGGGGGGGGGGGCCCCGCCCGGGGGGGCGGGGGGGGGGGCGCGGGGGGGGGGGGGTCGGGTGGGGGGGC
>NZ_JBIASS010000088.1:0-2812 GCF_042890955.1 Streptomyces sp. NPDC001933 | reverse complement strand
GCCTACGGGCCGGCCTGTGAGCTGGGCCCCGACCGGGCCCGCCGGCTGCCCGCCGACCACCTGCCGGAGCAGCAGGCGCCGGCAGGTGGTCGGCGGGCAGCCGGCATCTGGCAAGCGAGGACGGTCGAGGAGTAGGCCGTGTCGTTCCGGAGCAGCCCCTCGGTGGCATGGCTGGTGAGGGGAAAAACTGGAAGTGACGTAGGCGCAGGTGCGAGCGTGGTCCCATGAACACGATCGATGACGTCATCGCCCTGGCCGCCACCCACGGCCCGCGCCTGTCCGCGCAGGACGCCACCGTGAATGAGGCGGGCCTGGACTACCGCGTCGTCATGGCCTCCGACACGACCAACCAGAAGTGGGTGCTGCGCGTACCGCGCCGCGCCGACGTCTCCGAGGGCATGGCCGCCCCGCCGAGACGCGCATCCTCAACCTGGTCGCCCCCGTCCTGGCCGAGGACGGCGTCGCGGTCCCCGACTGGCAGGTCCGCTCCCCCGAGCTGATCGCCTACCCGGCCCTGCCCGGCGCCCCGGGCCTGACCCTGACCGACGCCGGAGAGCCCAACTGGCACATGGACCCTGCCAGCCCGGACTACGCCGAGCGCCTGGGGCGTCTGCTGGCCCGTCTGCACTCCATCACCCCGGAGCAGGCCGAGGCCGCGGGCGTCGAGGTCCGCACCCCGGCCCAGGTACGTCAGGCGTGGCGGGACGACATCGCCCGCGTGAGCGAGGCCTTCACTGTCTCCCCCGCCCTGACCGAGGCCTGGCAGGCCTGGCTCGAGGACGACACCTGCTGGCCCGAGCAGACCGTGATGACCCACGGCGAGATCTACCCCGCGCACGTGCTGTTCGACGAGGAGGGCACGATCACCGGGGTCTTGGACTGGACCACCGCCCGCGTGGACGACCCCGCCCGTGACCTGTCCGCCCAGTACGGCGCCGCAGGCGAGGAGATGCTGCACGCCACCCTCACCGCGTACGAGCAAGCGGGCGGGAACGTCCACCCCGGCCTGGCAGCCCAGGCGAAGCACCTGTGGGACACCTCCCCGATCGGGTACGCCTTGTACGCGCTGACCACCGGCGCCGAGACCGACCTGGCCACCGCGGCAGCGATGCTGAACCCCGAGGCCTGATGCCCCGCCCGGTCCGACGACGGCGCACCTTCCCGCCCCGGGAAGGTGCGCCGTCGTCAGACCGTGGATTCGTGGGGGCACACGAGGTGGGCCACGCCCCGGTAAATTCCCTCGCTCCTGCTCGGGGCCTGTCCGTAAGCGCTGTCCCGTACCGGTTCGGACCCCGGGCCACGATCTCCTCCGCCGCGCAGCTGCACTACAGCCGCTTCGTCGACCTCGGATCCCAGTGGGGCCAGGCCGCCTGGTCCTCGTTGCCGTCCCGCGCGCAGACGCTGCCCCGTGGGCGGGCCCCCACGGGCCGTACAGCGTTCGGTCGGCCTCTGCGCACCGGGTCGGTTCCCTCCCGCCGCAACGCGGTCACGAGCTTCGTGAACTGTCGCGGGCTCAGCCCAGTGAACGGGGCTATCCAGGAGGGTTCCGACGCCGTGATCACACCAGCCACGGCGAGATCGTCTCACCTTGATCATGCTCCAGGGCCCGCAGCCTTTGGCGGGAGATATCTCGGTCGCCCTGACGGATTCGGCGTGAGAGTCTCCCGCCGTGGCTACTGAAACCGAGGTGGGAGAGCTGTTGCACCAGCGCGGCTGGCGGACAGCATTCATGGTCGCTGAAAGGGTGAACGCGTGGGCCGCCCTGGTGAGCGTCATCGAGCGTGGCTACGGCTACGACATCTACGAGTACACCAACGACCTCTACTGCCGAAACTGGCTGCACGAGGCGTGGCTCCTGCTGGACGAACACATCGTGCAGCTCTGGACCCCGCAGATCAAAGCTCTGGACGACCGGTACAAGGCCGCGACCGTCGACGACGACGGCCAAGCACTCGACCAGTTCCACAGCCTCCCCGGCCCCGACCTGTGGTGGTGGCGGCGCCACCCCCGCATCCTCACCGGAGACCTCGGGCGTTCGCTTCGCTCCGCCGGTGCCATCGGCATCGATCCTGACACAGCATGACCCTCAGCCTCGTGGGTTACGGGACAGCTCTTACGGAGGGGACTTTCGCGTTTATTGGGAGTTCTCGCTTCCGTGTCCGGGATGGTTCTCAGTTCGGTGTCCGGTCTTGAGCGCTGTGGTGCGGGCCGACCCGGGTGATTCTATGGGGTGTTGAGCAGTGACGGCCTGGCGCTGGTGCTGGACAAGCAATGAGGATTGGCTGGTCACGGAGTGAGGAATACGTGGTCAGCGGGGTGGGAGCTCCAAGAGGGGTGGGCCCGGCGTCAGCCGGTCGAGGGCGTTCCGGCTGTTCGACGTCGCCCTCGCCCTGGGCGCCATCCAGGTCGCCGTGGCCGCAGGTGTCCCAGCGTGCCCTGATGGCCGTCTCCGCCTGTTCCGGCGGCGTCGCCGTGATGGATTGCGCCCACCGCCTCTGCATGGTCGCTCACAGCGGCCTTCCGGCCCTTGACCCGGCTGCCGTGCACGCGGTGGTCCGCCAAGCCGTCCACACTGCTCCGGACGTGTCGAGCACATCCTGCACTGGTCGACCTGGCGCCGAAGACGACAACACCAAGCCCCGCACCAGCCACTACAAACAACGCGGCCACACACCACCAGAAACCGACCCACCATCACACAAAAGACCGTTGCAGGACACTAGTAGTGCTTGGTCATGTGCGGTCCGTGATGGCGTGTCTTCTTGATCGGTCGTTTCGTTGACCGTGTGTGCTGAGTGAGGAGTTGGCTGCG
>NZ_JBIASS010000087.1:0-5325 GCF_042890955.1 Streptomyces sp. NPDC001933 | reverse complement strand
GGGACTGGACCGAGGCCGGTGTCTGGCCGCAGCTGCACGAGGTGCTGCTGGCCGAGCTGCGGGCCGCGGGACTGTTGGACATGGACGACGCGGCACTCGACGGCTCTCATGTCCGGGCCCTCAAAGGGGGCTCACACCGCATGCTGTGGGTGGCCCGTTCCCTGGTCACCAACCAGGTGCGCGCCTATGACCTGCTTCGGATGTTCGGCTGAGAGGGCCATCCGACCTCGCTCGGGCAGGCGTTCGCCAAGTCACCGGATCGCCGGTCGTCGTACCACTGCACAGCCGGCCGACAGCCTGAGCTGAACAACCGAGGAAACCGGCAGGGCGGGCCGGGAGGTCGAGGACCTTCCCGGCCCCGTCGGCGCGGTTCGTGAGGCAGCGCCACGGACCGACTCTCGCCAGCACGGCCGCGCGGCTTCAGGAGAGCGAGGTCGGTTTGCGGGATGGTGGTACGGCCCGGAGAAGTTCCCACAAGGGGCGGGAGCCGGACGCCCACGTACCAAGGGTGTCGTCGACGACGTGGAGGCGCTGCTGTTTGGCGAAGGTGACGGCCGGGGCCGTGACGCGGCCGTTGGTGACGATCACCGCGATGTCGGCGCCGTGGACCTGGCGGGCGGTGCCGTTGAGGACCTGGAGGTCCGGGGTGCCGACGGCGGAGCCGGCGAGGCCGTTGCGGCGGTGTTTGCACTGGATGACCCAGCTTCGTCCGTAGGGGTCGGTGGCCTTCACGTCGGCGCCCAGGTCACCGGCGCCTCCGACGCGGACCGCGTCCTGGCAGCCGTCACGGTGCATCAGCTCCCGTACCGCGTCCTCGAACCGGGTGTGGTGCAGGGAGTCCAGCTGGGGCAGGCCGTAGCGCAGGCTCTGTGTACGGACCGCTTCCCACCGGGCCCGCTGCTGCTTCTGATGGAGCCAGACACCGCCGGCCAGCACGGCCAGGAAGCCGATGGCAATCAGGACCCACCAGTGGACCATCAGCCAGTTGACCACGGCCAACACCACGGCGACGGCCGGAACCGCGACCACAAGGAGCCCGACCAGTTGGTCATTCGCGCGCTGCCGCCTGCCACGCCTACGGGTACGCCGCCGTACCGGGAAGCGCCTGGTGGTGGTGGGTCGGCGCCTGCGGGGGCTCACCGGCTGGCCTGTGTCACGCCGCTCGCGACCTGCCCCAGGAAGCTCAGGATGCCCTGGCCCACCGGGGTCGGGGCCAGGAGGATCCCGAGCGCCAGGACGATGACGACGGTCATCTTCTCGTCGAAGCGGCTGCGGGAGTGCGTGCGCCGGCGCAGCCGGAGGATGACGACGACTGCGAGCAGCACAGCTACGTTGATGGTCAACAACCGCCCAGACCTCCCGCACGATCGGCCAAGAACACAGGTGAGGCCGCTGTGCCGCCCCGCCTTCTTGTGTAGCGGGATCGTGGTGATGTTGGAGGCGGGTTGCCGGGGAATGGCACAAAGCCATTAGGCCCTGGCCGAATTCCGCGCGGCGGATCAGCCGTAGACGTGCACGGTCACGTACAGATCGCCGGGGCGCCCCCATGCCCGCCGTACCGCCGAGTTCGCAGGTCCAGAGCTTCGGGTGAGCGAGCCCGGCGGCAACTGGAGCCTCACGGACGAAGCGAACCATCTGCCTCTCCTGCGAGCACCTTGACCGCGACCAGGCGATAGAAGAAGAACTGTTCGATATCGAGGGGGAATCAGTTCCTCGCTGCGGCCCGGCGGATGCCGGGGGTGCTCAGCGTCCCGGGAATCGACGGCTATGACCGTCACGGTGTGAGGTGCGCGACTCTTGCGGGCGGAACTGAAACTCTGTTTCCGACGCTTCGTCAAGAGGCCACGCATTCAAAGGCGTTGAAAAGCCGCGACGATCATTCATTTGATCTTGCTCATCTACCCAGAGTGGCAGTGGGTGTCGCGCGTGAGGCGCTTCGGGCGCGTTCGAGGGGGGCGGCACCTCTGCTCCGGCGAGGGTACTGTGTCGCCTCGACGTACCTCGGAAGCCGGCTGACTCCGGGCCGGTCTGAGCCGAGAGAGTGTCGAGCCGAGTGGCAGCGCGTTTCAGGAGGTGGTCCTCCAGCGGGGAGCTTCGAAGTCGGGCTGATCGGGGCTGGCGAAGTGGAACGGCACGGCGAACTGCTCGGCCAGGGCGCGACCAATCGTCTCTGCTTCCTGCGCCTCGGGCCACGGCGGAACCGTGCCGTTGAACAGTCTCATGTCACTGCCGTGCCGGATCATGGCGAACTGGTGCTCGGTAGCCGGGTCGTCCGTGAGTGCGATCAGGTCCACGCACCAGCCATCGGTGTCACCGTCCCACAGTGCCTCGATGGCGACCGTCCGGCCGGGCAGAGCCTCCACCTTCTCCACCAGCGTCGCCAGGCCCAGCGGATGGGTCGGATAGCGCTCGAACCGCTGGCCCAGCTCCCGGTAACGCTCTGCAGCCACGTCGAGCGTGTCGTACAGGCCTGGCCTGGACTCGACTGGGAACGCCTCGCGGATACGAGCGACTGCCGATATCCGGTGGTCCTGCTGAATCATGCTGTCCACGGCGGAGCGCTCGGCGGCCGACAGCGCGGCCCAGATCGTGGAGTCCATGTCCGTATTCAAACCGCCCGACTTTGCGCACCCGATCCGGGTCGCCGTTGCCGAGAATGAATCCTGCTCATACCGGGCCTGGTGCCGGTAGAGTTCGAAGGTGATCATTCCCCCTGCCCACCCGCGACCGGCCCTCACGGCGACTACGAGCCATCCGGGCCGCTGACATGGCGCCCTTTGTATACCGCATTACCCCATACGACCCTGCTGACCTCAACACGGCGGCCGGCGAAGACAGCAACTTCATCGCGTATGACGCGGATCCGGAAAGCTTCCGAGGTACCAGGGTCTGCCAGAGACGGTCGCCACACCCCGGCCGCTTCGGACGTGGACGCCCCAGCAGCCCGCCGTCCGGGCGGCAGCACGCTGCCCGCCCGAACGTCCCTTCGGGCGGGCAGCCGCAGACAAAGACGGCTGAGCAGCCATGCCCACCACCACACCTGGGCGCCCCGACACCGTGCACAGGAATGAGCATCTACACGTCAGCCACCCACCAGCCGTGCTACACGCACTACGCAGGGCATGCAGCCATTTAGTCACTCCATGACAGCCAAGGCCACGGGTACCAGGCCGGAAAAGGGACAGCTCAGCACACTGTTCCTCCGTATCAGCCCTGGTGACACCCAACCCACTGACGCCACCCCACCCACTGTTCCCACCGCCCCCGGCGCGCTCTGCGTCACGTGTCGTCGCCCGCGATGCTCAGCTGCAGCCGGGTCTCGTGGAAGTGCTCCCAGTTCAGGACCAGGCGGAAGCGCTGGTGTGCCTCCAAGCGTTCCGCGTCGGCCAACTCCTGGCCGCGCTGTACTTGGGCGTCACCGGACTCCACGAGCTCTGCGAGGGCGAGTCGGACCTCGTCGGCCTCCAGGCCTGTGGCGGTTGTCAGGCGGTCCAAGGAGGTAAGGATCTCCTGCGGTTCACCCAGATCGTCGACCAGGTGGTTGACGAGGATGTTGACGAGCGGGCCGGTGCGCATCGTCCAGCGGACCCCGTCGAGGCGCTTGGTGAGTTCGGCGTCCAGGGGCAGCAGGTCGCCGGGCAGCGGCAGCGCCGCAGGCATCGACCACCGGGTGCCGTTCGGCGTCTCCTCGCTGCTGGCCAGGCCCCACGTCAGGTAGAGCTCGGACAGGTCTCGCACCGTCTTGGGCACTGGGAAGCCGGCTGTCGTCAGCATGGCGCCGAACTGCTCCCAGCGGCGCGCCTCGCACGCATCGCGGCCCTCCGGCGCAGCCTCGTAGTCCCACTCCTCATCGGGCCAGGAGAACGTGAGCGCGCCGTCGAGGTCGCCGCCGATCATGTCCCAGTGGCCGTCGAAGATCTCCTGCACCAGGTCGTCCAGTGAGCCGGTGAAGCCGGGCTGGCTCGCGGTCCCGATCAACATGGTCAGGGGAAAGCCCTGGCGAGGCAGGACGTGGTCCCAGCCCGATGCGAACCAGTCGTTGTGCATCGCCATGTCCCGGCGCGGGCCGGGCACAGACGGATTCTCAGTCATCCGCAGCTCTTCCTCGAAAACGGCCGAAGACTCGCAGCCTACGCACCACGGCGCGGCACGCTCTCACGGACACCCCTCCCAGACTGATGGTCGGGGGCGACGCGCAATTCCTCGCGCAGGCGGCCGCGCAGCACACCGACGCGCGTACGGCCCTCCAGGACCTGCAGTCCTCACTCCGACGAGCCCAGGAGGCGACGGTCGATGAGAAGCGGCGGGCGCAGCCACGTCCCGCGCTCTTCCCAGTGCCGGCCAACCTCCGGGGGCCGGACTGCGACCCAGCGCGCCCGGTTCTCGGCGTAGCCCTCGATGCAGCCGACGTCGGACGCTCCGGTCGGCATGCCGTGGAAGTCCGCGGCCTGGATCGTCTCCAGTCGCCCCGTGACATCGCGCAGGTCGATGCCGCCGTACCCGTTGACGAAGGCGCCGTTGTCGCCGTGGTCGAAAAGGAACTGCTCCAGGACGTCCTCCGGCCACTGCGGGGCGGTCAGCGCCGGATCGGCACGGAAACTGGTCATAGCTTTAGCTGAGGCCTCCGGCCCGGCGGCGGGCCATCAGCGGGCTGAGGTCGCTGAGCTTCATGACGCCAGATCTTCAGGAGATTCTCCGTGGTGTTGCCCCTGCTCTGATCTCGTGACGTTGGGGGCGCGAGGTTGTTGGATCAGGTGACTCCACAGAGCCGGGCCTCGGGGAAGTCATGGCTGCCCCATGAACAATCCGAATCAACCCGGTCCACAGCGCCCAAGACCGGACACCGAACCGAGAACCACCCCCAGACAAGGAAGCGAAGACTCCCACAAGCGGTGGCTCGTATCCGGCGCGGACGGCCTGCACCTGCCCGAACCCGTGGGCCGAACTGGTCACGGTCGTCGACGGCACCCCGTTACCGGCCCGCCCGGCAGCCACGGGTAGCCGCGCTGCTCACCGTCTGTTGCCGTGACTGCGGCAGCTCGTGCCCCGCCAGCGCCGAACCTCGTGAATCACTCTGTCAATACTGCTCGGTCTCGACGAACCCGTCGTCCGCGTCGTCGCCGACGCCGAACGCGGCGGCGATCGGGTCGAATCCTGGCGGGCTGTCCTTGAAAGTCAGGCCCATACCGGCCAGCTTCGCCTTGACCTCGTCGATCGACTTCGCACCGAGGTTGCGGATGTCGAGCAGGTCGGCCTCGGAACGGGCCACGAGCTCACCCACGGAGTGGATGCCCTCGCGCTTGAGGCAGTTGTACGAACGGACCG
>NZ_JBIASS010000086.1:0-5393 GCF_042890955.1 Streptomyces sp. NPDC001933 | reverse complement strand
CAGGCGTTTTATGCTGGACCGTGGCCCGCGACCGCGTCACACGTCATGGCGCATGACCATCCACAATCAAGATCTACTTTCGATACACGGCCTAGTGGACTCGGATGAAGATGTGGGGCCGTGTTTGGGCTGGGGCCCTTGCGCGTGGTGGGAGCGTTTCGCGGCCCATTTCAGGACCTTGCGTTTGACGACTCACGGGTGTGAGCGTTTTCGGTGGGGTGGGTTGAGGTGTTGGGTGAGCCATCGGATGGCGTGACACCATGCCGCGTCGGACGCGATCGGCACCCGCAACCTGACAGCGTTGCAGAGGGTGGCCGACGCCGCTCTGTACGACGGCAAGCACTCCGGCTGACCAGGACCAGCGAGGTCCGCCTCTTCGAGACTCGCCAAGTAGGTCTGGGGCTACGAGCGCGGCGACCATCACCTGGTCACTGGCCGCCCTTCCCACGTGCGCCGAGGAACTCGATCACGAGCCGACGAGCGCACGCGGCGTCGAGCCCAGCCGGGCGGAAGAGGATGCGGTACATCAAGGGGGCGACGATGTGGTCCATGGTCGTCTCGACGTCGGGAGCCTGCTCCCCGCGTTCGCTCGCGCGGGTGAGGATGGTGTCGATCTGTTCGGCTGCGTAGGCCGAACACTGACCGGCATTGCTGCCATCGGGATCGCCGAGCAGAGCGTCACGGATGTAGGCGCGGCCGGCAGAAGAGGCCATCTCGTCGAGGAACTGTTGGGCCCAGGCCGTCAGGTCGGCCATCAGGTCACCGTGGTCCTCCGGCGCGGTGTCGGGTCTCAGGTGCTCCACTGCGACGTCCGACAGCAGCTCCTGCAGATCGCCCCAGCGGCGGTAGATTGTCGACGGTGTGACTCCTGCCCGTTGAGCGACCAGCGGCACTGTCAGTGCGTCGCGGCCTGTCTCCGACAGGAGTTCGCGTACAGCGGTGTGCACCGACGCCTGGACCCGGGCGCTGCGCCCCCCGGGGCGCACCATCTGCCTACGACTCATGACACCACCTTAAAACATAGATCTCGCTTTTACGGCTCCCCTAACGCAAACATTCAGCTTTAGCTGCGGCGGATCTGCCGCTCGACCCATCGGCAACCCTGCCGCGGTCCCATGCGTTGCCGGCCTGCGGGGCGGTCAGGCCATAGATGAACTCGCGGGTACATGTCTTGCCGGCCAGGACTGCGCCGACCATGTCGGATGCCGCGCAAGGGGGAGGGTCGGCGTGGACCCGGGAACTGGCCGCGGTGACCGATCCAGCGATGCCGCTCAGACCCTTGAGCCCATCAGGATATCCCAAAAGCTAACCGTTTGCTTTAGTTTGATTGTAGGTTCTGTGGTGACTTAACGCAAATAAATTGCCTTTACCGGTAAGGGGGCCCATGTCCACCGTCCTGTCCGACGAACCAGCGCACTGCTCCGTCCGGGCCGACCGTGCCCGCAGGAGGAACCGCGCGGCGTCCTTCGCCCTCGATGCGTCGGTGCTGGCGGCCCTTCTGGCCGCTTCCAGCGCCCCGACGCCGCTGTACTCCCTCTACCAGGACCAGTGGGGCCTCTCCCCGCTCGCCGTCACGGTGGTCTTCAGCGCCTACGCGTTGGCGCTGCTTCTGGCCCTGCTGACCACCGGAGCGCTCTCCGACCACCTCGGGCGGCGCCCCGTTCTGGCAGCGGCCCTGATCGTCGAGGCCACCTCCATGGCTCTCCTGGCCACAGCGGACGGCGCAGCCTCCCTGACAGCCGCCCGAGTCCTGCAGGGAGCAGCCACCGGCGTGGCCACCAGCGCCGCAGGCGCAGCCGTCCTCGATCTGGGAAACCCCCAGCGCCCGGGCCGGTCCGCCCTGACCAACAGCATCACCCCGGTCGCCGGCATGGCCACAGGCGTCCTTGCCTCCACCCTTCTAGTCCATTTCGCCCCCGCACCGACCGTCACCGTTTACGTCCTACTGGCGGCATTGTTCGTCGCCCAGGCGATCGCAGTCACGTTCACCGCAGAGACAGCCCAACGCCACACAGGCGCGCTGCGGTCGCTGCGCCCGCGGCTCAGCGTCCCGCCCACGGTCCGCCGCACCCTGCTGACCGCCGGTACCGCAGTCGTTGCCGTCTGGGCACTGGGCGGCTTCTACTCCTCCCTCGGCCCGGCCCTCGTAGGCCTGGCGGCTCCCGACGCTCCGCAGGCAGTACGCGGCATGGTCTTCTTCACTCTCAGCGCCACCGCCGCGCTCACCGTGTGGATACTGCGCCGCACCGCGCCCCTCGCCGCGACAATCGGAGGATGCCTGCCCATCCTGCCCGCCACGGCCCTGACCCTGAGCGGTCTGCACGGCACCGGACTGCCCGCCATCTACGGCGGCGCGGCCCTGGCCGGCATCGCCTTCGGAGCCGTCTCCCAAGGGGCGCTGCGCATGCTCCTCGCCTCGCTCGACGCGCACGACCGCGCCGCGACCCTGGCCGCCTACTACATCCTCAGTTACCTCTCCATGAGCCTGCCCGCCATCGCCGCAGGTGCCGCCACCCAGCACTACGGGCTCGGGAACACCTCCCAGGCCTACGCCATCATCGCTGCCCTCCTCGCCCTGGCAGCCCTGGCAACACTTGCCGCGTCATGGTGCAGGGCAGCCCACCCCGCAGACGACTGCCTCCGCTGAAGAGAGCAAAGGAAACGACCGACCATGCATACCTCCCCCGCCACCCCTGCCCCCTCCTGGACCGTGGGCGACGTCGCCGTCCACCGCATCGACGAAGTCCCCCTGCCGCCCGCGACCGGACCGTGGCTATTGCCCGACGCCACCGCTGAGGTGGTGACCGCCCAGGACTGGCTGCACCCCCACTTCGCCGACCACGAAGGCATCCTGCACATCGACAGCCACAGCTTCGCGTTCACCATGGGTGGGCTGCGCATTCTCGTCGACACCGGCATCGGCAACGGAAAGCAACGGGCCAACCCGGCATGGCACAACCTCCAGACGGACTTCCTCGAGCGCCTCACCACCGCCGGCTTCCCCCCGGTCTCAGTCGACCTTGTGATCCTCACCCACCTGCATGCCGACCACGTCGGCTGGAACACGCAGGAAGTGAACGGACAGTGGGTCCCGGCGTTCCCCAACGCCCGTTACCTCACCTCTCGCGCCGAACGGGAGTTCTGGGACACATACGACGTGGAGGAGGCACGCAAGCAGATGTTCCGCGACTCCGTGATTCCGGTCGAGCAGGCGGGTCTGCTGGACCTCGTCGATGTCCCGGCCGACGGCGTCGAGATCGTCCCGGGCCTGCGCCTGTTGCCAACACCCGGACACACCCCCGGCCACGTCGCCGTCAAGCTGACCAACCGGGGTGAGACGGCGCTGATCACCGGCGACTGCATCCACCACCCGGTCCAACTTGCCCACCCCGCCATCGGCGCCTGCGTCGACATCGACCCACAGCAGTCCGAGGCCTCGCGCCGCGAGCTGCTCGGCTCCCTCGCCGACACGGACACCCTCGTCCTCGGCACCCACTTCGCGCCGCCCACTGCCGGCCGCGTGATCACGCATGGGGACGCCTACCGACTGCTGCCCGTCCCGTAGGCGCCTGGAAGAAATTCGTCTCTGTTCCGTGTTCGCTGGTGAACCGTTCAGGTTTGAATAGAGGCTCGATCTTTCGGACGGATCGAGTCCGTTATACCCGAAGGAGCTCAAGGAGCGGGCCGTACGTCTGGTCCTGGAGACTCGTGATCAGTACAGGACCGAGTCCGCGGCGATCCGGTCGATCGGGGCGAAGCTCGGTGTCGGGCCAGAATCCCTGCGGAACTGGGTGCGTCAGGCCGAGGCCGACGCCACGAGGCGCGACCACGGCACCGGGACCAACCAGGGCCGGGGCTCAGCGCACCAGGAAGCCGAAGTTTTACGAGCCCTTACATGTCGGTGGGTTGATTGGGGGGCTTACCTTCGGCGGAGCGGGTCGGCCGCGCCGAAGGTAAGGGGTAGGTCAGTTGTGGGGGGCGCTGTCGGGGATTCAGGAGCCGTGGATTCCGCCGGTGACGCGGCGCGGGAGGTGGACAGTGGCGATCCGGTCGAGGCCGGAGGCGTCCAGTACCAGGAGCTGGGAGGCGTCCTGCTTGAGGACTCCGTTGGGAAATCTGCAAACCCGGTGGTCGAGACCAGGTTTTAGGCGGGTAGACCGGGTTCCAAGATGCACGTCCTGTCGGACGCGAACGGACTGCCTCTGGTCGTCGGCATCTCCGCCGCCAACACCCACGACAGCCAAGGTCTGAAGCCCATGGTGGCCGGTCTCCAAACGAGACACGACCCCCACCGCGGCTGGAACCTCAAAACCCCCACAACTATCTGGCCTTCCTCGGCCTCGCCGCCACCCTCTGCTGCTACAAACGACTGGTCCGACTCACCACGTAGGACACGGTCTATCGAGCAGGCCGCACTCATCGATGCGGTCGAGCACCGCCTCGTGCAGCCGACCCCAGACACCGGCCCTGGACCAGATGACGAAGCGCCGGTGCGCAGTCGACTACGAGACCCCGAAACACGGCGGCAGAGCCCGCCATGCACACCCGCTCACCAGCACGTAGACGATGGCCGCGAACAGCTTCTCATCAGGCGTGTCCCGCGTCCCGCCGCCCTGCGGCCTCACCCTCGACGGTGGGATCAACGGCTTCGCGATCTCCCACAGTCCGTCCGGAACAATCCAACTCCACGTATCCCGCCCCCATGAACAACCCAACGAGTGATCACAACATAGGACACAGTCTTAGCCTCGCGCTTTCATGAAGCGGGCTGTCCGACAGGCGGTCAGGAAAGCAGATAGCGCCTCTGACCAGCAAGAATGAGGATTGTCGAGGTCCTTGTTCCTGCCTCCGCCGGAGGAACTTCCCAGGTGAAGCACTCTATCGGGTCCTACCCCCGTGTCCGCGTCCAGGACGACGGCCGCCAGGTCGTCTCCCAGGCCGGGTCGGTCCTGCTCATCGAAACGGTCCGCAAGGGGCCTTGGCCCCTGATCTTGAACACGGTTTATGCGGCTTCGGCCAGCGTAGTTGATGTTGTTCGGAGTGCTCGCTCGTAGGCGATGGGGCTGCGATGTCCGAGGTGGGAGTGGCGTCGGACGGTGTTGTATCGGTGGAGCCAGCGGAAGAGGTCCAGGTGGGCCTCGTGCTCGGTGTCCCAGGCCCGGCGGCCTTGGAGGGTCTCCCGTTTGCAGGTCGCGTTGAACGACTCGGCGAGTGCGTTGTCCGCGCTGGAGCCGACCGCGCTCATGGACTGGGTGACGCCGGCTTCGCGGCAGGCATCGGCGAAAGCCCGGCTGCAGTACTGACCGGATTCAACCGGTCGTTGCAACACCAGCTTGTTGAAGCAACTGTAGCTGCTCGTTGAACGCCTCGGCGGGCGTCTTCCAACCGAGCGT
>NZ_JBIASS010000085.1:0-5621 GCF_042890955.1 Streptomyces sp. NPDC001933 | reverse complement strand
GGCAATCACGCTCGGGTGTTGTTCCACTCGGCGATGGCGTTCGATGCGTCGACGTACGAGATGTGGGTTCCGTGGCTGAATGGCGGCACCCTCGTCGTGGCCCCCGCAGGACATCTGGCCCCGGCCGACTACCAACGGCTGCTGGCCGAGCACCGGATCGGCGCGCTGTGGATGACAGCCGGTCTGTTCCGCGTCATGGCGGAGGAGGCGCCCGGGGCGTTCGCCGGGGTGTGTGAGGTGTGGGCGGGCGGTGATGTCGTCCCGCCGGAGGCGGTGCGCCGGGTCATGGACCACTGCCCGGACGTCACGGTTGTCAATGGTTATGGTCCGACGGAGACGACGACCTTCGCGACCACCCATCGGATCCACCGTCCGCTCGACTATGCGGGTGCGATCCCGATCGGTGAGCCGCTGGACAACCACCGGCTGTACGTCCTGGACGAGGGGCTGCGGCTGGTCGCTCCGGGCACGCCGGGCGAGCTTTACATCGCGGGCGCCGGTCTGGCGCAGGGCTATCTCGACCGGCCCGCGCTGACCGCCGACCGTTTCGTCGCGGACCCGTACGGCCCGGCCGGCACCCGGATGTACCGGACGGGCGACCTGGTCCGCTGGAACCTCGAAGGCTCCCTCGAATACCTCGGCCGTGCCGACCAGCAGGTCAAGCTCCGCGGCTTCCGCATCGAGCCCGGCGAGATCGAGACCGTCCTCGCCGGACGGCCGGGCGTGGCCCAGGCCACCGTCGTCGTCCGCGAGGACCGGCCCGGTGACAAGCGCCTCGTCGCCTACCTCGTCGCCGCCGAAGGCGCCAGGATCGACACCGACGCGGTGCGCCGCGAGATCGCCGGAACGCTCCCGGAGTACATGGTCCCGTCCGCCTTCGTCGTACTCGACGAGATCCCGCTCACCGTCAACGGCAAGGTCGACCGACGCGCCCTGCCCGCACCCCAGCAGAGCACCGACACCGCCGGCCGCGCGCCCCGGGGGCCGGTCGAGGAGGTTCTGTGCGGCCTCTTCGCGGAGGTCCTGGGCCTGCCGTCGGTCACCATCGACGACCACTTCTTCAACCTCGGCGGCCACTCGCTCCTCGCCACCCGGCTCATCAGCCGTATCCGGCAGACCTTCGGAGTCCAGATCACCGTCCGGGACCTTTTCCAGGGCCCAACGGTGGCCGGGCTGGCCGAGTACGTGGAAGCGGGCGGCGAGGCCGTGCGGCGGCCCGCGCTCCGGGAGGCGGTCAGGCCCGAGCGGGTGCCGCTCTCCTCCGCCCAGCAACGTCTCTGGTTCCTGCACCACCTGGAGGGGCCGTCGGCGACGTACAACATTCCGCTGGCCCTGCGCCTCACGGGCGCACTCGACCCGGAGGTCCTCCGGCTCGCGCTCACCGACCTGGTGGTGCGGCACGAATCGCTGCGCACCCTCTTCGGGATGGCGGACGACGCCGCCTATCAGTGGCAGCTCCCGGCGGCCGAGGTCCGGGTGGAGCTGCCGGTCGTCGCGGCGACCGAAGCCACCCTGGAGGCGGAACTCGGGACCCATGCCGCGCGCAGTTTCGACCTGGAAGCCGAACTGCCGTTCCGTTCAGTCCTGTTCGAACTCGGGGACCGGGAGCACGTCCTGCTGGTGGTGATGCACCACATCGCCTCCGACGGCTGGTCCACCGCCCCGCTGCTGCGGGACCTGGCCGCTGCCTGCACCGCACGCACCGAGGGCGCAGCCCCCGCGTGGGAGCCGCTGCCGGTCCAGTACGCCGACTACACCCTCTGGCAGCAGGAACTGCTCGCCGAGGACGGGGAACGGCAGTCCGAGTTCTGGCGCCACGCCCTGGACGGGCTGCCCGACGAGGCCACCCTGCCGGCCGACCGTCCGCGCCCGGCTGTCGCCACTTACCGGGGCAGCACCCACAGCGTCCATGTCCCCGCGGAGCTGCACGACGGGCTGACGCGGCTGGCCCGGGAGACCGGCAGCACGCTGTTCATGGTGGCCCAGGCCGCCGTCGCCACCACGCTGTCCCGCTCCGGCGCCGGGGAGGACATCCCGATCGGCGCCCCGATCGCGGGCCGCTCGGAGCAGGCGCTCGACGACCTGGTGGGCTTCTTCGTCAACACCCTGGTACTTCGTACGGATCTGTCGGGTGACCCGAGCTTCCGTGAGCTGCTGAACCGGGTCCGGGGGACCGACCTCGCCGCCTGGAGCCACCAGGACCTGCCCTTCGACCGGCTGGTGGAGACCCTCAACCCCGAGCGCTCCACTGCTCGGCACCCCCTCTTCCAAGTCGTTCTCACCCTCCAGGAAGCCGTCACCCCCACCCTCGAACTCCCGGGAATCGAAGCCGAGTCGGGCTTCACGACGCTCGACATCTCCAAGTTCGACCTCACCTTCTCCTTCCACGAACACCGCACGGCCGACGGCCGCCCCGGTGGCCTGGACATCAGGGTCGAGTACGCCACCGACCTGTACGACGCCGGCACCGTCGAGGCAGTCACCGCCCGGCTGGTACGGCTGCTGGGCGACGCCGTCGAACGACCCGAAATCCCCGTGGGAGAGCTGGAGTTCATCGGCGCGGACGAACGCCACCGGCTCCTGGAACAGTGGAACGGTGCGGTCACCGGCTCCTCCGGCGCCGGCCTCGCGGAGCTGTTCACCGCGCAGGCCGCGCGCACCCCGGACGCGATCGCGCTGGTCGACGGCGACCGGGAGCTGACCTACGCGGAGCTGGACGAGGAGACCAACCGCCTGGCCCACCACCTCGTGGGACTCGGCGTCCGGCCGGAGAGCGTCGTGGCCGTCCTGATGGAGCGGTCGGCGGAGCTGCTCACCGGGCTGCTCGCGGTGGTCAAGGCCGGAGGCGTATATGCCCCGCTCAACACCGCTGACCCCGACACCCGTCTGCTCCGGATCCTCACGGAGACCGGGGCGCCGGTCCTGCTCACCGACCGGGCGCTGGCCGATCACCCGATCGTGGCCCGGACCACCGCCGAGACCGTCGTGCTCGACGGCACCGCCGGATACGCCCACCTCCCGTCGACGCCCCCGGCGCCCCACGCCCACCCCGACCAGTGGCTGTACGTGATGTTCACGTCGGGTTCGACGGGGGTCCCGAAGGGGGTCGCGGTATCGCACCGCAATGTGGCCGACCTGGCCGCGCAGACCATGTACGCCAACGGCAACCACACCCGGGTGCTGTTCCACTCACCGCACACCTTTGACGCATCGACGCACGAGATCTGGGTGCCCTGGCTGAACGGGGGCACGGTCGTGGTGGCGCCACCCGGATACCTCGACCCCGGGACCCTGGGCGGGCTGCTGACCGAGCGCGGGATCACCTCGCTGTGGCTGACCGCCGGTCTGTTCCGCGTGATGGCGGAGGAGGTTCCGGAGGCGTTCGCCGGGGTGCGTGAGGTGTGGGCGGGGGGTGATGTCGTCCCGCCGGAGGCGGTGCGTCGGGTCATGGACCGCTGCCCGGACGTCACGGTCGTCAATGGTTACGGTCCGACGGAGACCACCACCTTCGCGACCACCCACCGGATCCACCGTCCGCTGGACTACGCGGGTGCGATCCCGATCGGTGAGCCGCTGGACAACCACCGGCTGTACGTCCTGGACGAGGGCCTGCGACTGGTCCCGCCGGGCACCCCCGGCGAGCTGTACATCACCGGTGCCGGTCTCGCCCGTGGCTACCTCGGCCGGCCGGGCATGACGGCGGAGCGCTTCGTGGCGGACCCGTACGGCCAGGGCGGCGCGCGGATGTACCGGACGGGCGACCTGGTCCGCTGGAACCTGGAAGGCTCGATCGAGTACCTGGGCCGTGCCGACCAGCAGGTCAAGCTCCGTGGCTTCCGCATCGAACTGGGGGAGATCGAGACCGCGTTGGCCGCCCACGGGAGCGTGGGCCAGGCGACCGTGGTGGTCCGGGAGGACCGGCCCGGTGACAAGCGCCTCGTCGCCTACCTCGTCGCCGCCGAAGGTGCCAGGATCGACGTGACCGAGCTGCGCGGTCATGCCGCGGACGCTCTGCCCGAGTACATGGTCCCGTCCGCCTTCGTCGTCCTGGACAAGATCCCGCTCACCACCAACGGCAAGGTCGACCGGCGTGCCCTGCCCGCACCCCAGATCTCCCATGCCACCAACGGGCGTGCCCCGCGCACACCGCAGGAAGAGGTGCTCTGCGGCCTCTTCGCGGCCGTTCTCGGGCTGCCGTCGGTCACCATCGACGACCACTTCTTCCACCGCGGCGGTCACTCGGTGCTCGGCACCCGACTGATCAGCCGCATCCGGCGGGCGTTCGGGGTGCAGCTCGGGGTGAAGGACCTGTTCCGGAACCCCACGGTGCTCGCACTCTCCGAATGCGTCACCGCGGGCAGCGGTGAACTGCCCCGGCCGGCGCTGATGGCACAGGAGCGGCCGGAGAACGTACCGCTCTCCTCCGCACAGCAGCGGCTCTGGTTCCTCGACCAGATGGAGGGCCCGTCCGCCACCTACAACATCCCGCTCGCCCTGCGCCTCAAGGGCCGACTCGATCGTCAGGCGCTTCAGCTCGCCCTCACCGACCTCACCACCCGTCACGAGGGCCTGCGGACGGTCTTCCCCACCCACGAGGGCACCCCCCACCAGCACATCCTGCCCCCGGCCGCCATCGACCTCCCCCTGATCACCACCACCGAGGAGGAACTCACCGCACAACTGGCCGAGCTCTCCTCGGCCGCCTTCGACCTGGCCGTCCAGTCGCCGATCCGCACACATCTGCTGGCCCTCGGCGAACAGGAGCACATCCTGCTGGTGGTCATCCACCACATCGCCTCCGACGGCTGGTCCAACGGACCCCTCTTCCGCGACCTGGCCACCGCCTACGCCGCCCGCACCGAGGGCACCGCCCCCGCGTGGGAGCCGCTGCCGGTCCAGTACGCCGACTACTCCCTCTGGCAGCAACGACTCCTCGGAAGCGACGAGGAACGCCAACTCGACTACTGGCGCGCGGCGTTGGCGGACCTTCCGGAGGAGGCCACGCTCCCGGCCGACCGGCCCAGGCCGGCCACCGCGTCCAACCGGGGCACCACGCACACCGTGCACTGCCCGGCCGACCTGCACGACTCGCTCACCGCGCTGGCCCAGGACACCGGCAGCACACTCTTCATGGTGGCTCAGGCCGCGGTGTCGACGCTGCTGTCCCGTTCCGGTGCCGGGCACGACATCCCGCTCGGCTCACCCGTCGCGGGGCGCACCGACCCGGCGCTCGACGACCTCGTCGGCTTCTTCGTCAACACCCTCGTCCTGCGCACCGACACCAGCGGTGACCCGAGCTTCCGTGAGCTGCTGACCCGGGTCCGGGAGACCGACCTCGCCGCCTGGAGCCACCAGGACCTGCCCTTCGACCGACTGGTCGAAGCCCTCAACCCCGAGCGCACCACCGCCCGGCACCCCCTCTTCCAGGTCATGCTCACCGTCGGCGACATGTCCGCCGAAGCGCCTGAACTCCCGGGCCTGGAAGCGACGTACGAGTTCTCGAAGGTGGAGATCGCCAAGTTCGATCTGACGTTCTCCTTCGCGGAGCGTCGTTCGGTGGATGGGCGGCCTGGTGGGTTGGACATCACGATCGAGTATGCGACGGATCTGTATGACGCGCG
>NZ_JBIASS010000084.1:0-5702 GCF_042890955.1 Streptomyces sp. NPDC001933 | reverse complement strand
CTTCAATACCGCCCCGACACCCTCGACGGCTTCATAGCCGGCACCGCCCTGACCCTCGACACCCCAACGTCACCCTGACAAGCCGAAGTCAGTAAGCAACCAGAGACCGTCTTCAAAGACTGATCTTGGTGTCCCCACGGGTGAGCCAGGCTTCGAAGAGAGCGTCAGCAAGCCAGTGCCTGTTGACGAAGGCCAGGTGATGGGCTGACACTCCGGTCCCACCGTGTGAACGACGTGTGGGATCTGCACCTTGGGACAGCAGGAAGCACGTGGCATCCACATGGAGGGGCTCCCCGGTCTGGATGTGTCCGTCGATCTCTCCGTCGACGGCCCGGTGCAGGAGGGTGAATCCGTTGTACTCCTCGTGGATGTCAGCTCCTGCCGCCAAGAGATCGCGCAGTTCCTCTAGCCGGTCCTGCTCGACAGCCAGGTGCGTCGGTGGCATCTCCATTACTGCACCCCCCTTCGTCGGAGATCATCTCAGGCCATGGCCCTGGCCTTGGAACGAGGTGAGAGTAACCGGCCGCTTCCGTGGACCTGTCGCGCCCTCAGGCAGAGGAACCTGGGGAATTACGTGAACTTACCCCTGGGGAATTACGCGATCGTCCACACACAGAGGCGCTATCAGGTCATGTTCCGCCCGGCCGGAGCCATGAGCACGGGTCCCGGCGGCCGGACAGAACAACTTGAGGACAGCCCAGCAGGACGTCAGTCAGTGCCCGAGCCACGACCACCGGAACCCGAGTATCAGCATCAATGTCAGTGCCCGCCGCTACCGTTTGGCCGTTCACGATCTTCAGGGAGGGAGGCTCGATGGGCGCCAGTGGATGGGACTACGTCACCAGGTATGACGGGGACGTCGAGGCGGCTTTGGCAACTTTGCAGGCCAGGGTGTTTCAGGAGGAGTACGGCGACGGTGCCAACTACCGAAGCCTGGATGACCTGTACGAGGATGAGGAGTTCATGGGGACAGAGGGCACCCATACGATCCTCGACATCGACAGGGTCATAACCATTGATTCCCCGCCGGTGGGGTCTTGTGCCTCTGACTACGGCACCCTGCGCCCGCTGACACTCAGCCGGGTGGTTCACCACTTTGGTACCGACCGCCCCACGGTCGAGCAGTACGGGGAAGTCGTTTCCGCTGCCAACGAGGCTGCGAGCCACGAGGAGCACGTGCGTAGCCTGCTCGGCGAGTGTCGGATGCAGTGGACCGGCTATTACGTCGTCCTCCACTCCGATGGCAGACCAACCCACCTGGGAATCTTCGGCTTCTCGGGCGATTAGGACTCGTCCGGTCGGTCATGTGACCGTTCGGGGCGGCGGCGTACTCGACCGTGGCGGGCGTTTTCCGGTGGGATCGGGAGCCACTCCGGCGAGATCCCGAACCACTGATCAGGTAGCCCGGGGTTCGGGGCGGAGTGTCCGGCGGGGCGGGGGTGAGGAGTGCCAGTAGCTTGTGGGTGCGGGCCCGGGTCGCCTCCCTGACAAGTCGCGGCCAGGGGCTCGCGTCCGTCATGCGGAAGGGCTGGACCCGTGGGGTCCAGCCCTTCGTGCTGCCGGTGGTGTGTCAGTTATGCGTCAGGGTCAGTCTGCGCGCTCGCGCCATTGCGCGGAGTTGCCCTGCACCTCGGCAACGCTCGGGTGACGCACGGCGTCCAGCCCGTCGTCGGCGAGAAGATCGGCAATCAGGGCCGCAGGCCCGAACACTTCCGTGGCACATGGAACAAGCTGGTCAACGGGACCAAGACGAGTACCCCGACCACGCCCGCACCGACCACGCCCGCACCGGCGAACGGCAGGCTGACCCAGCGCCAGGCCCTCGCGCAGCTCGCCGCGGCCGGGATCAAGGCTCCGGTCGGCCGGACCTCCCTGGCGGGTGTCCGTGCCCGCACGATCCAGGGCGTCATCGCTCTGAAGAAGGCCAGCGGCGGCTGCACCATCGTCATCACCGGCGGCACCGAGTCCGGCCACAGCACCAGGGGCAACCACTCCCACGCAAACCACTCTCAGGCGCCGACAGATCCGCATCTACAACCAGCTCGCCTTGCGTCCCGCCGTCGGGGCGGCCGAGCTGCGACGGGAGCTGATCCGGCTGTCCTGCCTGATCAGCTCCCACCCGTACTGGGCGGGGCGCGGCTGGAGCATGGCGGGCCGGGTCGAGCTGGTGCGGGCGGCCCGGAGCGGGCCGGACGGGGTCCGGGAGGTGGTCGTGCGGTGGACCGGCGAGGAGTTCGTCGTCACCGAGCCCGAGGCACCCTGAGCGGGTGGGAGGCCCGCCCGCGCGGCAAGGTTATCCACAGGCCCCGGCAGGGGCGGCGGGCCCGTCGTAGCGTGTGCCTCTGTCGATCACCGGGGGGCTCGGGATGTGTGACGTCCGGCTGGAATGGCTCGCTGCCGAGGTCATGGACGAACTGCCGTCCGCCGAGGCACGGACGGCAGTACAGGCCCTGCTCGTCGATGCCGCCAGGCATCCGGACTGGTGGCCGGCCCCCGGCGGCGAGGAGATCGCCCACGCCTTCGGAACGTGGTGCTGGATCTCGGGTTCTGGCTCAACTTCTGTGGTGGTACGTCGCTCCCGCTCGTACCCGCATCGGGGCGAGCCCGCTGAACTGCTGGTTTCCCGCGTCCGACGCGCCGTCCTTGCGATCGGCAGGCCAGCATCACAGAAGTTGTGCCAGAACCGAGAACGGGAGGCACCCGGCGGCCCACCTTGTCTCTGGCGTAGCCGCGACCCGTTTTACGGTGCCGGTCACGAACCTTCGGACGGACGCTGGGCTGTTCGCCAGCGTGGGGCTTGGTCGTCGGGGATGTCCGGGGAGGCGAAGTGGAACGGCACCCCGAGGTAGTTGGCCAAGGCCTGTCCCGCATCTGCGGCCGCGGGTCCCAGCGGGCGCCCGCCAGGGCGCTGGTGAACAGTCGCCAGGTGTCCCTCCCCGGCTGGGTCGTCCAGGACCGCGACCAGAAGTACGAACCAGTCATGGACGGTGTCGCCGTCCCAGAGAGCCTCGACCGCGGCCACCCGGCCCTGGTGGGCGGCAGCACGGGCTGCGAGTGAGGAGACGTCGAGCGGATCGGGCGGCCTGTGCTGCACGCGATCGCCGAGAATCTCGTAGCGCACGTGGACGACCTGCTCCGCCTCGTGCAGGCCGACCCCAAGTGGGCGCAGGGCCTCCCACACGGCCTTGACTGCCGTGAGCCGGCGGTCGCGCAGCACGTTCGCGTCGACCTCCCGGCGGGTCTGTTCCTCCAGGTAGGTCCACCAGCCGTTCACCGGACCACCAGAGCGGCTTCCGTGAAGTGCGTCATGGGCTGAACGTATCTCAGCCGCGAACAGTCCAGCGGTCACCGGCGCGGAATTACCCAAGCCGGCATGGAGGCCGCGTCCTGTTAACCTTCCCGGATGTTCATCGTGATGTTCATCTGACGGTCCTGGGTCTCTCCCGTCCAGGTTCTGATCCGTTGAGGGTGCGCTCTGTCATGCCCTCCGGACCTCGATAGCCGTCAGATTCTTGGCGGCCTCGCGTTCAGCGTCGGTCGAACATCATCGGAGCTTCTTCGTGCTCGCAGTACTTCTCCTTCCTGGCGCTCTTCGCGCCTTCCTCCCCGCCCTGATCGGCCGGTCCGCCCTCGCAATGGGCGGTCTTGCTCTCCTCCTCGCCGTCCAGGACAGCACGGGTTCGTACACGCAGGCCGGTTTCGCAACAGCGGTGTTCGGCATCGCCAACGTCCTCGCCGCCCCCTGGCGTGCCCGGGCCGTCGATCGATTCGGTCAACGGATCGCGCTCACCACGATGGCCTCGGGCCAGGCCTCCGCGTTCATCGCTCTCGCGCTCATCACGGAAGCCGAGAGTGTCGCGGATATCTGGTTCCTCGTTCTCAGTGCGGTGGTCGGCCTGACAGCGCCACCCCTGGGGGCGGCGATGCGAATGGTCTGGGCATCGCTCACAACAGCCGGTGACCAGCGAACAAAGGCATTCAGTATCGACGCGGTTTGCGAAGAGCTCCTCTTCGTCGGTGGTCCTGTCATCATCACCGCGGTCATCGTGGCCACTTCTCCCAGCATCGGACTCTGGGTGACCGCGGCAGCGGTTTCCCTCGGCACTGCAGCGATGACGTCCAGTGCCTCATCGGGGGCGCTGCGCGGGACAGGAGGGAGCGGCGCGCAAGGTGATCGCCCACTGCGACAGCCAGGTTTCGCAAGGGTATTGGTCGTCCTGCTGGGCGTCGGTGGTGTATTGGGCGTCGCGGAGATCGCAGCGCCAGCCACCGCTGCTCAACGTGATGCTGTCGCAGCTTCGGGCTGGCTCCTGGCAGCCTTTGCCGGCGGAAGTGCTCTCGGAGGTTTTCTCTATGGGCAACTGAACCTCAAGTCGCAAATCGGCAAGAGGCTGTTCGCCCTGTGCGCCAGCATGGGGCTTGCCGCGGTGTTCGTATCCCAGCTGGACACACTCGGTCTCTTCGCCGCAGGCCTCGCCCTCACCGGCCTCTTCCTCGCCCCGTCCCTCATCACCGGATACCTCATCGCCGACACCATCGTTCCGGACACCAGCCGGACCGAAGCGTCGACATGGGTCAACACCTCCGTAAACCTCGGCGCATCGCTGGCATCCGCCGCGGCAGGACTCGTCATCGACAGTTCCGGCGCCTGGCTCGCCCTCTTGCTCGTGGGCGCGATTGCTCTCGCGCTCGCCTCCGCTGTGCCATTCACACAGCTGCGCAAGATCGAGTCGCCTGCGGACCACGCTCCCGACCGTTGCGAGCAAGGCTGATCAGCAGCCCCCGACCTCCCGAGCGGTCAGGGCGTTGGTGCTGGCGTGCGGTGCTCCGTAGAAGCCCGGACAGGGTGGTCGACCATGGGGCCGGCGGATCGGTGACCCCAACCGCGGTGGGGACTGGCTTGACAGTGAGGGGACCCGGCGGCGCGCCGCCGGGTCCCCTCACATCCATCCGCCACCTCGTCCTGCAGGCCCCCGCACCCGTGATCGCCCGCATGCGCGGCTACCACGACGACACCACCGCCCAGCTCGCCGCCGAGGCAGGAGGAACCTGGCGGCACTATGCCCCCGGCGACCACTCATGGTGAACACGAGCCCGGGAGCGGTCACCCTCCAGTTGCACGGATCTCGGCGCGCGTAGGGGCTGTGGTCGACTGGTGGAAAGACGTGCGGCCTCGGCGGCCACCCAATCCAGAAGCACATCTGCCAGATCAGAAAGGGATCTTCCTTCGCCGAGAAGGACGAAGCGGCAGTCGAGATGGTCTCCCGGATTGTGAGGGTTCAGGATGCCGCAGCGAAGACCCGTACGGTCGATCTGGCCGCCCAAGCAGGTGCTGATCATATTGCGCACGGGGTCTACCAGGCTCGTCCACACCAGCAGGCCGTCTGTCCATAGGACGTCGACGGGGAAGTCCACGCAAAAGTCTTCAGGTTCCGGCGCCCCCCTGGGCCAGCTCGTGACGCGGGCCGCCAGGTGCTCGACCACTGGCCGCCAGTCCTCGCCGAACTCCCAGTCCGTGAGGTACTCGTCGAACGTGCTCATCGGGCCAGTGAATCACCGTTGCATGCGGACTCGCCTGCGCATATCGACTCCACGCCGCCAATCTCGTTACTGACTTCGGCTTGTCAGGGTGACGTTGGGGTGTCGAGGGTCAGGGCGGTGCCGGCTATGAAGCCGTCGAGGGTGTCGGGGCGGTATTGAAG
>NZ_JBIASS010000083.1:0-5839 GCF_042890955.1 Streptomyces sp. NPDC001933 | reverse complement strand
GTCGCAGTTCTGCGGACCGCCGGACTCGCTGTGACCCGACGTGCGGACAACCGGGTTCTCCACCTGCTCAGCCCTCTGGGCAGGCGCCTGCTCCATGGCGGATGACGGCCGGTTACCGCAGCGGTCAGGTCGTGCCCCAGTACCAGCCACTGCAGTTCAGCAGGGTACACAGCTGGATCCGTATAGAACCGCCTTCGTTCAGGTCGCCGTCGTTGCCGAGCTCCTTCCTCCATGACGAGTCGCGGCCGACATGGAAGTTGTACTCGTACGTTTTGCTGCTTCCCTTCGGCGTGTAGAAGACGTTGACGTAGGCGTCGCTGCCAGTGGTGTTGCCCAGCCGGAGGTACTCGTCGTAGGCGTGGAACCGGACGGCGATCTTGGTCACGCCGTCGTAGTTGAGACGGGCTATGGCGTCGTAGCCACCGGCGTCGTACGGGTCCGGAGCAAGGTAGCTGTACCCGCTTCCGGTGACGTCGGCGGCGTTCGCGGTGCCGGCGCTGATACCGAGTGCGACGAGCGCGGCAGTGAAAGCGGTTGCCGCGTGGCGTGCGAGCTTCGAAGTACGCATAGTGTTGGACCCCCGTGATCTCTGTTTCCTGTGTGCATCGGTCATTGCCATGCGGCTTTTGACGCATCAGGTCTCGGAGCCGCCAGACCAGCGTGCCGTCTTTCCACGACCCTCCGACACCTTCTTCGCCCCTGCCCGAAAACCCCAGCTCCTCCTGGTTTCGCGGCGCGACAGGGAAGAGGACGACAGACAGGAAGGTTCCGGTGCTGTGAGTCCGCCCGCAAACACGGCAAGGTTGTTGGCGGGAAAGGCCGGCCTGCCGCCGCTGCACAATCTGATCCGCAGTCACGGGCAGCGAACCGCTGGTCCTTGGACCAAGCCCCGACCGGGTACCCGTCCCAGACCGGGGACGCGGGCGGCAACAGATGCCCGTGGACGACCGCCCCGGGAGCGGGCAGCGGCGAGCCCTTCCTCGAACGCGACGTCCTGATCCGACCACACCATCCCGAGCCGGACGCCATCACTCCAGAGCCTCAGCTCCCGGCAGGTGATTGACGAGGGCGTTTCGGGCAGGCCCGAATGAACAGGACACGCCCTCGTGGGAATGCGAGTGTTGCCTCGCGGGGAGCCACCCGGCACCCCAAGGAAGATGTGCCGCCCCCCTTCTTTGGTCCGAGCGGCACACAACGGGGAGACCATCAAGCATGAGTGCAGTCAGCCGATTCGGCCCTGTCCGAAATCGCTGCCTACCGGTTGTACTCCCGTGTCAATGTAGGCAGCACCGCATAGACGACGGACAAGCACTGGGGGAGAAATGAAACGACGTACTCCTGTCGCGGCCTGGGCTTCGGCCTTTGCCGCGATCGCCGTGGTTCTGGTGGCGGGGGCCTCGAACGCGGCTTCGGCGCAAACGTCGCTTGCGACGCAGGAACAGAGTGTGGCCGCCAAGCCTTTCTCGACGAAGAGCAAGTGCGGATATCACTCCTACGACGGTTGGGGTCCCGGAGAGGCCGTCACGCATAAGGGTGCGGGTGGGAAGGGAGACGGCATCACCAAGCGTTATGGCAGGTCTCTCCAGCTCGCCACCGGAAGGATCTACGACCGGTCGGCCGCGAAGCTGACGAACGCCCGCAAGGGCGACAAGGTGTGGGTGGACATCAGTCACTCCAAAGGAAAGAACTGGAAGGCATGCGGCACCAAGAGCCTCAAGAAGGGCGAATGGTCGGTCACTTCCAAGATCTATCAGCACAGCAGCAGCCAGGTGAAGGGCCGTTACATGCGAGCCTGCGCCAAGACCGATGGCAAGGTGTGGTGCGCCTGGTACGGCAACAAGGTCAATGACAATCACTCGGACCACAAGACGCGGTACTGGTGGACCGATAGCTGATCCCGTGCGATGGGGGGAACGTGTCTCGGCCTCCACGGCCTGCCCGGGCGTGGAGACCGGTGACACAGCTCAGAGCGGAAGATTTCAAGTCCAGTGAGACGGTCGTGACGCTATGAGGTTTGTGGTGCGGGTTCCCTGCGTTTGGCCGGGTCGTTGAGTCCAGGCCGTCTGGGGTATCTCGGGTGGTCTGGGGCGGCGGCCGAAGCGTTCGGGGTGGCGGGCGTATGCCTCGGCGAGGGTGACCGCGCGCTGGTCGCGGACTTCCTCGGCGGTCCCGAAGTGGACGGAGGCTGGTGTGTGCCAGCCGATATGGGAGTCTTCGCTTCCTTGTCCGGGGTGGTTCTCGGTTCGGTGTCCGGTCTCGGGTTCTGTGGACCGGGCTGTTTCGGTTCGTTTCATGGGGCGTTGAGCGTTGAGCGTTGATGGCTGGGCGCTGGTGTCGGACAAGTCGTGAGGATTGACTGGTCACCAGGTGAGGATTACCTGGTCAGGGGAGTGAGAGCTCCCACAAGGTTCTGGGTAAACCGCTGGCAGCTGGGTCTTCGCCGGGCAAAAATGCAGCCATGCGCTATGCCAACACCGATCCCGAGCTCAGGGAGCTGGGCCGACGATTCGTCGCGCCTGGCCGGCGGTACATGCGGCTGGGTGGAAGCTTGCTGCGGTTGAGTGGGCCTGAGCGCGAGTTGTTCGTGAGGGAGTTGGTCCACGCTGCCGGGGAGATCACTCCCGCTGAACTCGGCATCCTTTTCGAGGGCGGGTGGCGGGAGTGCAGGACTGCCTCCTGGCTGGTTGCCGTGGCCGGCAGGACCGAGTTCCGCAGCCGCATCGGCGAACTCCTGCTGGCCAGCGGAGGCCCTTACCGCGGGGCCTTTTGCATCGCTCTTGCCGCCTTCGGTACCAGCGCGGACGCCGATCTGGTCTGCAGATATCTTGATCGCTACTTGCCTCAACCTGACCTCGTCTGGGACCAGACCGCGGTTCTCAGCACGCTGCTTCACCTCGATGCCGTCCTTGGGACTGAGCGAGCAGCCCCATACCTTGCCTCCGGTGGCCTGTGGCAGCAGTGGGCCGATGCCACGCCGAACGTGGTGCGGGATCCGCAGGAGTACCGGCAGGTCGTGGATCAGCTCTGTTCCTTCGTCAGCGAGTGCGCTGAACTCTTTGCAGTAATGAAAACCAGGCACTGAGCTCTTCATCAGACAGCGCTGCTGTTCTCCGCCCTGTGACGTTAGCGGCGGGACAGGTGGACGACGCCCTTGGCGTCGTCCACCTGCCTTTGCTCCGGGACCGTGGCGGACGTACTGACCGGGCGGGGCGGGCGGAGCGCCTCGGGGATCGGCGGCCGGCCAGTCCCTCGCGCGCGTTGGCGGGGCCGTGCGCGCCGGTGCTCGCACCCCTGGTCTGTTGGGCCGGTCTGGGCTGCTGACGGCAGGTGTGCCGAGTGCGGTGGCTCCGGCGACACCGGGCGCGGCACCGTCTACGACCCGTCCCACTCCCGTCATCGTCACAGCGCCCCCTGCCCGGCTCTTGGGTTCTAACGATCATCGCAACGCCCTACCTCAGGGGGATGCGATGGCCTTCGAGATCCGCAAGATCCGCTCAGCGCAGGGACGCAAGAAGCTGGACCGTGAGCGGGAGGAATACTTCCGGCTTATGGATCAAGGTGTGAGCAGTCGGGAAGCGTGCCGGATCGTCGGCATCAACCGCCGTACAGGCAAGCGTTGGCGAAACGGCACCAACCCGACGAAGAGGAGACCCGCCCAGCCCGCACACAGAGTGCGGGCTGAGCGGGTCATTTCTGCGTCTCGGCACCTGACGGTTGAGGAGCGTCTCTACATCGCTGACCAGGTGTGGGCGAGGGTGTCAGTACGAAGGATCGCCGCGGACCTCAACCGCAGCCCGTCCACGATCAGCCGGGAGATACGCCGCAACCGTCACCCCACCAACGGCCAGTACCGCCCGCATGCTGCCGAGGCCCGAGCTGAGTCCCGCCGGCCCCGCCCCAAGCCCGCGAAGATCGCCCTGAACCTGGAGCTGCGGGAGTACATACAGGAGTGTCTGGGCAGGCGCTGGAGCCCGGAACAAATCGTCCGGCACCTACACAGGGACTTCCCCGACCGGCCGGAGATGCACGTGGTCCACGAGACGATCTACCAGGCCATCTACGTCCAAGGACGGGGAGAGCTACGCCGTGACCTGGCCAAGGCTCTGCGAACCGGTCGAAACGGTCGCACGTCGTGTCCGATTGATCATGGAATGTATAGCACTGGTTCGGATGCCCCCCGCCAACGCACCGCAACGATGAGGGTGACTCGGCTTGCCCGATCAGGCCCTCAGCTGCGGCAGTCACCGCTCCGCTCTGCGTACCGCAGGAGATCGCACGCGCGTAGTCCGCGGTCTGGAGTATGCCGGGGATGACTGACTCTTCCCATGCGCGGATGACGGTGGACCGGTCGACTTCGAGGTTCCAGCTGCAGACGCGACGCGCCGCCGCTACGCGGCGGAAAAGTGGGCACCGCGCTCCGCGCGGTATCGGGCCTGCGGCCCGGGTTACCGGGTCACTCCGTGACCCTTGGTTGTGGTCGGAGCTCCGCACCGACCACGTGAGCATCCACTCCGTGGCTGCTCAGGGCCCGCTACACGGGCGGCTGGCTAGGCTGGCCGGCGGCGCGCTCGACGTCAGCCTCGCCTACCGTCAGGTCCGCCGCCGCAATGTCGCGCGGCACCTTCTGCGGCGCCTGAACGCCGGCGGCGGGACGCGGGTGGAGATCCACCCGCTCAACCAGTCGCAGGTGCCGCGTCCGCTTCAGCGGCTGGTGGAGTACCGCGCGATGAACGTCCGCCGCTGGGACCGCATCGTCGAGGCCTGGGCATCCGGCGACCGCCAGGGCCTGGACGACGCCTGGGCGGACGTCATCGTCGACCTCGGATCCCAGTGGGGGCAGTACGAGTACGTCACCAACATCGACTTCGCCGCCTAGGTGTTCTGTCCATGGAGGTTGGTGACGGGGTTCACGGCTGAGTGATCTTGAAATGGGTGAGGGCCTTCTGGCCTGGTGTGGATTGCGACATCTGCACCGGCGACCAGGAAGGCCCTCGTGCCTCACCGTAATGCACCCCTGACCGAGACCGGGCGCCTGCGCCTGGCCCGTTGCGTCGTCGAGGACGGCCGGCCTCTGCGACGGGCGGCCGAGCGCTTCCAGGTCTCACCAACGACAACCCAGCGATGGGCGGACCGTTACCGGCTGTATGGCGAGGCGGGCATGGCGGACCGGTCAAGCCGTCCGCACACCAGCCCACGCCGGACCCCGACGAGGACCGAACGACGGATCATCAAGGTCCGGATCCTGCGGCGGTGGGGACCGGCCCGCATCGCCCACCTGCTCGGCCTGGTGCCCTCGACCGTCCACCGCGTGCTGACCCGCTTCGGCCTGGCCCGCCTCACGCACCTGGACCGGGCGACCGGGCGCGTCATACGCCGCTACGAACGCGACCGTCCCGGTGAACTGGTGCACGTGGACATCAAGAAGCTCGGCAACATCCCCGACGGCGGCGGCCACAAAGCACTGGGCCGCCAAGCGGGCAGGAAGACCCGCTCCGGGCCGGCTACAGCTACATCCACACCGCCGTCGACGACCACTCCCGCCTCGCCTGCAGCGAGATCCACACCGACGAGCGCAAGGAGACCGCCACCGCATTCTGGACCCGGGCCCAGCAGTTCTTCACCTCGTGCGGCATCACCGTCGAACGGGTCCTGACCGACAACGGCGCCTGCTACAAGTCCCATGCCTGGCGCAACGCCCTGGCAGCCGCCGGGATCACTCACAAGCGAACCCGGCCCTACCGGCCACAGACCAACGGCAAGGTCGAACGTCTCAACCGCACCCTGCTCGACGAATGGGCCCACGCCCGCCCCTACCGCTCGGAACAGGAACGACGAGACG
>NZ_JBIASS010000082.1:0-6701 GCF_042890955.1 Streptomyces sp. NPDC001933 | reverse complement strand
CCGGTACGGCTGCCACGAACCGACGCCGGATCGATCCCGGACCGCTCGAACGCCTCCCACGACGTCTCCAGCAGCAGCCGCTGCTGCGGGTCCATCGCGAGGGCCTCGCGCGGCGAGATCCCGAAGAAGACCGGGTCGAACTCCCCGGCGTCGTGCAGGAATCCGCCCTGGTCGACGTACGACGCCGCTTCCCGCTCGCGGGACGGGTCGTAGAGCCGCTCCAGGTCCCAGCCACGGTCCACCGGGAACCCGGAGACCGCGTCCGCCTCGGACGCCAGCAGCTCCCACAGATCCTCCGGCGACCGCACGCCCCCCGGGTATCGGCAGCTCATGCCGACGATCGCGATGGGGTCGTCCCCGTCGACGGGCCCGCCTGCGACTGCGGGGACGTTCGTGGGCTGTGCATCGGAGCCCAGCAGTTCGTCACGTACGTGCTCGGCCAGAACAGCCGGGCTCGGGTAATCGAAGACGAGGGTCGCGGGCAGCGAGAGCCCCGTCTCGCCCGCCAGCGCGTTGCGGAACTCCACCGCCGTGAGCGAGTCGAAGCCCAGCTCCCGGAAGGTCGCCGTCTCGCCGATGGCACCGGCACCGTTGTGCCCCAGCACCACCGCGGCCTGCGCCCGGACGATTCCCAGCAGCAGTCGTAGCTGCTCGGCCCCGGTCAGGACGGCCAGCCGACCGCGCAGCGCCGATTCGGCACCCGCCGACTTCGTAGCGGCGGCCGTCTCGGCGGGCTGCTGGTTCTCGGGCAGGTCGCCGAGCAGCGGGCTCGGTCGCAGCGCGGTGAAGGGCGGTACGAAGCGTGCCCAGTCCACGTCCGCGACCGTCACGCACGGCTCGTCCAGCGCCAGCGCCTGGCCGATCGCCGTCACGGCCGCATCCGGAGCCATGGCCGGCAGACCGCGTCGGCTCAGCTCCGCAGCCATCTCGTCGTCCGCCATGCCGCCTTCGGCCCAGGGGCCCCAGGCGATCGAGGTGGCGGCCAGGCCACGGGTCCGGCGCTCCTGGGCCAGGGCGTCGAGGTAGGCGTTGGCCGCGGCGTAACCCGCCTGCCCACCGCTGCCCCAGACTCCCGCGATGGAGGAGAAGAGGACGAACGCGTCCAGTTCGGTGCCCGCGAAGACGGAGTCCAGGTTGGCCGCGCCGGTGACCTTCGCATGCATCTGTCCGGCCAGTGCCTCAGCGTCGAGCTCGCTGATCGACCCGGCCGAGGCGACACCTGCGGCATGGACGACGGTATGGACCGGGGTTCCGTCGGTTTCGAGGGAACGGGCGAGGGCGGTGAGGGCGGTCAGGTCGGTCGCGTCGCAGGCGACGACGGTTGCTCCGGCCCCCAGCTCCTGTATTTCTGCGACGAGTTCTGCTGTGCCGGGGGTGTCGGGTCCTCTGCGGCTGGTGAGGACGAGGTGCTGGGCTCCGTTGGTGGCGGCCCAGCGGGCGACCCGGGCACCGAGACCTCCGGTGCCGCCGGTGATCAGGACCGTGCCCCGTACCTTCCAGTCGTTGTGCGGGCCTGCGGCGGCCCGCACGACACGCCGCACGAAGACGCCCGAGGACCGGACGGCGACCTGGTCCTCATTCCCGCCGTCGCTGCGGCCACTGGCGTTGGCCAGGATGGTGGCGGTGCGGTCGAACGCACGGGCGTCGAGGGTCTCGGGCAGGTCGATCAGACCGCCCCAGCTCTTCGGGTGCTCCAGCGCCACGACCCGGCCCAGACCCCAGACCTGGGCCTGAGCGGGGCAGCGCAGCGGATCGGCGGGACCGGTCGAGACGGCGCCCCGGGTCAGACACCACAACGGCGCCTCCACCCCGGCCGAAGCCAGGTGCTGCACCAGATGCAGCGTGGAGGACAGACCCGGGGAAACACCCCGGCCGAGAACGCTGTCGTCGATACCCAGCAGGGAGACGACACCGGCAAGGTCGAGGTCGGAGGGCAGGTCGGTGCCGTCCGTGCGGACGACCTCCGCACCGGCCGCACGCAGACCGGACTCACACCACTCCGCGACACCCGTGACATCCGCAGGACCCGATTGCGGGGCGACGAGCAGCCACCGGCCCGACAACGCGGCCGTCTGGGGCTGTGTGGGTTTCCAGGTGACGCGGTATCGCCATCCGTCAACCTCGGAACGCTGCTGCTGCCGGCGCCGCCAGGACGACAGCGCGGGCAGAACCTCGCCCAGCGGAGCATCGGCCGACAGCTCCAGATCACCGGCCAGCCCGGACAGATCCGCCCGCTCAACAGCCTCCCAGAACTCCGCGTCGACCGGGTCGGCGGCGGCGGGTTCGGGGGCCGCCTTGGGCGGTGCCGGCCAGTACCGCTCGTGCTGGAAGGCGTAGGTGGGCAGATCGGTGCGCCGGGCGCCGCTGTTCGCGTAGTACGCGGCCCAGTCGACAGCCGTGCCCCGCACGTGAAGCTCGGCCACAGCCGCCACGAGCGCATCGGTCTCGGTACGGTTCTTGCGCAGGGCCGGTACGAAACCGGCGTCCTCCGTCACACACGACTGGCCCATCGCGGAGAGGACACCGCCGGGCCCGAGCTCCAGGTACGTCGTGACGCCCTGGGACTCCAACTGCCTTACGCCATCGAGGAAACGGACGGCCTGGCGGACATGGTCCACCCAGTAGTCGACGCTCAGCAGTTCCTCGCCTGCGACCTCACCCGTGAGGTTGGAGACGATGGGCAGCTTCGGTGCCTGGAAGGTCAGGCCCTCGGCGATGATCTTGAACTCGGCGAGCATGGGCTCCATGCGCGGCGAGTGGAACGCGTGACTGACACGGAGGCGCTTCGTCTTCGCGAAGCCGGACGCGATGGCGAGTACGGCGTCCTCGTCGCCGGAGATGACGACAGAATCCGGGCCGTTCAGAGCGGCGATCGAGACACCGTCGACCAGCAACGGCAGAACCTGATTCTCCGTCGCTTGGACGGCGACCATCGCGCCACCGGTCGGCAGCGCCTGCATCAGACGGCCCCGCGCGGCGACCAGCGCCGCCGCGTCCTCCAGGGACCAGACACCCGCGACGTGCGCGGCGGCCAGCTCACCGATGGAGTGGCCGAGCAGGTAGTCGGGGGTGACGTCCCAGTGCTCCAGCAGCCGGAACAGAGCGACCTCGATCGCGAACAGCCCGGCCTGGGTGTAGACGGTCTGGTCGATCAGCTCCGACCCACCGAACACGATGTCCTTGACCGGCTGGTCGAGATACCGGTCCAGCTCCGCGCAGACCGCGTCGAACGCATCTGCGAACACCGGGTACGCCTCGTACAGCTCCCGGCCCATCCCGGCCCGCTGCGACCCCTGCCCCGAGAACAGGAACGCCGAACGGCCACCCTGGACCGATCCGCGCACCACACCCGGCACCGACCGGCCCTCGGACACCGCCCGCAGCAACGCCTCACGGTCCTCACCAACCACCACCGCACGGTGCTCGAAGACACTGCGCGAAGACACCAACGACCAGCCGACATCCAACGGAGAAGCTTCACCCAGACCGAGCAACCGCTCCGCCTGACCCGCCAACGCCTCCTCCGACCGGGCCGACAGCACCCACGGCACCGCCGGCAGCGCCGAGGCAGCCGCCTCGTTCAGCTCCCGGATCGCGAGGTCCGTCCCGCAGCCGACCGCACGCTTGTGCAGCGCCGCCACGGCGGTGGTCAGCTGTTCCAGGGCAGGGCCGTTCTTGCGGAGTACCGACACGGTCAGTGCCGTGCTCTCGCCGAGGCATGCCCGGCCAAGAGCGGTGAGCACACTGTCCGGGCCGAGTTCCACGAACTGCTCGGTGCCCAGCTCGCGGAGTGCGTGCATGCCGTCGAGGAAGCGGACGGCCTGGCGGACGTGGTCCACCCAATAGCCGGCCGTCAGCAGTTCCTCGCCGGCGAGTTCGCCGGTCAGGTTGGAGACGATCGGGATCTGCGGGGCGTGGAAGGTCAGGTTCTCCGCGACCGTCCTGAACTCGGCGAGCATGGGCTCCATGCGCGGCGAGTGGAAGGCATGGCTGACCCGCAGTCGCGCCGACCGGTCGAACCGGGCGGCCACCGCCAGTACCGCGTCCTCGTCGCCCGAGACGACGACCGACGACGGGCCGTTGACGGCCGCGATCGAGACACCCTCGGTCAGCAGCGGCAGGACGTCCGCCTCGGCAGCCTTGAGCGCGACCATGGCGCCGCCGGCGGGGAGAGCCTGCATGAGGCGGCCCCGGGCGGCGACAAGTGCGGCGGCGTCCTCCAGGGACCAGACGCCCGCGACGTGCGCGGCGGTCAGTTCGCCGATGGAGTGGCCGAGGAGGTAGTCGGGGGTGATGCCCCAGTGCTCGACCAGGCGGAACAGTGCCACCTCGACGGCGAACAGGCCCGCCTGTGTGAACACCGTCCGGTCCAGCAGCTCGGAGTCGCCGAAGACGACCTCCTTCACCGGGCGGTCCAGGTGCCTGTCGAGCTCCGCGCACACCGCGTCGAACGCCTCGGCGAACACCGGGAACGCCTCGTACAGTTCACGTCCCATGCCGACGCGCTGCGCGCCCTGGCCGGAGAACAGGAACGCGGTCCGCCCGGCGGCATCTTCCGGCTGCGTCGGCGCGGGCAGGGGCAGCAGGCCGCCCTGGTCGTAGCCGTCGGGCGATTCCTCCACGATGACGTGTGCGTTCGTGCCGCTGATGCCGAACGACGACACACCGGCACGGCGCGGCTCGTCCCCCGCAGGCCAGGCGACCGGCTCGGTGAGGAGTTCCACCGCGCCCGCCGACCAGTCAACCTGCGTGGACGGCTCGTCGACGTTGAGCGTCTGCGGGAGCATGCCGTGGCGCATGGCCATGACCATCTTGATGATGCCCGCGACACCGGCGGCGGCCTGCGTGTGACCGATGTTCGACTTGACCGACCCCAGAAGCAGCGGCTTGTCGGCCGGCCGCTCCTGGCCGTACGTGGCCAGCAGGGCCTGCGCCTCGATCGGGTCGCCCAGCTTCGTGCCCGTTCCGTGTGCCTCGACCACGTCGATCTGGCCGGCGGACAGGCCCGCACTGGCCAGCGCGCGGCGGATGACGCGCTGCTGCGAGGGGCCGCTCGGGGCGGTCAGGCCGTTGGACGCGCCGTCCTGGTTCACGGCCGAACCGCGGACCACCGCGAGGACGCGGTGGCCGTTGCGGCGGGCGTCGGACAGCCGCTCCAGGAGCAGGACGCCCACACCCTCGGACCAGGCGGTGCCGTCGGCGGAGTCCGCGAACGCCTTCACCCGGCCGTTGGGGGCCAGGCCCCGCTGCTTGCTGAACTCGATGAAGCTGCCGGGCGTCGCCATCACGGTCGCGCCACCGGCAAGTGCCATCGAGCACTCGCCCGAGCGCAGTGCCTGGGCCGCGAGGTGCAGGGCGACCAGCGAGGACGAGCAGGCCGTGTCGACGGTGACCGCCGGGCCCTCCAGGCCCAGGGTGTACGAGACTCGGCCCGAGACGACACTGCCGGCGGACCCGGTGGTGAGGAAGCCCTCGACACCCTCCGGGACCTCGACCAACTGGGCGACGTAGTCGTGGTACATCAGACCCGCGTACACGCCGGTCTGGCTGCCCCGCAGAGCGGTCGGGTCGATACCCGCGTGCTCGATGGCCTCCCAGGAGGCTTCGAGCAGCAGCCGCTGCTGCGGGTCCATCGCGAGGGCCTCGCGCGGCGAGATCCCGAAGAACACCGGGTCGAACTCGGCCGCCGTGTGCAGGAAGCCGCCCTCCGTCGCGTACGACGTACCGGTGCGGTCGTCACCCTGCTCGAAGAGGCGCCCGACGTCCCAGCCGCGGTCCGTCGGCAGCGGGGAGATGGCGTCGCCGCCGGAGCCCACCAGCTGCCACAGGTCCTCGGGGCCGGTCACGCCGCCGGGGTAGCGGCAGCTCATGCCGACGATGACGACCGGGTCGTCGCTGTCGACGGCGACCGGAGCCGAGGCCGTGTCCTGCTGCGCCCGCACACCACCCGTGCTCTCCGTGGCGATGTGCTCGGCGAGGACGGTGGCGGAGGGGTAGTCGAAGACGAGGGTGGCGGGCAGGCGGAGGCCGGTGACCTTGCCGAGGCGGTTGCGGAGTTCGACGGCGGTGAGGGAGTCGAAGCCCAGCTCGGTGAAGGCACGCTGGGCGGGAACCGCGTCGCCGGTCGCGTGGCCGAGGACGGCCGCGACCTCGCTCCGTACGACATCCAGCACCAGGCGGATCCGGTCCTGCTCACCGAGGGCCAGCAGCCGCTGGGCGAAGTCGGCGGACTGCCCGGCGCCCGCTCGCGCGGTCCGCCGGTTCGTCGTGCGGACCAGGCCGCGCAGCAGAGACGGGACGAACGGCGCCGAACGGAATGCTTCCAGATTCAGCTTGACCGGTACGAGGGCCGCCGAGTCGGAGCGCAGCGCGGCGTCGAAGAGTGCCAGCCCCTCCTCGGGCGAGAAGGGCGTGATCCCGCTGCGGCTCATCCGTTCCGCATCGGCTGCGTCGAGGCGTCCTGCCATGCCGCCTTCGGCCCAGGGGCCCCAGGCGAGGGAGGTGGCGGGCAGGCCTTGGGCGTGGCGGTGCTGGGCGAGTGCGTCGAGGAAGGCGTTTCCGGCGGCGTAGTTGGCCTGACCGGGCCCGCCGAATGTGCCCGAGGCGGAGGAGAACAGGACGAAGAAGGAGAGGTCGAGGTGGGTGGTGAGTTGGTGGAGGTGCCAGGCGGCGTCGACTTTGGGGCGTAGGACGGTGGTGAG
>NZ_JBIASS010000081.1:0-7265 GCF_042890955.1 Streptomyces sp. NPDC001933 | reverse complement strand
GCGCTCTTCTGCGGCAGGTCGTGCGGGAGGTAGGCCCACTGGCAACCAGTCCGCCCCTGGTAGAGGATCGCGTTCACGATCTCCCGCATGTCGTAGGCGCCCTGATGACCGCTGACCGAGCGGTGCCGGTCCTTCCACGCTGTGATCACAGGCTCGATCAACGACCACTGCTCGTCCGATAAGTCGCTGGGATACGGCTTCCGTTCACTCATCCCGCCACCCCAACAGACCCCACACCACGGACCCGGAGATTCCGCCCACACCCCACACCTTCAGGCGACCACAGAGCGACTCAAAGACTCACAAACCGCCCTCTAAAAGTCCGAGGTGGCCCGAGTTCGCGGCGCAGAGAGGCGTACAGGGGGCCGTTCACTGATGAGTGCCAGTTCGTACGACGAAGAAGGGGAGATTCGTGCCGGAGAGGACCATTGAGTTCGGGAAGTACGGCGCCCGGGGCATCAAGGGCAGCGACGCCGTCGCACGCAAGCTCGACGAGCTCGCGGACGGCATCGTCACCCCCGTCACCGTGAAGCGTGGCCTGATGGCGCGCCTGCACTACCTGACCCGGACCGACCACAGCCGCAAGGCGGCCACGTTGAAGGCGTGGCCGGAGGAGCGGCGCCGGCCGTCCACTGCCAACCTGGAACGCATCGACGCCGCCTACCGCCAGGTCCGCCGCCACAACGTCGCCCGGCACCTCCTGCGACGCCTGAACGCCGCCGGCAGGACCCGGGTGGAGATCCACCAGTGATATCGCCACCCACTGCGCCCTGGCCGGGAACGACAAAGGCGCCCTCCCTGTCGGGAGGGCGCCGTGGCGGCCGCGACGGGCGGCGACGGTTCAGCCGGTGAGCCGGAGCGAGGGCCGGGCCTCGGGGGCGGGTGTGTCCTCACCGCCGTCCGGGTCGGGGTTGAAGTCGGTGCCGGTCCGGGCGTCCCGGGCCCGCAGAGGCCGGATGTGGCCGGTAGGGAAGTTCAGCGGCCACACGAACGTGCCGAGGCTGTCATGGCTGGCCGGATGCCGCCGCCTGCACCGCCGCTACGAACGCAAAACCGACCACTTCCTCGCCATCACCAGCATCGCCTGCACCCTCATCTGCTACCGCAGACTCGCCAAATGAGATGAGATCTCAGCCGACCGTGAAGGCGCCGACCTTGAAGCTGTCGCCGCAGACGCTGAAGTAGCCGCCCTGCGAGCCGTCCGCCTTCAGCACGTTCACCGTGGTGTCCGGCTGCTTCGGCAGCCCGACCTTGACGGTGGACGCGCCCACCGGGCAGGTGTCGCGAGCGGTGCCCTCGGTGTTCAGGTTGTTGTAGCCGATGTCTGCCGTCGCCGAGCCGCCCGCCGGGATGTCGACCGCGTCCGAGCCCTCCTCGGAGTTGTCCGCAGAGATCGGGCCGGCCTTGTTCTCGTCGTCGGTCGCGGTCACGGTCGTGGGACCGACAACCGTACAGGTGGCACCGGAGGTGTTGGTGAGCTTGAGGGTGCCGTTGGCCGCCTGCTGCTCGGTGGCCTGGTGATCGCTCATGAGGAACTTGATCGAGACCGTCTGGAGGGTGCAGGCCGCAGTGGCGCCACCGCCCCCGTCCTTGGACGAGCTACCACCGCCGCTCGTGCTCGAGCTGCTCCCGGACGACGCCTTGGACGAAGCCGCGGTCGAGGCCGAGTCCGACGCGGGGGCGGACGAGCCGGCAGCGGCGTCGGCCTCGTCGCCATTGTTGCAGCCGGTGAGCGCGAGCGCGGAAAGTGCGGCGAGCGCGCCGACGGCTGCTATGCGGGTACGAGTACGAGTGCGCATGAACTTCCTTCTTCTCCGTCAAAAACTAAGAGCCAACTGAGAAGACAGGATGATTTACGAAGCCGTACTGGTTGCATCTACCAGGTAGAGCATCACCAAGTCCACACCACCTCAGCCCAAGATCGTCGCCAATGCCCGCGCGGCCCGCTCCACTTCCGCGAACCCCAGGTAGAGCGGCGCGAATCCGAACCGAAGCACGTCAGGCGCACTGAAGTCGCCGACGACACCCTCCGCGATCAGACGGCCCATCACCTCACCGGCGTCCGCCCACGCAGCGCGACCTGACTGCCCCGCTCGGCATGGGAACCCGGCGTCACGACGTCGACCCTCCCTTCAGGTACGTACGCCCGCACGCATTCCACGAAGAGATCCGTCAGGGCGACGGACTTCGCGCTTACGGCGTCGACGGAGACATCCGGCCGCGACCACACCTCCAGGACCGCCTCAAGCGCGAGCATGGACAGGATGTCCGGCGTCCCGACGCGCCCCCGCACGGCCTGTCGGCAGGCGCGTACTGCGGCCGCATGCCGAACGGCTCGGCGTGCGAGTTCCAGCCCGGCAGTGGCGAGTCGAAGGCCGCCTGGTGTTGCCATGGCACATACAGGTACGCGGGTGAACCCGGCCCGCCATTACTTTAAGAATTCCTAGCGAAATGAGTGTTGGGGAACGGTAGGCTCGGCGGCCATGAGTCAGAGCGGGTCGCAAGCGGCAGCATTCTTCCGAGATGTCCGCCAAGGCGAAGTGGTCTGGCTTATCCGGGATGACGACGGAAGCCCGACTCATCTCTCCGCAGACGGCACGCGAAGTCTCCCCTTCTGGTCGACCTCGCCCCGCGCCCAGAGGGCAGCGAAGATCTGGGGGCATGGACTCCGCGTTGAATCCATGCCCTTGGACACCTGGTGCGATTGCGTACTGCCCGACGCCGCCCGAGATGGACTCGTGATCGGCATCAACTGGAGTGGGCCACGCCTGGTCGGCTGGAGCTTCACTCCCAAGGAAGTCCTCAACCGGCTGGCGGCGGCTAACTAGCCCACGGCATCGCTCACCAGATGTTCTGCAGCACCCGGACCCGCAGATCGGCGACTGCCGACACCTGCCGTACACCGAGCGCCGCGCCTTCCTCCTGGATCTCCTCGCCGATGTCGGGCCGCCGGTCCAGGTCACCCCGGCGACCGATGACCGGGACGTCGCCGGGCTCTGGTACGACGCCCTGCGCGAGCAGGGCATCGAGGGGATCGTCTGCAAACGCGGCAGCGCCGGCTATCCGTCGGGTCAGCGTCGGTGGTTGAAAGTCCGGCACGCGGACACGGTTGACGCCCTGGTGCTGGGGTTCACCGGGCCCCGGCTCAGGCCGCACCATCTGGTCCTGGCGGTGGGGGACGAGGCCCGGGTGTCCGCACGTTTGGAGCCGGTCCTCGCTGCTCGTGTCGGTGAGGCATTGAGCGGTACGGCGTTGGTGGGGGAGCGGCGGGCGGAGGGAGAGCCGTACACGCGGGTGGAGTCGGATCTGGTCGTGGAGGTGCTGGCCGGGTCCGGCCGGCACGGCACCCTCACCGTGACCCGGATGCGGTGAGGGTGCCCGTGCCTGACTGCTGGCCAGGGGACGACCTCGTATGCACTGTCACGGGCCCGGCTGCGGCGCCCGGTACGACTTCCCACCCACGCGGGTGACACCCGCCGGGCAGCAACGATTCTGCGCCGGCCTGGGCCGGAGCATGATCGGCGTGACTCGTCATCTGCGCCGTACCGCGCTCCTCACCGCCGCTTCGGCTCTTGCCGGGCTCGCGCTGACCGCCGCCCCCACCACCGCCACCGCGGCAGGCCCCCACACCCCCGCCCGCCAGGCGCTCCCCGGTCAGGCGCCGTCCCTGCGTGAGCTTCCCGAACCGCCGGACGCGGTGAAGGCCCGCGAGCTTCTCGGGGACCTGGTGGTGGCCGGCGAGGGCGACGTCCCGGGCTACTCCCGGGCGAAGTTCCCGCACTGGATCACCCAGTACGGAACCTGTGACACCCGCGAGGCCGTGCTTCAGCGGGACGGCCGGGACGTGGTCCAGGACGACGGGTGCCGGGCCGTGTCCGGCAGCTGGTATTCCGAGTACGACGGCCTGACCATCGACTCCGCCTCCCGCATCGACATCGACCACGTCGTCCCCCTCAAGGAAGCCTGGCGCTCCGGGGCCTCGGAGTGGTCGACGCCCGAGCGGCGCGCGTTCGCCAACGATCTGGTCGACTCGCAGTTGATCGCGGTGTCGGCGGGCAGCAACCGGGCGAAGGGCGACAAGGACCCGGGGAACTGGAAGCCGTCGCTGCAGTCGTACTGGTGCACCTACAGCCGCGCCTGGATCAGCGTGAAGGCCACCTACCGGCTCACCGCGAACCCGGCCGAGGCTGCAGCCCTGTCCGAGATGCTCGACACCTGCGACGCCTGACCCCACCCGGCGGCATCACCGGCCGGGAACCCCGCCCGGTAGACCGCCGGAGCACCGGACGATCCCGTCCGCACCCCGACTCGCCGCGGGGGAAGAGCAGGACCCCTCCGCCCAGGCACTCTTCCTCCGCGGCGACCGCAACACCCCACCCCGCCAACCCCACGGCAACGACACGGGGGTTGAACCAGGAAGGCCCCACATCGTGATCCGCACTCTCCCGGCACCGGACCGCCGCGGCATGGCCCGCAGCACCCTCACAGCGTTCGCCGTCGCCGCCGCGCTCCTCGTCCCGGCCGTCCAGGCCGAGGCGACCACCACGTGCGCTCCGCACACCACCGGCGTGTGCAGGGCCAGCAGCGCGCACCCGGCGGGTGCGACCGCCGAGTGCAAGGACGGGACCGTCAGCTACGCGGCGAAGTTCCGCGGCACCTGCAGCCACCATGGCGGTGTCCGCTACTGGTACAAGTAGGCGGCGTTCGTTCCTCTATCGCCATCGCGACCTACTCGGTCAGATCCACGCCCAGGCCGCAGCGCCGACCGCGCTCCCCGGAGGCCGAGGCCCGGCCGTCAGCCGGGCCTCCCTCCAGGCCGACCTGGCAGCGGCCGATGCCCGCACCGCCCGCCTCGCCACCCAGGTCCGTCGCCTGGAAGCCCGTCTCAGCGAAGTACTTGGTGATCAGGTCTGGCGCGAATCAGGCATCGGCGGCCCCGACGACATCGAGCAGCTCAAGGCCCGGATCATCACCCTTGAGCAACAGGCGATCGACCTGGAGCTGAAGATCCAGGACCGTGACGACGATCTCGCAGCCGCCCGAGCCGCCAACCGGGAGTTCCGAGCCCGAACTGGACCGCCGGGTGCCTGCCCACGACAAGGGCGAGGATGCCGTCCTCGCAGCCCTGCGAACCCTGCAGAGCAGAGCACCCGAGTAGCCAGGACGTACCGGTCCCTATCCGCTGTCGCTCGGGGCAGCTGCGTGCGTACGGGGCAGCGTCGCGAAGGCCCCGTCCCGTTGACCACTTCGACGAGAACCAGGCCCCGGTACTACCTGAGGGCCTGTCACTCTCCGCGTCCGAGTGACCAGAAATCCGGGGCTTGCGCCGCTAACCCCCGCACGTGATAGACGCCCGCCAGATCCGGAATAACCGCAGGTCAGGCCAGAGTTGCGCGGCTTATCCTCCTCCGCTCCAGAGTGCCGTCACACGCCGCACGGCACCCATGCGGCATGGACGAAGGAGGAGTTCCATGAGCAAGCGCACGGCAGGCCGTGAGTCCGGGAAGGGAGAGGAAGAGCCGCGGCCCGACGTGGAGTTCAGGGCCCGCGGGTTCCACGTCAGCATGGACAAGGTCCCGTGGACGGCCCTCGTCCTGCTGGCGGGGGCTGTCGCCGCCAGGGTGGCCGGCGCTCACGTCTGGATGCTCTGATCTGACGGTTGGGGTGGCCCTGCGGAACGTGCGAAGTGACCGCGGGGCCATCCCGGGAGCACCGTCCTGTCAGGGCACTCATGTCCGACCGTACGAGCCGCAGGGGTTCACCGCCCGGCGGGCTGATGCATACGTGCCCACCCCGGCCACGTGCGCAGTCACGATAAGCCCGCATCGCTGCCTGGCTTCGTTCACTTCAAGGGGTTCTGGCACAACTTCTGTGATTACGGCCTGTCAATCGCTGCTCCGGCTCGGGAGACGTGCGGAAACAGCAGGTCGGCGGGTTGATCCGGCGCGAGCACGAGCAGAGGCGGAGCGGCATCACAGAAGTTGTGCCAGAACCCGAGAAGTGACAGCAGTGCGATGCCGGGTGTGAGACCGCCGCTTCTCACTGCGCGCTTTGCCCTCGCGCCCGCCCATCGTGCACTTTCCAGATTGGAAAGTACATGCCATGATGGCAAGAGTTGATCAAGGGAGCTGAACGGCATGCAGCACAACACCACTGATGGGGAATCGTGCCAGGGCGCGCCGACGGCCGAGGCCGCGACCAGTGCCCTGCGGGAGGTGGAGGCTGCTCAGGGCCGGGCGCGGCTCCAGGCTGGGCTGTTGCCCGCCTGGTACGGGCCGGCGGCGGGGGCGCTCCTGGCGGTCTACGCCATCGTCGCGGTGCGGCTCCTGGAGACGGACCGGATCCTCATCCAGCAGTTCGTCGTGTGGCCGGTAGCTCTGCTGGCGGTCTTCGGGATCAGGCGGACCGCAAGGCGCAGCACGGGCGTGCGGCGAGCCGGGCAGGGGTACGCCGTAGACGCCAGGGGTGAGCGCAGGAAGCGGATCGTCACCGCGCTGGTCCCCATGGTCGTCGCGGCCTGCGGGGTGGGCGGTGGGTGCTGGGTGCTCGGCGCAGGGACGCAGACAATCATCGTTGCCGCGGCCGTCGGCTTGGGGGTTGGTGCCTGGGGCGGCCTCGCGCGGCGCAACGCGGTGATCAGGGGTCGGCTACAGGAACTTGCATGACCGGCGATCCCTCCTCAGCGTCGGGGCTCGCCCTCGACGCTGCACTGCATAACCCGACTCGGTTGGCCGTCGCGGCGTTCCTGTCGGCGTGCGCGGAAGCCGAGTTCGCGGTGGTCCGCGACCACTGCCAGGTGTCCGACTCGGTCCTGAGCAAGGCCGCGTCCGCGCTGGAGGCCGCCGGGTACGTCGAGATCAGCAAAGGCCACGTCGGCAAACGGCCGCGTACCTGGCTCGCGCTCACCGCTGCCGGCCAGGAGGCGATGGCCCGGCACGTTGCCGCACTGCAGGAGATCGTTGCCGCGGCCCGGAACGCCGCCAGCACGCGAGCCCAACAGGCCGGGCCGCCACCGCATCTGCCCTGACTACGTGGGGGCCGCATTCTGCGCCATGGTGGAGCAGATCCGCAAGGTGAGGGATCTGAACCGGCAGCGCGGGGGCTGGTGGTGGCTTCGTTCACTTTCAGCAACAGCGTTTGTCCGGCACTACTCGTGAACATCACCCAGATCGGGACTGCTGCACGGATAAGTGACACCTGACCTGGCTTGCTGAGAGGCGGCCTGGAAGGATGTTGCAGTGCCCAAGCCGTATCCGAAGGAGTTC
>NZ_JBIASS010000080.1:0-7274 GCF_042890955.1 Streptomyces sp. NPDC001933 | reverse complement strand
AGGGAGCGACGAGGAGGAGGTCGTCGACGCGGAGATCATCGACGACGAGAGGACGGAGGGAGGCGAGCGATGAACCGGCCGAACAAGTCTCGATCACCACAGCAGCGCCACCAGCAGCCGGCGGGCCACCGGCGGCAGCAATGGGCCACCGCCGAACCGTCCCCGTCGGCCCTGCCGGCGGACAGGTCGGCGCGGCCGAGACCGAAGGCATCCGGGCCGTCACCGCGATGTACCGCGACGTGGACAAGCGCCACTGGCCTCGTCGATATCCGGCCAGTCTCGCCGCTAGGCCGCTCTCGAACTGATGTCGCGAGCAAGTGCGGGAAGTTGGGGGTGCCGGAGCCTGAACCGCATAGCGTCGGAGCCTGCCAGGCGCTGAACCTTGCGGAGATGTGGGCCCGCGTGGTCGCCATACAGGTAGATACCCTCGGATGAGACGCTGTCAGCCCGAGAACATGTGGGAGTACCAGTGACCCGGCCATGGTGGTACTGGATACCGTCCGACCGCAGGTCTGCTGATCCCGTACGCGGCGACCGCGTGCCTGCTCGTCGTCACCGTTTCGAAGTCAGAGGTCGTGTGGGCCGGAGGCGGGCTGCTGCTCGGATGGCGAGGTTCGTGCAGGGCGCGGCCAGGGCCAGGCACGACAGGCTCCACGGGGCGCAGCGAAGTATTCCCGGCCTGGTGTCGGAGAGTGCTGCTCGCCCGGTGCGTGCCGTCTCGTGACGGCGTGGGGCGGGGGCAGGTTCGAACATGAGGACCAGCCCGTCTCTGCTGCTCCCGTCCAGCGGGCGGCACGTGGGCAAAAAATGCTGGCTGAACTTCGACCCGGCACTGTCGACAAGGAAACCTTCGCATCCTTACAGTCGCAAATTGTCACACAGAGTGATCATTAGAGTGGGGGAAGGTGCCATGAAACACCGGATCATTTCCGTCCTGGGTGCCGCTGTACTCGCTGCCGGAGTCCTGGGAGTCAGCGCGCCGTCAGCCAGCGCCGTGCCCGGGGGTTGCGCCTACGCTTCGTCGACCTACCGCCCGACCATTCAGTACGGCAACACGGGAGTGGCGGTGAAGCAGGCCCAGTGCCTGTCGAATGTCTGGGGTGGCGTGCCCAAACTGAACGTCGACGGCATCTTCGGCGGTGGTACGCGCACCAAGGTCAAGTGGATCCAGGGGTGTCACGGCCTGACCAAGGACGGAATCATCGGGGCCAAGACCTGGAACGCCCTCTACAACCCCGCCCCCGACTGCTACGACCCTTACCCCGGATAGAGCTGCGCCGGATGGCCAGGGTCTTGTCCGACAGTGGCACAGGCAAGGCCCTGGGGCGGCTGGCAACAGTTCTTCAGCCGCTTCGGCGTGCTCCCCATGGACAAACGGTCGGGTGACCACCCGAGGGCGTCGGACAGTAGGGCGGTCTCGGGCTAAGGGCTGCCAGACCGGAAGGGGCCAATATGACCGGCCGGTACAGCAGCCTCGTTGGCCGGGCAGGTCGGCGAGGATGCTGGCCGGTGCAGCGTGATGCGGGGGCGGGGGGCGAAGGCCGCCGCACCACGCTGGTCCCTATCGGATAGGCCGCTGACAGCTGACTGCCAGCATGGCCCACTCACGATCAACCTGACCGGGTGCGACACGCCCCGGCCTCCGCCCAGTGGACTGCTAGGCACTGTTCTTGGATCACGTTCGGAGCCAGATCGCGAGGGCCGCGAGGGTGACGGTGCCAAGGTTGGTGTAGGCGCGTTTCTCGTGGCGGGTGGCGACCGCTCGGAAGCCCTTCAGCCGGTTGATGGCCCGTTCGACGGTGTTGCGTTTCTTGTAGCGCTCGCTGTCGAAGCCGGTGGGCCGGCCGCCTCGGGAGCCCCGGTTCTGCCGGTGTTTCTGCTGGTCGAGGCGTTCGGGGATGGTGTGCCGGATGCCGCGTCGTCGCAGGTGGCGACGGTTTCTTCGGGACGTGTAGGCCTTGTCCGCCAGGACGTGATCTGGTCGGGTGCGGGGCCGCCAGACTCCGCTGCGGGGCACGGAGATCTGCTCCAGCACGGCCTCGAGCTGGGGACCGTCGCCGTAGTGGCCGGGTGTCAGGACGAAGGGGAGGGGGCGGCATCGTCCCTCGGCGGCGAGGTGGATCTTGGTGGTGAAACCGCCTCGGGAGCGTCCCAGGTATTCGCCGATCCGACCACCTCCTCCAGCCGGACGGCCAGTTTCGGCAGCACCGGATCGAACTGGTTCGTCCCCCGAACGTTCCCCTTCTGAGGACCCCCGGCCACCGGCGCCTTCCGCGCGCCAGTAGCGTGCTGGTGGGCTCGCACGACGGTCGAGGAACTCGTCGACGGCCGCGCCATGAACTACGCCTACGACACCCTGGGCCGCAGGGCCCGCCGCACCACCCCCACCGGCGCGGTCACCGAGTACGGCTACGACGCCGCCGGCCGTACCGCCCGCATGACCAGCGGCGGCCGCGAGATCACCTTCACTCACGACGCAGCAGGCCGGGAACTTCAGCGAGCCTTCGGCAGCTCCCTCGCCCTGGCCTCCGCCTGGGACGAGGCCGGAAGAATCTGCGCCCAGCACCTGACGACTGGAGACCGTTCCCTCAACCACCGTCACTACGCCCACCGCGCCGACGGCTATCTCACCTCCGTGACCGACGATCTGTCAGGCACCCGCAACTTCGATCTGGACCCGACCGGACGGGTCACCGCCGTCCACGCCGAGGACTGGACCGAGCGCTACGCCTACGACGCCGCCGGCAATCAGACGACGGCCTCCTGGCCCGGCACCCAACCCGGCCACGACGCCACCGGCCCCCGCTCCTACACCGGAACCTCCCTCACCAGAGCCGGCAACGTCCGCTTCGAACACGACGCCCTCGGCCGCGTGACCCTGCGCCAGAGAACCCGCCTCTCACGCAAACCCGACACCTGGCGCTACGAGTGGGACGCGGAGGACCGTCTCGCCGCCGTGGTCACCCCCGACGGCACCCGATGGCGCTACCGCTACGACCCCCTGGGCCGCCGTACCGCGAAGCAACGCCTCACCGACGACGGCGAGACGGTCGCCGAGGCAGTCCGTTTCTCCTGGGACGGCACGACCCTGTGCGAACAGACGATCCACACACCAGGTCTTTCACACGTGGTCGCCCTTACCTGGGACCATCGCGGCCTTGTGCCGCTGTCCCAGACCGAACGCATCCTCACCCCGGACACGCACCAGGAAGAGATCGACCGCCGGTTCTTCGCCATAGCCACCGACCTCGTGGGAACACCCACCGAACTGGTCGACGAGTCCGGCGAGATCGCCTGGCGCGCCCGCAGCACCCTCTGGGGCACCACCGCCTGGGCCCGCTCCAGCTCGGCCTACACCCCGCTGCGCTTCCCCGGCCAGTACTACGACCCCGAGACCGGCCTCCACTACAACCTCTTCCGCCACTACGACCCCGAGACCGGCCGATACACCTCCCCGGACCCGCTCGGCCTCGGCCCCGCGCCGAACCCGGTCGCCTGCGTGCACAACCCGTTCACCGTCTGCGACCCCCTCGGCCTGTCGCCGTACTCACGGTTCAAAGGTCTGGGCTGGCTGACGGACAAGGAGCTCAAACGCCCGTCGTTCCGGTACCAGCGGCTCGTCACCGACCAGAGCTACGAGCAGCAGTGGATCCTGCCGGACGGCCGGGAAGTCCACGTCGACGGCGGCCCGCGGGACGGCTGGATCACGGAGGCCAAGTGGACCGGAGGAGACAACCTTTCCGAATGGAAGAAGTCCACGTACAACCCCAATTTCGATTATTACGACGAGGGTCGGCTCACCGCACAGGCCGACAAGCTGCTCGCCCACAACGAGGATCTCGGAGGCAAGGGAGTTCGCTATATGGTGTCCAATGAATGGGGTGCCGCGCATATGAACGAAGTGCTGTCCAAGGCCTTCCCCGAGGCCTACGCCAGCGGGCAGCTGAAGGCGTATCACGTGCCCGGCAACGGAATGAGTGGAATGAGTCCATGGCTGCAGTGATCGCAATGCTAGAAGAGCTCAGGGGCATCGCCCCGCTGACCGCCGAAGGCGCGGCAGCGCGGTTCTCGGCCCAGGAGTGGACGCCCAGAGGCAAGCCCCGCGACGGCGTGGAGACATCATGGGAAAGGAACGGCATTCGGGGCTGGACCCAGACGCTCGAAGGTGAAGCGGTCATCGTCTCATTCACCGTCTGGATCCGCGACGTCGACGAGTCGGGTTATTTCGACGACCTGGATGCCGTCTACGAGCAGGGAGAGCAGGCGCTGGCCGACTTCCTGCCTGAGATCGAGGGTTCCTCTCTCGCCGGCCACCTCGTCGAAGCCGAACAGACTGCGGCGGACAAGGACGAGTTCATCGCAGTGAAGAAGTGGACCCTCGACGGCCGAACCCTGGCCGCCGGTGTGATCCAGCATGACACCGATCTTCCGGTGATGGTCGTGGTGGCGCTGGAGGAGACCGTACCCGCCTGACCCGCTCGAACGCCCGTGCCGCCGCCTGCCGCGAGGGCATGGGCGCGGCTGCAACTGGGCCTCAGGGGGCAATCGGACCACCACTCGTATTCCGATCCTTATGCGGTGCGGGCGTGATCGCATCACAAAGATGCCGCCCCGATCCGAAACCGGCCAGCCACGCCGACAGGGCGTGGCGAGTCTCCCCGCTGCTCAGGGCCGTGCCTCGGGTTCGGTGACGACGACCTCCTCTCCGTTCCAGCGCACGACCAGCTCTCGTACTCCGTCCGAGGCTCGCCCGTCTCATCGGTGATCAGCTTCGACACAGCACATCCCGGCGCAGCACCACGGCCGGACAAGCCGTGCCATCGCCGGAGGTCGCGTCCGGCCGGGGATGACGGTGCCGATGGCGGGCCCGCGACGTCGTGAATGCGGCCGCCGCGCTCGGCATTGCGGAATGCCGGGAGCTGACCGGCGTTCGCGCGGCGCGTGGGGCCCTGCTGCTCGGTCTCGAAGCAGGCCACGGCCTGGATCCAGGCGCTCCCATGCAGCCCTCTCGGTGTCGGTCAAGCCACCATCCCCGCGGATGTCTCACCGCACCAGGACGGGGGCATCGAGGTACACCCTGCTGGTACAAGTCCGGCACGCTCGCTGCTCGACCGGTAGTCGGCCGGCCGCAACCTCACGCTTCAACCCAGGCTCTCGGCGATCCAGTCCTGGGAGCTACGTCTCGGGTGAGGTGGTGCCCCCTGACGTCACCCACGCTTCTGGAACGCCAAGACCCCGAGTTCCCTCACCCATTGGCTGATGCAGGGAACGGGCTGCTCACGGTCGTAGCCTGGGACCGCGTGCCGGATGTTCCGCAGTCGCATGACCATGCCCTACTGCGTGTCACGCTTGTTCCGAGGAGTAGCCGCCGACCCGGCCTTGCCTTTGACTACTCATGCCCCAGGAGGGGACTTTGTCCAGCACGCCCCGGACCGTAGCCGTACTACGAGAACAAGAAGGGCCGGATCACATCGTGCCCGTAGTCGGCTGGGACGACGATGGGAATGCCTTGATCCTGGACCACAAAGCCGGAAAGCGAGTGAAGGCCAACGAGGACCCGCACTTTGTCGCACTCGAGCAGCGGCCTGGCTGGGACACTGCCATTCCGGCCGCACCCGGGTGGACCGTGCGCTGGTGCCAGGAAGGCAAGGACGACATCGTCGATCCGGTCGTGGGCTTCCTGGAGGACCCGGGTGTGCAGGGCGGATGCCCGATCCCGGCAAACCTTGAGCTGGCTCTCGTGCACGACCTGCACGCTATGCTTCCTCTACACCGCGGCTACCAGCCATTCCTCATCCCGCCGCCCAGCTCACATGATCGGGATCGCCGGACGAGTTCCTGATCCTGACCGGTCTGGCCACGCCGGCCAGTGCTTGGGCCTTGACCCCGAATCCTGAACACGGTTTAGGCGGCTGGTGCCAGCGTAGTTGGTGTGTGGTGGAGGGTGTTCTCGAAGGCGATCGGTGATTGTTCTCCGAGGCGGGAGTGTCGGCGTCGGGTGTTTTAGCGGTGGAGCCATCTGAAGGCGTCGAGTCGGGCTTCGCTCTCGTCTGGCCAGCTCTTTCGCCCTTGGAGAGTTTCGCGTTTGAAGGACTCGGCGAGTGCGTTGTCCGCGCTGGAGCCGGCCGCGCTCATGCCTGCCGAACCCTTGCTGACCTGCAGGCTTCGGCGAAGGACCTGCTCGTGTATTGGGCTCCGTGGTCGGTGTGCATGATCGCCCCGGCGAGGCTGCCTCGGGTGCGGACGGCTGCGGCCAGGGCGTCGGTGACGAGGTCCGCACGCATGTGGTCGGCGATCGCCCAGCCGGCCAGACGTCGCGATGCGAGGTCGATGACGGTGGCCAGGTAGCAGAACTTCCCGCCATCGATGGGCAGGTAGGTGATGTCGCCGACGTATTTCGTGTTCGTAGCGGCGGCGGTGAAGTCGCGGCCGATCAGGTCGGGCGCCCTGGCCGCGGCCGGGTCGGGAACGGTGGTGCGGTGCCGGCGGTGCAACCGGACCCCTTCGATCCCGAACGTCCGCATGATTCTCGCGCCCCGCTTGTGATTGACTGCCTCACCGCTCGTCTCGCGGAGCTCGGCGGTGATCCTGGGGGCTCCGTAGGTGCCGTCCGATTCCTGGTGCACCGCCCGTATCCGGGCGGCCGGCCTCGCCTCGGCCGCCTGCCGGGCAGCCCGGTCCACAGCCGTCCGGCGCCAGTAGTAGAAACTCGAGCGGGCAACGCCGAGGATGTTGCACAGCCGCTTCACGCCATAGCGGCGCTGGAGGTCGGCGACACACTGGAAGCGGTTCACCAGCGCGTCTCCCCGGCGAAATACTTCGCCGCCTTCCGCAGGATCTCGCGTTCCTCCTCCAACTCGCGGACCTTCTTGCGCAGGGCTGCGTTCTCCGCCTCCAGCGGGGTCGGAGGCTGGGCCGGTTCCTGCGTCCGGCGTCCCCGGGGCCGACTCACCCCGGCCGCCCTCACCCAGTTCCGCAGTGTTTCAGGGTTGAGCCCCAGATCGGCGGCGACCGACCTGATCGTCGCCTCCGGCCGCGACTCGTCCAGCGCGACCGCATCCGCCTTGAACTCCGGCGGGTAGTTCTTCATGACCACGAGATGTCCGTTCTCAGATCCTCAGGATCCAGTGTCTCGTGTGTCCAACATCAGGGGGCAAGGCCCAAGGCCGGGTAGTTAGAGTTTTCGCTGGTCACGCAAGGGGAGTTGGGGTCCATGCTGTGGCGGTGTACAGGCCTGGGCCGAGTTTGTGGATGAGGCCGGTCTCGGCCCATCT
>NZ_JBIASS010000079.1:0-7396 GCF_042890955.1 Streptomyces sp. NPDC001933 | reverse complement strand
CGCCGGCAGCGGAACCCCCAGCTCTCCCTCGATCGCCGCCCAGTCGACGGAGATCCCGAGCGGCTCCCACCCGGTCAGTTCGATCACTCGCTGAACCCACATACAACAATCTTCGCGCAGGCTGACCAGGCGGGTGCGGTAGCGGGACAGCAGACGCGGCCCGAGCCCGCCGTAGGGCGGCTGGTGCGGCACGGCCGACTCGGCATGGGCGGTCATCTCGCCCCTGACCTGCAGCGCGTAGGCCAGGCCACGATCTCCAGGCCGTGGCGGAAGTCGGCGCTCGATCCCGTAGAGGCAGGTCCGATCCCGCAGGTTCGCGACGCCGTCCACAGCCTCGCTCGGACCGGCTCGACCGTGGCGGTGAACACTGTCGAGAGGAACACATGCTCTTGGGTCGTGGTCCGTGGTGCGCTCCGCCGTCACCCGGCGGAGCGCACAGACGGCCAGGTACCCGGCGACCAGCCGGGGTCTCCCGTCAGCAGCTGGAACGTCCTTGTCCACGTCCGCGGCGTACGTGTCGACGAACAGAGCGGTCTCCGCGAGCAAACACCGCGCCGGCTTGGCCATGGTGACGGGACGGCCGTCCCGTCAAAGGATCAGGGAGAGCGCCATGACCCCGCCGAGCCCCATCACCGAGATCAGGGTCTCCATCACCAACCAGGTCTTGAGGGTGTCGACGACAATGGTACCGAGGTACTCCTTGACGAGCCAGATACCTGCGTCGTTCAGGGAGAAGAACAGTGATCCCGCTCCGATGGCCAGCACGACCAGTGAGGGGTCCGCGCCGCCGACCTGGGTGAGAACGGGAGCCATGATGCCGGCCGCGGTGACCGTGGCGACAGTCGCCGAGCCGGTGGCGAAGCGAATGGCGACGGCGGTGAGCCAGGCCAGCAGGACGGCCGACATGTGGGACGCCTGGGCGGCCTTGGCGATGCTCTCGCCCACCCCTGTCTCCACCAGCATCTCCTTGAACCCGCCGCCGGCGCCACGATGAGGGTCACTCCGGCGATCGGGCCGAAGGCGCCTGCGACCAGCACGCCGAGGCGGCCCGCGTCCGTGCCCTGGAACACCCCGAAGGTGAACATCGCCACGGTGACCGCGATCAGCATCGCGATCAGGGGAGCACCGACGAACTCGGCGATCGTGCGCAGGGTCGAGCCCTCGGGGGCGTTCAGTTCGACGACCGTACGGAAGAGCATCAGGACGACCGGCAGCAGCAGGGTCGCGATGCAGGTGAGGAACGGGGAAGGGGTGGTGTCCTTCTCCCGGTCGAGGAGTTCCTTCGCCATGGGCTCGGGAAGTTTCGGGTTCACGTACCGGGCGATGAAGTTGCCGTACAGCAGTCCTCGGTGCCGCCCTGTTCGGCGCCGCCGGCCTCGCCCTCGTCGCGGGGCTCTGCGCGGGGGCACTGATCACTACCGCGCCACGGCCGGCTCCCGCCTCCCCGAGTAGGGAAGCGCGGCCACGTCCAGGTCCCGGTACGAAGCGGGTGCCCCTTACCCGGTCCCGGCCGTCATGGCCGCCACGATGCGTGGCAGAAGTACGGCGTTGGCACTGCCGAGTGACACCCTCACCGCCTGTGGTCGGCCCTGCTCGTGGATCCAGATCAGGCCGTTCGCGACCTCGAGACCGGTCAGCGAGCGCCAGTTGGCGTCCATGACCCCGCGCAGCGTGAGCCCGTCGCGGTGCACACGCACCTCGCCGATGGTGATCGCCCCGCCCCGCCGGATGAGGTCGAGGTACTTCGCCAGGAGCCGGGGTTCGATGATGCGCTGGACGAAGTCGACGAGGGCCAGCCACTCCGCGGGGTCCGTGGGCCGCTTCCCGCCCCTGCTCCAGCTCAGATTACGCAGGCCTTCCGGCGAGTCCGCGTACGTGCCCACGCCGAAGGTGTACGTGGTGGTGTACATGGACGGAACCAGGAAGCCCTGGTGCTTGGTACGGGAGACCGGATACCGGACCCACTCGACCTCGTCCCAGTCCAGCGTGTGCCGCCCGTAGGTGATGCGGTGCCGGTCGGCCACCAGGTGTGTCGACCAACCGACGTTGCTGTCCACGAAGGGGCGCTCGGCCGGCTCGGGACGCGGGCGCTCCACACGCGCGGGCTCCGGACACGGGCGCTCAGCACGCGTGCCGTGTGCTCCCATATAGCCCGTCAGCCAGGTCGGCACCTCGGTCCGCGGGTAGGCGGCGAGGTCGTTGCGGTAGTGCGACGGGGCGAGCAACTGTCCGTCGGGCAGGCGCTCGTCACCGTAGTCGTACTCGGTGGAGACCTGCGCACGCCCGTCCGCGGCCTTGGCGACGGTGAGCAGCATGCGCAGCCACGGGCCGGCCGGCATGGCGGCCGCGAGGTGCCGCTGGCGGCGTACGAGGAGCGCGATCTGCTCGGGGACCCGAACGTCCATGGGCCGTTCGCGGTTCCAGAAGGACACGTCGGCCGTCTCGGCGGACACCGTGCATGAGAAGACCGCGGTCATGCGGTCCCACTGCACCGGTCCGAGCAGGGCCAGTTGCTGCGCGGTCTCATGAGCGAGCGCGGACACCCGGCCCGCGTTCAACTCCTGGGACGGGGCGGAGACGACGGTGAAATCCGCGACGGCTCCGGGCTGCCCCGACCGGGCGTCGAGACGCTCGAACTCCTCCTTGAGGCCGTTCATGAACGACTCCTCGACGGGTGCGCGCCGCACGAAGGCCTCCTCGGCGGTGAACAGGGCCCGTACCTGTTCGGGTGGGATCGCGGTGGTGACCTCCTTGATCCGCCCCACGTCGCTGATCAGGAACACGGATCGGTCGAGCGGCAGGTCGAGGAAGGCCATCGGGTCGCTGTCATCGATGTCGACAGGTGTGTACACGCTCCACCCGGCGGCGAACCGGTCCGCCTCCAGGCCGTGCACCGGATAGTCGAGACCGCGGGCGCTGATGTGTTCCTGGACCAGGACGACGGCGCGCGCCGAGTCGATGCGCCCGCCAGCCCCCGCCGCAGGAGCCTTGCCGAGCGGATGGCCCTCATCGGTCCCGTCGGGCCCCGGATAGTGGTGGGTGAGGTCGAACCACAGACGCAGCTCGTCGACGGTCGCGGCGTCGGTACCGGCGCACACGAGGTCCCACGTCCCGCCATGGTCACGGGCATAGAGACTCACGGACGCGTCCTGAGCCACGACCACGTAGTCGCACGCGTGGAGATCGCCGTACGAGGCGACCACTGCCAGCGGGGGCGGGGTGGTGCGGGCCTCCTGCGCGACCGGCTCGCCTCCGACGCCGACGGCGGTCAACACATGGCGGGTCATCGGCACAGCTCCTTTCGCCACCTTGAACGGTGACCGTAGCCCAAGGCGACCATCGTGGTGAAGGGCGTTGTCACGTTGGTGCGGTGTTGATCGATTGAGGGCGCGTCAGGGTGTGCAGGGGTCGGGTGGGGGCCTGGCTTACGCTGCGATGGGCTGGTCGGTGGCGCCGTGATCTCGTCCCGGATGGCGAAGCGGGTGGTCGTCTCGGTGCGGTATCGGGTGGCGGTCATCAGGTGGCGGCGCGGTCCGAAGTGCGGTGAGATGCCGCTGAACGCGGACAGGAACCGCTGGGCCCCGCCGGTACTGCGGAAGCCCTTCATCGCGCGTTCGCGCTGCCTCATCGGCTGATGACTGTTCTCGGCCCGGTTGTTCAGACCCTTGTGGGCGCGGTGTTCCACGGAGGGGCGGAGTTCAACGATCAGCTCGCGACCGATGGACTCGCGCGGATCGGGTTCGGCGCCTATCTGATGTCCTCGGACTTCGCCGTCGACGTGATGGAGAACTGGCAGTCGGAGTACCTGCAGTTCTTCCTCTACATCGTCGCGACGGTCTGGCTGCTGCTACGCGGCTCGCCCGAGTCCAAGAAACTGGACAGAGCCAGCACCGAATCGGACCGGGAACAGCGGATGGGCGAACACACCCGCGAGGAATCCCCACGCTGGGCCGGCATCGGAGGAGCCCGCCAAGCGCTGTTCAGCCACTCTCTCGGCCTGGTCATGGCCTGACTGTTCCTGCTGCCGTGGCTGGCACAGTCCAGCGCGGGCGCCGCCGCCTACAACGAACAGCAGCTGCGCTCGCTCCAGGCCCCCATCAGCTGGGGAGGCTACCTAGCGTCCGCCGACTTCTGGAGCCGCAGCCTGCAGAACTGGCAGTCCGAACTCCTCGCAGTGGCCTGCATGGCCACCTTCTCCGTATACCTGCGCCAGCGCGGATCCCCGGAATCCAAACCCGTAGGAACACCCCACGGAACCACCGGAGTCGAAGGATGACCGTCCCTCGCCCTCGGCGAAGCGGACCCGTGCCGGACAGGTCGCGTGCTCATCGGCACCCATCACCCGCGGGCTGGATTCTCCGCCGTCCCGAGGGCCCCCGTCCGCTCCCGGCCGCACTCCGGTGCAAGACGGCGGCCGTCATAGGGGCCCCGGTCACGAAGGCTCGTACCGCATGGAGGAGGATGCGACACGGGAGGGGATTTGAATGCGTTCAGAAATACAGGTGCCGGGGCAGACGCAGGCGCGCGTGAGGGACAGGTTCGGTGCGGTGCTGACGGCTTCAATGTCGATGCTGTTCGTCGGGGCCGTGATCGGGGCGATTGCCCTCATCGTGTGGGGGCAGACCCAGGAGAGCCCGGGCCTACCCTACAACGCGATGGGGATTATCTTCCTGATCGTGATGGCGCCGTTCGTGTTGGCTGCCGGAGCTGCCTTTGCCGCCCTGCTGTCGGTCGGCGTGGTGATGCCGCTTCTGGTCGTGGCCGGATGGCTCGGGCGCCGGCTCTCGGGGCGTGAGGCGTGGTGGTGGGTCCCGGCGCTGGCAACTGTCGGAACCGCCCCGCCGGCCTTGGCCACGGCTGTGCTCGTGGAGGCCGGTCTCCTCGCGGGCCTCGGCGGATGGCTCGTGGTGGCGGCGGCGCTCGCCGTCACCACGCTGGTCGCCCGCAGGCTGCTGTTGCCGGATCGCCCGCGGCTCTCCGGCGGCGCGATGTTCGGGCGTGTGGCGCTGTACGGGACGCTCGCTGTCGTCGCCGTCGGCACGCTCGGCGGCATCGGCCTGTGGGCCGGGATCGGATACGAGCCTCCGCGGCTGAGCACGGAACGGGTCGCCGGGACGTGGTCCGACGGAAAGGGCGGCACACTCATCCTCACGGCGCACGGCAAGGCCACGGCGACCCGCGTCGAAACGTTCGACCTCGACGACTCCTTCGAACCCGTGGTGCACGAGTGCACCGGCACCGGCACCTGGGAGTACGACCCAGGTGCCGGACCGTGGTCCCAGGCGGTGGATGTGTCCCTCGACGACTGCCCCATGGACACCTGGGAGGTTTTTGGAAGCCCCGAGCACCCAAAGCTGTTCGTCTACATCGGCGACCCCGACAGCTGGGACCTCTACATCCTGCAACGCCGCGGCTAGTACTCCAGCAGGATTTCGCTGTCTGAGCTGGTCTTTCGCCGAGTGGCGGGAGTGTAGCGGGACTTCGGTCGTGCGGGAGCGGTCTCACGGCGACCGCCCCTCGATCGTGCAACCACGCCGCAGGTAAGGGCTGTCCCGTAACTGCTGGTCGGAGCGAGCCGCGGTTGGGCGGTCCCGGTGCCTGTTGATGGCCAGCCGCAATGGCAAGATGACGGCTCCGACCATCCTGAGAGGCCACCCTCGTGCCCACGCCTGCCGACTACCTCGCACTGGCGCATGCCGAGAAGGACGGCTCTGTCCTACACCGCCTCGTTCAGTGTCCATACCCCTTCGTCTGGCAGGCTCTGGCCGCCAATCCTCACACCCCGCCCGCGGCTCTCCTGGAGCTGAGCAGGGCTCGCGACAGTGTCTGGAACGACAACCGGGTCCTTCGCCTCCTGGCTGAACATCCAGGTGCTAACCGAATCGTTCTCCGAGCTGTGCTCGATGGCGTTGCAGCGAAGCTTGACGAGGGCGAAAGGCCCTACGCCGCTGTGCTTGCTCTCGCGGGCCGGCCAGAGCTCGAGACGGACGAGGTGAGGAAGCTCGGGACTCTTCGAGGGTCCTCTGCTCGTCTACGCCGCCTGCTTGCACTGCGGCTGAGCTCCCGCATCTGAATGATCATGCTGCTCCAGGTGCGATGATCACGGCGTGGCTGGTGTGCTCACGGCGTCGGAGCCTTCCTGGATAGCCCCGTTCACCGGGCTGAGCCCGCGTGCCTTCCGGAAGCTGGTGACGGTTCTGCGTCGCGGGGGTGCTGACGCGGTCCGCAAGGGCCGGCCGTGAAGCCTTCCGCTGGAGGACCGGGCACTACTGGTCGCAGCGTACTGGCGCACAAATTTGACGATGCGCCAGATCGCGCCGTTGTTCGGAGTGTCGAAGTCGGCTGCGGACCGGATCACCGACCACCTCGGGCCGATGCTCGCCCTCCATCCCCGCAACACCAGGCCAGAAGAAGCATCCACACGATCGCGCACGGCGCGAGTCTTCCTCAGCAGACATCGCCTGTCACGTCGGTTTTCCCCAGCAGCCGACAACCCAGCCAGGGAGCCAGGCTCTACCGCGCCTGCCAGGGAGTGAGTCGGCTTCCACCGCAGAGAGTGCCGTCATTTTCTCACCGACATCCAGGCGGCGAAAGATCACCAACCGCCTCCCAACCCCGTCCACATCTGCTGTTCCTAGAGATGCACGAAGCCAAAGTCCGTCACCCTCACATACCAGAACGCCACTTCAGGTACCGCGTTCGCGATAGGCGCCCTCAGGGGCAGGCGTGGCCCAGAGCGCGGTGGCCCATCCATACCGCCACATCGCATACCCGCAGCGCACTCACCGTCTCCGGCACCCCCGCCACCTGCCTCAGCTCCAGCAGTCGGCGGTGCAGCGCAGCGTCGTCCTCTCGCAGCGCGAAATGGAGAGCGAGCCAGAAGGACGGCGGCCGGCCGACGGCACAGCGGACGACTCGGTCGTAGACCGGGAGCAGTCGGGGACGCTTGCGGGCCAGGATCTTCCCGGCGATTACCCAGTTGACTCCATACTGCTCGCTGAGCAGGCTCCAGGCCTGATCCGCCGGCGAGCCGTCGGCCACTACGAGCGCGTCGGCATCAACCATGTCGATGTCCCTGGGAATGGCGTGCAGCAGTCCGGACAGCCGCGTGCCAAGGCGGCCCTCCAGGATGTCCAGCGCGACAGGTGCCGGAACGGTGACCGACAGGGTCTGCACCGCGATCAGGTCCTCCGCCGTGATTCGGTCAGCGACTTCTGGTCGGTCTCCCCCGCCGGCCAGATGCTCGAACCGGCTGCCGGTGAACGTCGCCTCACTGGGTGGCACGCCTATGCCGAAGTACTGACTTCGGCTCGTCAGGGTGAACTTTTGCGAAGTCCTTGATAGGCCGGGTGTGGTGGTTGTATCCCGTGGTGTGTGAGATATGCGGATGGGGGCG
>NZ_JBIASS010000078.1:0-7399 GCF_042890955.1 Streptomyces sp. NPDC001933 | reverse complement strand
GTGTACCTGCAGCCGGACGTGGACGGGCCGATCACCCTGACACTGGGCAAGGTCAAGGACTCCTGATTCCTGAAGAACGGCTGGCGGCGGGGCGCAGACAGCACGGCCCCGGGCCGGTCTCGGCTACCAGTGAACACCGCCCTGACCGGTCGGCCTGGTCCAGGACGTCGCGGGTCAGACCTCGAGGTAGGCGACCACGACCACGGTCCGCAAAGCCGTCACCCAGTACAACAAGCGCACGCGCTCGACCTCGTCGGCGTACTCACGCAACTGGGGGCCAGCGGCGCTGCCGGGGATCGGCTCGCCGACCTCGGGATCGACGGAGACGACGACCAGGGCGCGGTCCAGGGCGTGGATCTCCGCCTCGCTGGTGATGTTCTCCAGCTGCTTGGCGGCGGAGTCGGTGAACGCGATCCGGGCGCGGCGCCGGCTGTGCTGCGGGGGCATCAGGCGACGGCCGGGCGCTGGGAGGCGAGGCGGGCGAGGTGGGCCTCGCGCAGCTCCTCCCAGGGGGTGCACTGCTCGGGGTCGGGCAGGCCGTTGGTGGCGATGTCCTCCAGGACGGCGGCAAACCGGTCGGCGTCGGCGCGGGTCTTGGCCGCGTACGCGCGGACGGCGTCGGCGGCCGCGGGCTCCAGCTGCCGGGCGGCGGGGGCCGGCTGTTCGCTCATCGAGGGCTCCAGGGGGCAGAACTGGCGTTGCTCACCACGGTATCGCCGGGCCAGGGGGCCCGGGACCACTCCGGCGGAACCGGCCCCCGTGACTACGGTCCGTACTGCTCGTAACCTCGCGGGCGATCAACTCTCATGTGTCACGCTCGGTTCCCGAATCGGCCCTGGAGGCCCCTTCGGGCTCCAGAAAGCGTGCCGCGCCAACTGCAGGCTGATCGCGACCTGGTCGGCGCTGACTTCCTTTCCCGCAGTAGCGTCACGGACGTCGTGGCGCTCCAGCAGATGGCCCAGCTCGTGCGCTACAACGAATGACTCGACCGCGTACCGACACTCCACGAGCCCGCACACGAACGTCACGCCTGGCAGCCCTACGGCCCACCGCCTAGCCCTGCAGTGCTAGATCCCCAGCCCTAAGCCCGGGCCAACCCAAGACCATCCGCAAGCCCGATGCCACCTTCTGGAGGCGGGAGCCAACATGCTGGTGGAGACCTGCCAAGAGGAGCGCATCATGTCGTACCCGGAATACCTCGAGTACCCGGAAGCCCGCTACCACGGCAACAAGGGCGAAGTGAACGCGGCCTTCCGCCCGGCCGACAGCCCACCGGACATCTCCTCACCCGGCGCCTCTACCCACTACCTCGCCACCAACGAGTCGACCGGCGGCGAGTTCGGCCTGTACAAGGTGGAGCTGGGCGCACAGTCCGCTGGAGCCAAGACCCACTTCCACAAGGCGATGTCGGAGTCCTTCTACATTCTCTCCGGCGAACTGGAGCTGTACAACGGCGATAAGTGGGTCACGGGCCGCGTGGGCGACTTCCTGTACGTACCGGTCGGCGGCCTGCACGCCTTCAAAAACGTGACCGCCGAGCCCATGTCCATGCTCATGCTCTTCTCCCCCGGCGCCCCACGCGAGGAATACTTCGAGCGGGTTGCGGATATGGCACAGCACGGTGGCGAGGAACTTAAGCAGTTTCGCATCCGGCACGACAGCTACTTCCTGGAAGACTTCGAGCCCGGGAGGGAATAGTTCGGGGCCGTTGCAGGACTACCGTTCCCCGCCACGATGGCCACCACCAGGGCGAGCTCGGCCTGTACGAGTTCGCCAACAGTGCCGCTGCAATGCCGGGGGCGGGGCGTTGTCACCGGGCGGCTACCCGTGCCAGATGATGTCCAGGACGGACAGGTGGCGCAGGGCGCGGTTGGCGAAGTAGATCACGGAGAGCTGGCCGACGGACGCGATGCGTACGTCCTCGCCCTCGGGGTCGCCGGTGTCCCACTGCGGGTAGCCCCACGGGGCGTCGGCCGCCGCGTCCAGGACGTCCCAGGCCATCTCTTCCGCGTGTTCGGGAAGTGGGAGCTCTCACTTCCCTGACCAGGTAATCCTCACCCAGTGACCAGCCAATCCTCACTGCTTGTCCAGCACCAGCGCCTGGCCATCACTGCTCAACACCTCATAGAAGCACCCGAACCGGCCCGGCCCACAGCGCCCAAACCCGGACACCAGACCGAGAACCATCCCGGACACGGAAGCGAGAACTCCCACGGTGGTGTGATCGCCGAGGTCCTCGTGCTGTTTCGGGCTCGCCATCGCGGCGGTGTCGTCTTCGTCGAGCGAGGCAGGGTTCCGGTCGAAGTCCCGCGTTCAGGCTTGGGTGTCCGCGCTCCTGGCTAGCGTGATTGTCGTCCGCATGCCGTACGACGAGAGGACTTGCTGGTGCCCGACTTGCCCACCCCGATGCGGCTGTCACCGATCCGCGATGACCACGCCTGGCACTTCCCTTGGAGCCCGTGGCACGGCGTGGCGCCCAACAGAAGCGGCAACGTGCGCAAGCCGGTCATCCTGCGGTTCGGCCAACTGTGGATCAGGCCGAACGACCACGATCGGATGGCCGAGCACACCGTCGCCAGGATGACCAGGCGGCAGCGGCGTCTGTGCGGGCACTTCGGTAGGCAGCCCGACCCCATGGACTGGTACTTTCCGACTGACCAGGCCACCAGCATGGGCCGGGAGCCGGCAACCAGGTGACTTCTTCAGGCACGTCAACGCGAATGGCACGGCGAGCGCTTGGCGCTGTCCTGGCAGCCGAGGCGGTTTCGGCCGCGGGAAACCGGATCGCCCTGATCGCGATTCCCTGGTTCGTGCTGGAGACCACCGGTGATCCCGCACGGGCCGGGCTGAGCGGGGTCGCCTACTTCGCTCCCGTGGTGCTGGCCGGGCTCTTCGGTGGCCCCCTGGTGGACCGCATGGGGTTCATCCGCAGCAGTGTCCATGCCGACCTGGCCAGCGGGATGACGGTGGCTGCGATCCCGGTCCTGTATATGCTGGGCCACCTGCCGTTCTGGCTGTTGCTGGTCCTCACGTTCGCCGGCTCGATGCTCGACGTTCCAGGCACAACAGCTCGCCGCTCCCTCGTGCCCGACCTGGCCGAAGCCAGCGGTATGCGGCTGGAACGGGCGATGAGCGCACACGAGACAGTGATGCGTGTCGCCCAGCTCACCGGCGGATTACTCGGCGGCGTGCTCCTCGCAGCTCTCGGGCCAATCCTTGTGCTGTACATGGATGCGGCCAGCTTCCTGGTATCAGCCCTGCTCGTGGGACTGACTGTGCCCCGCGCATCGCCTCGCAAGTCTCCGCACCTATCGAAAGGCACGTCACGGTATTTCGCGGAGCTCAGGGAAGGACTGCGATTCATCCGCGAGGACACGTTGCTGCCCCGGATCCTCGTGGTGTTCATGTTCGCCAACATGGCCGACAACGCCCTGTTCACCGTGCTGCTGCCAACCCTGGCCAAGCAGGTGCTCGACAACCCGCTCGCCCTGGGGCTTTCGGTCGCCGCCTTCGGCGCCGGCGCCTTGGCGGGCGCGATCCTGTTCGGCGCAGTTGGGCACCGGTTCCCCGGGCACGTAATCCTGACCGGCGCATTGCTGATTTCCGGAGCCCCGAAGTTCTTCGTCATCGCCGCGATGCCCGGGACTCCCACGCTTGTTGTCACCATGGCTCTCGCCGGCATCGCTGCTGGACCAGTGAACCCGCTGTTGACCGCTGTCCAGTTCAGCCGTATTCCCTCGGAGCTCCGGGGACGCGTGTCCGGCGCGATCATGGCCGCGGTTGTGGCTGCGGTGCCGCTGGGCATTTTCGGCGCCGGCGTGCTGGTCGCCACGACCAGCCTCACCACGGCTTTGCTCGTGATCGCGGCTGGTTATCTCCTGGTCAGCCTCTATCCCGCATTGCATCCCGCGTGGCGAGCCGCCACCCCATGACCTCCAGATCGATCGACCTGCCGGATCGGCGGTGGCCGGCCCGCCACCATAAGAACCCGCGCGAATTGGTGAGGCGGGGGCGGACTGCGGGTCTGGGGCGGGTCTTGTTTGCTGAGGCTGCTGGACGGTTCGTCAGTAACGTTGCGTAATTGGCTACGCAGTCGCGTGGTGGGCTGGTTGGATGCGGGCATGTCCGATGATCTGAACGTTGACGTTGAGGCCGTGCTTGCGGGCGCGGATGGGCGGTTGGCGGATCCGGGGTTTCTGGTGAATGCCGACCCGGAGGAGGTGCTGGGGCTGGTGGATGCGGCTTCGGGGCCTGCTGGGCGGCTGGCGGGGGCGGTGTACCGGGCGTCGGCGCACCTGCACCGTGATGCCGGCGCGGGGGTACGGAGGCAGTTGCTGGCGTTGGATGCCGCCCGGTACGGGAATCGGGGGCTGGCGGCGCGGATTACCGCCGTACCGGTTGAGGGTGATCCCCCAGTGCCATGGGCAGTGGAATGGGCCACGAGCACCGCGATCGACCACCACAGCCTCCGGTATACCCTGACCGGCCACACCGACGAGGTGAATGCGGTGGCGACAGGGATGGTGGACGGCCGCCCGGTGGCCGTCACCGGTGGTGGGGGAGAGTACGACGGGACGGTGCGGGTGTGGGACCTGGCCACGGGCCAGCCGATCGGCATACCCCGCTACGGCCACACTGACTGGGCGGTGGCGACGGCGGTGGTGGATGGCCGTCCGGTCGCCGTCACTGATGAGCGGGTGTGGGACCTGGCCACCGGCCAGCCGGTCGGCGAACCCCTCTCCGGCCACACCGACGGCGTGGGGGCGGTGGCGACGGCGGTGCTGGACGGCCGCCCGGTGGCCGTCACCGCCAGTTGGGACAGGACGGTGCGGGTGTGGGACCTGGCCACCGGCCAGCCGGTCGGCGAACCCCTCACCGGCCACACCGGCCCAGTACTTGCGGTGGTGACAGCGGTGCTGGACGGCCGCCCGGTGGCCGTCACCGGTGGCCGGGACGGAACGGTGCGGGTATGGGACCTGACCGCCAGCCAGCCGGTCGGCGAAGCCCTTACCGGCCACACCGACGGCGTGGGGGCGGTGGCGACGGCGGTGGTCGACGGCCGCCCAGTCGCCGTCACCGCCAGTTGGGACAGGACGGTGCGGGTGTGGGACCTGGCCACCGGCCAGCCGGTCGGCGAACCCCTCTCCGGCCACACCGACGGCGTGGGGGCGGTGGCGACGGCGGTGCTGGACGGCCGCCCGGTGGCCGTCACCGGTGGCCGGGACGGAACGGTGCGGGTATGGGACCTGGCCACCCGCCAACCGGTCGGCGAACCCCTCACCGGCCACACCGGCCCAGTACTTGCGGTGGCGACAGCGGTGCTGGACGGCCGCCCGATGGCCGTCACCGGTGGCCGGGACGGAACGGTGCGGGTATGGGACCTGACCGCCAGCCAGCCGATCGGCGAAGCCCTTACCGGCCACACCGACGACGTGGGAGCGGTGGTGACGGCGGTGGTCGACGGCCGCCCAGTCGCCGTCACCGCCAGTTGGGACAAGACGGTGCGGGTGTGGGACCTGGCCACCGGCCAGCCGGCCGGTGAACCCCTCACCGGCCACACCGGCCGGGTGGGGGCGGTGGCGACGGCGGTGCTGGACGGCCGCCCGGTCGCCGTCACCGGTGGCTGGCATAAAGAGGTGCGGGTGTGGGACCTGGCCACCCGCCAACCGGTCGGCGAACCCCTCACCGGCCACACCGGCCCAGTACTTGCGGTGGCGACAGCGGTGCTGGACGGCCGCCCGATGGCCGTCACCGGTGGCCGGGACGGAACGGTGCGGGTATGGGACCTGACCGCCAGCCAGCCGATCGGCGAAGCCCTCACCGGCCACACCGACTGGGTGCGGGCGGTAGCGACGGCGGTGGTCGGCGGCCGCCCGGTGGCCGTCACCGGTGGCGGGGACGGAACGGTGCGGGTGTGGGACCTGGCCACCCGCCAACCGGTCGGCGAACCCCTCACCGGCCACACCGGCCCAGTACTTGCGGTGGCGACAGCGGTGCTGGACGGCCGCCCGGTCGCCGTCACCTGCAACTCGGACAAGAAGGTGCGGGTGTGGGACCTGGCCACCCGGCAGCAGATCGGCGAACCGCTCACCGGCCACACCAGCACGGTTCTGGCGGTGGCGACGACGGTGGTGAACGCGCGCCTGGTCGCCATCACCGGAAGCGAGGACCGGACGGTGCGGGTATGGGACCTGACTGCAGGCCAGCCGGACGGGCAGAAGCTGGTGTTCCCTGCTCCGGTTGGCACAGTGGCCGTTTCCCCGGACGGTCGGTTGGTGGTGGGCTTCGGCTGCGAGGTTGCGGTGCTGTCCCGCTGCTGACACAGCCCCGCCCGATGCGCCCCTGGGGGCGACTCACGATTACGCGAGGTCGCCAGTTCTCCGCGTACAGCCCGGCTCGCCTACCGTCACCTGCGGCTTTGCTGCGTTCTCTCGGGTAGGGGTGAGCGGAGGTGTGTCGGGGGCATACAGGTCATGCCTGATGATCTGAACGTTGGCGGGGTTGGGGCTGTACATACGGGTGTAGATGGGCGGGTGGCTGATCCGGGGTTCCTGGTGAACGTCGCACCGGGTGAGGTGCTGGGGCTCCTGGGTGCCGCCTCGGAGCCCACGGCGGCAAATGCTGGCGCTGGACGCCGCCCGCTAATGCTGCCAGCGAGGCCGGAGAAGGCGACGACGACGATGGCGCTGCGCTCGAGGCGGCGGGCGAGGCCGTGAAACACGTTCCGCCAGGCATTGGGGTCATGGGCGCGCCCCGTATGCCACGTCCGGCTGTGTTCTCATGGGCGGCGGTGCGGGCGTTCGTCCCAGCGGTGGGTTGTCCATGCCTGGCGGATCAGGCTGCTGGCTTTGTGCATCTCCTCGATCAGCGGATCCTTCTTGGGCGGTGCGAGAATGCCGGCGGCCACTGAGGCGCGCACCCAGTCACGTGCCTCCGGGATCAGGTTGTCCGGGTGATCCTTCCCGAGAGCGAGCCACGCTTCGCGGCTGCCGCCGGTACGCCTGGATGACCGCGCACCTGCGGCTTGCCCGTGACTACGAGGCCGATCCTGCCCGGTCCGCGACCACGATCCGGTAAGCGATGATCGGCATTATGGTCCGTCGGCTCACCCGAGGTGGCCCTGCCAAACGGCCAGGGCCACGGCGTCTTCGGTGGACAGCCCCGTAGCAGACGACAGGCACCTGCGACGCGTCAGGAATTCTGGACGGCGCCTACGAACCGCTCAACCTTGCTCCGCAGGTCTGGCGAGAGGTCGGAGAGACCGCCGACGATGAAGGTCAGTTGCCTCGCAAGTTCCGGATAAACGCTCCAGACAGCTGAGTTCCTGGTCAGGACCGCGCGCAGCAGGTCGCCCTCGTACATGTCGCCTTCGGCCAGCGGGTTGTCACGAAGCACCTCC
>NZ_JBIASS010000077.1:0-7469 GCF_042890955.1 Streptomyces sp. NPDC001933 | reverse complement strand
GTCGATCTCGGCCAGGCGCAGCTCTTCGCGGGCGTCGAGGTAGTCCGCCGATTCACCGGTCAGTCTGGTATGCCGCAACATCGCGTCCTCCTGGGTGGCCGTCCCCCCGGTCCCCAGTCCGGATCATGAGCTCCCAAACTGGTTTTTTGAGTCTATAGCGTCCACGGTCCGCCGACCCGCTTCGCCATCTGGGACGAGATCACCGGCGCCACCGACCAGCCCATCGCAGCGTAGGCCAGGCCCCCGCCCGACCCCTACACACCCTGACGCGTCCTCAATCGATCAACACCGCACCAACGCGACAACGTCGTCGGCGGAGCAGTCCGTTGAGCTGGTCGAAGACTCCGTCCTTCTGCCATGCGGCGAAGTATCCGTAGACGGTTTCCGGCAACCGAGTAGCGGAGCAGCCAGCAGCGCGGGTTGGGACGTTCTCCACGGTAGGCGCCGGGGCTACGGCCGCCACGGGGCGTGGTAGTCGGGGTGGTCCGGGTGGTCGACGTAGGGCAGGGCGAGCAGGCGCACTGTGGCGCAGGGGTAGTAAGGCCCGTCGCCTCCCACTTCACAGACCATGCATACGTCCCCGTCCACGTGCTCCGTCGTTCCGGGTTGGTGCCGGTCGATGATCTGCCGCTTGGCTTCGACCTCGCGCAGGACGCGGGCCGGGTCATGGCGGGCGATGTGGGCGGCATGCTCGTCATCCGTACTGGGCTTGTGGGTGACCATCATTCCGGCGTCGTCACTTACCAGTCCGCTTTCCGAGCCGTGGTCCAGCCAGCGGAGCCCGTCAGTGCTGCCGCCTCCGGCGGTGCGCGCCACGGACTCGTCCTCGTCGAGCCTGTCACGAAGGAACTGCATCAGGTCGTCCATGGGGCCATCCTCTCGTGGTGGTAGATCCGGGGTGGGCGGATCAGTAGATCGGGGTAGCCGAAGTAGTTGATCCGCAGCTAGACGGGGGTGGTAGACCGTCAATCGGCCTTCTGCGCGCCCTCGGCTGGGGAGGGCCTCAGGAGGTCGTCGCACTGCACCCCGTACGCAACCCGGCGGGCCGGTCAAGGGGTGATGAGGACACATTGGCGTCGCACCCGTGCGCCCCCCGCCGAGTTCGTCCACTTCACCATCACCCAGATCGCCGGCCAGAGCGGCACGATCACCTGACGGCCCAACTGTCTGCCCCGCCCCGGCGGGGCAGACAGCATCCAAGCCTGCTGAGCTCAGTGATGAATGAGCCAGCCGTCGGTGGGTCCTGTGAGATGAGGCAGACGACCCGCGCGGCGTTTCCGTGCACCACACCTGTTGCACCCGCTACGGTCGTCCCGACCGCTGGCCGAGGAACACCGGCACGGGCCGCGTGCCCTCCTACCGGTTGAGGATCTGCTCAACCTTGTCGGCGACCTGCTCGGCCTGGATGTCGCGGCCCTTGACGTTGGGGTGCGCGTACCAGGGAAGCTTCTGGCCCTCGCCGATCTGGGAGTCCTCCAGCAGGCCGCCGACGCCCCGGTCGGCGCCGTCGCACGCGGTGTTGCTGCCGGTGCGGGCATAGAGGTCGACGAAGTCGGCGCCGCCTTCGGCGTCGGCGGTGGCCTTCTTCATGACGTCGTTCAGCCGCTTCTGGATGGCGTCCAGGATCGGCAGGGCGTCCTGGGGGATGTCGGCGAGCGGCAGCTGCGTCTGGCCGGGCGCCGCGGTCAGGCACTTGGTGGTGTCCTCGGGCACGAGCCGGGGGTAGCCGACCAGGACGCGCTTGGCGTCGGGGGAGAAGTAGCCGATGCGGTCGAGCAGCTCCTCCAGGTCATATCCGACCTGCTCGAACTGACCGTCCAGCCACTGCTTTCCGTCCCCGGATTCGAAGAACTCACCGCACTTGGAGGCCGGCTCGTCCTTGTCCACCGGCTCTCCCGGCAGCAGAACGCCTTCCGTCCGGAGCTTGTTGGAACACTGCTTCAGGATGCGGTTGAAGCCCAGCGTGTTGCCGCCCAGGCTTCCCACCGTCAGCTGGGTGTCCTGCTTGAGCGCGTCCTGCTGCGGCGGGACCTTCATGCCGCCCAGCAGTTCCTGTTCTTCCCAGAAGTTCCGGACGGTTGCGCCTCCGCAGGAGACATCCGACTGGACGTCGAGCGTGATGCCCTTGTCCGCGAGACGCCGGGTGGCGACGGCCGGGTAGTTCTCCTTCGCCTGGAAGCAGAAGATCCTGTCGTCCTCCTGGAAGGGTGCGATGCCGAAGTTGGCGGTGTAGGAGTCGCCGAAGAAGACGGTCGGCACGGGATCGGCGGGCGCCGCACCGGCGTTTCCCGCCGGGCCGGCGAGCGCCAGGCAGCTGCCCAGCGCGATGGCCGCGGCGGCCAGCCGCCGTGCCACCGGAGTTTTCGTCGTCTTGCGCATGGCCGAAGACATGAATGTGCCCTGTCGTCAAGGCCCACGAGAATGGGCAAGTCAGCTGGAACGCTTAGTGAGCATTCACGCACGAAGGGTGACTAGTCAAATGAGTGTGTACGCCACCCAGGCGCTTCCGACAGGCCCTCGCACGCGTCCATCCCCTCCTGTTCAGCAGGACGTTAAGGAGACACGACCTCAGGCGGCCGGGCCCGCCCCGACCACAGACCCGACCACCGCAGGCCAGGGCCAACACGCTGCTCCTGGACCACGATCCCAGCCGCCGCGCCGGCACCCCGTTGCACGGGAGTCCGGCGGCCAGCAGGTCGGTGATGCGCTGCCCGTACGATGACCGGCGTGACCGCCCGCCGCGCCCTTGGCTCCGGCCCCCAGGCCCCCGCGCCCAGCATCCGCGCCGCCCAGGCCAACCTGCTCGACGCTCTCCCCGGAGAGCGCCTGTCCGACCTCGACGAACTGCGAGCCCGAGGCGTACTCGGCACACGCCCGGCGTCCGCCTCTGCCCCCGTGGCGGACCCTCGGAACCGGCGGCCGCGCCGACAAGGAACTGCCCCACCATCCCGCCTGATTGCCTGTCCTACCTTTCAAGCGCGGGTCGCGGACGGTCATTCGTAAGATCGTCGGGCCCAGGGGTTCCGGGTATGGCTCTGAGTGCCTCGCCGCACGATGGCTTCAGAAACTTGGCCGCCCGGAGCCCCGCGTCGACTCGACCGCTGATTGGGAAACGCGACGCGATCGTTCTGTAGGACAGCGCCGGCGAGGTCGTCTGCGGGTTCGGTGAACGACGAGCTGACGGAGGGGCCGTGCCAGAAATCTGGGCCGGGGTGGACATCGGCAAGGAACATCACCACTGCGTGGTGGTTGGCCCAGAGGGCGAACGGTTGCTGTCCCGGCGGGTATTGAACGACGAGCAAGCGTTGCTGGAACTGATCCGGGACGTCTTGGCCCTCTCGCAGGACGCGCTGCGGGCGGTGGACATCAACCACGGCGGAGCTGCCTTGTTGATCGGTCTACTGATCAACCACGACCAGCCGATGGTCTACCTCACCGGCCTGGCCGTACACCGAGCCTCGGCGGCCTACCGCGGCCAGGGCAAGACCGACGCGAAGGACGCCTTCGTCATCGCGGACCAGGCCCGCATGCGGCGAGACCTCGGAGCCCTGCGACCCGGCGACGAGATAGCCGTTGACCTGCGGATTCTGACCACACGCCGCAACGATCTCGTTAACGACCGCACCCGGCAGATCAATCGCCTGCGCGCCCAGCTGCTGGAGATCTTCCCCGCACTGGAACGTGGGCTCGACCTGACGAATCAGGGGCCGATCCGGCTGCTGACCGGCTACCAGACCCCGGCAGCGATCCGCAGGGCAGGGGCCAAGCGCATCGAGACCTGGCTGAAGAACTGCAAGGTCAGAGGTGCCGCCTCGATCGCCCAAGCGGCACTCGAAGCCGCCTAGGCTCAACACACCTGTCTTCCCGGCGAGAAGCTGGCCGCGGAGATGGTCGCCCGCCTCGCCAAGGGCATCCTCGCCCTGAACGGGGAGGTCGCCGAGCTTGACGCGCTCATCAAGGCGCGGTTCCACGACCACCCTCACGCGACCGTGATCCGTAGCATGCCCGGCATGGGTCCAATGCTCGGCGCCGAGTTCATCGCCGCGACCGGCGGCGACCTCGATACCTTCGGCACGGCCGACCGCCGCGCCACGTTCGCCGGCCTGGTGCCAGTCCCACGAGAATCCGGCCGCGTCAGCGGCAACATGCGCCGGCCTCATCGCTATCACCGCGGCTTGCTCAGAGCCTTCTACATGTCCGCCATGGCCAGCATCCGGTTCTGCCCCGTCTCGCGCTCCTACTACGACCGCAAGCGCGCCGAGGGCAAGAACCACAAGCAAGCCGTACTCTCTCTCGCCCGCCGTCGAGCCAACGTCCTCTGGGCCATGATCCGTGACGGATCGTGCTATCAGCCGTCACAACGTGTCATGGCGTCGGCTTGACAACGACATTGGGAAGTTTCTGACCCGGCCCGACGCGCAGGTCAGTGAGGAGGAGCGGAAGAAGTGCGGGGCCGTCCGTCCGGCCCTGGGCGCCGGACGGACGGGGGGCACGGAGTTCCTCGTTCTCCCGCGCCCTACGAGCCGCCGCGCGGGCGTTCTTCGCCCAGATCCCGATGGGGTGCCCGTCCCGTACCCGCGGTGGTCGGAGGAAGTAGGCGCCGGTGCACCGCAGCGTACGTGCGAGCGACCCCACCCTGTCTGTTCCTGCGCCTATCGAACTCGGCCATAGTGCTCAAAGTGGTGGCTGAAGTGCTCAAAGTGGTGGCTGAAGTGCTCAAAGTGGTGGCTGAACAGTGGCACCTGCCTGGCTGGTTCTCGCGAAGTCCCGGCTGGACTGACCGGCGCTCAGTACGGTGCGGACCATGGCGAAACGAGGGGCAATGAGCGGCAGGCCCACCCTGCCGCAGATGGAAATCGCTAAGCGCGTCCAGCCCGGACAGGACACCATTGGCGCCGACGCTGTTGGACAGCGCAGAGGTGCAGCGGGCCCCCGGAGCCGTCCATCGACGGCCACGCGAGAACTCGTGCTGGCGAGCACAGGGTGCCGGGGATGGCCGATGTGCGGGCTATGCCCCGGACACGGTGAGCCGGAGAGAAACGGCCTGTCGGGCAGAGGAGCATGGATCCGTGGCGGATGCCGGAGCGCAGTGGCAGGTCGGAGTCCTGGAAGGGCTGTTGCGGGAAGTCAGGCTTCAGTCGTCACGCGGGGTCGGGCCTGACGTACGGAAGGTTCTCGAATGGCTGCACCGGCAGACCGGCGTCCACGTCGCGCTGGTCACCGACGACGCAGGCACGATCGAGTCGTCCACGGCAGGCTTCCCCCACGAGGTACTGGGGCCGCTCGCTCCGCTGCTGGTACGCATGTCCGGCGGGCAGCTGGCTGCAGCCGTGACCCAATCCGGTGCACTGCACGTGCGATGCGAGGCTCTCGGGCCACACGAACCCCGTCCGGTCCTGGTGGTGGCCGGCCCTTCGAAGCCGACCCCGGATGCGATCGCGCTGATCTCGCACACCGGCAGCGTCCTCACACTGCTGCGCCGCGCAGGGCGCAGTGATCGCATCTGGCACGACTACCAGCACACGACACACCAGTTACGGTTTGCGGTGCTGTCCGCACTCCTGTCGGGGGAGCCGATACTGGCCCGGCGGATGACCACCGGCGCCATTCCGCCGCTGTTGGACGCCGACCGGCTGCGGCTCTACCTGCTGCAGTGCCCGCCGGCAGACCGCGACAGGATCGTCCGGACCTACCAGGACCCTTCCGGCTACCACGGCTCAGGCCTGATGGTGCAATGCCCGGTCTTCAAGCACCACATCATCTGCCTCCTTACCGATGACGAGGAACCAGACGGCCCCGGCAGGCAGCTGCGTGGTCACGCTGAGACCCTGCACCGTCTGGTACGCGACAACCCGCGCTACGCGATGGGTGTCAGCGGCAGCCATCCTCTTCACGCGGCGGCCGAGGCCTACAGCCAGGCAGCCCACGCCCTGGCCGCCGCCCCCACCGCACCCGACCGCGTGGCCTCCTACCACGGCCGGACTCCACTGGAAGGCGTCCTTCCCCGCCAGGCATCCCAGGAATGGGCCCGCACACTCCTGCGACCGCTGGACACAGCCACGAAGACCAGCACCGACATCACCCGCCTGACCATGAACATGCCCCGCGCCGCCGTAGCCAAGCTCCTCGGCCTCAGCCGCAACACCGTCACCGCACACCTCAAACGCACCGAAGCATCCCTCGGCCTCAACCTCACCGACGTCCACTGCCGCGCCACCGTCCACCTGGCCCTCGCCCTCAGCAGCGCCTTCCCCACCCCCGAACCCGACTACGACCAACCACTCTCCACCCTGGACGACCTGCTGCGCACCGAACGCGCCGCTGCCTGGGCCGCAGCCACCCTCCGCCCCCTTCAGGATCGGCACCGCCGCACTCTCCAGGCATGGATCGACGCCAACACCGACGCACAGCACGCTGCCCGCGCCCTGGGCATCAGCCGCAACACGATCCGCACGCACCTGCGCGAGGTTGAGTCCGTCCTGGGCCTCGATCTGCTCACCGCCGGCACCGGCATCCACGACGTCGTCCACGCGCTCCACATCGCCGACATCCGGGCCGTCTGAGCACCGTGCACAACCCGCACCCGACATTGAGCACCGTGCACACTGGTCCAAGAAAACCGCACGCCCTAACGTCTTAAGGGTCGGCCGGCCCGTTAATACGGGCCGGGCCTGCCGGACAATTCAGAGACAGAAAAACCGGGGCGCTCGGATCAGAAGGCAGACCACCACAACCGGGGCCGCCACGGGGGGCAGCCCACGGTCCTCGACCAACAGCTCTACAAATGCTGCAACGCTGTCGAGCGCTGTTTCAACAAGTGAAGCAGTACTGCGCGATCACCACGCCCTCCTTCAGCAACGTACTGCTGGACCTGGAGCGGTTCCGCACCAGCTCAGCACAGAAGCCGTGGGATGAGTCTGCTGCATCACGCCGTCAATGGGGAACTCATGCTCCGTATCCACTTCACCGACCGGGACCTGGCGAAGGTCCACGTGGCAACCGATCCGTTATGGGACACGGTGCTTGCTGTGCACCAGCTCAGCGCGGGCGGCGCGGCGGCCTTCTCCGTCTGGCGGCGCCGCGCCGCGGCCGCAGTCACGGGCGCGCAGCTGGCGGCCGACGTGCGCATGGTGCGGTTGCTCGCGCCCGAACGGGCGGGATACTTCCCGGACTTCCTCACACCCGCGTCGGGGCGTGACGGAATGCGTGCCGGCCTCGACGAACTGTGCCGCACTCCGCACCGGCGCCTGGCCGACGAACTCACTACGGCGTTCGCCCGCCACCATCAAGTCCCCGACTGGATCCATGAACTGGCCGACGGACGTGCCAACCGCCTCGACCGGTTGGCCCTGGCGATGGGGCGCATCCACCGTTCCGTCGTCGCGCCCGCCTGGAGCTGTGGCATGGCCGCCGTGGAGACCGACCGGGCGATCCGACTGCGGGCACTGCGCGACCGCGGAGCAGAGGGA
>NZ_JBIASS010000076.1:0-7477 GCF_042890955.1 Streptomyces sp. NPDC001933 | reverse complement strand
ATGGGCCGACTGGCTGTACGGCGAACACCCACCCGCCCACCGGCATGCCGTGCTGGAGAAGTTCGCCTCCGACACCATCACGAACCAGAACCAGGGCGCCTCCGAAATGTGTCACCGGCCGCACCGACGCGAAATACTGCGCCGGAACATGCCATCCGCAGGACAAGGGAAGCATGAGGGCAACGGCGCGTGGCCTCACGGGAGCCACTACTGAGAGGAAGGGCCGCGACATGCAGGGATGGCCGATCTACCTGGGTCTGCTTCTAGTCATCTCCCTGTGGGCAGGCCGCCAGTGGTTGGAGCGGCGACAGGTGCATCAGCTCACGGGAAAGGTGACCGCTGAGCCGCCCGTCCCCACACCTGACCGGCCTTTCTCCTACGGCCTGATCGACACGGAGGGGCGGTGGCGCATACCGATGGGCCAACGGTTCATCGGTATGCGGCCGTTCCGCGACGGAACCGCCGAGGTGATCCTGAACACCGAGGACGGCTCCTACGGTGGCCCGTGGACGGGTATCGACACCCAGGGACGGTCCGTCGACCGGCCGTCGTAGAAACCGATCAGTCCACGTAGAAGACGATCAGCCCCTCGCCGGCCGCCGCGGCGTCGGCGAGGAATCCGGCGAGCTCCTCGTAGTGCGACTTGTCGAAGCCCTTGCGCCGGCCCCGGTCCGGCACTAGGGCCACCCCGGCCGCGGCCATCTTGGCGGAATCGGCCCTGGCGACCAGGGAGTCGAAGGGGTTCCCGCCCAGGGCGGCGGCCAGCGCCGTCACGCCCGCAGGAGTGACAGACCAGGGCTCGAAAAACTCTCCGACATCGGACAGAAGCCACGGCTCGACGTCGTCCGGCTGCCGGATGGTTCCCTCGTGGATGCCCAGCGTGTACAACGTGACCGGTGTGCCCGCGTCCGCCAGCACGAACTCGAACAGGGCGATCGACTTCTGCGGTACGGACACGATCGGGACGTCGCTTTCGTCCCACTCCCCGTACCACTCGACCACCGCGTACCAGTCGCTGGCGTACCGGGCCAACTGCTCCGGAGCGAACCGGGCGTACATCAACACTGTGCTCATGCCTGGCACGCTATGCCGGGGTAGTCGGCGGCTTCTCTCCCACGTGCGGCATTTCCGTACTTCTACTGAACCTCCGAGGACCACGACCGGTCAGCAGTGTAATGCTTTACGCCCCTGTCGATCAGAATGCGCCCAGGCAGGGCCGAACCGGAGCCAGTGACGGGAACGGCACTGTCACAGCCGCGCTGTAGAACCGCTGCCATGCCGACGTTGGTTCGGAGGGAGATCGTGGTGGCTGAGTCGTACGCGGGACCGGTGGGGCGCGTGGAGAGGGTTCCGTTCGTCAGCCGGTCCGCGGAACTCGGCCGACTCGACGCGGCTCTGAAGCACATGGGGGCCGGTGGCCTGACGGTCGGCGCCCACGTCTGTGAGGCGGGCATCGGCAAGAGCCGGCTGCTGGCGGAGTTCAGCGCGCTCGCCCGGCGTCGCGCGGCGGCCGTACTGCGCGGCCGGGCCACCGAGTACGAGTGGCACAGCCCGTTCCAGCCCTTCGCCGACGCCTTCACCGATCTCGACTCCCGGGGGCGCTGTCAAGTTGTTGAGTATGTCGGTGCCTGACGGCGCGTTGGGGCATGGTGGGGCTTGCGGTCCGGGCCTGTGGTCAGGCCGTGGTGGGCCGACTGGCAGCTTGGGTGATCTGGTCCCAGATCGCGAAGCGGACGGTCATCTCGGCTCGGTGGTCGGAGGCTGTCATCAGATGGCGGTGAGGGCGGAAGTGGGGCGAGATGCCGCTGAACGCAGACAGGAACCGCTGGGCCCCGCCTACGGAACGGAATCCCTTCATCGCGCGTTCATGCTGCCGCGTGGGCTGGTGGGAGTTCTCCGCCCGGTTGTTCAGGCCGCGTTCGCCGCGGCGCGGCGCACGAGAGATGAGAGGGCCCGGATCCGATGGGGATCCGGGCCCTCTCAACGTTCTGCGTCTCAGCTGTCTACCAGCGCATGCCGAGTTCATCAAGGTCCGCACGGCGCTGTTCGGACAGTTTCGCGGCCCGTTTGGACGTTGTCGAGCCATGTGCCGAGCTTCACCACCACCGGCCCGTCAGCACCGTTCTGACGGCCTCCCAGACCATCCTTCGCCTCCCCCAGGGGCTCAGCATGCTTGCGGGGCACCCGAAGATGCCCTTCACGGGCGCTCGGTGCCGTCGATCTCACTCGGCCCGAAGGAGAGCACGCTGATCAGCCCGGACCGTGCGGACCATCATCAAGACGGCCGCCCGCGCGGCCGGGCTCATCAAGGACGAGGACGAACGGGCCCGGCGGGACGCGCCGGCCCGGCCGGGTGCGGCACGGCCTGACCCCCTCTGCGGCCAGAGCGGTCTTGCCGTGCCGCACACTGTCGGTCTCGAATTGCCCGACCACCGCGCCCAAGCCTTCGTTCCGTCCCTGATTTCATTCCCCGGCCCCCCTCTCTCCCGGCCCCAGAGGGTGCTCGGCGGGGTTCCGGAACCCAACCCGCGGCCCCGCCGCCGCGTGATTGGCGGCACAGCTTGCGAATACCACAGGCAGAGGGCCGGCTCGCGTGGACGCTCCGCCCTTCGGCAGCGGCAGGTCCGGGATGCCGCTACGCAGGTACGACGTGGACGCTCTGCGCGACGCTGCCGGGGTTGCAGGCGACCGCAGCCACCTCGGGTGCCTCGACGGTGTAGTTGCTGTACACGACGCCCCCCACGCCCGACTGCACATCGAGGCAGACCACCTTGGCCTGGTAGGTGCCGGTGTCGCACTGCACCTTGCCCCCTCCGTACCAGTGGACGTTGGGGCCCTCATGGAGCCACTCGATCCAGGTGACGCAGCCGGTGGGCGGATCGGCCTGGGCCACGGGGGCTGCTTGAGCGGGGGCAGCAGCCAGAGCGGACAACCCGAGGACGGCTGTCGCGAGGGGCACCATGGTTCGCTTGAGCATCAATTTCTCCTGCATTTCGAGTAGGGAAACGTTAACTAGTTCTGCCGGAGGCCATCGCTGCTGGCCTCCTTTGCCGGACGGATGCGGTGATTAACGTGATGGTCATTCACCTCTGGCGTTCCGGTCACGCCGTTGACGCTAGTTGCCGGTGGACCTGAACGGCCAGGCTTGCGTACCGCGTTGAGGGTTTCTACGGATGCCCGCGCGGGACGGCGTGTGTGAGGCTCTTTCTGGAGCCGCCGAGAGCGCTCCCGGCCACCTGCATGCCGCCGCCGCGAACCCCCGGACGGCCTCGGCTCTCGGTGGGCCGGTAGCCTGCGGCTCTCGTCTTCGCCGCTCGCACCCCCGCTGATGCGGGTGCCCCCGACGGACGGGCCACACCGGCCCGTTCCCTGACCGCAGACAAGGCGAACGTCATGGCACACAACAAGAACGGCGACACCCCGCTGCCCATCGACATGGCCGCGATCCGGCGGACCGTCGAGGTGATGCGGGCCAAACGGGCCGCCGCGCTCAAATCCGACAACAGCGACAGCGGCTGGCTCGCCGGTCTCGTGGAGAGGGACCTCGACAGCTACCAGGAGTTCGTCGCCCAGCTGCGTGTCACCCTCGACCCCGACCTGCTCGGGTACGTCCCGGAGATGTGCGCCAAGACACTCGGCGACACCCGAACGACCCGCACCCTGATCGGCGACCAGCAAGTGGACACCCCGTTCTTCCACCACGGCGACCTGGTGGTCAAGGGCGACCTGGGCGTGGGCGCGCCCTTCGTGGTCACCGGATCGGTGACGGTCGACGGCGTGCTCGCCGACTGCGGCCCCGACTCGGTGGTGGCGATCGGCGGCGCGGTGAAGGCCCGGGGGGTCCTCACCAGCGGCGAGATGCTGGTCATGGGCGACATCGAGGCCGACGTCGTCTACGGCGACTACAACGACAACACGCTTCACGCTGGCACCATCCGCGCCCGCCTGGTCATCGAGGACGACCACGAGACGATCGCGACCGTGAAGGCGGACCTCTACTTCGACCTGTTCGACTACCAAGGGGGATACGGGGACGGCGTGCAGGAACAGCTGCGCGCGTTCCTGGTGGACGAGGTCTTCGCCGCCGACGAGGACGAGGACGAGGAGATGTTCGACGCCGGCCTGCTCTTCGCGCGGCTGCGCGAGGGCCTGCCCGTCTTCCGCGCCGACGTGGCTCCCGAGGGGCGCTGAGGCTTGCTGGTCGAGCTCGTCCGCCGGTATGGACGCCCCGCCGAATGTGACAGCGGCCGCTAGGCAGCCGTCCGTCCATTGCCCTACGGGCGGCCACGAACACCTGGAGTTCTGGTGAAGAGCGTCCTTGTCCTTCACCACGCCTCAGCCTGAGGTGGGAAAAGGCTCGGTGTCCTGCACTGCTGTCTGGGGCCAGCGGCACCGCGCCCAGGCCCTACACGCACTGGGGTGCGATGCCAGGGGGTTCTGAGCTGCGGGATCGCACTGGTGTGCGTGTAGGCCCTGGGATCTTGGGGCGCTATCCCGGGAACTACGCGGTGGCCGGGGCGGGTTCGGTGAGGCGGTCCAGCCGGGTGTAGAGGGCCCGTACGAGGCGGGCGCGGTTCTGGACGCAGCGGACGGTGCCTTGCAGCGGGGCGGACAGGCGCCCGTCGGCTTCGCGGAGGACGACTTCGGCGAGGGCGCCGCGGCCGTCGTTCTTGGGCAGGGCGGCAGCGTGGCGCTGGACGTCGGCGGCCACCGCGCGGGCGTGCCCGGTGAGCTGTAAGGCAATCTGCTCGTAGTCGCGGGGGGCGAGATCCGGGTCCTTCCACGCGAGGACGGCGGTGACGAGTGCCTCGTGCGGGGCGCGGTCCAGGGGGTGTTCGGCCTCGATCAGGCCGCGCGGGTCGTAGAGCACGACGTGGGTATCGCTCATCGTGCGCCCGCCACGTCGTCGCCCTGGTCGTGGTCGCCGGTGTCGGCGGCCGGGGCCTGGACGTCGAGGAAGCGGGCGTAGCCGTGGTCGAGCGAGAGCTGGGTGTGGTGGGTGTCGGGCATGGGTCTGTCTCCCAGGGGCGGGTTGTCGGCGTCTTGTTTCCAGACAACTGCGCGGGCCGGGGTGGGGTGCATAGCGAAGTTGCGGTTTCCGCTTGCCGCTTGCCTAGCGACTTGACTGTTCGTTGACCTTCAGCAGGGTGGGGCTGGGCTCTACCGTGACGGGATGGCACGTGCACGGAACGAGGCGTTCGTCGCCTGGATGGAGCGCGAGGGGTGGTCGGCGCCGACGCTCGCGAAGGAACTGGAGGCCGTCGTACGGCGGCTGACGCGGAGGACCGGGCCGGGGCGGGAGCTGTCGCAGATCACGGTGCACAAGTGGCGTTCCGGTGAGACGTCCTGGCCGCAGGAGAAGTACCGGATCGCGCTGGAGCAGGTCAGCGGACTGACGGTGGCGGCCTTGGGGTTCGCTCCGCCCGACCGTCGCAGGAAGCCCGCGCCCGTGGCGGATCCCGTGCACCGCCGTTCCTTCCTCGCGCTGACGACCGGTTCGGCGGGCGCCGCGGTGCTCGGCCCGCCGGCGGCAGGGGTTGGCAGCGGTGACGTGCTGCGGCTGCGGCAGCAGCTCGACACTCTCATGGTGCTGGACGACTCCCGGGGCGGCCACGACACCCTGGAGCGGGCCGCGCTCGCCGGCGCTCAGGAGGCCGTCGCGCTCCAGGAGAAGCCGGCCACCCAGCGCACCCGGCAGCGGCTGTTCTCCCTCGCGGCCGACTACACCGCGACCGCGGCCTGGTCGTGCGTGGACGCCCGCGAGAGCGCCCGCGCCCAGCCTCTGCACGAGCGGGCCCTGCACCTGGCCGGGCTGGCGCAGGATCCGGTCGCGACGATGCGCGTGTGGAACTCGGTGGCGATCCTGGCCCACCAGCGCGGCGCTCACACCGAGTCCCTCGCGGCCGGCCAGGCCGCCCGGGCCACGGCCGTCGCCCGCCGCGACCCGCTGTTCGCCAGCCTCGCGCACGCACGGAGCGCCATCGCCCACGCCCACCTCGGCGACCACCGGCCCGCCCTGCGCTCCCTCGAACACGCCGAGAAGGCGCTCGCCAAGGCCGACCCGGCCCGCCCGCGGCCGACCTGGATCGCGTTCTACGGCCGGGCCGAGCTCCACGCCATCACCTCGATCGTCCACGACCGCCTCGGCAACTCCCCCGCCGCCGAGGCCGCCTCCCACCACGCGCTCGCGGCCCTGCCCGGCGTGTTCGCCCGCAACAGGGCGTTCGCCACCGCCCGGCTCGCGCTCGCCCAGCTCCACCAGGGCGACCTCGACCAGGCAGCCGCCACCACCGCCGGCATCTTCCCGCTCCTGGGCGGCGCCGCCCTGCCCGGACGGCTGCGAACCCTGCTCGGCGACTTCCACCGCGACCTCATCACCACCGCCCCGAACGCGTCTGTCACCCGGGAGTGGGCCGACCGCTACCGCACCAACTGGAGCCGCACATGAGTGCCATCAGCCGCTACGGCCACGCGGATCTGCCCGCGATCCGGCAGATACTCCTCGACGTCCACGCCGACGCCTACGCCACCGAGATGGACGACCCCTTCCACCAGACGGAGAAGTTCGCCTGGTTCGTCGACCACTGGGGCGCCAGGCCCTCCTTCGACTGCGTCATCGCCTTCGATGCCGGCCAGCCCGCGGGCTTCGCCTACGGCGCCACCGCCGCCCTCGGCCGCGAAACCTGGCGCGGGCACCTCTCCCCCGCCCCCACCCCGGGCACCACCTTCGCCCTGTCCGAGCTGATGGTCCGCCCGAAGTGGCGTGGCACCGGCCTCGCCCAGCGGCTTCACGACACCCTCCTGGACTCCCGGCCCGAGCAACTGGTCACCCTCCTCGTCGACACCACACACCCACGCGTCCAGGCCCTCTACGAAACATGGGGCTACCGCAAGATCGGCGAACGCCGGCCCTTTCCCGACTCCCCGCTGTACGCCGTCATGCTCCGCGGCCTCCCCGACGCGTAGACCGCCCCACGGTCAATCCGATGTAGATGCAGTCCGGCTCCTCCCGAAGACGGCCATGGTTCTGTACGCGACAGTGGGCTCTGGCTCAACTTCTCGCTGCCGAGGTTATGGACGAGCTGCCGTCCGCCGAGGCGCGGACGGCAGTACAGGCTCTGCTCGTCGATGTCGCCGGGCATCCGGACCGGTGGCCGGCCCCCGGAGGCGAGGAGATCGCCCACGCCTTCGGAACATGGTGCTGGATCTCGTACGTGGCCTACGCGGACGGCCTGGAAGTACGCGACATCGGCTGGGCTCAGCCCGGTGACCAAACCCGTTGGCCACCCAGGGACCGCGGTTCTAATCTGACGAGGTGATGAAACCGGAGGGGAGCATGGTGCCGCGCCCGAGCGCGCGCGTGGTGTTGCTGGACGACGCCGGTCGGCTACTGCTGTTCTCTGCCCTGAACAAGGAGGACGGTTCCGTTCGGTGGTTCACCCCTGGAGGCGGGCTCAAGCCAGGCGAAACCCACGAG
>NZ_JBIASS010000075.1:0-7688 GCF_042890955.1 Streptomyces sp. NPDC001933 | reverse complement strand
GCTGCAGTACCGGCACGGCATCCTCGGCGGATTCCTCGCCGGGACGGGCCTCGCTCTCGATAGACCGGACAGACCCTAATACGCCGAAGTCAGTAGGAGTCGATTCCTTGTGTTCGGGGACGATGCGCCGTGACCGTACCAGCCCGCGGCCAGCCGGACGTCGCCGCGCTCACTGGTCCCACCACCCGCACCGGCATTTGAACGTCGGAGATGGGCCAGCACAGCAGCGGCAGCCCGCAGACGTCCCCCACCCGTGCAGAGGCCTGAGTCAGACCTGCCCGTCCCGCGGCGGTGGCGCGGTTCGTGCGGCTGCGGGTGATCGATCCGGAAGGGGCGTACTGGCGGCGTGGGATCGAGGCGGCCGGTCGGCGGCTGCGGAAAACCGGGAACACCGTGCTGCGGGTGCCCTACACGGTCGTCACGCCGGAGGACTGGGGCGGGGTCGGCGGGTATCCGCTCGGGCAGTGAATCGCCGAGCAGCGCCGCGCCTACACGGCCGGGACGCTGGAGGCCGGGCGGGTGACCGAGCTGGAAAAGCTCGGGATGGTGTGGTCGGAGCAGGACGCGGCCTGGGCGGACGGAATCGCCGTCGCCAAGGAATACGCCGCCGCACACGGCCACTTCCTCCCCCGACGACAGCGGTGTGGGAGGGACATTCGATCGGGGCGTGGGCGAAGAACGCCCGCGCGGCGGCTCGTAGGGCGCGGGAAAACGAGGAGCTGCGCGCGGCCGACCTCCCCGTGCGGTCGGCGGCCGGTGCGATGACCGAGGCGCGGCAGGATGAGCTGGACGCGGTCGATCCGGGGTGGTGCCCTGCCTGGGACACCGGGTGGCAGCGCCGCTACCGACTGGTCCAGAACCACGTCCAGGCCGGCGGCACCCTACCCACGGTCGACGGCGACGTCGTCGTCCAGGGCGAAAACCTCGGACGCTGGGTGAACGCGCAGCGGTTCAGGTGGGAGCAGCTCCTGCCAGTACAGCAGTGGATCCTGGAAAACACCCTCAAGGTCACACCAGCCGAGGAAGAGGAGCGGCCGGTGAAACGGACGCAGGACACCATGTGGGCCCTCAACCTCGCAGCGGCACGCCAGTTCCACGCCCGTGAGGGACACCTGCGAGTCCCCTGCAAGCACATTGAGCACCTGGAGACGGAGGACGCGCTTTCAGGCCGTCAGGGCGGCGCTGACGGGGGCGTGGTGGTCAAGCTCGGCACGTGGCTCGACAACGTCCGCAAACGCGCCGCCAAACTCCCCGAACAACGCCGGGCAGACCTCGACCAGCTCGGGATGCGCTGGTAGGCAGCTGAGGTACAGACGCGAAAGGGGCCGGAGAATGCATCGTACGGCAGGTGGAATCTGTCGCTCGGCCCACATGCTTGCTGAGTGTCTTGGGCTGGTTGCAACCGCTGGCTAACGCGAGGGCCCGTCCGCGGGTGCAGACGGGCCCTGTCATGAAACCTGGCTTGGGCGGGTCGGCGTGCTGCGCGCGTTGAGGTTCGCGTAGACGGAGCTGGCCTCGTCGTTCCCGCCATCCCGGATACGTGTGGTGGTACCGGTAACCACCCGGATCCAGTCGCCTCTGCCCTCGTGCGAGTCGTTGTTGTAGTTGCTGTCCTGGTAAAGGCACACCGCCCCCTTGGGGCAGGCGTCCGTGCCCGCCCCCCCCACTTCTTCGTGACGGGGTAGTCGGCAGCCGTCGCGGTGACGGCCGAACGCGAGCGAGGCGGATAGCAGGCACTTACAACCCGCACGGATAGGGGCGGTTGGGCGTTTTGGCCAGGTCATGGTGAGGCGGGGCGGCTGCTACGGACTGTGACTACAGGTCCGGTGATGCCTCCAGATCGGTGGTGTCGGTAGAAGTACCGATTGTGCTACGGCATTTCGCCGCGGAGTGTCGGGCCAGAGCAGTCGTGTCAGTGAGGGCATTTACCATGCCGGTGCGGCTTCGAAGAGGCCAACTCAGCAGCTCGCCATCTGACAGATGCACTTCGACAGAACTCGACACCAATTACACGAAGGTAGTGTCCTGGCCATGATTGCCAACGTGCGTAGCTACAAGAAGAATCAGGTCTCCCAAACCGAGGTCATCACGGCAATCGGCCGGTTCCACGAGGACTACAAGATCAAGCATGTGACCGCGGCGCTCGACGAGATCGAGGGCTACACCGGCGATGTCTGGCTTGTCGATGGCGACCTGCACATACCCGGCGGCCTCGACCTGACAGACGAGAGCGTCTACCTCTTGGTCGTGCTCGGCAATCTGGTCGTCGACGGCGCCTACGGCGATAGCGACGATCCCGAGTCCTTTTTGCTGGTGACCGGCAACATGCGGGCACGCGACGTGGTGACCGCCGGCTGGCTCGAGGTCTACGGCGACCTGAGCACCGATCGGCTCATCGGTGATTACAACGACTGCTCCGCCTACATCGGCGGCGACGTTCACGCCCAGCTCTTCTATGGCGAAGAACATCACTTCACCATCGGTGGCGCGCTCATCGCCAACGCGGTGATCGGTGAGCCGCGCCTTGAGATCGCGACCCCACCGGCCGCGATCGACATAGATGACCCCCGCATGCTGGAACATTTCGACCGCGATCTACTGCGCGTGTTCGACGACCATGACGAGAACGACAACGCGATCACGTACGTGGACGGTTTCGATGACTTCCGCGAGCTGAAGCGGCGAGTCAACGCAGGTCTACCGCTCCGCACTGCTGAAACACGCGACAACTGAGCCTGAGCCTTCACCGCCGAACCGGATGGGGCCTGGCCTGTTCGCCACCAGGTCCCGGTCGCGTCCAGCATCGTCCAGCATGCCACCACGTCTTCCGGCGACCACTCCTGCCATGCTGCAACGTTGCAGTGCTGACCTCCTGCTGACCACGTCCCGCACGGTACGCCCCTGGGGGCTGCCACGTGGCCGACACCCGAGGGGCGTGCCAACGTCGGCGGTTCAAGGGCGGTGGTGGGGTCGGGTGTGCCAGCGGTGGGTGGTCCATGCCCGGCGGATCAGACTGCGGACGGTGATGATGGTGTCGATGAGGTCCAAGAACGCATCGGCGACCACGGCGCGGTGCTCAAAGCAGCGGGCCAGGCGATGGAAGGCGTTCTGCCAGGCATGTGTCCGCTCCACATGCCACCGCCGACTCGCCTGGACAGGGGCTTTCTCGCCCTTGTGAGCGATGCGGCCGTGCAGGCCGCGCCCGGCCAGCAGGGTGCGGGTGTTGTCGCTGTCGTAGCCGGCATCGAGGTGGACGGCGATCTGCTCAGGCAGAGGCCCGAGACCGTTTAGGAACAATATCCGGTGATTTACTGTTTTTCTGGCGTTTGGTGGGTGGGACCAGTGTGATTGCTGCTGTGGGTGGGCGGGGTGAGTTGCGGTGGTGGGTGTGTTTGAGGCGCCAGTTGGCCATCTTGCTTTTGATGACACGGGGGTTGGAACGTTGCCTGCGGGGTGGCAGGAGTCGTTCCAGCAGCTCACGGACGGTGTGAGTCAGGGCTCGACTGAGTCGTGAGGGGGGAAAGTGCCGCCTGGTCGGTGACGTGGCGGCGAGCGATACGAAGGGTGCGGGTGAAGGACAGCCTGTCGGGGTCGAGGCCGGCTTGGTGAGCGGTGTGGTGCATGACGTCCCGGAGTGCGTGGTGGACAAGAAGGAAGCCGTAGATTTCCTGCTCGACGCCATCGGGATACTGCGAGCGGAGGACGAGGCGGTGTCCGCCCTGATGGGTCTTGATCTCGGCCAGGGTGTTCTCGATCTCCCAGCGCTGGTGGTAGAGACCCGCCAGGTCGACCGCAGAAGCCTCCTGCGGGCTGCGGATGGTCGTGATCAGCCGATGGACCGTGTCGTCGTCCTCACGGCCGAGGGCGTACTCGATGACGCGGACCCGGACCGGGTCCCGGTGCTTGCGGTCGCCTGCCGCAACGATCTCGGACAGGTAGGAGCCGTCGTCGAAGGCTTCGAGGACCGGGAGCACGATGTTCTTGCGGACGCGCCACAACAGGTCCGCGCCCGTGTCCGAGGCGGCCCGCCACAGCTCGAAGCCGGTGATGCCGCGGTCGGCCATCAGCAGTATTCCCGGCTCGAGCCGGCCCAGCAGCCCGGGAATCAACTGCTGTTCATGAACCGACAGCGGGCCGGTCGCCGCGGCGAACACCGCGTGTGTCCCGCACTCCACCAGTGCAGCAACTCTCACCTGCGGGTAGGCACTGCGCTGCTGTCCGCGGCCCGAGCCGGGCCGGCCGAAGAAATCGCTGTTCGCCCCGGTGTCCGGCACATCGAAGACCGTGCCGTCCACCACAACCAGACGCCACTGCCGATACCAGGCACCAGCAGTGTCCGGGGCGGCCACCGGCCGGCACACCCGCGCGAACAGCACCTTCAACGGCTCCGGCCCCAACCGTCGGCGGGCCCGGCCAATCGCCGCTGTAGTGGGCACCCGCCACGGTTTCTCCCACCGCCGCACCCGCTCCAGCCCCTGCGTCAGCAGCCGGGCCACCTCCTCATAGCCCTGCCCGGAGAACAGACACATCGCGAGCACGAAATAGACCACCACCCGGGCCGGCAACAGCCGCGACCGCTGTTCCAGACGCCCACACCCAACAACCACCTCATCCACCAACTCGGGCGGAACACCCGCGTCAGCACACCCAGAGCGATCCGGCCCGACAACCGCTCACCCGACGACTTCACCTGCCCAGGCCTTGGCACACCACACCCAACGACCCACCACCAACAAAGTGACCGGTATTGCGTTTAGGAACTGTCCGGCCGATCACGGTGAGGCGGCTCAAGTGGGAACCGAATTGATCCTACTTTGGTCAGTGTGAGTGAAGTAGCTCGGTCGCCTCGGGGGATGTCGGTCAGTCCGCTTGCTCGGTCACTCTGCGGCGCGGTCTTCAGGGGGGAGGCACAGGGATGCACGTCTCGAGGACGGAAGGCGGGGCGGCCGCTTCTGCGCCGGGGTGCGGCTGGTACTTGCTGGCTCCCGCCCTCTCCGCCTTCGGTGTGTATGGCGGCACAGTGTGGACCATCCGGTCGTGGGCGAGTTGCCCACTCGGGAACGACGCCAGCGACAACATAGGGCTGCAGATGATGCTGCCTGTCGTGTGGCTCTGCATGACTCTGCTGCTGATTCTGCTCCAACTCGCACTGCGGAGGTGGCCCCTTCGAGGTGGGCGGGCAGCCATGTGGCTCGCACCGCTCGCGGTTGTCATCGCACTGACTTTGCTGTACCGGTTTGGGATGGGTTGGCCGTACCACCCACCCGGGGGCCAGTGTGTGGAGGGCTATCCACTCTTCCCGTTCACGGGCAAGACGGGCCCGCACTCCGCCGAGTAGCCGCTGCCGGGTCGATCATGTGCGGAGCCAGATGATGAGGGCCGCGGCGGTTGCGGTTCCGAGGTAGACGTAGCCGCGCTTGTCGTATCGGGTGCGACGGCTCTGGCGTGCTTGAGCTTGTTGATAGCTCGTTCGACGGTGTTGCGCTTCTTGTTTCGCTCTTCGTCGAAGCCTGGTGGCCGACCGCCGCGTGAGCCTTTCCGCAGGCGGGCGGCCTGGCTGTCAGTCTTCTCCGGGATGGCGTGTCGGATGCCGCGTTGTCGCAGGTAGTCGCGTACTGGGCCGTTGCTGTATGCCTTGTCCGCGGCAAGGCTGTCCGGCTTCTTGCGGGGTCTGCCCGGCCCCGGTCGGGGGACGCGGATCTTTTCCAGCACGGGCTTGAACTGGGTACAGTCGGCCCGCTGGCCTGGAGTAACGATCAAGGACAGCGGGCGGCAGCGTCCGTCCGTGCTCAGGTGGAGCTTGGTGGTGAACCCGCCGCGCGAGCGGCCCAGGCCCTCGAGCCGCTGCCCGCGCGAAGGCCAGCCTCGCTTCGTGCGTTGGCGAGACTCGCACTGGACCGGGTTCTCCAGGACGGATCAGAATTGGCAACCGGCTGGGTGGACAGCACCGACGCCGACCAGTGGCGCCAGGAAGTGCAAGAGATCCTCCACGCACTCGAAACACCCACTGATCACTGATCGTGACCGCTTCACGGAAGTCGTGCCAGAATCCCTAGAGATCAACGAAGCCACCCCTTGCCTTGTGGTGGCCGTTGCGGACCACGAGACGTCGGCCGTACTGCCGGTATCAGCCGACAACTCGGCTATGTACTGGTTGACTTCCGCTTCCAGGGCGGCGGCCAGCATCCGGCGGGCGCCTTCCCGCACGATCTCGTCGATCAGGGAGCCTGACTGCGTGGAGCCGTCGGCGGTGACTACGCTGAGCACGGGCGTACCTTCCCGACCCGCGCTGCAACGCGGGCCTACTCGGAGACCTTAAGGATCATTCGGGAAGGTACGCCTCCTGCATGCGCTTCCGGAACCAATCCACAAGTGCTGAGCATTGCTCCCCACAACGGCGCGACTGCCTCAGCACACCAACGATGCAGCGTCGACAGATGACGCTCCGGCCCCGCGAAGAGTACGACGCCCTCCAACAGACTCGCATCCTCCAGCAAACCGACGAGTGAAGAGAGCAGTACAAGATCCGTGCCTGCGTCGAGGGCACCATCGCTCAAGGCGTGCCACGCCGCGGTATGCGCAGATCCCGCTATCGCGGCCTGACCAAGACCAGCCTTCAGCACCAGCTCACCGGAGCAGCGATCAACCTCGCCCGCATCGACGCCTGGCTCTCCGTAACATCCCATGCCCGCACGCGCGGCTCACACTTTGCGGCTCTTCAGCAGAGCGAGAACAGAGCAACGCCTACGGAATTGATGGCCGCGGCCCCCTTACGGCTTTGCCGATGTCGGATGGCCAATTGGGCCTGAATCGGGCAACGAAGTCGGCGAAGTCCTCGCACAGGTAGTGCGGGTCAGAGGGCTTCAGCCGTATCTGCTGGTGATCGCTGTGCACCCACCAGACCTCGAAGTCGGTCACTGTTCCCTCGGCAGGCCAGCCCTCGCTTCGCTGACGAGGCAGAAGCCCGACGTCGACGAACCCTCCGACACTGAGACCAATGTCCACGAAGACACCGATCGCCCCGGGCCTGGGCACTCGGACGACAGTGCCCGTGAAGACCTGACCGAAGCGCAGCCCACCTTGGACTCGCTCCCACTCTGCTTCCGTCACCACTTACGCATCCTCGCACCTCAGCACTGGTCTGGACAGGGAAGTCCGGTGCGAGCTTCAGCTCGCACCGGACTCAACATCTGAATTCGCCAACAGTGTCCGTCGGGGGCCGGGGCGCTGGGGTCAGATCAGCAGCAGCTGCCGGACGACGACGGTTCCTCGGCGGATGCAACACAACCCAGGCCGAACCGGAAATTGCCACAGTCCCGGCCTGACCACCACGGCGCGGGCCCGTCCGAGCACCCCCCGGACGGGCCCGCGCCGTGGTCGGCAACCGCCCCGCACATGACCATCCCTTCAGCGGAACTCTGACATCGTCCCGCTGTTCGCCCGGATCCAGGAGAGGGCACAGCCTCGACCAGGCGATGGGTGGTAAGTGTTGCACCGGCGCGTGCTCGGGCTGGTCGACGAGGTGATCAGCATGCGGGCAGGCGTACCGGCACCGCGCGGTCAGTGAACTGCTGCCCCTCTGAGCTTGGCTTTACTGACTTCGGCTTGTCAGGGTGACGTTGGGGTGTCGAGGGTCAGGGCGGTGCCGGCTATGAAGCCGTCGAGGGTGTCGGGGCGGTATTGAAGTC
>NZ_JBIASS010000074.1:0-7777 GCF_042890955.1 Streptomyces sp. NPDC001933 | reverse complement strand
CCCGATTGACCCCCGTCGAGTACGAGACCATCATGACCCCAGCCGCAGCCCTGGCTGCATAAACCCCGCTGTCACCCAACCCTGCAGCAGTCCCGATCGAGCTCACCGAGCTGCGGATGTCTACGACCTATGGAGGGATGCTGGAGGGCTATCCGTGCCAGCGCATCAACGACATGAAGGTCAGCGGCCTGCTGCGACAGGCCGAGCATGCGTTCTCCTTCGCGCCGGTTCATCTCGTTCCGCCCTCCCGCGAGTACCCCGACCAGACCGCCGGCGCCTTCGGCCCCGTTGAGGTGCTGCCTTCCGTGGCTTGCATCGGTGTTTTCGGCTCTGCAGCGGTCGATCCTGAACTCGACGCAGTGCTGCACCGCTCCGCTCTCATCGTGGCCTGGTTCCAGGCCACCCCGGATGTCCCGTCGGGCGAGAATGCTGATCTCGCTCTTCGAAGCATTCGCTGGGACGAGCTGGCCCAGGACTACGAGCTCTAGGGACGCATGCTGATCACAGCCACTCGTTGATGGCCGCTACGAGGACAGTGGCCTCATAGCGGACCGCGAGCTTGTCGTAGCGGGTGGCCACGGCCCGATGACGCTTGAGTCGGTTGATCCCGCACTCGACCGCGTGGCGCTCGCGGTAGTCGACCGCGTCAAAACGTGGCGGCCGGCCGCCACGAGGCGACCGTACTGGTCGCAGTCCCTAGCGAGTGGCTGTGAACACGCCATCGTTGGACACCGAGGACCTTCTCATGCCCAGCCCCAGGCCATCACGCTTTGGATGGCTGGCGGTCTGTGCGCCCTGCAGTCATGCCCTGCCTTGCTCGTTCAGCAGCTTCTCCGTGTACGCGCCCAGCAAGTCGCCCTCATCGTTGGGGAGCCCCAGGACGCGGGCCGCAGCTGGGAAATCCCAGTCGGTGACCCGCGTCCGGACGGCGACACGGCCGAATGCGTTGTAGCGCTCGAAGTCGACGAGGATGCCGCCGTCGTACCACGCTGCACGTGCGGAGTAATCATTGTGACCGAAGTAGAAGGTGCCCGGACACCGGATGCCGCCCAGCGCCAATACCTCGCCTCCGGTGGCACCGTCGGCACACTCGATTTCCCTCGCGGCGGCCACGGAGTAGCCCGGCCTGCCTACCAGCGCCCCACTCACCGAGAGCTTGCCCAGGACAAACAGCACCGCCTGTTCCTCCAGCACGAGGTCCCCATCGACGTGAACGTCGGCTGCGACTACATGGACCGCATTCCCGGGCACTTCGACGGGTCCCGCGAGTTCGTGCCGGTCGGCTGATCGATACGCCTCTACCAGGACCCGCAGCACAGCGCGTCGGTAGTGCTCCGGACCGTCGAGCCAGTCCCACGACGATCCGCTGTCCAGCTGGGCGGGCGGCTGCTGCATTCTCCGGTCGAGCTCGTCGACCGTGACGCCGTACTGGGCTGCGTCCTGGATGAACAGTGCGTCATCTATGAGCGATGCCCTGACGCGGGCGTACGCGTCCTTGACCTGCTGTGCCGCAAGCGGGAAAGCCGCGGGCTGCCAGAGAAGCGGGTAAGAGGAGCTGACCATCCTCCGAACCTATCGGATGCAGAGCGGCGGAATCATCGGTAGACCCACGTAACCGCATACGCATGTTGCAGCCCAACGCCAGCGGCGCTGGCCACTTCGCGGGCGCTGCGGCTCTGCGTCAGCAAGGTGTGACAGCTGTGACGATCTACGTACAAGATCTACTTTCGCAACAGGCCCTAGGCGGCCGGGCTCGCCCCGACCACGAGCCCGACCACAGCCCCGACCACGGGCCGGAGTAGGCCGACCACAGACCCGACCACCGCAGGCCAGGGCCAGCACGCTGCTCCTGGACCACGATCCCGGCCGCCGCGCCGGCACCCCGTTGCACGGGAGCCAGGCGCGGTGGCGGGTGCGCCGTGCTGGGTGAGTCTGATGGCTCGGGACCTGCGTGCGGCGCGGTCCTTCTACTCCGACGTCATGGGCTGGAGGTACAGGCCCAGCACGCTCGGCAGCGACTTCTCGGTGGCTCTGGCGCAGGGTGAGGCGGTCGCCGGGATCGGATGCTGCCCGGGCGGTGGCCATCCGGCTGTCTGGACGCCGTACTTCGCCGTCAGGGACGCGGACGAGACGGCGGCCCGGATCAGTGAGCGCGGCGCCACGCTCGCCGTCGGTCCTCTGCTCCTGGGAGAGGGCCGTGCCGGGATCGCCGCGGACCGGGACGGCGCCGTGTTCGGATTCTGGGAAGGTCCCGCCCTGACCTGGTCGGTTGGGCGAGGCGGGGCCCCGGTGCGGCTGGACCTTCAGACCCGTGATGCGTTCGACGCCGCGATCTTTTACGCGGAGGTCTTCGACTGGGCCCGGCCGCCGGGAGGCTGCACGGTCGACTACGCCCAGGACCACATCGTCGTCCAGGCCGCCGGACGCACCGTCGCCACCCTGCGCGGCGGAGGCGACGAAACCGGCCCGGACCCGCGAGTCCGGCCCCGGTGGAACGTCCACTTCCGGGTGAGGGACGGCGAGCAGGCCGCGGCGGCCGCCGCGGCGGCCGGAGGTGAATCCTCACCGGTTCCCTCACCCGTCGGCGCCCCGGGCCACGCGTTCGTCATCCGCGACCCCGATGGCGCCCTCTTCACCCTGACCGGCGCCTGACGACGGTTACCCCAGCCAGACACTCACGCCGACCGAGGGCGTCAAGCCAGACGCTCTTCGTAACGTTGGCTCCGGTGAGCCGCCACTGCCGGGCAGGAGCGGCGACTGGCCCCACAGCCGTCCCCGGTCATTCGTCCACATCTGCCGCAGCAGCAGTTCGCTGCCCGGCGCGGCGCCGGTGACTGGTGTCGCACCATGGTGGGGTGCGGCTTCGTCGGCACGTGCAGACGGCAACGACGAAGCGGTCGGAGACAGCGATGGTTCCGTCCGCGCAGGTCACTTCCACCGGCCCCTCCACCAGCAGAGGGCCGCGTTCAGTCACGGTGAGACGCCGTCGGGGGGCAGGTTTGTTCGGCACGAATGACCACCAGTTCCTCGTATCTGTCGTCCGCACTCAAAAGTTCTCTCTCACGCAGCCATTTGATTCTGGAGAGCAGAACCGGCCCCAGCGGTATGTGCGCGCGTGCGCTGATGGAGGCTTCCAGCCCGCCCCGGGACAACCGGCGCACCGTCGCATCGGGATCGCACAGCCCGGAATGCACCATGAGGAGAACGCCGCCCCGCCGCAGCGCTGCGGGGACGTCGTCGCACACCCGGTCCACCACCGCCCGCCCGTCGGGTCCGGCGTCCCAGGCACGCGGGGCGCCCCGCGTGGGGACCCTCGTCGCCGGGGCCGGCACGTACGGCGGGTTGCAGAGCACCAGGTCATAGCAACGCTCACCGACGGCGGGGAGCAGGTCGCTGCGGCGTACGGTGATCCGCCGATGGTGCAGGAGGGCGTTGAGGCGTGCCGTCACCACGGCCAGGCGCGCGACATCAACAGCGGTGACCCTTCCGCCCATCTGCGCGGCTCGCAGCGCCAGGGCGCCGCTCCCCGTGCAGAGGTCCAGCACCTCGGCCCCAGGGCAGATGCCCTCCCGTTCAAGAGCCGTCATCAGCAGCCGGGTGTCGCCCTGCGGAGGGTAAACGCTCGGCAGCGTGATAAGGAAGGGATACGAGGGTCTCGCGAGTTCCACAGCCATAGGAGAACTTCCGTCGAACAGGACCGGACCTAGTCCCAGGGTTCCTCCGAACAGCCCGGGCCGCTTCCTGGTAAGCGGCTGGGGTAGAGGCCGACGAGGCACCGGAGGCCTCTCCTCTCAGGCTCCCCAGCCTGAGAGGAGCCGGTCGGCGAGACGGCCTTCCAGGTGCGAGGTCGCGGTGATGCCGAACACGACGTCCTGCTCCAGGTCGGGCTCTTCGTCGAGGAGCCCGCGGATGACTTCACGACGGACAACCTGTTCGTGCACGGCATCGGCTTCGACGTGCTCGGTGTAGAAGAACTCCGCGGCCGGACCGGCACCCGTCCGCTGCATCGCGAGCGCGAGCCGGCGGGAGGCGGGCGAGGAAGTGATCTCCACAGCGGCAAAGTGCCCTACCAGCGCTCCGCGCAGACGGCGGTGCAGACCAAAGAGCGACATGCTGTTCACCAGGGCGAGCATCTCCGCGCAGCCGTAGTCGAGATAGTGGCCGTAATCCGTCTCCAGCCCCAGATCCGCCATAAGGTTCGCGAAGAGCCGGGCGTGCACGCGCTCCGCGCGGCCTCCGCCGAACTCGTCGTACTCGACAGCGGCCATTCCCGCCTTGGCGCGACCGCTGAGCCGCGGCAGCACCCAGGCGTGGGGATCCGCCTCCTTCAAATGGTAGAGAGAACGCTGCACCGCGTACTCGCGCAGATGCCGCAAGGTGCCGTGTTCCCGAAGGAACTCCGGTACGCCCCCTCCGTCCACGGGTTCCACCAGCAGTTCGGCCAGGACATCGTCCAGAGAAAGCCGAGTCGGCACGTCATGGCGCAGCGCGGTCAGGAAACGGTCCTCCAGGGCGGCACGCACGGTCAGGAGCGAGGGATCCCACTCCCACACGGCCTCCACCCCGGCGAAACCCCGGTAGTGCAACTCGTACGAGACATACAGAGCCAACTGAAGATCGTCTCCATAGGGGTCCGCCTCCTGGGCCGCAACAGGATCCGGCAGCGGACACTGCTCCGCGAGACAGCCGATCAACGCGCCGGAGAGCGGGCCCCGATGCCTTGGGAGCACCGGATCACACTGGTTTGCGCCCATGCCTCTCATCCCCGTGGGTCTGGCTGGGTGGTTGCGGGCCCGGTGCCCTTGATCTCGGTCCAGCTCGGGGAATGCGGTCCGGACGCCAGGTGGATGTAGGTGACCTCGGTGGGCCAGCGGGTCCGTGAGAGGACCAGGGTGACGGCGCCCTTCAGCAAGAGTGCTTCGCCGCCGGGTGCGGTCAGCCGGGCTGTCCAGGGCCGGTCCGCGTCTGCCAGGCTGTGCTCCTGGGCGACGGCGACCTCGGCCCACACGCGAACGAGGATCCCGTCCTTCCGCTCCACCGTGGCCAGCCCCTCGTAGGGGTTCATACTCCCCATTCTGCGCCCGGCGCCGGTCGCGCAGTGGTGGAAGTGATCGGTTGGCCTGCCCTGTGGACTGTCAGTAGTGCCCGCGCATCACTCATTGCTTCGAGCCGCAGGCACTCTGAATGTCGCCCCCGGCGGCAAGACGCATCCGTCCGGCCACGCCCCGCCCCACCGCCGCGAGGCGCGCCATGAGCCGTTCGACGGGAGACACCGCCGCGCTGCCGCGGCTGCCATCGCCCGCCCGGCTCACCCGCGTCCATCGGCCTGCGTTCAGTCGGGCGGCTCCGATGGGTGCGGCCGCCCCGGCTCGGGTTCGGGACCGGGAACACCCGGGCCATCCGGGCGGGGTGGCTCAGGCGGTGGTGTGGGCGACCCGGGCGGCGCCGGGGGATCCGGCGGGACAGGCGGCTCCGCCGGGTCCGGAGGCTCCACCGGCTCCACCCGCTTCGGCGGCCCCGGAGGCGATGGGGGTTCAGGCGGCGGGACGGATGTGATGTCGGGATCGGGCGGCACAGGAACGGTGCCCATGATCGCTGCCTCCTACTGGTGTTCGAGCTCCTTACTTATTCATCTTCGAACAACCATGGATGGTGCGCTTGTGGTCGAAGCGGGTGAGCCTCCGCGCAGCTGGAAGTCCTCCAGCAGGGTGGGCCGCGGTCGCCGACGGTGAGGGAGTTGTCGGTGTCGTTGACGCGCACGCCCTGGCCTGTGGTCGGCGGTCCGTCCGGATCGGGGGCCCGGAAGGCGTCCAGAGCCGTCACCGTGGCGTCGCGTTCGTCAGTGGGCGGTCCGGGATTGGTGGTCATCTGAGCGCTCTCCGTCCAGGGGCCGGCGCCCCGCCAGGCGAAACAGCCGCCCAGGCGGCTGCCCGCCAGGTGGGCAGACAAACGGGGCCGCGCGGCCCTTCCGGGCCCGCACAAGTCCGGGGTGCCGGGCCGTGCACGGTGGCCGATCGGGTGAGGCCGCAGCGGACTGGGCGGGCGCGGTGTTTCGGGCGGGGATACCTATGGGCTGGGCGGGAGAGACCCGCCCCGGGATGAGAGAGGCGGATGCGCGATGGGGAAAGGCGGGAACATGATCGACGAGCTGATGACCGATCACCGCGAGGTCGAGGAGATGTTCGGCCGCATCCAGGCCATGACCGCGGGCGGCCAGCAGCTGCGGGACCAGGTGGACGAGGTCACCATCGAGCTCGTGCGGCACTCGGTCGCCGAGGAGCAGTACCTGTACCCGGCGGTCCGCGAGCACATCGACGGCGGCGACCGGATCGCGGACAAGGAAATCGCCGACCACGGCCGGGTCGAGAAGATCCTCAAGCAGCTGGAGAAGGTAGACACCGACGACCCGCAGATGAGCACGATGCTGCAGCAGCTCATGGATGAGGTCGCCGCCCACGTCCAGGACGAGGAGAACAACATCTTCCCGATGCTGCGCCGCGCCTGCACCCCACAGCAGCTGGACGACCTCGGGGACAAGATCCGCCGGGCCAAAACCATGGCACCCACCCGGCCGCACCCCTCCGCGCCAAGCACTCCAATGGCCAGCAAGCTCCTCGCCCCGGGTGTCGGCCTGGTCGACCGGGCCCGCGACTTCGTCACCGGCCGCGGCAAATCCTGACCCAGCTCCCCGGGGCCGGGCCGCCCAGGCGCGCGGCCCGGCCCCGCTGAGCGCACGGGCAGGGCGTGACCCAGGTCATGGGCCTTCCTGGCAGGCGCCACCTATGCTGATCGGCCACGAACGGGGCAGCGCCGCCCCGCGCACCAGCTCGCGCACCCGACCGCACGGAAGGGCGCCGGCCCCCCAGGAAACCGATCGCCGTGCCCACCGATCTGACACCCGTCATAGCCGCCTGCACCCGATGGCTCCTCGACGCCTACCCGCCGCCCGCAGGCGCCCTCAACCACGCCCTGGCCGAGGCCCAGGCCCTCCAGGCCACCACCCTCGCCGCCCATCTGCGCTACCCCACCAGCCTCGACGTACAGCTGCTCCACCTGTGCGGCCCAGGCGGAGCCGACCGACTGGACTGGCTCACCGGATGCGACCCCAACCGCGACGACACCGCCTGGCGGACCTGGGTGGACGAGACCGTCGTCAGCTGGGCTGCCTGCCTGCTCGCCGACCGCGCCCTCGCCATCCGAGCACACCAGGACCACACCGCCACCGACCACCACAGCACCGGCCTGCACCGCCTCATCGACCCAGGCACCCACGACACCGAAGCCAGCGCGCTCCTGCGCCATCCCGACCTGCTGGAACCCATCGCGACGCTGCACCGCCCCCAGCTGATCGAGCTGCTCCACGCCGAGGCCGCTGGGACACCTTGACAAGCCTGCAAGCGGCCGGACGCATCCTTCCGCCCCCCCCCGAACGGGACGGAAGGCAGTCGCGCTGCCGATGACCGGGCCACCGGTCACGGGGCCTGAGCGCCCGGCCGCCGGCGGCTCCACGAATAGACCAGCCCCGCCTGGACCCCAGCGCGACGGCGACGGGCTGGCTCGCCGATCACCAGCCCATGTCACTGGAGTGAGAATCACACCAATTTGTCACTGTTCTGTGGCAGGCGAGTGATGGTCTCCGAGTCGTGCGAGCGGCACGGATAGCGTCCCGCTCCATGAGCACTGTGCATCTGCCTCCTGCCGAGTACTACGCCACCCTCCCCAAGATCATTGGTGGGGCTGGAGCGGCCATCCGTGACAAGGCCGGCCGGTTCCTCCT
>NZ_JBIASS010000073.1:0-7866 GCF_042890955.1 Streptomyces sp. NPDC001933 | reverse complement strand
CGGTCCCAGCGGCGGACGTTCATCGTGCGGTACTCCACCATCCGCTGGAGCGGACGCGGCACCTGCGACTGGTTCAGCGGGTGGATCTCCACCCGCGTCCCGCCGGCGGCGTTCAGGCGCCGCAGGAGGTGCCGGAGCCATCAGAGCGCGCTGGGCAGCCGCTCTGCCCAGACGGTCCCCGTCTCGACCGCGGCCCTCAGCGCCCGCGGCTCGATACGCGCCCTGAGGCTGTGCCCTGGGACGCATCGCGAGGGGGATTACGAGGCCGCGCGCTGCGCGTCCGCGAGCGCGGTCAGGTCGGCGTGGCGGACGACGGCCCCTCCGGCGCCCCATGAACCCTCGGGTTGCTCGTGCACCAGCACCCACACCCGAGAGGCAGCGTGCCGGTCCAGGCCCGCGGCCTTCAGCACGACCTGCGTGATGTCCTGGATCAGGCCGGACTTGTCGGGGACGGGCGAAGTCGCCTGGGGCACGGTCACCTCCACGAGGAACCGGGGTGCGTCATCGCCGGCGGTCCCCTGGACGCCCTCAGGCAGCTCGGTCAGGTAGACCCACGACAGGCCGCGGAAGAAGGCCGTATCGGGAAAGCCCTCCCAGCGCAGGGCCGCACCGGCGAGTTCCTGCCGGATCTCAGCGCGGCCTTCCTCGGTCAGGGAGCCGGACGACACGGTCAGTCGGATCAAGGGCACGGCGGTTTCCTCACTCACTCACGACACCGACTATAACGAGTGTCATAACTGCAGGTCACGCTAGACTATGACAGTCGATATAGCAAAGGGTGTCTCCCCGAGGAGGGCATGCCGTGACCGAGGACGCCCCGCAGGCACGCGAACGGATCGTGGCCGGAGCGGCCGACATGATCCGACGGCGCGGCCTGAACGCCACGAGCATCCGCGAGACGGCCAAGCACGCCAAAGCGCCGCTCGGCTCCACCTACCACTACTTCCCCGGCGGCAAGCAGCAGCTCACCACCGAAGCCGTCCGCTACGCGGGGGAGATGATCGCCCGGAACCTGCGCAGGGAGCTGAAGGCCGGCCCGGTCGCGGGGCTGCGCGCCCTGCTCGCCCTCTGGCGCGAGACCGTCGTCGGCACCGACTTCCGCGCCGGCTGCACCGTCCTCGCCGTAGCCATCGAAGAACCCCCGGCAGACGAGGTCCCACCCGTCCTCGCGGCCGCCGCCGAAGCATTCGACCAGTGGGAGGACCTGCTCGCCGCCTCACTCAAGGAGCACGACGTCGAACCTGACCGCGCCGCCCAAGTCGCGACGCTCGTCGTCGCGGGCGTCGAAGGCACCGTGGCCATGTGCCGTGCCAAGCGCAGCACAGAACCCCTGGACCGCGTCGCGAGACAACTCGAAGAGGTACTGACGCATGCACTCAACCGCACAGCCTGACGCACCGCCCGAAAACGCGGCCATCGAAAGGGCCTCACACCGCACCCAGAGGCCCTACTCGAGACCGACCGAGTCATGCGGCGCCATCACTTTCTCCTCGGGCGCCCCAGGTAGGAACCAGACGAGCACAACCGGACCCCGTTCTTGAGCGAAGTGGGAGCTCTCACTTCCCTGACCAGGTAATCCTCACCCAGTGAGCGGCCAATCCTCGGTGCTTGTCCAGCACCAGCGCCTGGCCATCACTGCTCAACACCCCATAGAAGCAACCGAATCGGCCCGGCCCACTGGCGCCCAAAGCCGGACACCAGACTGAGAACCATCCCGGACACGGAAGCGAGAACTCCCACATCCGCGCACGGGAAGAGTCAGTCATCCCCGGCATGCTCCAGACCGCGGACTACGCGCGTGCGATCTTCCTGCGGTACGCAGAGCGGAGCGGTGACTGCCGCAGCTGAGGGCTGCCTGATCGGGCGAGCCGAGTCACCCTCATCGTTGCGGTGCGTTGCTGGGGGGGCATCCAAACCAGTGCTATACATTCCGTGATCAATCGGACACGAAGTGTGACCGCTTTAAGTGGAGGAGTCCCTCATGCGCATCCGATCTGCGTGCGTCATGGCTGCCGTAGCGCTGAGTACGACCGTACTCGGAGTGGGTACAGCCGACGCGACCGGGCCGCTGAGCGGCACCAAGGTCCGCAACTGGAATACCGGCTTCGTCCTCGGTGTCGGCGGCAACTCGACGGTCGGCGGCGCGGAGATCCAGTACCAGGCCGACACGGATAACTTGGCCCAGAAGTGGGCCATCGACCCGGTCACCAGCACCACCTTCCTGCTGCGCAATCTCAACAGCGACATGTGCGTCACCGCTGTGAACGGCGCTGACCTGGAAGCCCTCCAGCAGCGTCCGTGCGACTCCCGGTGGGACGAGCAGATCTTCTCCATGGACAACTCCAGCAAGCCCAATCGGTACCAGCTGAAGAACCAGGCCCACAACAAGTGCCTGGTCCCTTACGCCACCACCGCCCCCACCTACGCCAGGGTTGCCGCCTGTAGTGCCACGAACGGGTACATGACCCACTCGTTCGACGTCCGCTGACACCTTCAGGGCGGTCGGGTACACCAGCACGAAGCAGCATCACGAAAGCCCCCTGCCCCGGCCAAAGCCGGGGCAGGGGGCTCTGTCACGATGACGGGAGTAGGACGGGTCGTAGATGGTGCCGCGCCCGGTGCGGCCGGAGCCACCGCACTCGGCACACCTGCCGTCAGCAGCCCAGACCGGCCCAACAGACCAGGGGTGCGGGCACCGGCGCCCACGGCCCCGCCGACGCGCGAGGGGACTGGCCGGCCGCCGATCCCCGAGGCGCTCCGCCCGCCCCGCCCCCGCCCTCTCCATTTCGGCAGTTCGGGCGGCAGGGGGTGCGCAGAGGGGATGTCAGCACCCCGACCACACCTCGTCGGCGTGGCCGCCGGTTCCGAGGGTCCGCCGCGGGGACGGGGGCGCAGGCGGGCGCGTGCTGAGTACGCCTCGGGCTCGCAGTTCGTCGAGGTCGGACAGGCGCTGTCCGGGGAGAGCGTCGAGCAGGTAGGGATCAAGGCGGCGGAAGCCAGTCCGGCAGCCTGACCTGCTCCCCCGCAACGCTGCGCCCGTGGGCGGACCACACGGCCGCAGAAGGGACGCAGCAGTGAGCCTGACGGAGCTTCCGGCAGGCCCATTTCTGGTAAGGCGCATAGTGATGAAGCTGCGGTGCAGATACATGAACCAGCGCGGTTCGAGTAGGGGTCCGCTGCGCCCGGCGCCGTCGGTGGCAACACCCGCGTGAGCCTCTAGGACTCGGCCGACGCCAGGATGGCGCTTCCCCGCCCCGTCGCGTCCCCACTGCGGTCCAGGTCCACGACCGTAACCCGGCGCACAGTGGACAGGTCAGCGAAGGCATGTGACTGGGAAGTGATCGCCGGGGTTGACTGAAATCCGAACGGTTGCACACCGTGACATTAAAAATACTGTTCATTAAGGTCTGTTGGTCAGCGCAGCTATTAGGGCAGGGGCATGATGACCGGTCAGTCCTTCCGTACGATCACGTTGTCCGTTCCCGTTGAGAGGGAGGACAGCTTCCGGGAGATCTTCCAGGTGACGCCGCCGTATCTGGCAGTGGCGGTGTGTCTTGCCTCCGCGTTTCGGGGAGCCTTTGATCCAGCCGACCGCACCCTGGATCTCCTCAAAGCCCAGGAGATCGCCAGGGCGATTCTTCCGGGCCGGGAGGCCGGGGGATTGAACGAGACCCGGTACCTGGAGAATGTCACCTTCTTCGAGGCAGTCAGGCAGGCCATCGACGCCGTCAGCTCCATTACCCCTGTTCCCCGTGTCGCCCCTCCGATGACCGCGGCCGGGAGCGACGAGCCCAACGGCCCGGGATTGGTGGCGAACATGATGTTCGACCGGGGCTATCTGAGCCCTTACCTCATCAGCAAGACCCGCTTCATCCGTGACTTCGTGTTCGCGGTGCAGGAGGGCGACCGGCTCACCGTGACGCCGTTCAGCCTTGAGGTGGCCGTGACCAAGACCGGTGGGCAAGAGCGCCTCACGGCCCAGGACCACGCGGACTACTCAGTCCGCGTCAAGGCCGTGAGCCTCGATAGCGAAAGCCACGACTGGCTTGACTTCGATGTGAAGCCGACTCAGTCCTCGGAACTGAATGCGCAGAAGGATTTCGTGGAAGAGCTCAATCTGCTCTCCGACAAGCTTGACCAAGAAAACGAACTGATGCTCCAGATTCTTAAGGCAAAGAAATAAGGTCGTTCCCACGGCGTCGCACGGGTCGACGGTGACGAGGTCCTGGACGACGTCGGCGTAGGACTGGGAGCCGAAACCGCGGACCACCAGGACCCGGATGCCCGCCCCATCGAGCCACTCCGTCAGCTGCTGGCGGAGGGTGTCCTTCTCGCGAGACGGAACCAGCCGGGCATCTGTGCCACGAAGTCGTCCAGGTGCGGCCAGGCCGACGGCACGTGGACTTCGCAGACGGCGTCGATCAGGTCGCCGCTCCGTCACAGGGTTGATCGCCCGTACTAGCGCCGGGTCGTGGCGGGTGAGCGGGGAGCGAGTGTGCCCGCGCGGGAGCTGCTGAAGTTCAGCGCACCTGTCGACGGCGGATCGGGAGAAACGCCCCCGATCCTGACGGACGGTTCGCTCCTCGTCTGCAGGAAGAACCGGTCGGCAGCGACTGCCCCTCCCCTGGACTGGTGTCCACGATTGGGCGCTGATCGAGCAGCTTCCTGCCGGTACCCACAGCTCCTGCCCGCCCGTCAGCGCATTGGCCGGCGCCTGACCGATACGGGCCAGCAACCGCCACCTATCTCCACGTAGTCAATCTGCTACTTTCCGTGCATGACTTTCGAACCAACGCGCCGCCAGGCGCTCCGGGTCACGCTCGGCGGCCTTGCTGCGTCATGCCTCGTGGGTCGCGGACAACCCGCAGCCGCCGCGCCCAGCCGCAAGAGAGGCCGCCTGGAGTACCAGGCCCGCTACCGCGAGCTGTTCAGGGCTTGCGGCAAGGACCCCGAGAAGAAAGCACTTGTCGGGCAGCAGCTACTCGACAACTACGATCACGACGCGCGTGCCTACCACGTACCCGACCGCGACGCCGTGGTGCGCATGCACGCCGCTCTCATACGTCAGAGCCGCGCCCGCCGGATCGACACGCGTTCCTGACCCGCAGAGCGGCGAAAGTTCACTTCCGGAAGTGGCTGGGGTAGTCGTTGGCGGCTGCCTTGCGCCGGAGCTCGTTGTCGTCGGGGTGCAGGCTCAAGGATCGGTTGATCAGTACGTCCTCAGTCTCCACCCTGTCCGGATCCGTCAGACAGGACTCCACCGGGCACACGGCCTGGCACGCAAGTTGATCGTAGAAGCCAACGCACTCCGAGCAGGCGTTGGGGTCGATCACGTAGATCTCATCCCCCTCACTGATCGCCTCGTTCGGGCACTCGGGTTCGCAGGCACCGCAGTTGATGCAGTCCTCGGTGATCTTGATGGCCATTGCCACTCGCTCCTGTCTCTTGGTGTGGTCCGATGACCAACGAGCGAACAGCCGGGCAGTACCGCGCGGTGCCTGCACAGAGGCCCACCGGTCAGGGATTCACCAGGTCTGTCCGGTGTCGCCCTTCGGGTCTGAGGCCGACCTGGGTGCACGGCAGGGGAGACGGCCCGCCAGCGCGGAGCATCGCTGCTGCCCGGCGGGCGTCACCCGCCCGGGTAAGAAGTCGTACCAGGCGCCGCAGCCGGGCTCGTGACAGTGCATACGAGGTCGTCCCCTGGCCAGCAGTCAGGCACGGGCACCCTCACCGCATCCGGGTCACGGTGAGGGTGCCGTGCCGGCCGGACCCGGCCAGTACCTCCACGACCAGGTCCGTCTCCACCCGTGTGTACGGCTCGCCCGCCGCTCCCCCACCACCGCCGCGGCGCTCAAGGCCTCACCGAAACGAGCCGCCAGGACAGGGCTCCAGGCGCGCGGACGCTCTGGCCGGCCCGCCCTCGTCCCCCACCGCCAGGACCAGATGGTGCGGTCTGAGCCGGGGGCCGGTGAACCCCAGCACCAGGGCGTCGACCGTGTCCGCGTGCCGAACCTTCAACCACCGGCGCTGTCCTGACGGCGGATAGCCCGCCCCACCGCGTTTGCAGACGATGCCTTCGATGCCCTGCTCGCGCAGGGCGTCGTACCAGAGCACGGCGACGTCCCGGTCGTCAGTGGTTGGGGTGACCTGGACCGGCGGCCCGACATCGGCGAGGAGCTCCAGGAGGAAGGCGCGGCGCTCGGTGTAGGGGCGGCTTCGGCAGTCGCCGATCGCCGGGTCCGGGTGCTGCAGAACGTCCCAGCAGACGTAGGAGGCCGGGTACCGGGCTGCCAGGGCGCGGGCCCGGGTCGTGGATGACGCTGCCCGTGACTGCGCGGCCGCGAAGTCGAGCCTGCCGTCCCGCCAGATCACGGCCTCGCCGTCCAAGACCGTGCCGGGGCGCAGTTCCATGGCGGCGACGGCCAGGTCCATCCAGTGCTGGGTGACGACTCTGCCCGACCGGGCGTACAGCACGACGGTCTCGTCGGTACGGCGCAGCACTGTTCTGCGGCCGTCGTACTTGGGCTCGTACCACCAGCCCGGCCCCTGGGGCAGGACCGGGACGGTTTGGGCCAGTGCCACCTTGGTCGGGAACTCCACGGAACCGATCCTGCGAGCCCGGCTCCACCGAGGCGCGTCGGGCGGTCCGTACGGGCCTACCCGTCGACGAGCCCCGTCTCGGGCTTGCAGATCTGGCATGCCTCGATGTCCGGCTCCGCCAAAGCGATCATTGCTTCCTCGCGGATGAGGAATCCGCCCTCGACCGGATACAGGGCACAGTCCCCGACCCGGCACAAGCTCAAGCGTCTGGTCAGCCTGGGCGTCCTTACCGAGACCGAACCGGGCCTGTTCGCCCAGCGCCGCCCGTAGCTGCCCTCCGCTCCGAACCACCCGTCCATCACGGCCGCCGCATTCGTCATCCGGCTCACGACGCGATCGCTAGTGACCCGTCGTGCGGAGCCACCGCATCGTTGTGACGAGCTCTTCGCCGAAGTCCTCGCAAAGCGCGAGCAACTCGCGACCGGTGGACGAGTCCAGCAGCCCTGCGGAATCGGGGAGAGCCCGGAGAACACCGTGGCAGGCGGACTCGACAGCGAAATTTCGTGACCCGAAATAGCCCTCGCTCGCCCGGTCCGCCAGGTCGGCGAGGTACTGGCGGTGGGCTTCCTCCGAGGGGTGGGAGTAGAACGAGCCCTCGACGAGGTCGTCGAGGTAGTTCGCCAGGCTGGCCGAGGATTCGACCACTCGCTCTGCTTCGTCCACGCCAGGCGTGTCCAGCAACTCTCCGAAAGCCAGCAGGCTGCTGATGGTCTCCAGTTGGAAGAGCTGGACCGTGTCCGGGTCCACTTCAGACGTGAAGAGCGGGGCGGTGCACAGCTCGGCGATTGCTTGCCGGTACGCGCGATCCGACTGTTCACCAGCAGGTGATGCTGCCAGTCGGAACAGCGACTCCAGCGCAACCTGGTCGACGCCCCACTCTGCATCGAGCTCGTACTCGAGTACTGGTGCACGCCACCGCCACAGGGCCAGGACGGCAGCCTGACGCTGGTAGGCGGGCTTCAGGTCCACCAACCGCTCGATCTGCACCACGTCCTTGAGCCGACCCTTCTGATCTACCGATCCTCACCCGGCCCCTTCACCACGGGACACTGTAGAAGCCGCCGAAGGACCAAGCGATCGCCTGGACAGCGCCTCATCTCCGAGTTAACACCAGAATCGGGCATACCGGTTCAAAATGTCCTCTCAGGGGTCGTTTTCATCTGAACTGCCCGCTTATTAGCGGATCCTCGGAGTGTTGGGGTGCGGCGCAGGCGAGGTTGTGGAGGCGGTCGATGCCTGCGGGGCGGGTGGAGTTGCGGATGGGGC
>NZ_JBIASS010000072.1:0-8895 GCF_042890955.1 Streptomyces sp. NPDC001933 | reverse complement strand
TCAGGCACAAGATCAGCAGACACCCGGAAGATCCTGCCGACATAACACCCAACTGCCAAGCCCCACACCGATCTCATTCTGAAATGATCAGTTAGGCCGTCTCCTTGACCGTCTACAGGCTGGGGCGTCTGCGGGTGGTCCGTGGTGGTGCCGTCAGGATTCCGCCTGAAGGCGGCCTCTAGAACGGCGGGGAGGTCTTCCTCGGAGACCGTGGTACGCACGTCCGCCAGAACCTGGGGAAAGTCGTCATCGTCGATGACGCCCATGTGCTCCTGACGGAGTTGGTAGATGATCTCGACGAGCTCCGGTCTCAGCCGCATCCAGGAACGGGAGGTACGGATCTCTTCATCGACCTGGTGCATGAACCAGCGCATGACCTCGTACGGGACATCAGCGTGCCCTGCGTGGGGGTTGAAGCACACCGCGGGTTCCCGTGCCGGATCCTCGTCGGGGACGACTGCGGTCACGAGCGTCCGTTGCCCGGCCACGAGATCCAGTTCCAGATACCAGGCGTCATCGGGCACGGAGTACATCGCGGTGATCGCGTAATCGCCGCCGGGGTGTCGAAAGACCATTGCCGCATGCTGCCACGCTGAACTGAGAAGGTCGTCTCCAAATCATGCGGCCCGACGCCCCTATGCCCGGGCCCAGATGAGGAGGGCAGCGACGTAGAGCGCCGCCTGGTAGGCGATGGCGAGCTTGTCTGTCCGCATGGCCAACCCCCGCCACTGCTTGAGCCGGCTGATGCATCGCTCGACCGCGTTGCGCTGCTTGTACGCCTCGGCGTCGAAGGCGGGCGGCCGGCCACCCGAACGACCTCGGCGCCGACGGTGACCGGCCTGGTCGGACGGCTGGGGAATGACAGCGCGAATCCCGCGTTGGCGGAGATGCTTCAGGATCGCGCGTGACGAATACGCGCGGTCCGCCAGAACGATCTTCGGTCGGGTTCTCGGTTTTCCCGGCCCGCTTCGCGGAACACGGACTGCGGCTACGCGGCTTGGGCTTCGTGGCGCGCCAGGTGCCACGAGCACGGTGTTTGCCGACCACGGCGACAAGTTCCTGAGCCTGGCCCGGGAATGGGCCGAAGGCCACGAGCCTCCGACGTCCCGGGCCGAGACCGAGGCGGCGGAGGCCGCGCTCCTGGCACGGACAAGCGGCCGACGAGCTGGCGGCACTGCCGCGCGCGGTCGGCCAGTTCGCCGTTGCATGGGTGGCGGGGGCAGGTATCGGGTCGTGGTCAACCCGAGGATCGCCTTGGGCCCAGTCTCAGTGATCCCGGTGGGTTGCCACGTGTCGGGAGCCGGGTTCTTTCGTTGGTGGGGTGCGGCCTGGCTCGTCCGGCCAGGCAGGACCTGTACGGACACCGGGACTGGTCCCGGGTAAGGGAGGAGTGCGGTGGCTGTGGAGATGCGGGGATTGGGCGGCGGTGCGGGGCGTGCGGGTGTGCGGGCCGCGGTGCTGGGCGCGGTAGCGGGGGCGGCCTTTCTCCCGGCCGGTGCCGCTCACGCGGGCGTGATCGGGGTCGGGAACGCGGTGTTCGGCAACACCTGTGTCAACCAGGGGGGTGCCCGGGCTGTGGGTGCCACGGTGGCGGGGAGCGGGGTGGGCAGCGGCAATCAGACCGGGTTGCCGTTGAGCCTGCCGCGCAACCACTGCGGCAACAGCGGCATCGTCTGCACAGCCGTGTTCATGTCCAGCGTGTGAACGGGCCGGTGAACTGGCCGGTGACCGGACGGACCACGATGAGCGAAGCAGCGGCGTGCACGGTGGAGGAGCGGGCGGTGGAAGCACTGCTCGCCCTGAGCGGGCAGACACTGTCCCTGCTGCGCCAGTGGGTCGGGTCGGACCCGGGCTGCGGTGTGGCGCGGGCGCTGCTGGCGTTGGCGACCGGAGACCGCTGGGACGACGCCGTGCTGAAGGAACAGCTGGTGATCGCGCACCGGGATGCGTCGGCGGCCGGTGAGCGGGAGGCGAGCCTGGTGTACGGGGTGTTCCTTCATACGCACCGGCAGTACCGGCTGACGGCTGACCACCTGGTGGGGCACTTCGACCGGTGGCCCGCCGATGAGCTGGCCGGTCTCATGCTCGGCGCGTTCTCCGCGTGCGGGGACGCCGCCTACCGCGCGCACGGCGACGCTCTGATGGAGCAGCAGGCGGCGGTGGCCGGCCCGGAGAGCTGGCCGTGGATGAGCTGGCTGGCATCGGCCAGGGCGGAGCAGGGCCGGGTACGCGAGGCGCACGGACTGGCCGGGCGGGCACTGGCCCTGTATCCCCGCTCGGGCGTGGCCGTGCACGCCCTGGCGCACGCCGAACACGAACTCGGGGCCGGCCACGCCTGCACCGACTTCCTGGACCAGTGGCTGCGGACGGACCCGCAGGCGGTGCAGGCACGGCACCTGAACTGGCACGCCGCTCTGCAGTCCATCGCCTGCGGCAACTTCCCCGACGCGCGCCGCCGGGCGGATACGGCACTGGCGCGTACGGACGTCGGCATGCGGGCCGCGACGAACTGGCGCCTGCTCCTGGCCGGACAGACACCGGCCGGCCGCAGCGATCCGGACCACGTCCGGGAACTGCTCACCGCACCGGGCGCAATGGCGGAGACCTTCCACACCTTCAACCTCGCCCTCGCCCTGGCCGTGGAAAGCGCGACCGACGACCTCCACACCCTGGCCCGCCGCGCCGCCGCCGACGAACGCCCCGAGTTCCACGAGGTCCTGGCCCCCGTGGTGCAGGCACTGGCGGAAATCACCGCGGGCCGCCCCCGCGCAGCGGTGAACCTGCTCAGCGGCCTGGGCGAGAAAACGGAACAGATCGGCGGAGTACGGGTAGAGCGCGAGATCATCCAGGACACCCTCGCCCGCGCCCTCATCGACACCGGCGAACACGCCCGCGCGGCCGGCCTGCTGCACCACCGCACCACCACCCGCCGCCACCACACCTACGAGAACCTGCTCCTCGCAGCACGTGTCCCGGCCATCGTGCCCGGACCCCGGGACCGACGATGAGATCCCTCCGCAGGACGAGATCGGCAAGAGGTACAAAGGCAATAGCAGGTGGGTGGGGTCGAGGGATCGTCCAGACCGGGGCGCGCCGTGGGTGCGGTCGGCGGCCGGATCACGGTGGACCGGCGGTACTCACCCCGTGATTTCTACCGGCGGTAGAATCGGTGGTATGAGCAAACCGACGAGCATCAAGACCAGCGAGGAAGTGCGCGACCGGCTGCGGGTCCTCGCCGCGGAGCGGGGCACCACCATCACCGAGCTGCTGGAAGAGCTCGCCGGCCGCGAGCTCACGGAAGCCGAGCGTGAGCAGCGTGCTGTCGAGGCGGCCCGTGAGCTCGGCATCGAGTACACCGAGCAGGTCCAGCAGGCCGGGCAGGACGCCTGGGCGAGGATCCGCGCCCATCAGGGCGGCGCCGCCGCATGAACCTGACGGTCGTCCTGGACCACACCGCTCTGGCCGCTCTGTACCGGGCGGATCCCTTCTTCACCGGCCTGTACATCGAAGCCTCGCGCGGTACCGGCCGCGTCATCGTCCCTTCGCTGTCGGCCTTTGCCGCGGAACGGCAGGTCACGGGTGCGGGTCGGCACGCGGCGTCCTTGCGGTTCGCGGAGAACGTTCCGTTCACCGCGGCCCACGCGGTGGATGCGATGGACTGGAGAGCCGTGGACTGGCCGGTGGCTCATGCTGCTGCGATCGCCTGGCACGCGGTGAAGGCGGGGGAGCCGGTCACGGTCCTGTCGCTGGAGCCCGAGCTGTACGCGGGTACCGGCATCACTCCGCTGAACCCCACCTGACCCCGTACCCGGGTGAAACACCATGTTTCATCCCGGTTCAGACCAGGCGGTCGTATGCGCCCGGCCCCAGTCGGCGAGCAGCGTCAGAGCCTCCGCCGTCTCGGTACGTTCCGGCGCGGTGGAGGTGGCCGGCCACCAGTTCTCCACCTCATGCGCGTCCACGAGAACGAAGTCCCGGTATCCATCGAAGTCGCCGGGGTCGCCTGCCACGCCGATGTGGATGGGTGCGTCATCGGGCAGGTCCTTGAGCGCGTCGCGAAGCTGCGCGGCATTCCAGACCTGCGGGGTGTGCTCGAAGACGTCGGTCATGGGCACAGAGTGCCGGACCGGACCACGTTGCCAGTGGAGACACGGCTAGCTCTGGTGCACCGCGGGGACTGTGCCCTGTATCCGGTCGAGGGCGGTTTCCTCGATCGTGAGGAGGCGGTGATTGCTTTGGCGGAGCCGGACATCGAGGCGTGCCAGATCTGCAAGCCTGAGACGGGGCTGGTCGACGGGTAGGACCGTACGGACCGCCCGACGCGCCTCGCGGGCGCCGGGCTCGCAGGATCGGTTCCGTGGAGTTCCCGACCAAGGTGGCACTGGCCCAGGCCGTCCCGGTCCTGCCCCAGGGGCCGGGCTGGTGGTACGAGCCCAAGTACGACGGCCACAGAACAGTGCTGCGCCGTACAGATGAGACCGTCGTGCTGTACGCCCGGTCCGGCAGAGTCGTCACCCAGCACTGGATGGACCTGGCCGTCGCCGGCATGACACTGCGCCCAGGCACGGTCCTGGACGGCGAGGCCGTGATCTGGCGAGACGGCCGGCTCGACTTCGCGGCCGCGCAGTCACGGGCTGCGTCGTCCGTGACCCGGGCCCGCGCCCTGGCGGCCCGGTATCCGGCGTCGTACGTCTGCTGGGATGTTCTGCAGCACCCGGACCCGGCGATCGGCGACTGCCGACACCTGCCGTACACCGAGCGCCGCGCCTTCCTCCTGGAGCTCCTCGCCGATGTCGGGCCGCCGGTCCAGGTCACCCCGGCCACCGACGACCGGGAGGTCGCGGTGCTCTGGTACGACGCCCTGCGCGAGCAGGGCATCGAAGGGATCGTCTGCAAACGCGGCAGTGCCGGCTATCCATCGGGTCAGCGCCGGTGGTTGAAGGTCCGGCACGCGGACACGGTCGACGCCCTGGTGCTGGGGTTCACCGGCCCCCGGCTCAGACCGCACCATCTGGTTCTGGCGGTGGGGGACGAGGGCGGGCCGGCCCGGGTGTCCGCACGCCTGGAGCCTGTCCTCGCGGCTCGGGTCGGTGAGGCCTTGAGTGACGCGGTGGTGGTGGGGGAGCGGCGGGCGGAGGGCGAGCCGTACACACGGGTGGAGACGGACCTGGTCGTGGAGGTGCTGGCCGGGTCCGGCCGGCACGGCACCCTCACCGTGACCCGGATGCGGTGAGGATCCCGTGCCTGACTGCCGGCCAGCGGACGATCTCGTATGCACTGTCACGAGCCCGGCTGCGGAGCCCGGTACGACTTCCCACCCGGGCGGGTGACGCCCGCCGGGCAGCAACGATTCTTCGTTGGCCTGGGCCGGAGCATGATCGGCATGACTCGTCATCTGCGCCGAACCGCGCTCCTCACCGCCGTTTCGGCACTCGCCGGGCTCGCGCTGACCGCCGCCCCCACCACAGCCACCGCAGCCGGCCCCCACACCCCCGCCCGTCAGGCCTCCGCCGGTCAGGCACCGTCCCTGCGCGAGCTCCCCGAACCGCCCGACGCGGTCAAGGCCCGCGAGCTCCTCGCGGACCTGGTGGTGGCCGACGAGGACGACGTCCCCGGCTACTCCCGGGCGAAGTTCCCGCACTGGATCACCCAGTACGGCACCTGCGACACCCGCGAAGTCACGCTTCAACGCGACGGCCAGGACGTCGTCCAGGACGACCAGTGCCGCGCCGAGTCCGGCACCTGGTACTCCGCGTACGACGGCCTCACCATCGACTCCGCCTCCCGCATCGACATCGACCACATCGTCCCCCTCAAGGAAGCCTGGCGGTCGGGGGCCTCGGAATGGTCGACGCCCGAGCGGCGCGCCTTCGCCAACGACCTGGTCCACTCGCAGCTGATCGCGGTGTCGTACAGCAGCAACCGGAAGAAGGGCGACAAGGACCCCGGCAACTGGAAGCCGCCGCTGCAGTCGTACTGGTGCACCTACAGCCGCGCCTGGATCAGCGTGAAGGCCACCTACCAGCTCACCGCCAACCCCGCCGAAGTCAACGCCCTGTCCGAGATGCTCGACACCTGCAACGCCTGACCCCACCCGGCGCGCTGAAGAAGAAGATCAGCCGACACCAGCGGCGGGGCGTCGTCCTGGCCCAGGGCGGCTGAGCACATAGATGCGTACGCGATGGCGCGCGAAGACGTTGCACTCGGTTGGGGACGTTCGCGGGTGTTCCCCAGCCCCCTTGACGGTGCGAGGCGTCTATCCGTGAAGGGGCTGGGGTGTGTGCGCTTGAGGTGCTGCTTTTAGTAGTGGGTGCTTCCGGAGTACTGGTCGAACGCGTTGAGTACAGCCCAGATCCCGGCTTCCCAGCTCGGGAACATACCGGGGATCTTGTCGATTTCTGGCCCTCCCATCCGCATGCGGCCATTCATCCCGTAGACCGTGTACCAGGTCATTTCCGAGCCGATATTGCAGATCACATGCCCCCTCATGGTGTAGCCGATGTCCTCCGGGTCGGGGTCGGTGCACACGAAGACCCGCGGATCTTCAGGGTCCTCGTCAAGAGAGACGAGGTACAGGCCTCTGTACGTTACCGAGTCACGCACGCCGCCATCGATCGTCGAGAGATCCACTTGCGCCACTGCAAACACCCCCAAGCTCTTTGGTCGCCGCTTGATCCGCGCCGACCATGAAATGCATGCGGATGTGAAAGTACAGAAGGCGATGCGGCACCGGGCGGCGTTTCGCACACTCCCCACATCGTCTTCGGCCTCGATGTTGCATGCCGCTCCGCTGCCGGAGTCGAGGTTTGTTCTCCTCAGCAGGGCGACCTGCCGGGCCATCGAGGACCACAAGGGGGAAGGGTTGGACACCGGTCCGCTCACGCCTCCGTCACCTGGATGTGCCGAGCTCCTGGCGAACGAGGGGCTGGACCCAGAGAAGCCCGACCTCGATCTGCTGCTGTCATGGGCCGCCGATGCGTACAACGCCTTCCTGGACGTGGCGGCCGTCGACCTCGGGGAGGACGGGCTCCTGGCCTGACTGCCTGCAGCCGGACTTCCGTGCCCGCGGGCAGGACTCTCGGCCCCACGGGGTGCCGGCAGCAGGCGTTCCTGAACATCCTGCTGACGGGCGGCTGACTCAGAACAGGGAGTCCTGGTCGGGTTCCTGGCGCTGCAGCGGTGGGAGGTCCTTGCCCTCCCACTTCGCTTCCAGGTGCTTGCGCCAGCCCTGGGGCGGGGGCCAGGGAACACCCCACTCCGCAAGCTGCTTCCTCGTCCAGCCGCCCTCGGGAGTCTGCGCGGCGGTCACTTCATCAGGAGAAGGCACGTAAGTCGGCATGACCCTGATAGTGCCCAACGCCGAGGCGGACAGGTGACATCCCTACCGCCCCCAGGCTTCCGCAACCCTCTGCCGCCGAGAGGCTTCCATCCGCTGCCGCCCGGCGGGCTGGCCGCAGAGAGTCACGCAGACACCGGCGATGAGCAGGGCAACAGCCTCGATGAGCCGAAAAGCCCCGCAGGGACCGTCGGCTGGCCAGACCCTGGCCGACCGTGTGTTCCACTGCCAGGGCTGCGGTATGGTCATCGACCGGGACGCCAACGCGGCCCGCAACATCAAGAACCACGCGACACCCGTTCGGCCCTAGGCCGGGCCAGTCCCCTGGAAAAGGGGCTGTAACGCCCGTGGACTGCAGAAGTCCCCAGAGCTCGCAAGGGCTCCGGGGCGGCAGGACGAAGCGGGAAGACCCTTCGGGTCACCCTGGGAGGGCAACCTCCCAGCCGTCCTCACATATCCATAGCGCGTACATATGCGAGCAATGCCGGGATCCTTGGAAGTGGTTGAAAGACTGCCACCGGGCCGGTAACTACGCGGGTCGAAGAGGGTGCACCCCGTACGCGCGGGGACGGTCCCCCGGGCAGATGGCTGGCTCCGCCCCTTCTCGGGTGCACCCCGTACGCGCGGGGACGGTCCCCGGGGGAGACCTACGGACTGCGACCGCAGGTTGTGCACCCCGTACGCGCGGGGACGGTCCCAGCTACGACGTTGCGCTGGGTCCGACGCTGCTGTGCACCCCGTACGCGCGGGGACGGTCCCGGCGTGCAGTCAGGCCGGACCCTCAAAGCCGTGTGCACCCCGTACGCGTGGGGACGGTCCCCCGCTCGTGAAGTAGGGAATCTGACTGATGGCGTGCACCCCGTACGCGTGGGGACGCCGGCTTCCTTGGGGGAAGCTCGACAACTTCAAGCCGCGAGAAGGGCCCGGATCCCCATCGGATCCGGGCCCCTCCCGCGCTCTGTGCCCGTCTACCAGCGCATCCCGAGTTGATCGAGGTCTGTCCGGCGTTGTTCGGGGAGTTTCGCGGCGCGTTTGCGGACGTTGTCGAGCCACGTCCGGAGCCTGACCACCACGGGCCCGTCAGCACTGTTCTGACGGCCCGCCGGGGACGCGCCCGCGTCCAGCCGCTACTCGACGTGCTTCCGGGGCACCCGTAGATGCTCGCGGGCGTGGAACTGCCGCGCCGCCGCAGTCAGTGAGTGTCTGGAAAGACGGGACACCGGCGCTAGAGGCCCAGGCCCTCTTCAAGGGGCGGTAATCGACGGAACAGGCTCCGGCCTGGGAAGCCGCCGCAGGCGGCTTCCCAGGCCATGGTGGAACCTCAGCCCGACTGCGTAACTACCGCGCAATGTTGATGTTGTTCGGGGGATTGAATACGCAGAACTCGTTGCCTTCCGGGTCGGCAACGACGATCCAGCGAAAGCCGTGTTCGCTGAGCTCTTCAGAGAGCCTCGCAGCGCCGATCCGTTCGAGGCGACTGACCTCGGACACCAGGTCTGCGGTGCCAAAGTCGAGGTCAAGGTGCATGCGGTTCTTTCCCTGCTTGGGTTCTGGGACGT
>NZ_JBIASS010000071.1:0-8997 GCF_042890955.1 Streptomyces sp. NPDC001933 | reverse complement strand
GTCGATCTCGGCCAGGCGCAGCTCTTCGCGGGCGTCGAGGTAGTCCGCCGATTCACCGGTCAGTCTGGTATGCCGCAACATCGCGTCCTCCTGGGGTGGCCGTCCCCCCGGTCCCCAGTCCGGATCACGAGCTCCCAAACTGGTTCTTTGAGTCTATAGCGTCCACGTCCGCCGACAGTTGAGCTGAGGTCCGGCTCTGTGCTAATCCGCAAGTGGACCAAGGCATTCGCGACGACGTCGATGGAGTGTCGCCGTGCCACAGCCGCCGATGCCTCTCGTTAATTCCCAGCTCAGCAGCTTGCTTCGGCTGGCAGGATCGAGGTCATGTCGATGGATCCGTTGGTGGAGTGCCCACCGAGCCGTACCGCACCGCCCCGCGCGACTAGGTTCGCTGCGACAGAAGCACGAACGACTCGGTTCGTTGAGAAAACGACTCGATTGAGTGAGACGGGTGTGATTTGACGTGGATCTCTTCGCTTTGCAGCTTCATGCTTCGTCTGGTCTTTCGTCTTGCAGAGTGACCTTTCGTCGCGGGCTCGGGTTAGAGAGTCGTGGCAGGTTCGCTGGGGGTACTGCCGGGCGGTGTCTCCGGGCCGCCGGCGGAGGGGTTCGAGGACGTCGCGCCGGTACGCGCGTTCACGTCGTACAAGGGTCAGCGGCATCTGCCGGGCCTGTGGTGGTCGTCCACGATGGGCGGGCACATCGGGTACGAGTCCTGGCTGGAGCGCGACCACGTGAAGACCGACACCGCCCGCGAACGACGGCAAGCACACGCTGGTTCTGGAACCCAGTTCTAGCCCCACCTATGGGCGATCGGTGACCCCAGCCCTGCCGCACCCGTGATCGGCTGGGCGGATCAGTCCTTGCGCCCCGTCACGGCGACGGTGACACCGAGCCCGATCATGGTGAGCCCGCCGATCCCACCGACCAGGGAAAGCCGCTGCGGTGAGCGCGCGAACCAGTCCCGGCCAGTGGCCGCGACCAGCCCCCACACCATGTCGGACGCCACAGCAATGATGTTGAAGACCAGGCCCAACAGCAGCATCTGCACCGCGACATGTCCCTGACTGCGGTCAACGAACTGCGGCAACACGGCGGCGAAGAACACGATGGTCTTGGGATTGGTCACGCCGACCGCGAACCCCTCCCAAAACGTCCGCAGACCACCCTGCGCGGCCCCCACCCCGGTGACCGCTGCCTGCAACGACCCACGCTCACGCCACGCCTTGACGCCGAGAAACACCAAGTAAGCGGCACCCGCCAGCTTGAGCACCGTGAAGACAAGAACCGAACGTTCCACCACCGAACCGACCCCGAATGCCACGGCCACGATCAGCACATAGGCGCCGAGCGTGTTCCCCACGACCGTGGTCAAAGCGGCACGGCGCCCCTGCGCCAGCGCCCGCCCGATCACGAACAGCACGCTGGGACCGGGAATCACGATCAGCAAGAACGACATGGCCGCGAAGGCGAGTAAACGGTCAGTAGACACCATGAAGCTCATGCAAACACGGAGAGGGACCGCCCTTCCAGCCGTATTCCCCATCCGAGTCCGAACACTGGAGGCGTCTGCCCGACTTCGAGGTCTGGCGGCGGGCAGCCTGATGACGGTGCCAGGGTGGAGACATGGACAATCCGGTACCCCGTCACGTCTACGGCACCGAGCCGGACGACCCCCGCCCCGGCCCGCAGCCGGGCTGTACGTACGTGGAGTTGACCGGCGGCCCCGCTCGACGGACAGCTGCTCGACGTCACCGGCTGGACCACGGAGCAGCGGGCAGGCGGTGCGCTGCTGATCACAGAGGTGGGGATGTACGGGGCGGGCGGCCGGGCCGACTACGCGGAGCGCCCCAGCGATCCGGACCGGTGGGACTGGCAAGGCGACGTCCCGTAGAGCGCGGCCTTGGCCCACGTGACTCCGGCCTGGTCGGCCGGGGGTTGCGCCGCTTACCCCCGGCTGCGCCATCATGCTGCCTGCGTCCACTGGTCCGCGATCGGCCGTAGCTGCCGTACGGTCCGGCTGCGGCGCTGCCGCCACGTCACCGCGGACACCCCGGCCCGCTCCGCGCTCTCCCGCGCCCCGTTCCGCGACTCGTCCGCGATCACCCGCGCCCGCACCACATCGAGCAGGCCGGCGGCCACAGCCCACACCAGCAGCTCGACCAGCTCGCCCCGCGCACCATCCGGGGCCTCCCCGGCCCGCAGCAGCCCGGCCTCGGCGGCCTCCCGCTGGGTCAGCATCGGACGGGTCGTGCTCATACCCCCATCATCCCCGTGGCCAGCGGTGGCTTTGCCCACGAGAACGGGCTCTGGTTCAACTTCTGTGGTGTTACGTCGCTCCCGCTCGTACCCGAATCGGGGCGATCCCGCTGACCTGCTGGTTTCCCACGTCTGCCGCGCCGTCCTTGCGATCGACAGGCCGTCATCACAGAAGTTGAGCCAGAACCCGAGAACGAGCAGCAGATGTTCGTGACTTCGGGTTCTGGCTCAAGTTCTGTGGTCCGTGACTGTGGGTAACCGATTGGATCTCGAAGAGGGCTTCCTCTTGTGGCGGGATCGGAGGGTCGAGAACGTCGCGGAGGCGGGTGATCTCCTGATGCCATTTCGGGCCGTTCGCGGCCTCGCTCCACAGCTCTACGAGTTCAGAAAGCTCAGCGACCACTTGGTCCAGGGCGTCGACGGCGAGCGTTCGGAGGTCTGCAGGGAACTCCGGCAGAGGCTCCGATGGGCCGTAGTTCGAACACGCGGGCCCGCCCTCAGGGTGCTGTGCGACAACCAGGGCTGCTGCGGCAACGGCTCGCTCGGCATCGGGGGCGCCCAGGCAGTCCACTGGGTCGGCGGCGCGTTTGAGGACTCTGCGGATCATGGGCTCACGAAATTCCACGGCTGCCTCGTCCAGGTCGTCGGCGAAGTCGGCGGCGGTGTCGTTGTCGAAGGGGCCGATGTCCCAGGTGCCCATAGGATCTCCTCGCGTAACTGTCCGGGGATCCTCGCACTGGCCACCGACATGAGGTCAGGAGGCAAGCAGTACCCGCTTGCGCAGGAGCCTGAAGCCAGCGCGTCCGTGCATCTGCCGGAACGATCGAGGAGAACCACTCAGGAGATCAACAGCGTCGATGCATCACAGAAGTTGAGCCAGAGCCCGTTCTCGCGAACAGAGCCAGCCGGGGGTTGCGGCGCTTGCCCCCAGCTGCGCCATCATGTGGCCCGGGGTCAGGCTGCCTGAGCCCACTGGTCAGCGATCGGCCGCATCTGCCGTACGGTCCAGCTGCGGCGCTGCCGCCACGTCACCGCGGACACCCCGCCCCGCTCCGCGCTCTCCCGCGCCCCAGCCCGCGATCACCCGCGCACCGTCCACGACCTCCCCGGCCCGGAGCAGTCCGGCCTCGGCGGCCTGCCGCCGAAGGACGGTACGCCAGACGGCCTCTGCCGGATCGTCCACCGGCTCGCCGAGGACGGCCGCGGCCTCGAGGACGGGGTGCCACGGCACCGCGTCCGTCTCCGACTGCTGCCCAGCAGCCGGGCTGTACGTACGTGGAACTAGTCGGCGGCGCGCTTGACGGGCAGCTGCTCGACGTCACCGGCTGGACCACGGAGCAGCGGTCCGGCGGTGCGCTGCTGATCACAGAGGTGGGGATGTACGGGGCGGGCGGCCGGGCCGACTACGCACAGCGCCCCGGCGATCCGGACCGGTGGGACTGGCAAGGCGACGTCCCGTAGGAGCGGGGGCCACCGCATTCAAGACTGGTCTCCATTGAATGCGGCCCGACCGTAGGTGAGTTTGGACCGGTCAGCCGGGGGTTGCGCTGCTTACCCCTGGCTGCCTGATTGTGTGGCCCGACACCGGAACTCCGCAGCGTCAAGCCCTCGCGAATCCCCACTCTGCCTTTCGACAGCAGCCCCTGACGGGGCGTGGGACGGAAATTCGCGAGAACTGGCTCACGACGCCGACGGAGCCGAATGTGTCTCCACGTCACCCCCCCCATACCTCGAAGGAGACCGAACATGACCACCCCGACCACGGCCCCGACCACGGCCCCGACCACGACGCCGGCCGCCCCACAGCCCCGACCACCGCAGGCCAGGCGGCCGGGGCGAGCGGTGATGCGCTGCCCGCACGATGACCGGTGTGACCGCCCGCCGTGCCCTCGGCGCCGGCCCCCAGCATCCGCGCCGCCCAGACCGACCTGCTCGACACTCTCCCCGAAGAGCGCCTGTCCGACCTCGACGAACTGCGTGTCTGAGGCGTGCTCGGTTTCCGCCCGACCATCAGCCTTTCCTGGACGCCGCCCGCCGGAGTAACGCGGCCAGTACTGGTCTCCGGTGCTCAGATTTGGCCCAAGTGGGGGTGCGCGCGCGGGTAAGCCCGGGTGCGTGGCTTTGATCGCCAGAAGGGGTTCTGGCACAACTTCCGTGATGCCGCCCCGCCTGTACTCGTGCTCGCGCCGGGCCAACCTGCTGTTTCTGCTCACCTACCGAGCCGATGCAGCGATCGGACGGCCGTCATCACAGAAGTTGTGCCAGAACCCGAGTGTCAACAGCACGTGTTCAGCAGTTCGGGAGGCACCCAGACTGCGACGTGTTCGATGTTCACGAGAACCGACAGCGCCCGGATCACCGGCAGACGACCCTCCTGAAGTTCCGTCCCGCATCGACGCGTGGCTGCGGATCCGGCATGTCGACGAACGGGCGCGGGCGGTATTCGCGCCGGGCCGAGCGATCCGTAGCGGGAAGTTCGGCGGCAGCGCGCCTGCGGGTACCTGAACCGCAAGGCGTAGCCCGGCGCCCTGGCCTGACCTCTCAGTCGGCCAAATCCATGTGCGAGACGAGCGGGGTGGCAGATAGCTTCGCCCGAATGACAGCCATGCTGAACGATTCCGTCCGGGCGCTGCTCGATGCGCCGGTTCCCGCCGTCCTCGCCACTGTCAACCCGGACGGGAGCCCGCAGACGTCGGTGGTCTGGGTTGGCCGCGACGGTGATGACCTGCTCGTCTCCACCGCTGCCGGCCGTCGCAAGGAACGCAACCTGCGCCGTGACCCCCGCGCCAGCCTGACCGTCTACGATCCGGCCGACCCGTTGCGCTACGTCGAGATACGCGGCCTCGCCACAATCACCGAGGACATCGGCCGGTCTCTAGCGGTTGCCCTCGCCGAACAGTACGAAGGCCCCGATGCCGGCCAGGAGTACCTCGAGCTCCCGGCAGAGGTACTCCGTGTTGTCGTCCGTATCAGCCCGACCAAGGTGGTCGGTACCGCGACCGCCTGACCGACCATCACCGGAGCGCCATTCGATAGCGGGGCATGAAGACCCCCGGCACTGTCGGTGTCCATGCGGAGAAGCGCAAGGACACCGACAGCGTCGACCTCCCCATGCTGGCCGCGTCCGAGGGTGCCTCGGACGCGGCCAGCAGATCCGCAGCAGGCTACGCCGCCCGCCGGGCACCGGACCGACGACGAGCACGACCAGGAGCACGGAGCCAGCACCGCGCCCGCGACTGCTGCCCGCCGAGCGGACCGAGCATGGTGCGCTCCTGGGCGCTGCTGACGCCGAGCAGCTGCCCGCGCGAAAAGGCCAGCGGATCCTCGGGCCTGGGATCTCCTGCGTCATCCCTTGCACGATCCCTTGCGGTATCTCCTGCACTATCTACTGCCCCCCTCTCTCCACGGCGTCGGGCGTTTGTGCAGGTCACCATGCCTGTAGAGGCGTGGTCGGGGTGCTGACATCCCCTCTGCGCACCCCCCTGCCGCCCGACTACCGAAATGGAGAGGGTGGGGGCGGGGCGGGCGGAGCGCCTCGGGGATCGGCGGCCGGCAAGTCCCTCTCGCGCGACGGCGGGGCCGCGCGCGGCCGGGCCTGGTGCCCGGCCGTTTCTGGGGTAGGGGCCGGAGCGCTGGAGGTGTACAGCGGCTCTGGGTGTCAGGCAGGACGTCCGGCACCACCTTGAGGGGACGATCAAGGAATGCGAATGCATGAGGATGACCTCGACCCCATGACCGACCACGATGTCGTCACCGAGCTGGTGTTCAACCAGACTCCCAACGGCGACACCGGCGCGCTCGCCCCGCGCGAGACCTTCGACTGGCCCGCGATCGAGGTTGAGCACACGGAGCACGCTCGCAGTGCCGCAGCGAGCGCATCGAGCCCCCGGGCCGTATCGAGCGGATCGTGGCCGCCGGGCGGGCGCGGGCGGACCGCGTCTTCTGTGCGCAGCCGGACGGCGTCCAACGCGCCGGATCGATGACGTCCGAGTGGCCGGCCCGGGTGAGCGTGACGCCCGGTCGGCGTACGGGGCGTCGGTTTTCTCGCCGTCCGGGTGTCCCCCGTGGCGGGGCGATCGTTGAGCCTTCCTGGCGCCGCGGTGGTCCGTGTCCCCGCACGTCGGGGGCGCGGTGCCGGTGAGCGCCGTCCGTCATCGACATGGAGGCATCCCACAGTGAACAAGCACAGGACCCGGCGGCGGCTTCTCGGTACCGCCCTGGCCGGCGTCACGGCCGCCACGACGCTCGTCGGCGTCGCCGTCGCGCCCGCCAACGCGGCGGCATGCGTTCACCCGCGGCCTGGACCGCGACACCGCCGCCGTGAACGCCGCACGGAGTGCCGAGATTCAAGGTTCGGGCCTTCCCGGAGTCCCGATGAACCACCGTGCGAGAACGGCTGGTTGCTACGCCCCCGTGACCGTGACGTCGCCGCCCTCGCTGCGGGCCCTGACCTTGCTGGGGGAGGCGTCGTCGACGGTCACGTCAACCTTGCGGTTACCGCCGGCCGTGGTGGCGTCGACGGCGTACGGGCCCTTGGGGAGCTTGACGGTCACATTGCCGCCGCCGCTCTCGGCGCTGACGCTGAGGGGAGCCGAGCCGAACGACACGTCGACGTTGCCGCCGCCGGTCTTGGCCAGGACGGTGCCGCCGAGGCCGGTGCCGGTGACGCCGAACGACACGTCGACGTTGCCGCCGCCGGTCTTGGCCAGGACGGTGCCGCCGAGGCCGGTGCCGGTGACGTTGCCGCCACCCGTGCTGGCGTCAATTTGTACGCCGACGGGGACCTCGACGCGGTAGAACACGGAGCACTTGGAGGAGGAGCCCCCGCAGGCGCTCGCCTTGAGGACGAGCTTCCCGCCCGAGACGGAGTGCTCGGTCTTCGGCTTGGCATTGCTGTACTCCAGCGTCTCGGTCACCTTGACCGAGGTGCCGGTGCCGGTGACGATCTCTATGTCGCCGCCGCGATTGTCGATGGCGACACCGGTGACCTCCTCGGTCACTTCGTACGACGACTGCTCGGTGCTGGCGGCGGACCAGCCAGCACCCCCGGACCCGCCAGCACCCCCGGACCCGTCGCATCCGGTGGTCACGACCGCTGCGGTTGCCACGGCCACCGCGCACACAACGATCCTCTTGAGGCTCCTGCTGTACGTAGTCACGAGGATCTACCTTTCTACCTTGCTGCGGGTGAGCGACTGTGCGGGTGACCTGCCGTGGGGCCTTGACCCCGAATCCTGGGGTTATGCGGCTTTGACCAGCGTAGTTGATGTTGCTGCGGTGGCTGTTTCGTAGGCGATCGGGCTGCGGTGTCCGAAGCGGGAGTGACGCCGTCGTGAAGCTTCCCCTTGATCGTGGACACCTGGAGACTGGGACGTGTGGTTCCAGAGGAAGTAGTGCCAGGTGGGAAGTAAGAGGTCATCTCATTTGGTTGAGTCGGTAGGCTGCGGGCCGTGGTGGGGATCGTTGAGCGGCTGGTGCCGAACGAGTTGTGGGAGCTGTTCCAGCGGGTGGTGCCGGAGGCTCCTTCGCGGCCTCAAGGGGGCGGCCGGCGGCGGCACGGTGACCGGGAAGTGCTGGCCGCGATCGTGTTCGTGGCCACGTCGGGCTGCACGTGGCAGCAGCTGCCGTCTGCGTCGTTCGGACCATCGGGAGCGACGGCCCACCGGCGCTTCTCGGAATGGACGAAGGCCAGGGTGTGGGCCAAGCTCTACCGCCTGGTCCTCGACGAGTTGGGGTCCCGAGGCGAGCTGGACTGGTCCCGCTGCGCAATCGACTCGGTGAACATGCGGGCCTTGAAAAGGGGGACCTGACAGGTCCGAATCCTGTCGACTGAGGCAAGTACGGCTCAAAGATCCATCTGATCACCGAGCGGACAGGTCTGCCCATCTCTGTCGGGATCTCGGCGGCGAACCTGCACGACAGTCAGGCCCTGATCCCGCTGGTGAAGGGCATACCGTCGATCCGGTCCCGCCGCGGACGCAGACGGCGCAAGCCGGGCAAGCTCCACGGCGACAAGGGATACGACTACTCCCACCTGCGACGATGGCTCCGCGGACGTGGCATCACCCACCGCATCGCCCGCAGAGGCATCGAGTCCTCACAACGGCTGGGCCGCCACCGCTGGACCGTCGAACGCACCATGGCCTGGCTCGCCGGCTGCCGACGCCTCCACCGCCGCTACGAACGCAAAGCCGACCACTTCCTCGCCTTCACCAGCATCGCCTGCACCCTCATCTGCTACCGCAGGCTCGCCTGCTGATGTGGGCACGCAGAAGCTGAACCGCCAGGTCATGGGCATAGAAAGTGGCCACGTCCAACGGTGTCCGACCGTCGGGATCTGCGAGTTCCGGATCCGCACCGAAGGCCAGCAGCACGGCAGTGGTGTGCACAGTCAACGGCCGGCCACTCTGCAGGGTGCTGTCCCCCTCGGTATCGATCGCGTGCGTCAGCAGCGTCATGTTGCTGAAGACCTCATCGGGGTCAGAACCGCTGGCGAGCAGGCGGGCCAAGGCTTCCGCATCCTCGTGCTCGACCGCGTGATGGGCTGGCGTCCAGTAGTCACTCACCAGGGCATTCAACAAGGATCGAAACGTATCTACCAGCGACTATCAGCGTTGCCAGTCACCAATTGAGATGACCTCTAAGTGGGCGGTTCGTGGGTTGATGTCCGTTTCGAAGTGAGGCTTGGGGTAGGGGTGCTGGCCACGCGGCCGGCTACTGCTGCCGGGCAAACCAGCC
>NZ_JBIASS010000070.1:0-9017 GCF_042890955.1 Streptomyces sp. NPDC001933 | reverse complement strand
GGAACTCCTTCGGATACGGCTTGGGCACTGCAACATCCTTCCAGGCCGCCTCTCAGCAAGCCAGGTCAGGTGTCACTTATCCGTGCAGCAGTCCCGGACACCCCACCAACCCACTGACAAAACGATGCCGAACACCCACCGACAAAACGACACCGATCACCAGGTGGGGGTGTGCTCGCTTCGGGCGGGCGACTCTGGTGGTGTGCCGTGCACGACTGATCCCGGCGAACTGGTGGCCTGGGTCAGGGATCTGGACCGGGTGACAGTGTTTGCGACGTACGCCGCCGTCGGCCTCGGCATCCTCCAGAACGCGCACGCTGCCGGCCTTGGCGCATGGGACCTGATGGTCGTCGACGAGGCGCACCGCACGAGCGGGTATGTGGGCAGGCCGTGGGCGGTGGTGCATGACCAGGCTCGGATGCCGGCGACTCGTCGCTTGTACATGACCGCCACGGCCCGGATCTGGGAAGCGCCCGAGCATGTCCGGGACGGTGAGGCCGGGAAGCCGCGGCTGGTGGCAAGTATGGAACCGGGGTCGCGGGTGTTCGGGCCGGTGGCGTACAAGCTGACGCTCTCACAGGCTGTGAGCCGAGGTCTGGTTGCCCCTTATCAGGTGGTGTGTGTCGATATTTTCGACCCTGAGTTTCGTCAGCTGCGCGAGGAAGTCGGCCTCGGATCGGACGCGGCCCGCGGAGCGCGGCTCGCCGCACTGCAGACCGGGCTCGTGACCGCGGCTGCCGAGGAGAACCTGCGTAAGGTGTTGACGTTCCACAGCAGGGTCAGTGAAGCCGAAGCCATGGCCGCAGGCTTCATCGACGCAGCCAGGAGGCTGTGGGAAGACGATCCGCGACGCTACCCAGAGCCGGAGCGGGTATGGGCCGACTGGCTGTGCGGCGAACACCCACCCACCCACCCACCCACCCACCGGCGCACCGTCCTGGAGGAGTTCGCCTCCGACATCATCCGGGACCACGGCCAGGACCACGAAGGCGGCAGGGCTGGCAGCGGTCGCAGCATGGGTGGGCAGCGGTCGGTGAAGAGTCTGGTGCCGGCGGCGTTGCGGGTGCTGAGCTCGGTGAAGGTGCTGGGCGAGGGCGTCGATACGGCGAATTGTGATTCCGTCGCGTTCTGCGATGCGCGGGGGTCGATGATCGATATCGTGCAAATGGTCGGACGTGCCCTGAGAATCAAGCCCGGTCAAGGGAAAATTGCTTCTCTGGTTGTTCCGGTATTCCTTGCTCCGGGTGAAACACCGGACGAAATGCTGACCTCCCAGGCGTACGGAACCCTCGCGAAGGTCCTCTCAGCGCTGCGGGCACACGACACCGAAACGATCGAGCACCTCGCGGATCCCCGTATTCGGAGCGGGAGTTGGTACCCGGAGGGTGCCGAGGAAGGCGAGGCGGTAGCTGAGCGGGAGGTGTCGGAGGGTGAGCGGGGGCCGAGCGCGCCTGCGCAGGAACTGCTGAAGTTCAGCACACCCCGGGATCCCGCGTTGCTGGCACGGTTCGTGAAGCTGCGGGTCATCGAGCCGGAGAACACGTTCTGGCGCCGCGGGATCCAGGCATGCACGCGGTACGTGAAGGAGACCGGGACGGACCAGCTGCGGGTCCCGTACGACTACGTCACCCCCGATACCTGGGTGCCGGCCGGGTTCCCGCTCGGGACGTGGCTTGCCGACCAGCGGAAATCCCACAAGGCCGGGCGTCTGGATGCGGGGCGGGTGGAACAGCTGGTCGGGCTGGGGATGGTCTGGTCGCATCAGGACGTCGCGTTCGAGGAAGGCCTCGCGGCGGCCCGCGCCTGGGCGGAGGTGCACGGGCATTTGCTGCCTCCCGCGACCGCGGTCTGGGACGGATACCCGGTCGGGGCCTGGGCCAAGAACCAGCGATTCGCCGCCCGAGCCGCGGACACGAACGCGGAACGCCGTGAGGCCGGCCTGGCTGTCGAGACCAGTAAGGGCGCGTTGACCGAGGCGCGGCGGACGGCATTGGAAGAGATCGATCCGGGATGGTGCCCCGTCTGGGACGCGGGATGGCAACGCTGCTTCCGGCTCACCCAGAACCTCCTCCAAGACGGCGGGGCCCTGCCGGTAGCGGCCGGCAAAGTGATCGTGCAAGGAGAAGACCTCGGGCGCTGGGTTACGGCGCAGCGGTTCGGGTGGGAGCAGTTGCTGCCCGCGCAGCAGTGGTTGCTGGAGAACGTCCTCGGGATCGAACCCGCCGAGGGGGCGGAGCGGCTGGTGAAACGGACGCAGGACGACATGTGGGCGGTCAATCTGGCAGCGGCACGGCAGTTCCATGCCCGTGAGGGGCATCTTCGGGTGCCTCGGAAGCACGTCGAACACCTGGAGGGAGGTGGTGTCGCAGTGGGACGTCAGAACGGTGCTGAGGAGCCTGTGACCGTACGGCTGGGCACCTGGCTCGACAACGCACGCAAACGCGCCGACAGGCTCACCGAGCAGCGGCGGGCGGACCTCGATGCCCTTGGCATGCGCTGGTAGGTGACCAGGAGGTGAGGGTAATCTCGAGCCGTGTGTGCTCGCCGCAGATGGCCGAGCCGGAGCGTGGGTCAGAGGCCCGCGCGGGTCCTCGATCAAACCCAGAGTGGTTCACTACCAGGGGCAATGCCTCCATGCACAAGATCTATCTGACGGCTGACAATCACGCCACAACACCGCCTATTCACAGCTTCTTAACTTCCGTCGTATCCAGAAACGACTCGGCTACCTCAGCCTCGTCGAGTTCGAGGAGCAGCACTACGCCAATTGGTAACGACTGAACGAACGAGCCTGAGGCCCCGCCAACCCGCACGGGCCAGTTGATCAGTCTCTGCCGCAGGCCGGGGGGACCTCATGCTGCCCGCCTTGCTTCCGCTGGTGGCCTCGCCCGCCTGCGTGCGATCACGCTCATGTCGCGCTGTCACGATTCCGGTCAAGATGGCTGCCGTGCCGTCGGGTTCCACTCTCAGCACTGCATCAGCAATGTTAGGGCTCCATGCAGGGCTATTCAGGGCCTCGAAGAGGATCTCTCGCCCCCGCGCCATGGCAGCGTTGGGATGTCCAGCAACCAAAGCCGTTGTTTGGCTGCGGAGCCTGGCGGCGCCGTCTTGATCGGCACTGACCAAGGCCGTGGCTACGGAGGCCAGGGCGCGGGCACGGGTGTCGGGGTCGGTAATGTCCCGGGCAATCGCGGCAGCCTCCTCATACCGCCCCACACCGGCCAATGCCGTGGCTACGGAGGCCAGGGCGCGGACACGGGTGTCGGGGTCGGTGATGCCCCGGGCAATCGCGGCAGCCTCCTCATACCGCCCCACACCGGCCAAGACCTCGGCCACGGAAACCAAAGCGCGAGCACGGGTGTCGGGGTCAGTGATATCCCGGGTGATGACGGTAACTTCGTCGGCAATCGCGGCAGCCTCCTCATACCGCCCCACACCGGCCAAAATCTCGGCCACGGAGGCCAGGGCGCGGACACGGAGGAAGGCCGCCACGTTGGCATAGGTGTCGGATTCGGTGATGCCCCGGGCAATCGCGGCAGCCTCCTCATACCGCCCCACACCGGCCAAGGCCGTGGCTACGGAGGCCAGGGCGCGGGCACGGGTGTCGGGGTCGGTGATGTCCCGGGCGATCGCGGCAGCCTCCTCATACCGCCCCGCACCGGCCAATGCCTTAGCTACGGAGGCCAGGGCGGTGTGACGAGGGGAGGCCAGGACGCGGTCGGCGGGGTCGGTGATGGCCCGGGCAAGCGTGGCGGCTTCCTTATACCGCCGTGCACAGGCCAAGACCTTGGCCGCGGAAACCAGAGCATAGGCGCGGGTGTCGGGGTCGGTGATATCCCGGGTGATGACGGTAACTTCGTCGGCAATCGCGGCAGCCTCCTCATACCGCCCCACACCGGCCAGAACTTCGGCCACGGAGGCCAGGGCGCGGACACGGGGGGAGGCCAGGAAGCCGACATAGATATCGGGACTGGTGATGCCCTGGGCAATCGCGGCAGCTTCCTCATACCGCCCTGCACGGGCCAGAACTTCGGCCACGGAAACCAGAGCATCGGCGCCGGTGTCGGGGTCAGTGATATCCCGGGTGATGACGGTAACTTCGTCGGCAATCGCGGCAGCCTCCTCATACCGCCCCACACCGGCCAGAACTTCGGCCACGGAAACCAAAGCGCGAGCACGGGTGTCGGGGTCGGTGATGCCCCGGGCAATCGCGGCAGCCTCCTCATACCGCCCCACACCGGCCAGAACTTCGGCCACGGAAACCAAAGCGCGAGCACGGGTGTCGGGGTCGGTGATGCCCCGGGCAATCGCGGCAGCCTCCTCATACCGCCCCACACCGGCCAAGACCTCGGCCACGGAAACCAAAGCGCGAGCACGGGTGTCGGGGTCGGTGATATCCCGGGCGGCCGCAGCGGCCTCCTCATACCGCCCCACACCGGCCAATGCCTCGGCCACGGAAGCCAGAGCGTAGGCACGGGCTTCGGGATCGGTAACATCCCGGATGCTGACGGTGACTTCGTCGGCAAGGACAGAAGCATCCTCGTACCGTCCCGCACCGGCCAGGGCCTCAGCCGCAGAAGCCAGAGCATGGGCGCGGGTGTCGTGGTCGGTAATACGCCGGGCGGTCGCGGCAGCCTCCTCATGCCGTCCCGTACCGGCCAATGCCTCGGCCACAAATGCCAGAGCGTAGGTACGGTCAAGGGTGTCGGTGATATCCCGGATGCTGGCGGTGGCTTCGTCGACAAGGGCAGCGGCCTCCCCACCCTGCCCCGCACCGGCCAGGACTCTGGCCACGGAAGTCAGCGCGTAAACACGGTGAACGGGGTCGGTAATGCCCCGGGCGGCTGCGGCAGCCTCCCCGCCCTGCCCCACACCTACCAAGGCCTCGGCCACGGAAGCCAGAGCGTAGGCACGGGCTTCGGGATCGGTAACATCCCGGATGCTGACGGTGACTTCGTCGGCAAGGACAGAAGCATCCTCGTACCGTCCCGCACCGGCCAGGGCCTCAGCCGCAGAAGCCAGAGCATGGGCGCGGGTGTCGTGGTCGGTAATACGCCGGGCGGTCGCGGCAGCCTCCTCATGCCGTCCCGTACCGGCCAATGCCTCGGCCACGGAACCCAGAGCGTAGGTACGGTCAAGGGTGTCGGTGATATCCCGGATGCTGGCGGTGGCTTCGTCGACAAGGGCAGCGGCCTCCCCACCCTGCCCCGCACCGGCCAGGACTCTGGCCACGGAAGTCAGCGCGTAAACACGGTGAACGGGGTCGGTAATGCCCCGGGCGGCTGCGGCAGCGTCGTCGGCTAGGGCGGCAGCATCCTCATGCCGTCCCGTACCGGCCATGGCCGTGACCGCGGAAGCAAGAGCGTAGACACGGTCAAGGGTGTCGGTGATGTCCCGGGCGGCTGCGGCAGCGTCGTCGGCAAGGGCGGCGGCCTCCCCACCCTGCCCCACATCGGCCAGGACTCTGGCCACGGAAGCCAGAGCGCGGGCGCGGGTGTCGGGGTCGGTGATGCCCCGGGCGGTTTCGGTGACGAGGTCGGCCGTTTCGGGCTTATTCCGAGCAATTTTGTAAATATGCGCGAGAAGCCATGGATCTAATGAGACTGAGCTCGGCAGTTTTTGCGGCTTTGTCCGAAGAAGGAAGAGGGCGCGGCGTACGTGGCCGAGGTGGGCCCAGGTGATGATGAGGTCGTCGGGGGTGTTGGTGGTGGCTTGTTCAAGTTTATGGCGGCGGTGGTTGAGGAGTAGACAGGCTGGGATGTCGGGGTTGGGGGCTTGGAGGTGGAAGGCGTCGGCGATTTCGGCGAGTGCCTCGGTGTCGGTGCCGGTGGTCTGCCAGATGCGTTCGTGGCGTGTGGCGTCGGTGGCGAGGTTGGTGAGGCGGGTGGTGTCGCCGAGCTGGCGGAGTGCCTGCGGGTAGCCGAGGAGTAGGTATTCGGGTGTGCTGGCGGGCCAGCCGGTGTGGCGCCAGGTGTCGGCCCAGTTGTGAAGGCGGTTCCGGTAGGCGTCCATTTGGTGTTTGAGGATGTCGCGGGCGCCTTCGAGGAGTGCCTGGTGCGCGAAGGAGTACAGCTCTGCTGATGAGCCGTCGTGGTTCAGGGTCCACTGGGCGGGGCGGTGCTGGAAGGAGCGTCCTGTCGCCCCGCCCAGGGCCAGCTCCACCATGCGTGGGCTGCTGCCGGTGAGGGCGGCCAGGTCGGCCGCGGCCAGGCCGCCGCTCGCGGCTGCGGTGAGGCCGACGAGGTCGCGGGTGAGCCCGCCCTGGCCGATCAGCTTCTCCAGGTCCGCTTCCGCGCGTTCGCGGGCCGCACGCGCGGCAGGCGACGGGAGGAGTGCGCGGTTGACCGCTTTGTCGCGTAGCGGGTGCTCGGTGTGGACGTCGGAGGGCAGGCGGGGGTTGGGCCGGCCGGCCACGATGACCCGGACGCCTGGGGGTGGTGTGCGGGGGAGCAGGGCAGTAATGCTGTAGGCGCTGCTGGCGGATGTGACGCCGGTGTCCTCGTCCAGGCCGTCGACGATCAGCACCAGGCGCCGTCCTGCAGCCTGTGCGTGTTTTGCGGCCAGTTCCAGTGTTTCGAGGAATTGTCCCGGCTCGGTGCACTCCACGTCTTTGTCGTGGAGGTACTCGCGCAGCTGCCTTTGCATCGCGGCCAGAAAGGCGGTGCGGTCGGACTGGCCGGCGGAGCGCTGGGTGATGAAGAAGGCCAGCAGATCCACTTCGGCGGGCGGGTTCAGGGCGAACCGTGCCAGAAGCGTGGTCTTGCCCGACCATGCCTCCGCCAGCCACCGCCAGTACCCACGATGTATGCCCGGCTCCCCGTGTGGTGCGGTGGCGAAGGCGGCCATCGCCGCGAGTTCGTCCTCGCGTCCTTCGAACGCATCGACCGCGGCCCACTGTTCCACTTCCCGCAGGTAGCCGGACCGGAGCACCGCGCGCCCGCCTCGGACCTCCTCCACAGCGGGGAGGTGCTCCTGTCCGCAGAACCGCTCCAGCAGGTCCGCGAAGCCCGCATCGTGGACGAGCGGATGGAACGGCTCCGCGTACAGACGACGCCAGCCCATGCCCTGGTCGTCCTCGACCGTGACCCCCACGAGCCGGCCCCTGCAGAACACCGCACTGCCCGACGCCCCCGCCCATGGCCGCCCCCTGTCCCCGCGGTCGTCCGGCCAGATGGGCGTGTCCAGCACCCAACGCCCCCGAAGCGTGGTTGCTACCACCGACAGATGGCCTCGCAGATACTCGAACTGTGGAGTGTCTCCATCGCTGGCGAACAGGGGGAACCCCGCGCCCTCGAATCCCACCGGCAACGTTCCTATGGGCCGGCCCCAGCGCACCGGCCCGCCCTCCACGCAGACCGGCTCCCGCAGCCACAGCAACGCCACATCCGGCGCGTCGTCCCCGGCCACCCCGTCCCGGGGGTCGGGCCAGCACACCTGCGCCGAGCGCTCTACCGGCCCCGCACCGAATTGGGGATGCCCGACCCGGACCGTCACATGCGGCAGCCACCCACCCATAGCATCCGTCACCACGTGCAACGCCGTGAGCACCACGTGATCGCCGATCAGGTACCCCGACCCCTGTGCCGAAGGCTCCGCAGTGCGCCCCGCACGGACCAGAGCCAGACGCTCAGGATTCACGTCACCGGTCCCACGGACGACGCGGCCGCTCCGCTGTCTCCTCCACAGGTGTTTCTTCCTCAGAGCCGGCCGCCTCCGCAGCCGGCTCCTCCGGGACACCGGAGGCCCCCGCAGCAGCTACTCCGGGAGCGTTCCGTCCGATCACGGCGCGCGTTCCGCCAAGAGCCTCGTCCCGGATGTTCAACGTCAGCGCCAGCCGATGAGACTTCGTGCTCTCCACACCGCCGCCCGCCTCAACGCCTGCCGCCCCGACAGAAACGTTGACCTTGCCGTCCCCGTTCTTGCGGAACTCCACGGTCAGCTCCAGCTCCGCGCTCTCCACCTCGAACCGGAACTGCTGCCCCGCTCCCGCGTTCTGAGCCCGGTACAGCTCCTCCCGAAGTTCGGCCAATGCCTCAGCCAGCCCGATCCCCACCCACACACTCCTCTGCACGCAGCAAAAGCCAGTAACACCACCCAGTCTGCCGCAGCCATCACCACCAGGAACGCACATCACCCACAACCGACGCGTTCCTTGCGCCCGCCGCGAGGCAAAAGGAAGCCGCCAGGCAGCCGGCGAACCTGACCGATGCCCTGGAGGCCCTACGGTCGGTGTCCGACACGGTTCACCGCCTGGCCGCCCGGCACGACGTCCGCCAAATCCGGGTCCGCCTCCCCGACCTTGGGCTGACCGGGACCCCATGGATCCACCAGGAACCGACCTCGCCGAAGCCCTCGATCAGCTGATGCGCAGGGCCCTTGCAGGACAGGCCACGCCCAGGAGCAGTACCTCCTCGCCCGCACCACCATCATCCGCACTCCCCCACCACCCCACTCCCGGGACCGGGGTTCAGGCGCAGAAACTGAACTCGGCAGCCACGGGCGCGGGAGAGGACAGTCTCGACGACCTCGAAAGTGACGTAGAAGACACCACCGAGGGCGAAGATTCCTCGGACTGGGCGAAAGCAGCGATGAAATGGTTACGTCGGACGCCTACAAGACCCTCTCGAAGGTCCTCGGGGTGCTGCGGGCACACGACACGGACACGATCGAGGCGCTGGCCGATCCCCGCGTCCGCAGCGGCCGGGAGGACACCGACGACCAGGACCAGGAGCACGACGGCGAGGACTCCGCGGACGTCCTGGAGGACGGGGACGGGGCGGGGGTGCGAGTGCGTGGGGCGGCGGCCGGGGTGCTGCGGTTCAGCGAGGAACGCGACCCGGCCGTGCTGGCCCAGTTCGTGCGGCTACGGGTCATCGACCCAGAAGGGGCGTACTGGCGGCGCGGGATCGAGGCGGCCGGCGAGAAGGCACAGGGAACTCCGGTGAAGGACTTGGCATCGGCCCCACAGCCGTCGCCATCGGGTCCGGCTGGACCCGCACCAACCGACCGCTGTTCAC
>NZ_JBIASS010000069.1:0-9092 GCF_042890955.1 Streptomyces sp. NPDC001933 | reverse complement strand
ACGTCCCAGAACCCAAGCAGGGAAAGAACCGCATGCACCTTGACCTCGACTTTGGCACCGCAGACCTGGTGTCCGAGGTCAGTCGCCTCGAACGGCTCGGCGCTGCGAGGCTCTCTGAAGAACTCAGCGAACACGGCTTTCGCTGGATCGTCGTTGCCGACCCGGAAGGCAACGAGTTCTGCGTATTCAATCCCCCGAACAACATCAACGTTGCGGAGTAATTACCAGGTCGGGCTGGGGTTCCACCATGGCCTGGGAAGACGCCGCAGGCGGCTTCCCAGGCCGAAGCCTATTCATCCGTCGATTACCGACTCTTGGAGAGTCGTCTGGCCACTCAGCGCCGGTGTCCCGCCTTTCCAGACACTCACTTACACCGAGCGCCGCGCCTTCCTCCTGGAGCTCCTCGCCGATGTCGGGCCGCCGGTCCAAGTCACCCCGGCGACCGACGACCGGGACGTCGCCGTGCTCTGGTACGACGCCCTGCGCGAGTAGGGCATCGAAGGAATCGTCTGCAAACGCGGCAGCGCCGGCTACCCGTCAGGCCAGCGCCGGTGGTTGAAAGTCCGGCACGCGGACACGGTCGACGCCCTGGTGCTGGGGGTTCACCGGCCCCCGGCTCAGACCGCACCATCTGGTCCTTGCGGTGGGGGACGAGGGCGGGCCGGCCAGGGCGTCCGCACGCCTGGAGCCTGTCCTCGCGGCCCGTGTCGGAGAGGCCTTGAGCGGCGCGGCGGTGGTGGGGGAGCGGCGGGCGGAGGGCGAGCCGTACACACGGGTGGAGACGGGCATGGTCGTGGAGGTGCTGGCCGGGTCCGGCCGGCACGGCACCCTCACCGTGACCCGGATGCGGTGAGGGTGCCCGTGCCTGACTGCCGGCCAGGGGACGACCTCGTATGCACTGTCACGAGCCCGACTACGGCCCCCGGTACGACTTCCCACCCGCGCGAGTGACGCCCGCCGGGCAGCAACGATTCTTCGTTGGCCTGGGCCGGAGCATGATCGGCATGACTCGTCATCTGCGCCGAACCGCGCTCGGTGAAGGCCACCTACCAGCTCACCGCCAGCCCCACCGAGGCCGCAGCCCTGTCCGAGATGCTCGACACCTGCACCGTCTGATCCCGCCGGCCGGCAGACCAGGCAGCGCCGGCTGGGAGCCCGGCCCGGTGAGCCGCTCGGCGTACGGCAGCCCGGTCAAGCGGTCGCCGTCCAGATACACGGCGTCGAACAGAACCAGAGCGCCGGCACCCACTGGGCCATCCGGACCGCCTTCGCCGCCGAGGTCAGTCCCATGCGGGACTGCACCCCGCTCATTGCGTGCCGGTCTCTTCGCCCGATGCGGGCTGCCGGCCGTTGAGAACCTCGGCGCTGACCGCCTGGTGCCAGCGGTTCAATGTGCGTGTCTGCTCGGCGGCCCGCTGGATGAGCTGGTCGAGGTCGTCCCGGTCCAGGCGCGGGTCGTTGTCGGCGATGGCGCGCAGTGCCTGCCACAGCGCGGTCTTGCCTTCGACCCCGATGCGCATGCTTTCCAGTTCGATCAGATCGCTCAGCGGGGAGCGGTGCCTCAGATTCCCGTTGGGCTTGAGACGTGCGATCCGTTCACCCGCGAGGCCGAGCCAGGTGCGGTAGTGGCGTACCGGCACGGCGAGGCTCTTCATGATCTGCACGAGGTCGTCGCGGTCCTGCTCCACGTCACGGGCCAGCTGGCGGAGCTCCGCCGCGCGGCGGCTGTCCGGGTGAGTGTCGGCCATGCGGCGTGCGAGCGCGGCGCCGCCGAACGCGCCGGTCACGTGGTCGTTCAGGTAGATACTCAGGGGATCCGACAGAAGTGTGGTTGTCATCGCGTGTCCTTCGCAGGGTTGGTCGGCCGAGGGTGCCGCATACCGGGACGGGCACAGGACTGGGCCTGAACCGGCGGTCGGCTCCGGTCGGCGTACCGGCCGGAGCAGTGGCCGAGGGCGTTGGCGAGCTTCTTGTTCATCTTCGAGCGGCCGCGGATGTTGCGCTGCTTGGCCTCGCTGTACAGCTGCTCCTTCGTCGGGCCCTGGGAGCCGCTGTGGGAGCGCCGCCCGCCGCGCTTGGACGACGAGGTGTCTGCTGTGGGAGACGCTGGACAAGAGCCGGGGCTGAGGGCTCCGGTCAGCCGGTGGGAGTACTGCGTGTCCACTGCGGACCAGCCGGTGCTGTGGCACGGGCACACGGCACCGCAGGTCCTGCATGAGCCGGCACGGGCCCGGAGCGTGGCACTGATGGCGGCCTGCCTCTACCAGGCATCAGCCGCGGGCCTGGACGGGCAGCGGTTGCCGAGGTGCAGCTCGGGCAGGCCACGGACGTCCTAAAGCGGTACCCGATCTCCGCGCTGGAAGCGTGCAGGACGTCCCCTGCCGTGGAGGGAGGCGATGTCGTCGACGGGCTCCTGGCCGAGTACGGCACGGACGGTTTCGCGATATCCACAGAGGCCGTGGCATCCGTACCTCCAGGTCCCCTGGCGGGCATGTGCAAGGCCGGGAAGTGGACCGGCGCGCCCGGCAAGGGAGGTGTCCCCCGATCGGGACCGGGGGCAGGACACGACCGGGCCACCGCCCGTAGTCCGATCCTCGTGCGCAACGTTGGTGATCGCAACGACGTGGGCCGGGGAGGTGAGTACGGCGTGGTTCCCGCGCGCGTGGCGCCGGTTCTGCGACCCGGGATGTGTTGTCTGTGTGCTTGCACCCTTCCCCGAGGGGCGACGATTCCTCAGGAGAGGGGCTGTGTAGCGATGGAATCCGGTGGCGATGTGATCGCGGAGCTCGCGGCCGATCACCGTGAGCTGGAGGATCTGTTCTCGCGGATCGAGTTGCAGCCGGTCGATCACCCCCGGCGGCGGGAGCTCGCGGACCGGCTGACCGCGGAACTGGTCCGGCACACCGTCGCCGAGGAACTGCACCTCTACCCCGCCGTGCGCAAGCACGTACCGCACGGCGCGGCCATGGCGGACAAGGAACTCGCCGGTCACGCCAGAGCCGAGCGCATGCTCAAGGACCTCGAAGACCTGAGCGTCGACGACCCGCGGTTCAACGACACAATCGCGAAGCTGAAGCTCGAGGTCGCCTCCCACATGCGCGAGGAAGAACACGAACTGTTCCCGAAACTCGCAGCCACCCTCCCGCCCGAGACGCTCGCCGAACTCGGCCGACAGGTGCGCCGGGCCAGAGAAAACGCCCCCACCCGCCTCCACCCCTTCCTCCCGAACACCCCGCCCGCCAACAGACTCCTCGCTCCAGGTGCCGGTCTGGTCGACCGAGTACGCGACCTGCTCCGCACAACCCCCAGCAGCTGACCTCCCACCCCTGGCCGCCCTGAGCATGGCCTGACGCCCATCACGCACCCGCAGGAGCACAGAATGCCGGCCCACGAAAGAACCGTGCCGGTGGCCGGTGTGCCGTGCTGGGTGAGCCTGATGGCTCGGGACCTGCGCGCGGCGCAGTCCTTCTATTCCGATGTCATGGGCTGGACGTTCAGGCCCAGCACGCTCGGCAGCGACTTCTCGGTGGCTCTGGCACAGGGTGAACCGGTCGCCGGGATCGGATGCTGCCCGGGCGGTGGCCGTCCGGCTGTCTGGACGCCGTACTTCGCCGTCAGGGACGCGGATGAGACGGCGGCCCGGATCAGTGAGCGCGGCGCCACCCTCGCCGTCGGCCCGCTGGTCCTGGCGGAGGGCCGTGCCGGGATCGCCGCGGACCGGGACGGCGCCGTGTTCGGATTCTGGGAAGGCCCCGCCCTGACCTGGTCAGTGGGGCGGGGCAGGGCCCCGGTGCGGCTGGACCTTAAGACCCGTGACGCGTTCGACGCCGCGATCTTCTACGCGGAGGTCTTCGACTGGGCCCGGCCGCCCGGCGGCTGCACGGTCGACTACGCCCAGGACCACATCATCGTCCAGGCCGCCGGACGCACCGTCGCCACCCTGCGCGGCGGGGGCGACGAGGCCGGCCCGGACCCACGAGTCCGGCCGCGGTGGAACGTCGACTTCCGAGTGAGGGACGGCGAGCGGGCCGCGGCGGCCGTCGTCACGGCCGGAGGTGAATCGTCACCGCTTCCCTCACCCGCCGGTGTCCCGGACGGCGCGTTCCTCATCCGCGACTCCGATGGCGCCCTCTTCACCCTGTCCGGCGCCTGACGACGGCCACCCCAGCCAGGCACTCACGCCGACCGAGTCGGCTCCCAACCCGGGGCTTCGCCCGCAGCCACCCCCGACCGCCCAGGAAACGAGCGAACGTCGCCACCATTGCCCCGAAGCGATGGGAGGGTGAGCCGGTGCGCGTCCTGGACCTCAGTACCTGATCAGCGGTCTCTGGCAACCGTCGGCCACGCGTCGATAGCTGCCACCGTAGTTCTACCGGCGGTAGAATCGGCGGTATGAGCAAACCGACGAGCATCAAGACCAGCGAGGAAGTGCGCAACCGGCTGCGGGTCCTCGCCGACGAGCGCGGAACCACCATCACCGAGCTGCTGGCAGAGCTCGCCGGCCGCGAGCTCACGGAAGCCGAGCGCGAGCAGCGTGCTGGCGAGGCTGCCCGTGAGCTCGGCATCGAGTACACCGAGCAGGTCCAGCAGGCCGGGCAGGATGCCTGGGCGAGGATCCGCGCCCATCAGGGCGGCGCCGCCGCATGAACCTGACGGTCGTCCTGGACCACACTGCTCTGGCTGCTCTGTACCGGGCGGATCCCTTCTTCACCGGCCTGTACATCGAAGCCTCGCGCGGTACCGGCCGCGTCATTGTCCCGTCGCTGTCGGTCCTTGCCGCGGAGCGGCAGGTCCCGGGTGCGGGCAAGCACGCGGCGTCCCTGCGGTTCGCGGAGAGCGTTCCGTTCACCGCAGCCCATGCGGTGGATGCGATGGACTGGAGAGCCGTGGACTGGCCGGTGGCTCATGCTGCTGCGATCGCCTGGCACGCGGTGAAGGCGGGGGAGCCGGTCACGGTCCTGTCGCTGGAGCCCGAGCTGTACGCGGGTACCGGCATCACTCCGCTGAACCCCACCTGACCCCGTCCCTCCTCGGGCGAGGCGCCGCGCCCCGGTTCAGTCCAGACGGTCGTAGGCGCCCGGCTCCCAGTCGGCGAACAGCGTCAGTGCCTCCGCCGTCTTGGTACGTTCTGGCGCTTCGCCGGGGTCGCATGCCACGCCGATATGGATGGGCGCGTCATCGGGCAGGTCCGTGAGCGCATCGCGAAGCTGCGCGGCATTCCATCGGGGAGGGGTGGCCTCGCAGAAGCCCGCCAGGCCATGACTGACTCCCGCTCTCGGCCCGTGCTCGTCGGCTGGCCAGGGGTGCGCTATCGGCGGAGCATTAGAGGTACATGGGTGTGCAGCGTTCGTGGGATCAGCTTCTGGAACCGCCATCAGGCCGCGGTCTGGTGGCGATCCCGTTCGTGCTGATTGTGACGATCACCGTGCTGGATATCTACACCGGGCGCGATGTCCAGCTCGGCCCACTGCTGGTCATCGCACCCGCTCTGACCGCCTCCCTCGCCGGGACACGGCTCACCGCTCTCGCCGGGGTACTGGCAGTGGCGGCCCAAGTGTTCATCGCCGCCTCCCTCGGCGCACTGACCACGCCCAACCGCATGGCGCAGATCATCGCGCTGACCGCGCTCTCCGCCTTGGTGGTCTTCACGCGGTTCGTGCGGGAGCGACGCGACCGGGCGCTGAGCCGGGCACGCTCCGTGGCGGAGACGGCTCAACGGGCTCTGCTTCGGCCTCCGCCACGCCGGATCGGGTCGTTGCAGGTGGCGTGGCTGTATATGTCCGCGCAGGACGAGGCCGAGATCGGCGGTGATCTGTTTGCGTTCGCCCGCGCCGCGCATCCCGCGACCCGGGTGGTCATCGGCGATGTCCGGGGCAACGGGCTGGCCGCCATCGGTGAGGCCTCGCTGGTCCTGGGAGCATTCCGTGAGGGCGCTCACCGGTATGCGACCCTCCCCGAACTGGTCACTGCCCTCGAAGACAGCGTCTCCCGGAACCTGGAGGACGTGGCGGACACCGAGCACGACCCCGGCGAGCACTTCATCACCTGCCTCGTCCTGGAGATCCCCGACGACGCCCCGCCGGCCGCCGAGATGATCAACTGCGGGCATCCCCCGCCTCTGCTGGTGCACAACCAGCAAGTCACGGTCCTGCATGCCCGACAGCCACTGCCTCCGCTGGGCGTGAGCGAACGACCGATCGACGACGACCACATCGACCCATTCACCCTCACATGCGGTGACATGCTCGTCCTCTACACCGACGGAGTCATCGAAGCCCGCTCGCCGTCCGGAACGTTCTACCCACTCGCCGAACGAATCGCCTCCCTCCCCACCAGCAGCCCCGACACTCTGCTGCACCACATACACCGCGATCTGCTCACCCACATCGGAGGCCACCCCGCCGACGACGCAGCCCTCCTGGTCATCGAACGCACCCCGTCCCACCGGCCGCACCTCACACCCCATCCCATCGGCCACCACCGCCACCAGCTCAGTGGATCGCCCCCGCACCCAGGCCGCTGAACCCAAGAACCGGGCGACCTCCGGTGCGGACCCCACCAAAGGCGTGGTCGGCGGCTCGTCCGTCCGCTTCACCGGCCGCTCCTCCTCCTCGGCCGCCCGGAGCCCGAGGGTGTTCTCCAGGATCCACTGCTGCGCAGCCAGCAGCTGCTCCTACCCGAACCGCTGCGCGTTCACCCAGCGTCCAAGGTCCTCGCCCTGCACGACGACATCGCCGTCGACCGTGGGGAGGGTGCCGCCGGCCTGGACGTGGTTCTGGACGAGCTGGTAGCAGCGCTGCCACCCGGTGTCCCAGACAGGGCGCCACCCCGGATCGACCGCGTCCAGCTCATCCTGCCGCGCTTCGGTCATCGCGAGGGAGGGACGGCCGGCCGCGCGGCGCCAGGGCAACGGGAGGATGCCACCCACTTCAGCTGTTCGAACTGCAGGGCGAGTCCACACCGCCACGTGCGGGTTCCTCAGCGGGCCTGCGTCGGCCGGAACGGCCAGCCGAGGAGTGAAGCCGCCCGCCTTCGCTCTCTTGGCGGGCCTCGCTCTGCCAGAGGCGTCACCGTGAGCCGCCTGCGGCTCCCACGGGTGGGTGATCATCTTCGCTCTAACGGGCGCTGTCTGGAGCTATCCGCTACCGGCGGTTGAACCGGGGCATCCAGGATGCGTGGGCACCGGCTGCTGGTCTCGTGACGGTGCTCTCGCTTCCCCATCAACGATTGGGATTGTGCTCATGGCTTCGCTCCTCTCTCCTCGCTGTCTCGGCTCCGTCACTGGCGCGGCGCTGCTGCTCGCCCTCGGCGCGGGTGTGCCGTCCTCCGTGGCGGCTCCCGCGTCCCGGGCTGCCCATGAGGTGTGCCTGGACGTGGGCAACACCCGCAACAACGGTGACCAGGTACGCCTCTGGAAGTGTGCCGGCCACAAGAACCAGCGGTTCGTGATCACCAATGGACAGATCAAGGTCGAAGACACGATCGGCACCGGCAAGGAGATGTGCCTGGACGCCGGCAACACCCGCAACAACGGCGACAGGACCATCATCTGGAGGTGTGGCGGCACCAACACAAACCAGAAGTGGGTCGTCCGCAACGCGCAGATCGTGCTCGCCGACACGGTGGGCAAGAGCCGGGAGATGTGCCTGGACGCCGGCAACACCCGCAACAACGGTGACCAGGTGCGCATCTGGCAGTGCGTCAACCACACCAACCAGAAGTGGGTCATCCAGCAGGGCTACATCAAGGTCGCGGACACGATCTGACCGGATCCTCAGCCGCCTCGGTCCTGGCATCCCTTCCCAGGGCCGAGGCCCGGTGGGCAGTCCGGCGCTCCTTGGCTCCGCCAGATTCCATCCCGGAGCGGGAGGCGACCCGGCGTCGTGGAGGCACACCGCCGTGCCGGGCGTGCTCTCTTTCCAGCGCTGTACGGACCACCGTTGCGCACGGGCCGTTGAAGAGGTCGGCGAGTCGGGCATTGCCCTGCGGCCTCACCGCAATGCGGAGTTCGGCCGACTCGATCGCGGGCTCACGCAGGAGCACCGCAAGCTCCAGGAGCGGCTCGAAGGCGCCCGCTCCAACCTCCGATTCGCAGAAAAACGCATCGCCGACCTCGAAGCCCAACTTCTCGAACAGGGCAATGCTCCGGTGTCCCTCCCCTCGTAGCGTGGAGTCCGTGATTGCAGGGGAAGTTGAGGTTCATGGGAACCGACAAACGGACATACGACGCCGAGTTCCGTGAGGGTGCTGTACGCATCGTGATCGAGACGGGGAAGCCGATCCCGCAGGTCGCTGAGGAGCTCGGTGTCCATCCGGGCGGAATGGCAGCTGGAGCGCGAGATCCTGCGCCGGGCAGCCGCCTATTTCGCTCGGGAGGTGAAGTGAGCCCCCGCCGCTGGGACTTCATCTCCGACAACCGCGCCGACTTCGGCGTCAAGCGGATCTGTCAGGTCCTCGGAGTTTCCCGCTCCGGCTACTACCGGCAACTGGCCACCGAAGAGACCCGCGCCGAACGCCAGGCCGAGGAGAAGCGGACGGTGACCGAGATCCGCGCCATTCACACCGAACACCGTGGTGCGTACGGCGCCCCGCGTGTCCATGCCGAGATGCGGGCGCGAGGGCGGAATATATCAACCGCAAGCGCGTCACGCGGCTGATGCGGGTCAACCACATCGTCGGTCGGCACCTGTGGCGCAAGAAACGAACGACCATCGCCGACCAGACGGCTCCGCCCGCGCCGGACCTGGTGATGCGGGACTTCGCCGCAGACACCTTGAACGCCAGGTGGTGCGGGGACATCACTTACATATCCGTCGGATCCTCGTGGCTCTACCTGGCCACGGTGATCGATATCTGCTCGAGGCGGGTCGTGGGCTGGTCGATCGCCGACCACATGCGCACCCAGCTCGTCACCGACGCGATCGAGATGGCCGTGGTCGCCCGCGACGGCCAGGTCCACGGCGTGGTGTTCCATGCGGACATGGGCGCGCAATACGCTCGGCCGCCTTCGCCGAGGTCTGCCGCCGGCACGGCATCCGCCGCAGCATGGGCCGCGTCGGCTCAAGCTACGACAACGCCCTGGCCGAGTCATT
>NZ_JBIASS010000068.1:0-9392 GCF_042890955.1 Streptomyces sp. NPDC001933 | reverse complement strand
AACAGTAAGACTGAATCAAGCCCCAAAGCACGGCGCTGACCAGCAAAAACACCACACCAAACAGTCCCTGAACCGGTGACAGGAAACACAGATGCCAGACAACGCCCACACCACCAACCTGCTGGCCCCGCACACACACAAGGACCACACACACAATCCAGACGGACCACACCCAGCCACAGCCACAGCCACAGCCACAGCCACAGCCACAGCGATCCTCCTGACACACGCTGAGGGCTTCGCGATGCGTTCAGGCGGTGATGTACCGCCTTGCGGTGTGAGAGGAGAGGCCGAACAGACGCATCAGGTGAAGCGGGTCGTCTACCTGGAATGCCTCGTCGCGGATCCGATCCTGCCGCAGCGTCGGCATTGTGAGTCCGGGCGGCCGAGCACGCAGATAGCCCCGGACGAACCGGGGCTATCTCCGTGCCGCCGAGCAGCAGCATTCAATTACGGTGCGGTGCCTGGGCGGGGCTGGTGGTGCGAAGCCTCAGTGTGAGTCCGCCGGCGGCGGCGAATCCGGCGCTCGTTCGGCAAGGAGCTGCTTCACCTGACGGATCGGCACTCGTGTCGCCTGGGCGATGTCACTCAATGTTGTCTGTCGCAGGGCCATGGCGGCCACTGCCTCGTTCAAGGCCGCCGTGTAGGCGTTCTCGGCGGCCCGAAGGGCTTCCAGCTCCGGTGATGTCGGGGTGATAGTGACCTCCGCGGTCACGCCTACGAGTGCGAGTCCCTGCTGGGTGTTCTCGCGCGTCTTCTTCAGTGTCCGCCCGGTCCCATATACCCCGTGCTCGAGGACGTGCACCAGCCACGTCCGATTGAGCCTGCTGGCCAGACACTCGATGGTCTCGCTCATGCTGCATTCTCCAGATCTCCGATGATCTGCTGCACGACCGTGTCCGGGATGGGGGTGGGAAGGGCCACCTGCCGGCCCCCGATCCGGTACAGCGTGTGTGTGTCGTTGCTGCCGACGACGGTGACGGTGAGGCCCCGCCGACGGGCCGCAGCGCGGATACGCATCAGTGCGCCGCCCTCCTGCGCCCCCGTGCGTAGACTTTCGGTGACCTGCTGGGCCTGCTTCCACTCCTCCAGGCTCACCACGGGTTCATGCACGATCCTCGACGACCACACCCACTCAGAGACAGGATTCAGCCTGGAAAACCCGGGCCGGCCGGTTCGGGCCGCCTTCCGGTTGTACACCTGATAGCCCGCGAGCTTCGGATTCGCAATCAGGCCCTCTACCCGGGTGTGCGTCCACCGGCCCTCGATCGGATACCGGTCGGGTTCCGACGCCAGAATTGCGATGATGTCCGCGGACTTCAGGTGCTCTTCACGTCGCAGACGGCACAGCTCCCTGGCTGCATCGAACCGGCGTGAGTCGGGATGGCGAGCAAGTTTATGCCGCGGCCGGTCAGCGCCGAACCGCCCTCTCTCCCGCACTGGGGCGTTCTCGTCAATCACCCTGATGTATGGGTACGGCGCGTATCCGTGGTTCCAGCCGTTGATGGCGTGCTGGATCTGCCCGCCCATCGAATTCTCCAGCAGAACTGTCCGGTAGATCTCTGCGTCGACCTGGCTGGATCGCCGCGCGCGCAGGCGTCCCGATTCGGTGCCGCCGACTGGTTCGTTGGCGTACACCACTTCCACCCCGATTTTGCCCAGTTCGTGTTCCACGATGAGGCTGGTCAGCATGGCCCGTGCCACGCGGTCTGCGCGTTCGGCCAGGACATGGGTCACGCCCAGGTGCTCGGCCCGGTCGACGAGGTCTTGGAGTCCGCCGGCCCGGGGAATGGGGACGGCAAGCGCGTCGTACATTTCCTGCGATCCGAGGCTTCGCAGCTCCGGGGGGAGCATTCCGGACTCGACGTCCCAGAAGTACGCGACAAACTCCTCGCCCTTCTCGAGGCGTTGGGAGGCGAGGGCAACCTGCCTCGGTATGGACGAGGCGGGATCTTGGTTGTCCTTGGTGGAGACGCGGCCGCAGAATGCCGTGCGGCGGGGACGCAAGGCCGTCCGCTCGAAGCCTTCCAAGTCTGTGAGGTCGATCGGCGGTCCGAACTGGGTGGTCATGGCACTCCTATGGGTTGAAGGTCCGGCTGGGCGGAGGCGGGCAGGGTGTGCGTCGAGGGCCTTCCGTGCCCGTTCGCGGGCGGTTGGTGCTGTGTCTGGTGGCATCCGGGCAATCTCATGGCTCCGTCTGCTTGGTCAGTGGGGGGAGTCGCTGAGCTCCTCGCGCAGCCAGCGCAGATGGGCACTCAGCCCATGGACGACCGCGTGAGGCTGCTCCTGCTCCTCGCGGAACTCACGGAGCAGTTGTTTCTCGATGACGTCGAGTTCCTCGTCAGTAGTGGCACGGGTGATGCCTGCATCGTCTGCACTCCAGGGGCTGCCGATGCTGTCCATGTCCCAGACTGGGAGAATGTCCTGGTTGTGTTCCGTGGCGTCGATGGTCTCGCAGCGCACGGTGATCAGGCCGTACGCCTCATCTGCGTCGTCCGTGATGAGCCGGCCAACATAGTTTTCGCCGTCCCACTCGATGGTGGCGCCATCGAGGACGCGCTGAGCGAGGGGCGCAAGCTCCCGAAGCAGCTCGTTCGCGGCCTCCCCATTCAGGACGGGGATCGCCCACTGTCGGTCAATGCCGGAGGCGACCTCTACCGGTCGGCCGGGACCGACAAGGGAGTCGTATGAGGCGAGGAAGACACCGTCCGCAAGACCAAGCTCGATGTAGGCAGGCTGCGGCGCTGACGCGTGTATATAGCGGCAGAACAGGGCATCAGGTGCAGTGCAGCGACGGATGTTCAAACGGATGCTCACGAGGTGCTTCTCCTGCGGAGTAGTGATGAACCCCGGGGCCGGACGACCGGCCTCGGGAACAAACCGAAAGCTACGGTCTCGTCCGGCCTCTGCGACGACCCGTGACCAGCCAAAACACGCACTACCGGGTGAAGTTCGGGGTTGAACGGCCCGTGAACGCTGCGTGGTCACGGGACGGAAGGCGTGCGGTCTGGCAGGGTTCCCAGACTCGCCTCGCCGTGAGTGACTGGGGACTCACCTCCGCCAGGGTGGGTCTGGCGGTACCTGCCACTCGGGACGGCGCCGATCAGAACGGCGGGCACCCGCACGTCGCAGTCGGGCACACGCGGTCGTCGCCTTCAGGGCAGCGCGGTGCGTTCGCCTTCGCGGCGGCGGCCGCAGTTTCTTCGGCCTGTCGTCCGGCATGACGCTGGTGCCCGCGTACGTGCCTGGCCAGCGCATTCGCGGCCTGGACCGCAGATGTGTCGGCTCCGCCGTGGTGCCACGTCGTGCAGCGCTCGTCTGCATAGTCCGCAAGGGGGCCCAGCAGGCTTTCAGGGACCTCGATTCGGGCGTGTGGGCTGCGCCCTTGCAGAAGATTCTCCACTCCGTGCAAGAGGGTGCGGACGGCTTCGGGGGCGGCCTGCGGTGCGGCGGCGTGCATCTCCAGGAAGATGCCCGGGATCCGGACCTCCGGCCCGCGTTCCGGCTCTGCGTCATCCCAGTCGTCCCAGTCGTCCCACTTGTCCCAGTCGTCCCAGCAGTACGGGATACGTATATCCACGTATGGCTCGGGCACGTCGTCCCGGCCGATGCGAGTTCGGTCGTCTTCCCACTCCTGGGCGGCATCTTCCGGGGTAAAGGCCTCAGGCAGTTCATAGAGGGGTTCACTCATAATCGAATCTCCTCAGCGATGACGTTGATGACACAAGCCCGGGATCTCGGACCGTGGTGAACGCTACGAGTGATGTGGGTGTTCGCGACAAGCTCTGACCTGCAAAAACGCCGCGCTCGGTGGTGGGAGCCCTGGCGAGGGCCGGGGCGCCGCGTTCGCCCCGGCCGCGCGGGTGTGGTTTGGGTCAGTGGGCGGTGTAGGCCGTGAGGGCGCCGTAGGCAGTGGCAACGGACGCGTTACGTATCCATACGGCAGCCCATGTCCGGGCTCCCGTGTCGGAGACCGCGACGGCGTGCCGGATGGTGACCGCTCCGGACGGGTCGGTCAAGTTGGTATACCGGGGGTCGTTGCTGATGGTGTGCTCGGCAGTAAGTCCCGGGACCACGGCGGCGAGCTCGCGGACCTGGTCGGGCAGGTGATCAGCAACGGGTACGGGTGCGTAGACGCGGGGTATGGCGGCCGCTGCGATACGTCCGGCATGGAGGGCGTCCAGGTGTGAAATGCGGATCTCTACCCGTGTGCTGTCGTCCCCCTTCGCTGTGATGGTGACGTGGAAGGGGCGGTGCTCGCCATCCCGGTACGTGTGCTCAGTGGCCCGGGAATTGAAGCGTTCGGACTTGTAGTCCATGGTGAGGCGGTAGTTGCTGCCCTGGGCTTCGACGGGAAGGTTGGCAGCACGCAGGGGCAGAGACAGCACGCGAAGCCCTGCAAGGGCGTCTGCCCGTCCGAAGTGAGGCAGGAGCTGCGTGCGGATGGTGTCGGTGGTCTTGCCTACGGTGCGGGCGTGGTCAGCGGTCATCGGAACGTCTGCGGTGATGGTCTCCAACGGGGAGCGCGGGTTGATGCTGACGGCGACATGGACCGTCAGACGGATGTGGCCGATGTGGTCCTCCATCATGATGCGGAGTCCGATGGGGTGTACCACGAGTGCACTGCTGAGGATCGCCTCAGTCCTCCAGTCAGGGCCGAGCTCCTTCGCGGTGTCTTCGGCGAGACGGCGGACATGGGTGGGGACCATCGACAGGTCATCGTTCAGCATGGGGTGATTCCTCATCATCGATAGGACAGGCGGCCCCGGGCCGCGCGCCACAGGCGCGGCCTGGGGGTGGGAGTGCGGCTCGACTGCGAAGCCAAAAACGGATCCACACAACCCCGGTCTGAGCGGCGGGACGGGTTCGGCGAGGCCGAACGCGCGGCTCCTCATCGGCCGTGGGTATTCGTAGCTGGCTGTAGGGGGTGCGGTACGCGCGTGGGGTGGAGGATTACCGGCTCCCCCCGGCACGAACAACACTACGGCTCGAAGGCGGCGCAGAGCGCAGCGCTGACCAGCCGAAACGCTGCACCGGAAGAGGACGCGGCGCCAAGCCTCCTTCTGTTGCTTCGGTTCATCGATGCGAGCTGGCGGTGGCGTTGGGTGCGGTGCAACCGGCCGGGCACAGAAAGGGTGACCGGCCTCCGATTGGGCACGGACTGCGTTCGTGCCGCTGACTGTCGTGCGATGGTCGTCAGAATCGTTGCTTAGGTGATCTCCGCGCACAGGACTCTCCCGGACTTGGCTCCGATGGTGATCGAGCCGAACAGGCTGTGGTAGCGCGGGCCGTTGAGCGTGATTTGGCGGGCGTTTCCGCGCGTCTGCTCGCGGTGTACGCCACACCTGTGGCCGGCTGCATGAAGGCATCCCCACGCGGAGCTCATTCGCGTGATTCCCGGATGTCTATCCAGGTGTAGCGGTGCCTGCTCGCTTCGCTCAGTCCGCTCGGGGGTCAGGATGTGAGTGCGATGTCCCATGTCGGTCGCGGAGCCCGCGACCGACATCGCTGTACTTGGCCGCGGCTTCCATGGCCCCGTCCGCGTTGAGGGTACCTATCCAGTTCCGGCTGATGCCCGTCGTGACGGTGCCGGCCGGGCACTGGTGCTCCCGTGTTTACGGGGCGCCTGTGCCAGCCACGCGCGTGCTGTGGGGCTGTGGGTGAAAGAGGCTGTTGTGCGCGGCTGATGGTTGGCCGCCCCAGGATGGGAAGTCCGTTTGTGGGGCGGCTGTCCTTCTCAGTTACTGGTTGTCGGGGCGGGCGTCATCAATGGCAATGGCTTCGGTGACGCGCTGGATCTTTCGACGGATGCGGGTCGCGGCGTCTACGGCTGACTCGGGGTGCTGGGTGCATGCGATCTGATCCTCGATGTAGACGAGGCGTTCGCGCAGTTCGCTGATCTGGGCAGCGAGGTGCGAGCTGGCGGGTAGGCGGAAGGCGGCGAGGGAGGCTGTGAGCGCGCTGCAGTCCCTGGCCAAGTTGGGGATGGAGGAGATGTAGATGGTGTGCCAAGCAGAGCCATCGCCAGGATGGGCGTAGTGGCGCGCCCACAGCCCCTGGTGGTCAGCGACCTCGTAGTGGAGGTGACCCTTTCGGTCGCTTATCCAGATCTCTCCTGGCAGGTCGTCCTTGCGGAGCACGAACGCTCCATAGGAAGAGACTGTTTCCCTGTACTGAGTGGTGAGGTCGGCGGCTTTCAGCGCCTTCTCAATCTCGGCTGCGGCTGATTCGGGGCGTGAGGTGGTGAGCACGAAGTGCCTCCGGGGCGTTTGTGACGGCCAAGTCCGGTCGGGTTCCCCGACGGGTGCTGTCCTTGCTGTACCGGAAAGCTACTGCGGAACGGGCTCAACGATAGGGTCGTTGACCTGCGGAAAGAGCCGGTTGAGGTGTTCGGCTCTTTGTGTGTGGGCGCACTTTGGTCCTTGGGCTGTGCGAGTGCCTTGCGTTGGTACTGGGGCGCGTCCGCCGTGCCCGGTGTGCCCGGGAACGGCGGCCGCGGGGAGGTAGGGGGCGGCGGCCCCCGAGGCGGGCCGCCTCTTTGCATCAGGCGTGGAGCGGTTGGTCTCGTCGGTTCTCTCACATGGCGGTGATGCCCCCGCGGTGGGCGCAGAGGTCGGTGTGCGTCCTGCAGTGTCTGTCGTCATGCGCGTTCGATAGTGGTCCGGGAGTCGGGTCTGCGGCCGGGCGCCGCCGGGCGCGATTGGCCCAGCGGCGTGAACTGGTTCACGAACCGAGGTCCATCGGGAGTGTGTTGGTTCCCAGTACCCGGTCCCAGCGGTCGCTGAAGTGCGCTCTCTCCTTGTCTTCGATTCCGGCCGGAGCCGCGACGAGGAGTCCTTCAGCGGTGGGGTAGGTGGTGCCTGGTTCGTGGGTGAGGGCTCGAGAGATGCCCTCCTTGGCAACCGCGGTCGTGCCGGCCTCGTGGGCAAGGCGGTGAAGGTACTGCTCGATGGCGTCGCGCGGTCCTATGGCCATGGTGCGCGTTGAGCGCCAGCAGGTGCCCTTGCGCGTGGTGTCGCGGCACCCTGGGAGCGGGGTGGTGCAGGTCGTGGCGTGCTGTGCCCTGCAGGTGTCACTTCGACGGGCGAAGAAGACTCTTCGCACGTTGTAGACAGCCCAGGGGCTCTCGTCGAGGAGCTGTTCGTAGGCGGACAGGGCTGTTTCGTTTCCGTCGTCGGCGAGGAGGGCTTTGAGTGAGGTGTCTCGATAGAGGGTGGAGCGGGGGTTGAGGGCCATGGCTCGGTGTTCGAGCAGCAGGACCTTGGCTGTGACTTGGGGGAAGGTCCGGCACCGTTCGAGGTGCTTGTCCCTTGAGGCCATGGTCACAGGAAAGCAGCAGAGTGCACAGTAGCTCTTGGGCCACTCGCTCACGCCGAACGTCTCCTGAAGGAAGGACTGCAGGCGCGTGCGGTCCCAGCCCCATTCGATCAGCGGGTACCACGGGCGGCGGGTTGGTGAGGCGTATTCGGTGTCGCGTTCGGATCTGCCGGTTTCGGTGGCCTCGAAGCCGATCGCGTGCCGGTAGATCGCGTCGCCGAACTCGTCTGCGACCCAGCGGTCGATCACGCTTCCTTTGGCTCGTATTGAGCAGATTCGCTTCTTGTTGGCGTACTGCGGGAGCGTGCCCGTGGGGATGTACTCGTCGCTCAGTGCCCAGGGGCCCCGGCGGTGAAGGTGATGGGGTTGCCGGGTGTCGGAGAGAACGACGTATCCCGCTGCGTCGGACTGCCCTGCGCGGGCGAGCTGGACCAGTCGGACGTTGTAGCGGCGCAGAAGCGGCAGTACGTGGCTTTCGGCGAGGTCGTAGGTGTCCGGCCATTCCTCGCCTGTGTGGCTGGTCACGATCACTAGGTCGGAGAGGTCTTCGCGCAGACCGTAGGAGGTGGGGTCCTCGCACAGGACCGCGATTACGGCGGTGGAGTCTGCCCCCAGGCCCCAGGAGAGGAGGGTCCATTCAGGCGCAGGCCCGGGTCCGGTCGGTGAAAGCATTTCGTGGGCCTTTCGTCGCATGTGCTACCGCTGGACGTGTGCGGTGTCCGTGGGTGATGGCGACGAAGTTACGACCTCTTCATTGCTTTGATCACGACTCTGACCTGCGATTATGTGTACGCAATGGTGCTTGGCTGCGATTCGGCGGATACGTGGACGACGCCCGCGGTTTGTGCGTTGCGGGCGTCGTCTCGGGCAGTGCGAGTTCAGTTTCCTTGCGTGCTGGAAGCCATTTCGGCGATCAGTTCCATGGTCTGTTGCTGACCGCACTTATCCAGGAGGTAGCCGAGTTGGGTGGGTGTTCCGTCGTTGTTGGTCTGCGCCGCCTCAGCGGCTGCGACATCGTGTACGGCTTCTGACAGGTCAGTCCAGTCGATGCCGCGCTTTTGTACGTGGCCGGCCAGCCATGTGAGGGCGGCCGCCACGTCTTGAGCTTTGGTGGCGCCTGGTGCGGGTGCGAAGGTCTCCACGACGCGGCAGTGTTCGCCGGGCTCGGCATCGTCCAGGCAGTTGCAGTTCGGTGTGTGGTGCTGCAAGAGGTGCACGTAGCAGATGCCGGAGGTGCCGAACCTGCTGTTCATATAGGCGAGCTCGCGCCGGGCCCGGTCGAGCAGTGCCCGGGTGGAGTCGGCGTCGGCCAGGTTGTCGGCGAAGCCGTCCCAGCCATAGGCGATGCCGTCGCGCTCTGCGTACAGGCTGTATGTGGGTTGCTGACACTGACACTGTGCGGAACATGTCTTCATGGAAACGGTCTCCAGTTCTGGCGAGTTGTTGGATCGTGCATTTCGTCGTCGCGGCGGAAGATTGTCCCGCATTGGTTGTGGTTGCAGCGCAGGGCCCTGTCGACGACGTGCAGGTTGGTGTGTGGATTCCAGAAGGTTTCCTGCCAGGATTCGATGTCGGTGCCGCCGCACCGGGGACAGTGTTCTTCACCGCCATCCGGTTCGGCCGCTGCTTGGGGGTGGGTTGTCATGGACGCCCTGTCGGTGGTTGGCCGTGCGGCGCGATGTGGGTATTGGGGCCACGCGGTCACCAGGACGGTGAGTACCGTATAGAGGGCACGCGCTGTACGGGGCGGTGGTGACCTGCGTTGATGCCTTTGGGTGTGCGTCGAGCTCGGCGTGATCCTGTCTGCCGTTGGCGGTACGCGGGTGCTTGACGGGCGTACGCGAGCCCCGTACGCCATGTTCGACGGCGTACGGGGCTTGGAGGGTCTGTGGCCCTCGGCCCTCGAAGCAGCTACTCGGTGGGCAGTCCGGACACGCAGGCGCGTAGCTGGGTGGTGATCTCAGAGATGGTGGCTAGCTGGGCGGATTCAATCGGTCGTCGCAACACCTCGTGATCAGCGAGGTGTGGGATGGTTCGTCGTCAGCAGGCAGCTGATCGGGCGATTCGGCCAAAGT
>NZ_JBIASS010000067.1:0-11317 GCF_042890955.1 Streptomyces sp. NPDC001933 | reverse complement strand
GGAACTCCTTCGGATACGGCTTGGGCACTGCAACATCCTTCCAGGCCGCCTCTCAGCAAGCCAGGTCAGGTGTCACTTATCCGTGCAGCAGTCCCTTGCCTTCCTGGGCAGCAACGGCAACCTGACCGCAGATCAGCAAAGCCGCCTTGAGAGCATGCGCGACTCCGCCCGTGCGCAGCAGACCGGTCTCGACCACCAGGAGGTCGACTGGGGTCTGACCGTTCCGGAAGCGCTCGACCACCTCCTGGCCGGGCACACATCCTCGAAGACAGAGCGCGCGGGATGTGCCTACCACGCCGCGCTGCAGATCGTCATCGACCACAACGCCTGCGACCCTTACACCCTGGGCACCTACGCGGATCCCTCCACATTCTTCGGCCTGGTCGACGAGGAGCTGCGCCGCCTGGGTGTGCCGGGCGACCTGCTGCCCGGCGGATACCTCTTCGGCGGGCTGCCGGACGGCTTTCCCGGCATACCGCGCCCGGTGGACGGGTATCCGGCCATCGGCCACTTGCCGTTGGACAGCGCCAAACCTGCCGCGGACGCCTATGGTGACGTCCTGGCCCGCATGGCCCCGGACTTCTGGGTCGACGTCCAGGAGCTCATGGAAAAACTCGACTTTGAGCACGAGCAATGGTGGTACTCGAAGCACAGAGCCAGCGGGTACACGCAGGACACCCTCTTCTTCAGCCTCACGTGATGCCGCGGGCCAGGGGCAGGGCGCCGGGCAGGCCTGCGGCTGGCGCTACTCGGTGGTCGCGGGCTGGCGTCCGCATGTCTGGAGCGTCCTTGATCACTGTCCACGCGCCGTCGAACGAGTCTGGGCTCCACTTCCTGATCTTCAAGGCCGGAAGTGACAGTGAGAGTTGGTCCCACCTTCAGGCCGCTCTGATGCCTCCCTCGCAATGGTCCGACGTGAGAGACTCGGCCGTTGAAGAAGGGGTGGCGGGGTGGCGGAGACGGCAGATCGAGGTCGCCGGACAATCCTGGAGACGCTGGAGCCGGGCCAGGTCTGCAAAGGGGTGGTGTCGTCCATCGAGAAGTTCGGCGTGCTCGTCGACATCGGAGGCCTCGACGGACTCGTGAATGTGACCGAGTTGGCCTGGACTCACTTCGAGGCGGCGTCGGACATCGTGGAGGTCGGACAGCAGGTCACCATCGTGGTGCTGGGCGTCGATATCGAGCGGGAACAGGCTTACTTCTCACTGAAGGCGCTTCATCCGGATCCGCTTGAGGAGTTCGCTCGCGTTCAGCTCGGTCGCGTGATTCCGGGGCGTGTGGAGAACGTCTTCTTCAGCGTTGGAGTATTCGTGGAAGTCCACGAGAATTTCAAGGGACTGGTCCCGATGCATGAGCTCGCAGAGCGCCATGCGGATCAGCCTGAGAACGTCTTGCGGTATGGCGACGAGGTCATGGTCGAAGTCACTGGAATCAACCTGTACAGACGCCGGATCCTGCTTTCCCTTCGCTCGTGATCGATATCGGATCAGTGTGAAGTCGCAGGTCACCTTGTGTTCGTCGCCGCCCGCGCGGGTGCGGGAGAGACGCCCGCTCTTCTACCCGGCCGGTTGCTGAGCGCCGCACTTGGCCAGGCTGGCCAGTACGGCGCTCAGTCACAGGACCTTGTGACCGAGCACTGCGTCTGCCCAATGAGTACTCGACTTGTCGTGCTGTGCAGTTGAGTTGGCCAGTTCGGGGCCGCGAAGTTGGGGGCCCGTGCCCTCGGCGCCGGAGTGACCTGCCGGGGGCGCGGTCTTCTCGCTTCCCTGTGCGGAGAGCGTCGCGCGGGGGTCCGTAAGGTGCCGACGGTGCTCAGTCGGTGCCGCCGATGTCAGTGGTCCCTTGCAGACTGTCTTCCATGATCCACGCGCATGATGTCGACTGGACGGCCGGCCACCTGCCCGGTCAGGTATGTGGGGTTCCTGTCCACCTCAGGAACATGCTCTCCCCGGATCCCGCCGTACGGACCGAGGCGTTCGATGGGTTCTACGATGAGGCCCATCACCAGGGAGCCGTCGACCCGTGCACGGCGATCAGCTTGCCGTTCCTGTTCGACATGGCAGATGACCCTGCCACCCCTGACCGGGCCGAGATCGTCAGGCTGCTTCTCAGCATCGGGCGGGAGAGTTCGTGCCGTGCCCCTGAGGACGTCTACTTCACGGCGAATGGAGTCGAGTCGACGGCTCACGTCGGCATCACCGCTGAGATGACCAAGCGGGCGGACGCCTCTGTCCGTTACGCGGCGGACCCGGATCCTTCGGTACGCCGCCCGGCGATCGAGGCCGTCGGTCTCTTCCTCTCCAGGGCGGGCGCGCCGCCCGCGTGCTGGCCGAGCGCCTGCCGGCCGAGGACGGGATCGTGGAGCGGCTGCTGGTCGTCCGCACGCTGACGCGTCTGGCCGTCCGGTTGCCGGAGGCGGGGACGACCGTGGCAACCTGGCTGGACGAGCTGATCGACGCCCCCGTCCGGCTCTCAGCCCTCACCCATCGTGCCCTGATCAACCCGGACCAGGACACCGCCGACCTCGTGCCTCGCGCGATCGCCCTTCTGCGGGACATCACAGGGATCCCGACTGCTGAGAAGTCATGCGACGGATGCCGGCGGTGCATGGCGACGTTGCACGTCCGCGGACGCACAGTCGTCCCCGCAGTGCGCCCCGCTCACCTGGCCGCGGACCACTTCGATCCCGACCATCCCTGGGAGGAACACTCCCCGCTCAGCAGTGTCCTACGCACCCTCCACACCACCTTGGGCGACCGGATCGCGGACCGTACGACCCTCCTCGTTGCACAGCTGACCAGCCAGGATGCCGCCACCCGGTACGACGCCATCGCCATGACGAAGGACTTCCCGGGCCCCCTGCCCCGTCCCGTGCTGACCTCCCTCCTCGACCTGCTTCCGGACGACTGGGCCGCGGCCCGCACCATCCAAGGCGGATTCAGCCAGTGGTTCGGCGGCCGCCTCCAGGTCGCCCCCGAGGACACCAAACTCCTTCTCGACACCCTCGACGACTACATGGCCACCCTGCACGCCGCCCACGGCCCGGACGTCTGGGCGACCGGCAATGCCGTCGTCCGCGAGGCCTACCAAGAGGCGGTCATGACCCTGGCCGACCACCGTGACCCCCGCGCGCTCCCCGACCTGATCCGCTCGCTGGAGACCCGAGTGGACGACTGGCGGGTCCTTTACGGCGTCGGCGGCTACCCGCAGGCCTCCGACCGGCTCGTCCCCGTCCTCGCCGATGGCCTGCGCTCCATCGACCCCGCCCGCCCCAACGCACCCATCCCCGCCGGCCTTTACCTGTCCTGCCTGGCTGAGCTGAAGGACCCCATTGCTATACCCGTGATCACCGGCACCCTCACATGGGCCGGCCGACACCAAAGCTGGGGCGTGGTGACCCGCGCGCTCGACGCCCTCGCGTCCTTCGGCCTGGACGCGCAACCCGCCCACGCCTTCGTCCGCCCGCTGACCAACGCCCCCGACGAAGCCGTGCGCGCCGCGGCCCGAGCCACGCTCAACGCGCTCAGCGACCCCCATGCACCCCGCACCCCCCGGCCGAAGTCCGGAAACGCCTACGGGAAGGAACCACCCCACTGAGCCCGCTCGACGCGACTCGAAAGCCATGAGGTGAATGCTGCGCATCCAAACTGCCTATCTGGGGCATCCGTCGTACTCAGTCACAGCCGCAGCCCCTTTCGAACCCCTGCCCCGCCCGCCCCTTGAGGGTTCAGCAAGCCGAGCCCTGCGGGAGCTGCGGGCAGGCATCGCCCTTGTCCTCTGACACGGAAGCCGGACCGATTGCCACCCAAGTTGGCCATCTGCTTCGGCAGAGAAGCCAAACCAGCACCTCCGGTCAACCCCGGGGCAAAGCGCCGTCGGGCGCCCCGAATGCAGCGGCGTCGCCGCATAAGCGGTGGCGCCGTTCGCGGATCACCAGAGGGCTTCGGAGCCCCGTCCTTCCCCACGTCGGCCCGTCGTGCTCTGCCTTGTCGGCCTCGGTCCAAGCTCGATGGCAAACGGTCCACCTTTCGCGTCAGAGGACAGCCTTCGCTCGGCATTCGAACGACTCTGGAAACTCGTCCGCTCTGACTCACACCGCGCGCCGTCCGCACACCTGTACCAGGTGACAGCGGACCTCACAGCGGGAGCAGCACGTGCCCCACACCGACACCCTCACCCCGTACACGCCCCGGCTACAGCAGGGCCTTCGCGCGACCGACGCGGCCGTCTCCCCGGCCGCCCTGCGCCAGATGGCCACGGGCGAAGCCGAAGGGACGGCCCGAGCCGAGCACGCGGACTTCACGCACCTCATCCCGACGCCCACGCCCGACCAGGCCCGGGGCGAGGCACGGGTCTTTCACGCGCTGATCACCGCCTACGGCCGTCACCGCCCCACCCTCACCGGCGGCCCGTTCGGCATCAGCAGCCTCACCCCCCGCCGTGACGAAATGGTGGTGCGGATCGCGCCCGCCCAGCTGGACCGGTGGATCGACGCCCTCGCCCACCGGCCGGGCGGGACAGGCGTCGCAGGCCTGCGCTGGGCCGGCCTGCGAGAGGGGATTGCCCTGACGCTGCCCGGGATGAGGATGCTCCTCGCCGACATCAGCGAGACCGACTGGCGTGCCGCGCTCGGCCGCCGGTCCGCCGACCAGAGCAGCCTGATGCCGCACTGGATCCCCCTGTTCCGCCGCGAACCCGAGTACGCAGCGGCCCAGGATGCCGAACTCGCGGGCCTCGCCGACCACTTGTGCGCCACTCTCCGCCGGATCCGGCTCCTCGACGCCCTCACCCGTATCAGGGGTCACGTCCACCTGTTCACCACCCGCCACCACGGCGGCCTCCACCTGATCGAGGCATGCGAGGCCACCCCCACCGTCCTGCCGCTGTGGACCTCCCGGTCCGTCCCCCTGGCTCTGTGGCCCGCCGGACCGATTCCCGCCCCCGGCCCTGCGGACCCTCACGCAGCTGTCCTCGACCTCCTCACCGAGATCGAACCCGCCCGCGCCCCGTCCGGCACCGCCGATCACCCCGCCGCCCGCGCCCTCTGCCATATCGCCGTCCTCAGCACCGACCCTGCCCTGGTCCAGGCCGCCGAGCACGTTCTCGGTGTCGCCACCCGCGTCCTCGCCGACCCCGCCCACGCCAGCGTGTACACCGCCGGCGGCTGGGCAGGCAGCTGCCGCACGCACCTCGAAGGCGCGGTCCACGGAAGCGACCCCTGCCTCCCGCCGGGTGCCGAAGCCGTCACTGACCTCCCCGAGGAAGTCCTCCAGCGCCTCGGCCAGCACTTCTCCAGCGGGCCCTCGGACACCTCCCGCACTGACTTCGCCGGCGCTGGCCGGGAAGAGCTCGTCCCTGGGAACGACCGACCGAGCCCCGCCGGCTCACCCCCGCCCGGGTGCGGCGGGGGTTTCGCAACGTCCGCGCGGCCGCGGCCCGACCCGCGGCCGCACCGAAACCGTCCCGGCCAGGGCCGGGACGGCCTGCAGGCTCGAAGAACAAAAACCGGGCCAGGCACCACGACGTCGGCAAGACGGTCAAACGCGCCGAATCGATCAAGGAACACCAAGCCCGCCGAGGATAAACGCCAAGCTAAGCCGTCACCAATTCCTTGGTTGGTCAGGTCGGGTGCGAGGCGAGCTCCCAGTCTAGTTCCCACAGGCGTAGTGGCGTGTTCGCGCCGGCGGTGAGGGCGTACCGCCCGTCCGGCGTGAACGCGCAAGCCCAGATCCCGATCTGCTGCGTGTCGAGGGTGTGCACGAACTGTCCGGTCCTCGGGTCCCATATCTGGACCATGCTCGTGGGTCTGCTGGACACCGCGACCGCCACGAAGCGGCCGTCGCAGATGTACTGGACCGTCTGCGCGCGACCCGGCAGGTGCTGTTGGCCCCGTACGCAGGTGCCGGAGCCGAGGTCCCAGAGCCGGATGGTCCGGTCGTTGCCACAGGACACGGCGAAAGCTCCGTCCGGGCTCAGCGCAACCGAGGAGGTCTCCGTGGGACTGTCCAGAACGTTCGTACACTCGCCTGTGTCCAGGTCCCAGACCCGCACGGTGCGGTCCCAACTGCCGGACACCGCCCGGTGCCCGTCGGGATGCACCCACAGGTCAGTGGTGATGAAGCCGTTGCGGCCGTGGCCGCAGAGCGTTCGCGCGAGGCGGCCGTCCTTCAGGTCCCACAGGTGCAGTGCCTTGTTCCGGTCTGCGGTGAGCGCCCAGCGCCCGTTCGTACTGAAACATGCCGGCTCGGCACCGCGGCCGGCACGCTCGTCGGTGATGCTCGTGAGTCTGTCACCGGTGTCGATCGACCACACAGAGAGTCGGCCGTCCTGCGTGGCGGACAGCACGCGCTGTTGATCGGGGCTGAGCCGGACGGCGGTGAACGGGGAAGGGCGGTTGATGTGTGCCCGGGTGTCGAGTCCCGTGCCGACCCCCCATTCCCGCAAGCATCGACCGGTGCGCGTGTCCCACACCCGCAGGCTTTCACCGGCGGATACGACGCGAGCACCGTCCGACGACAGATCGACCGCACACGGCGCCACGGACAGGCCGGGGAGCTCGCCGACCTGCCAACTGGCCCGCACCCCCACCTGCGGCAGAACACCGGCTAGCGACCGCCAGGCCGACAGCACGTGCGGGGCTCGTTCGAATCCGGGGGTCTGCCGTGCCCTGGCGAGCAGTTCGCGCGCCTCGCCGTAGCGACGCCCGTCCCTGGCACGCTCGGCTGCATCGACCAGCGTTCCCACGCCCGCCTGCAGTCTGGCCAGCTCTCCGTGCCGGTGTGGGCGGCTCAACCGGGGTGGCGCGGTGTAGCGGCCGGGCAGGGGCCACCATCGCACTCCGCCCTCGTCGGCAGCGACCGCGCGACGGGCGCCCGGCGCCAGCAGCACCTGCTGCTGGCAGCTCGCGGTGGACGGGAAAGTGCGCAGGCAGCGGCCGCTGTCCAGCTCCCACAGCCGTGCCGTGCCGTCGGCCCCGCCGGACAGCAGCGCCTGGCCGTCGCTGCTCCACGACAGCGACACCACGCGTCGTGTGTGGCCGGTCAGTGTGTGCGTCTGCGCACCAGTGGCGAGATCCCAGACACCGATGTCCTCCCAGGAGCGCTTGGTGGTCCCGCGGGAGCGGGCCATCGCCACGGTCCGGCTGTCCGCGCTGATGGATGCGGGTACGGCCGCTGCGTTGACCCCATGCGACTCCCACCTGAGGGCCCCGGTGGTGTCCCACAGCTGCAGGCTGCCGTCATCAATTGTGATCAGCACTGACCGTCCGTCCGGGGACAGGGCGGCCAGGCTGCCTTGCTGACCGAGCCGCAGGCTCAACTCCCCGGTGAGCGCGTCCCAGATCGTCACACTGCCGCCGCCCGTCTGTGCGGCAGCGACGCGGCCGTCGGCGCTGAGCCGGACGGCGCTGACCGGGGCACGGCCGTCCGCACCGAGCCAGCGGGACGTGGAGGACCCCGACTCTTCGTTGAAGTCCACCCGCCACAAGCGACGATGTCTCACCAGGTCCCACAGGTGCAGCTGGCGGTCGAGGCCACACATGACGAACCGCCCGTCAGCGCTGACGTCGATCTCCTTGTAGTAGTGCGGCTCGTCCCGGCGAAACAGGCACTGTCCGCTGTGCAGGTCCCACAGGCCCACGTGCTTCCGGGAGGAGACCAGCGCCCGCCGGCCGTCTGCTGTTAAACGGACCTTCGTTCGCGGTGCCTGGGGCACCTTGAGACCGTCGGCATCGGACACCCACCTCTCCTCGGCGGGCCACCAGCCCATCGGGCGGGACGTCACGCGGCTGCGATCGGGTGCCCCGCCCTCCCTGACCGTTCGTAGGGCGCTGGCAACCTTCGGCTGCTCCGGGGCCATTTCCTCGACAGTGCCGAGGAGCGCGTCGGCCGTGGCGATGTCACCGCGCTCCAGGTTGACTTCGGCCAGCAGGTATCGGGCCGTCCAGGGGTCCCTGGAGGCGGTGCGGGCAGCTTCCAGCCTGCTGATCAGTGCATCGTCGGTGAGGGCGCCGGACCGCCACCGGCGCAAGCCGTCGTTGTAGGTGGCTTCCAGGTGCCGCGGGTCGATGTCGACGGCTGCCTCGAACGCTTTCGCTGCCTGGGCCGGCCGACCGAGGTCCAAGAGTGACAGCCCTCGGTTGTTCAGCTCGTCGGCACGCAGGTCCGCCGCGACCGGCTGGTGGCGTGGATACGCCTCGCCCACCGTCCGGCGATAGACCTCGACCAGCTCGCTGGCGACCTCGGGCATCGACCGCGGACGGGCTGCCCGGTCGTGACGCAGGCACCGGTCCAGCAGTGCCACGACCTCCGCCGGGATCTCGATCCGGTCAGTGTCCCGCCGCCGCCCGGCGCGGTGATCTGCGAGGACTTCTGTGGCGACGGGTCCAACCATCCAGGTCCTGCCGCCGATGAACATCTCCAGCACGGACACCGCGAAGCTGTAGATATCGCTCCCCCGCCCCACCCGCTCCCCCTTGGCCTGCTCAGGTGACGCGTAGGCGAGCGTCATGCCACCGCAGGAGACGACGGCGCTGGCCCCCTCGGGCACGCCGCCATCCACGGAAGCTCCTGCCCTGGCCCGGGCAAGGCCGAAGTCGGTCACCTTCGCTGTGAACGCTGCGTCCGCGCCCACATCGAGCAGCACATTGGCGGGCTTGACATCCTGGTGCACCAGCCCGCCCGCATCGTGACAGTGGGCGTGTTCCAGACCCCAGGCCATTTGGATGGCGACGTCCAGTATCCGGGCACGTACCTCCGACAGCTCGCCCGCGTACAACCGTCCGTCCGCGATCCAATCCGCCAGACTGCCGCCCGCGACGTACTCGGCGAACACCCGTGGAGCCCCGTCGAGCAAGCGCACGCTGTAACAGCCACACACATTCGGGTGCAGCCCCAACCCCACCCACGCCTCAGCCTCGTTGACGAACAAGTCCCGGTGGCCCACGCTCTGGAACCGGCCCGGCCGCGGACTCTTGACCGCCAGGTCGACGCCCCATTCCCGGTCCCGGACCAAGTGCACCACGCCCATGCCGCCACGCCCGAGCTCTGCCAGAACCTCGTACCGGTCGTCAATCACGTCCCCGACCCGCCACGACGACGGCTCTTCGCTCCTCATGCCCGTCATCCCCAACCCTCCTCGTGCAGTGCACGCAACCAGAGTGACTTCGCCCGCCTGTTGCACGGACCCACCGATCCCCCTCCGCGGTTCCCTAAAGCGGGAGTGTCAACTTAACGGCTGATCTTGGTTGTTGGTCGGTCAGTGGGTGGCCGGAGTGAGCCGGCCCTCGAAGTGGATCTGGAAGGCGTTCAATGGGGCCTTCCAGCGCATGGCCCAGCGTTTGCGGCCCTTGCCCGTCGGGTCCAGGGACATGAGGGCCATGTAGACGCACTTCAGGGCGGCCTGCTCGTTCGGGAAGTGCCCGCGGGCGCGGACGGCCTTGCGGATCCGCGCGTTCACGCTCTCGATCGCGTTGGTCGGACAGATGATCTTGCGGATCTCGACATCGAAGGAGAGGAAGGGACGAACTCGGCCCAGGCATCCGCCCACAGCCGCACGATCGCCGGATACTTCTTGCCCCAGTCCTCCTGGAACTCGGTGAAGCGGGCGGCGGCCACAGCCTCGTTCGGCGCGGTGTAGACCGGTTTGAGCTAATTGGCGATCTTGTCCCAGTCCTGGCGGGCCGCGTAACGGAAGCTGTTGCGCAGCAGGTGAACCACACACGTCTGAACAATCGTTCGGGGCCAGACCGTCTCGACCGTGTCCGGCAGACCCTTGGGACCGTCACAGACCAGCATCAGCACGTCCTCCAGGCCGCGGTTCTTCAGCTCGGTAAACACCTCAAGCCAGTACTTCGCCCCCTCGCCGCCGTCACCGGCCCAGATACCCAGGATGTCCCGGTGGCCCTCGACCGTGACAGCCATGACCACGCAGATCGGCCGGTTCGCGACCTGCCCGTCCCTGATCTTCACGTTGATCGCATCCACGAACAGAACGAGATAAACGCGGTCGAGGGGACGGCTCTGCCACTCGGCCATCCCGTCCATGACCTTGTCGGTAATAGCCGAGATCGTCTGCTTCGACACCTCCGCGCCATAGACCTCGGCCAAGTGGGAAGCGATCTCACCGTGGGTGAGACCCTTCGCCGACAGCGACAGCACCATTTCATCGACGCCCGTCAGGCGCCGCTGCCTCTTGCGCACGATCTGCGGCTCGAACGTGCCGGACACGTCCCGGGGCACCTTGATCTCCACCGGGCCGACATCCGTCAGCACCGTCTTGGCTCGCGTGCCGTTGCGGCTGTTCCCGCTGTTGCGGCCGGCCGTCTCGTGCTTCTCGTAGCCGAGATGGTCGGTGATCTCACCCTCCAGAGCGGACTCCAGCACCCGCTTCGTCAGCTGCTGCAGCAGCCCACCCTCACCAGTGAGCTGGAGCCCCTCGCTACGGGCCCGGTCCACCAGCATCGCGATCAACTGCTCATCGCCGGCAGCCGGTATGCCACCCGCCTGGCCGTCGGCCGCAGAGGATCCCAACTCCACACTTTGCTCAGTCACTTGGCGTCTCTTCCTTGATCGTCAGATCCGCCGTTACTTTTACACTCCCCCGCATTCGGGTCGCGACGGTAGACGTTGGCCCTCAGGGTGTGGATACCGATCCGGTTCATGACGGCGGGCAGAAAGGGGTTGTCGTCGCGTTGAAGTCCGACGCAGCTCAGGAAGACACTCTGAATTGCTCCGGGTCTGATGGAGTCTCCACCAGACCCGGAGCAATTCACTGTGTGTCTTTAGGGGGAGGTAATGCTGGTGGTCAACTTAAGAAGCTGGAAGGGCGGTTCGCACGCGCCCGGAGAGCGCTCAGGGCCGCCGGCGCCCGCCTTCCCGTCGCCAGCGCAGCCGCCGTCGGGCCCGGATACTGGGCCAAACAAAGCCAAGCAGCCGAACTCGCAGCCCGAGCAGCTCGGGTACGAACGACGACCGCACGTACGCTTCTTCGCCATCTACGGCCTGCTCGTCGGGACCGTGACGACGTGCGTCGCGCTGCTGTTCGCACTGGTGATTGACACTGAACCAGACCTGAACGGCCGACCCGACACGTCCATCCCGACGGCCTGGCCCTCAGGGGTTCCGGCTGGCAGGCGCTCAGAACGCTGTACAGGGAGGTCGGAGCTGCGATCCGCAGCACCCGAGCGACTCGTCACGAGAGGGCAAGCGTTGTCTGATGCGGCACTAAGGGCTGTCCCGTAATCCCTGGTGGGCGTGCGACGACAGCCACGGCACCTCGCCGCGTTGTCGGAACGCCCGAATACATCCAGTATTCGGGC
>NZ_JBIASS010000066.1:0-11646 GCF_042890955.1 Streptomyces sp. NPDC001933 | reverse complement strand
CAGCGACTGACCCGATCCCCAAAAGAGACGGCGTCGGCCTGAGCCTCTACCGAGTTGTCCGCGAGCTGCAGATACTCATCGCGACCTGGACCGGCACCTGCCCCACCTGTCACCGCGACATGCCAGACCCCGCACCAACATGACCAAGCCCTACTAGTGCTCTGACCGGGAACGTCTGCCGGGTTGCGCCGGTGGCGGGCCAGTCGGTGGGACGGTGTATTCCCATCCGGTCTGCCAGCGGGCCGGGGCTTGGATGAGATCTTCGATGTCGGCACCGGTGAGCAAGCAGTCCAGAGCCCATCGATTGGCCGAGTGGGCGATCAGCAGAATGCGGCTGCCGTCCCACCGGGCGACCAGGTCGCTGAGGAAGTCTTCGGTGGCGGCCAGAACTTCGCGGTAGCTCTGGCCGCCGGGGAACGGCTCGTCGATGTGCCGGCTCCGCAGTGGGGCAAGAGCTGCCTGCGGGCAGCCGTTGAGGCGCCCGTAGTTGCATTCACGCAGGCGGGGATCCTGGTGGATCGGCACTGTGGTGCCCGCGAAGGCGATCCGCGCGGTGTCCACGGCGCGGCGCAGGTCGGAAGTGAACACCGCCGCGATGCCGTCGTTGCGGCGGCGGTCCCCGACTTCCCGGGCCTGCTGGCGGCCGGTCGATGAGAGGACGCCCGGTCGCCAACCGGTGACGATTCCCGCCTCGTTGTCGGTGGTGGTGGCGTGGGTCTCGTAGACGAGCTGTATCGGCATCTTCGCTCTGCCGTTCATAGTCAGGCCGCCTAGAGAGGGCGTCCGCCCCAGCGGAGCCCCTCTCGCTGCGGATGCGGGCACGTTCCTTGCGTTGGGCGGCGAGGACGTCAGACGTCACCGCACATCCAACCGCCCCGACCACCAACTCGGCGAACCTGCGGTCAGAGCACTAGCTCAGGCCGGTGACGGCGAGGGCGGCGACTGCCAGAGCGGCGATGTGGGCGGTTTGATCGACATATGGAGCACCGCTGCCGTGCTTGGCGTACTCGGTCTGGCGCATGAGCTTCATCCATGTCGGTAGCTTCGGATATTCGAGTGTGTGGAATAGGGCTGTAATCCGGCTCTGTTGCGCTTCACACCCCGCTGGCTGGGAAGCTTCGTGCTGCCCCGGTGAGCGAGGGAATCACGGCCGACTCGGCCATCGCACCTTCGCGATAGCCTCTCGCTATGGGTCACGGGGAGGGCGAGGGCGCGCTGGTTCTGGAGGCGCAGGAGATGCTCGCCGCAGGGCAAAGCGACGAGGAGGTCTTCGCCGAGCTGGCCGCGAGGACCGGCAAATGGGGTGTCTGTCTGTTGGCCGTGTGCTTGGCCCTGGGGGTGCCCCGGACTGACGCCGAGGCCCGGCTCCGCGAGGTCGAGCCACTCTTCTCAGACTTCGCGGTGGGTGAGGAGGAGGACCTCGCCTTCGTTCTCACGTTTGGGCACGTCTTCATCGTGGACCGAGTACTTGAGGAACACGAGGAGCGCATCCGCGATCTCTTGGGAACCGCTGCTGGTACCCGCGGAGGCTATCCCGGCGGCCTGCTCGCGTGGTTTCGCACCGGGGAGCTCACGAAGATCTTCCTCTACTTCGCCAAAACCCGGTTTCGGGACGGGCGCGGCTCACCACGCGACTTTTGGGCAGCAATGACCGCGGCTGGCGAACTCCTGGCCAGCCAGGACCGCCCGGACCACGAAGAGGTGACTGCAGGGCTGGAACGATGCCGCACACAGGCTGCGGCCATCAGCGCGAAGTAGCATCGTCATCGACGGACGTCCTCCGCCGGGTAGGCGGCCTGATGGCTCCCCACGGCCCAACGGCCCCGTGCAGGCCAGGCCGAATCCCGTAGCAACGCCCGCGTTCGCTCCCCACAGTCGCCGCATGGCCACCGAGGACGAAAACCCAAGTCAGCCCGACATCACCGCGATGCTCCAAGGCCAAACCAGTGCCTGCGAAGCAGCGAGCGACGCCATCGCCACCAGCGGCGAGGTCATGCTCTACGACGGACAGGCCCCGCACTGGATGGTCTTTGGCATCGCTGCGACAAGGCTGAGGCGGTCGTTGAAGATCGGCCTGATGACCGTCGGCCTTGACGAGACCGTTGAGATCCTCCGCACCCGGCACCGCGATGAGCAGCTGCGTACCGGCAACATCGTCGCAGCAGATCGATCTTGGTTCTTCACCCTGTACTTCGGCGCCACTGGGACCGAGCTCCTGGCGTGCAGCGGCGTCAAGAACGAGCGGCCCTCGCGGGGGGACGGTCAGAAGCTCCAGCTGTAGAGGCCGCCACCCGTATTCGCCGCAGACGCTGCGAGGCGGGCAACGTCCTGCAAGACCACAAGGAGATCATCGTCGGTCATATCGTCGCCGTCCTCAGACCGGAGTCGCGTAGTCCAGCGGGTTGCGAGCTCTTCGAGTTCGGCGGCAGTCGCTTTGCCGAGCGCTCGGGTCAGCCGCTTCGGCAGAGCGAGCACCTCAACGCCATCGTTCAAGGGGGCGGTGACCCACTCCGGCCACGGCCGCCACGCATAGAGCTGCTCAAGCGTCGGGGCCTCGGCCGAAGGCGCCTCGAAGTACATGTCCCACTCGGCGATGGCACTGTCCGGCTCAATAAAATGGCAGGTCACAGACTCAAAGGCCTCACTCGGTCCTCGCAAGCGCGTCGCAGCGGCGGTCTCGTCATCGAGGGCGAGGAAGAACACTATGTCGTGGGCCACCCGAGCATGATGCCAGGCAGTCGAACTGACGCGGGCGCTGCGTATCGGTCTCAGCCCTCTAATCGGCTGGCCACCTCGCCTGCGTAGGCGGTTCTGACGGCTCCCGCTGCCCATCGGTCGGCAGCGGCGGGGCTGATGCCGAGGAGCCGTTCGAGGACGCCCGCCGGCATCGTGGTGCAGATGTCGAGCAGGGCCGCGCAACGACCGGACTCGGAGGGAAGCCCGATCTTTCGGAGTCGGGCGAGGAGGGGCAAGGTCCGGCTTCGGGCGCAGCATCGCGATGACGGTTTTCGTTGACGGTCATGGGGTGGGTGGCGCCGCTGGCGCCCGCGCCGCGGGCGGTGGAGCCCATCTCCGTCACGGGGGTGGCGGTCAGCGCGAGCCCGGCAAGAGCCGAAATACGCCGGTCGGGGTCCCATGCCGAGGCTCCGATTGGCGGGGAGCGTCATTCCACCCACAGAGAACAGTTCGACCCCCACAGAGGAAAGCAGGAGAGCGTCATGAGTATCAGCCACCGCCCCACCGCTGCGGAGGACTTCGCTGGGTACCTGCGTGCCTACCATGCCGATGCCATCGACGGCAGCGACCCGGTCGCGGAGGTCTGGGACCGCTATCACCTGCCCGAGGGCACGCACCAGGTCAACGGCCGGATTTGGGACCGCGAGAAAATCCTGGGCAGCCTCCGCTCCCGGCGTTCCCTCGGGGCGTCGTACGAGCTGTACATCCACGAAGTGACAGTGGAAGGACGCCGCGCCGCAGCCCGGTACACGATCAGCACGCCCATGCTGGGGAAGATCCAGTCTGCTACGGAAGCGGCCGTCTTCGCCGAACTGGCCAAGGACGGGCGGGTGGCCCGTACGATCTCCTTCTCTGCCACCCGGCCCGGCTGGTCGGGACGCGACCGGGACGAGCCGTTCGACAGCGCGGCCCGCCCCGCGCCGGGTACCTCGCCCGCACTGCCGCCCGCCGAGGGAGAGGAGCCGACGCCCGCCCAGGACCCGGCGCACTACCTGCGGGCCTACTACGCGGCCGGGTACGACGTGACGGTGCCGGCCGCCGAGGCGCACGACCGTTTCCACACTCTGGACGCGCTGCACCAGGTCGGGCGAAAGGTGATGCAGCGCTCGGGCGTCTTGAAGGCGCTGGAGGAGGGGCGCAAGCTGGGCCACACCTATCCGGTGGACGTGCACGAGACGCTGCGAGAGGGCAACCGCTTCGCGGCTTGCTACACCACCAGCCGGGACGGGAATCCGGCGCGGCCGCGGGAAGTCTTCGCCTTCGGCGAGTTCGCCCCTGACGGCCGTGTCCGGCCGGTCCGCTTCACGCTCGATCCCGGCTATGAAGTGGCGTAGGGGTCTGAGGAGTCGGCGGGGGCGGTCCGGACGGGGACGAAACAGGTGTTGTCGGCGGGTACGCCTTCGTGCTCGTGGCCGTCGTCGTCCTGGTACCGCCAGGTGAAGCGTAGGCCGTGGGCGGAGGTGATGTCAGGGCTGTCCATGAGTTGGAAGTGCAGATGGGGCTCGGAGGAGTTGCCCGAGTTGCCGCACTCCGCGAGTGGCTGACCGGCCGTCACGTGGTCCCCGACGCCCACTTTCAGCGAGTGGCGCCGCAGGTGCGCGAAGACGGCGTACGCTCCGTTACCCAAGTCGAGGATCAGGTAGTTGCCGAGCAGGTGGCGCGGCAGACCGAGGGAACGCACGAAGCCCTCCGGGAGCACGTAGAGCAGGCCGGCCAGAGAGGTACGCGTCAGGTGGTCGCGCTGGCTGTCAGCGGCGGCGACCACCCGGCCGTCCACAGGCGCGAGCAGCGGTTCACCGAAGGACGGGTAGGACTCGGGGCGCCGCGTCGGCGGCCACAGCCACACGGGTTCCGGAGCCGGGCGGCGGGCCAGGTCGATGGCGTAAGTCTGAGCGAAGTTGTGAGTGTGGCTGGGCACCTTGGTGGATGGCCCGTTACGGGCCATCCAGCGGCCGTTCACGGGGATGTCCAGTGCCAACGGCGGGGCCTCCTCGCTCGGCGGGCGCTGGGCACGCGTCATCGCCCGCCGCATCAGCAGACCTGTCACCAGCAGGGCAAGCCCGACGAGCCATAACGGCCCGATGCCCTTGCCGTTGACGAGGATGCACGCGGCGCCGGCGGCCAGCACCAGGCCGTGGCGTTTCCACAGGGACTGTGGCATGTGGGGGGCCTTTCGATGGGGGACTTACAGGTGGGCGCAGCATTCCAGAGTCCTGGTCTGCCGGCCGGACGGTGCGGTACTCGGTGGACTGGGTGTCATGGGGATCCACGGTCGCACGTCTCTGACCTGGCAAAACAGGATGCCGCGTCAGGTGCTGACACCCACGATCACGATCGTGTCAGCCTCGGGATGCGTTGGTATCGGCTGCGCTACAGAACGCGACAGAGGCCGGAGGATGCGTCGGGCGGCGCTCGGCCCACATACTTACTGAGCGTCTCGGGCTGGTTGCAACCGCTGGCTTCAGGGCCTTGTCTTCATCGTCATGACATCCAGTCGAAGGTCACGGTCCTCGAATGAACGGGAGTTGCGGTTGTGGAGGGTCGGCCGAGCGCTGACTCTCGCCTTCGTTGCTGCGGTCCTGGTCGCGGGCGGCATCTTCTACGGGCTGCTGGTGCTGCTCGATTTCAAGGAGATCGACACCGCCGCCAAGCTCGACGCCAAGACGCTCTTCGATTTGGTGAAGCTCTCCTTCGGGGTGGTCGCCGGGGCCGGTGCGCTCGTCGCCCTGGTCGTCGCCTACCGTCGCCAGCGCGTCGACGAGGCCGGCGCCCACCGCGAGGCCACCAGGCTGCACACGGAGCGCTTCTCCCAGGCCGTCGACAAACTCGGATCCGATTCACCCGCGGTCCGGCTCGGCGGGGTCCATGCACTGGCCGGCCTTGCCGATGACGCCCCCAGCCAAGACCTGCGCCAGACCTGCATCGACGTCCTGTGCGCCTACCTCCAGCTGCCCTTCACCCCCGACCCGGGTGAGGACCCCGCCCACCAGGAGGAGCACCACCACTACCTGGCCTTCCGCAAGGTCCGGCACACGATTCTGCGTCTCATCGGCGACCACTACCGACGCCCCAAGGGAACCCACCGCTCCTGGCAGGGCTGCGACCTCGACCTCACCGACGTCACGATCGACGGCAGCATGGACTTCAGCCGCGCGGTGTTTCCCGAAGGCACAGTGTCCTTCCGCGGCGCGGTGTTCTCCGAAGGCACCGTGTCCTTCCACGAAGCTGAGTTCTCTGGCGGGACGGTGTCCTTCCGCGACGCGACGTTCTCTGGCGGCACAGTGTCCTTGCGCGACGCGACGTTCTCCAGCAGCACGGTGTCCTTCCGCGGCGCTGAGTTCTCCAGCGGCACAGTGGACTTCGGTAACGCGGCCTTCTCCGGCGGCGAGGTGTACTTCAGTCACGCTGCGTTCTCCGGCGGCGAGGTGTCCTTCGGTAGTGCGGCGTTCTCCGGCGGCACGGTGAACTTCGGCAACGCGGCGTTCTCCGGCAGCACCGTGTACTTCGGCAACGCGGCGTTCTCCGGCAGCCCGGTCTCCTTCCGCGGCACGACATTCTCCGGCAGCGTGGTCTCCTTCGGCAGCGCGACGTTCTCCGGCGGCTCGGTCTCCTTCCGCGCCGCGACATTCTCCGGCAGCACGGTCTCCTTCCGCGCCGCGACATTCTCCGGCAGCACGGTCTCCTTCCGCGCCGCGACATTCTCCGGCAGCACGGTGAACTTCGACGCCGCGAGGTTCTCCGGCGGCAGGATGGACTTCGACCGTGCGACGGGTCAGGCCCCCGATGGGCTTCTCGCTGCGGTCGGTACTCCTGCTCCTGCGACGGTCATCCTTTCCCCCGCTTGGTTGCCCTCAAATCCATAGCGCGGAAGGAGGCACCAGTTGGAGAAGGAGGGCACGCTGTCGGGCCGTCCGTACGGCCCTACCCGTCCCAGGCCCGTCTCAGGCTTGCAGATCTAGCACGCCTCGATGCTCGGCTCAGCCAAGGCGATCACCACCTCTTCTCAGGTGAGGAATCCGCCCTCGACCGGATACAGGGCACAGTCCCCGCGGTGCACCAGAGCCGCCGACGACGACCGCTGCGGCTGGATCTTCCACCGCAGCGCGGCGTGCGCCTGCTCCCGACGCCGCCACTCCTGCTGCTCCTCGGAACCGGACGAGCCCGGTGTGGCCGTGTCGTCGGAGGCGCACACGGTCACGTCCATGCCGGCGCCCTCGCAGACGCCGCCCCCGCCGTCGGCGTGCGCGGCCGGGGCGAGGACGCCCGCCAGGACAACGGCCGTGGCCGCCGCCCGCCTCAGCACGGGCGTCCCCCTTCCGGGGTGTAGGTGGTGACCATCCATCCGTTCGGCCACTTCTCCAGCGTGGCCCTGGCGGCGTAGCGCATTGGCTGGTTGGTCGGCAGCGGGATCACTGCCTTCTTCTGGGTGCTGTACTGCTCGTACGCCGACAGGTCGACGCACGTCGTGATGGTCGCTTTCGGCTCTTGGACGTGAGGTCAAGCGCCGTCACGGTCGCGTGCTCCTGCCGGGATTCGCCGCGCACGACCGTCCCTGCCGACTTCATCCGGTCCAGGTCGTTGCGGATGCGGCCGAGCGCGTCCAGCGTGGCGTACTTCTCCAGCCGGGTGCCCTTGGCATCGGCCTTGGCGTACGCCTTCGTCCGCTCCGTCCACATCGCGTCGAACGCGGCGAGCACCGCCGTCTTCTCCGCCGCCTGCGGGTCGGCCGAGGACGTCGCGGGCGCGGGCGTCGAGGCGGCCGAAGGGGCCGCAGACGGCTCTTCACGGCCGTCATCGCCACCGCATCCGGCGAGCAGGGCCGGAGCCCGGCCGGGATGAGGTGCTGCGCGACCTGGCGGGCGGCGTCCGGTTTCAAGGGTGTGGTGCGGCCGACCGCGCGCAGGCGTCCGTCGGCGTCGGTCCGCCCCAGAATGAGGATCTGGGGGTGGGTGAGTGTGCCGGTAACACCGCCGATCAGGGCTTCGGTGGTCTAGCGACGGCACTGGTGAAGGGTCGGTATTTGCAGCGTGCGCAATTCAGCGACACCGGTAGGTGCGCATGCCACCAATGAAGGAAGCGGGGGGTGGGCTTTCGGGCCTGGTTCGACTACGGCTGGTTGGAGGCTGGCCTGGCGAGAGCGAGACGGGCCCAACGTTGCAGCTCCTCTTCGTGGCTGCCTGTCCCTGTCTGCTGGGCGACCGTCGCAGTGTCCTCGGGTGTCGGATCGCCGTTGCGGGAGAGGAGCTCCAGTGGCCAGGCCGGGATGGCGGGCTGCTGGCCGTCGAAGAGATGCCAGTCCCAGGGGCCGTCGAACCGCCAGGCATGCCCGTCATGGTCAACGATTTCGTCGCCTGCCTCGAGGAAGGCGTAGGGGCGGAACAGCAAATCGATGCGAATCGGTTCACCACCGACCGGGTCAAGGGCATATCCCTGGTCCTCGAGCTCGGGATCGTGGGCTTCGCCCTGCCGCAGGATTTCGAGGTAGCAGGCTGGGCGGGGCAGCATGCCGGTCACCAGAGGGGGATCGAAGTGGTGGACGGACGCGACATGCACCACCGTCGGCGCGATTCCCACAAGGCAGGTGTCGCCGGCCTTCATGTCTGTTTCCGCCGGCACGGTACGGAAGTAGGTACGGTCCCAGTCGAAGGCCTCCGGGGTGGGCAGCGCGGTCTCGCCGTTCCAGCAGAAGCTGTGCGCCTCCGGATCGACGTCGTTCCACGGCCACCGTACGGACACGTAGAAGCGAGAGACCGAAGCGACTGTGGTCTCTGTGAGTGGGCATTCGAGCGTCAGCACATCGCCGGTCCGGAACCGGACACCACCTCCGTCCAGGCGGTGCTGGCCCGTAGGCTCTTCTTCCCAGTCACCCATCATGTCCTCCTCGTCAACCGGAGCGATCATCACAGATGGGGATGTGCTGGCCCCTGCAGGGGGTCGCGATGGCCATTCGCTGGCGGTGCACGGGCAGCGTTCTGCCGCCCCTGAGCAAGGCGTGGGCATAAAAGTGCTGCCCGGTCCGGTGAAGGCGTGATCTAGACGATCAAGTCCTATGTCGAGGTGGGCGTCGTGCACTCGTGGTGCTTGCCAAGCCGTCCGGGAGCGCGTCAACTACGGCATCATCAGGCCCCAGAACAGGGCCCAGGGAACGAACACTGTGCTCGTGAGCCCCAGCAGCCCGAGGCGGGCGCGGGTCCGGCCCGTTGCCGAGGACCGGGCCCGCCACCAGCCCATCGCTGTGGCCGCGGCCGCCAGCACCACCCCGGCCGTGAGGAGTTGCAGGAGGAGCCAGAGCACCGGGCGGCCGCCGAGGACCGGGCCGGTGGTCAGTGTCATCGTCACGAATCCGAAGTAGCCGAGGAAGCCGAGTACGGTAGCGAGTCCTGTCGCGGCCAGCCATCGTGGTGCCCGGCCCGCGCCGGGAGCAGCGGGGCGCCGGCGCAGCCGCCGTGCGAGTTCCGCCAGCAGATATGCGGCAAACGAGGCGGCCATGAACACGAAGACGGCGGCCTGTGCCCCGGATGCCTCATATCCGGGGAGCGGGGCCAGAGCGTGACTCTGCCGGGCCTGGCGGGGCAGGGCGTCGTTGGCCCGGTGGCCTTGTCCAGCGACCCAGGACGCCATGGTGTCAACGTAGCCGGGTACGAGTTCCTCGTTCCGTTGAAAGCCGTCGGGTGAGGTATGCAGTTTGTGATCTGCGTGCGGGAAGAAGCGGAGAGTCACGTCGGTATTGCCGCCGTCGCGCAGTGCCTGCTCGATGGCAGTGGCGCTTTCCGCGGGAGGTGACTGCTGGTCGTTGCCCCACAGGGCGAGCACGGGCTGGCGCAGCCGCCGCAGGGTCGGCAGCGGGTCGTAGTCCGCCTCGGGGAACAGACCGGCATCCCTCGTGAGCCGCGTGCCGGTGACCGGTACGGTTCCCAGCAGTGATCCTGAAACGCCTTCGTGCCGGAGCTTGTTGCCCAGGTGCCATGCTTGCTGCCGGGCCGGGGACACCCCGGACGCACCGACCAGCACCACGTAGGAGACCCGCGTCGAGCGCGCGGCGGCCAGCGGAGCCACCCAGCCACCCTCGCTGAATCCCCAGAGCCCGATCTTGCCGGGGTCCACATCGGAACGCCCGCTCAACAACTGGACACCGGCCAGGGCGTCGTCGGCGAGCTGGGCGTAGGACCGCTGGGTGAGCGAATAGCCTGCGGTGCGTTTGTCGTAGCTGAGCACCACGAATCCGGCACGCGCCATCGCCCGGGCCTCGGCCTGGTACTTCGCCCGCGTCTCCGGGCCTGCACCGTGCACCAACACGATCCCGGGCCGCCGCCCCGCCGGCCCGGCGGGCACCGTCACCGTGCCGCGCAGCGTCACCTCCCCACTGCGGAGCTCCACATTCTGCTCGCCGCTCTGCCCGGCTGGCTCCGCCACGGCCGCCCCGACTCCCCCCACAAGGACGGCCAGCGCCGCAACCAGACAGATGACCCACCGCGCCCGCATACCGCTCCCCGATCTCCAAGGATCCCCCGCCCGAAGGCTTCGGGCAGGCCCTCAGCGATCTTGCTGTCTTGGGTGGCTGCGTCCCATACGGCAGGCCCGCCAGCCGTGAAGGGGGCCAGCACCACCCACCACCTGGGGAAATCTGCAGGTACGCCCGATGCGGCCCGCGTGGCGCTGCGGCACGTCAGCATGTCTGCCAGATGACCTGCGCCGTGCTACGAAGATCGTCAGATGCATGACGACAGCCTGGACGCCCTCCTGACCGCGCTCTACGTGAAGATCGATGATGAGCTGAAGGTGGACCGATGGATGGGCCGCCCGCCGCGGCTGACGGACTCTGAACTGATCTGCCTGGCCGTCGCACAGGCGTTCCTCGGCTTCCACTCGGAGGCGCGCTGGCTGCGATACGCGAACGCGCACCTGACCTCGATATTCCCGTACCTGCCCCAACAGTCCGGATACAACAAGCGGCTGCGGGCCGCGTTGCCGTTGGTCAAGAAGGCGATACGGATACTCGCCGCCGACACGGACTTCTGGTTCGACAACCTGGACTCCACCCCGGTGCCGTGCGGCATGTCCAGGCCCACGGTGAAGCGGTCAGTGAGGCTGATCCTTTGGAGTGGACACCCTGACAATGGATCTCGATGGTCCAGGGAGGGATGTCCAGGTGGGGCGCAAGTCTCCGTATCCGGAGGAGTTCAGGAAGGACGCCGTCGCGCTCCATCGTGCCGCGGGCGGCAAGCGCACGGATCTACTTCGCGGACCCGCACAGCCCGTGGCAACGCGGCACGAACGAGAATACGAATGGGTTGCTGCGGCAGTACTTTCCGAAGGGCACGGACCTGTCCCGATGGCAGACAGACGACCTCGCAGCCGTTGCACTCGCCCTCAACAGCCGCCCCCGCAAAACCCTCGGATGGAAAACACCCGCTGAAGCCCTCAACGAACACCTACTCTTGACTCAAGAAGCCGGTGTTGCGACAACCGATTGAGTCCGGGCAATACGCTTCGGCCGCCTTCGCCGAGGTCTGCCGCCGGCACGGCATCCGCCGCAGCATGGGCCGCGTCGGCTCAAGCTACGACAACGCCCTGGCCGAGTCATTCTTCCAGGGCCTCAAGCACGAGTTGCTCCATGGATACCGCTGGACCTCGAAGGCGCACACCCGGCTCGAGCTCTTCCGCTGGATGACGTACTACAACCTCCGCCGCCGCCACTCCGCGCTCGGCTATCTCACACCGGCCGAGTTCGAACAACGACTGATCACGTCACGTACGCTGTCACTCGTCGCATGAAACCCGGTGTTGTTACGCTTTGACGGACACCGTTGGTGTGGTGGTCAGGCTGCGAGTGCGGTCTCGTATTCGGCGGGACTGCGGTAGCCGAGGCTGCTGTGCAGTCGGTGCAAGTTGTACCAGCTCTCGATGAAG
>NZ_JBIASS010000065.1:0-11714 GCF_042890955.1 Streptomyces sp. NPDC001933 | reverse complement strand
CGGACGACGAAGGCAAGGGCTTCGTCCCACAACCGAAGCGGTGGGTCGTCGAGCAGGTCAACGGCACCCTCATGCTGCACCGGCGCCTCGCCCGCGACTACGACCACCGGCCCGACAACGCGGCCTCCCGCGTCTACTGGGCCTCCACCGCCGGCATGCTCCGCCGCCTCACCACCCCTGCCCCCACCTGGCGGGACGACGTGGAGCTGGCCGAGTTCACGCGGTAGCTGCGGGCCCGGTGCGGCTGGCCGCAGCCGGGTGTCTGGCAGACCGGGCGATGTCCGTAGGTCTGCTCGGCGGGTCCGGTGCGGCCGGTGCGGTACCACTGGCGGTAGTGCCGCGCGCACAGTTCTCGGGTCTTGGTCTTCGTCTCAGGGCACCAGGGCACGGCGCAGGCGCCCGTGGGTGAGATTCTGCGCGCTGGCCGGCCTCTTCCGACCAACTACGAAATGCGGCAGCGCGGCCTGGCCTGCAGACGGTGTCTCGTGAGCAGGAGGAAGGCCGGTTTCAAAAATCGGCCCTGCCGCTCAGGCTTGGTGGCGTCAGCCGTCGAACCAGACGACCAGGCGGACTTCCTCATCGCCGTGCAGGTTTGCCAGCGTGCGCATGACCGACCAGACGGCACCCCATTCGCTGTCGGGCACGGCGTCCTTTCGCTGTAGGCGGCCGACGCGGAAGAGCCGGTCGCCGTCCGGCCACTCGGTGTTCTCGGGATAGACGCTGCCCGCGCGGTGGAGCTGCCGGGCATCAGTGAGGCCGGAGAGTTCGGCAAAGCGGGTGAGGCTGGAGTTACGTCCTTGCATTTTCCAGCTGCCGTCGGAGCTTCGGCGGTACTCGTGTACACAGCCATCGACCTCGTTTGCGACTTCGTCCCAGTCGGCGGCTGCCAGCTCCGCCCAGGAGATCCAGGACTCGCCGTGCAGCTCATCACTCCAGGGCTCGAAGTCAGCGAGGCCCTCTTTCGACACGTCATGCGGGAGGCCTCGGTGATCGGCCAGTGGGCGGAACGAGGCGGTGTGGCGGACACCGAACAGGGACCCGAAAGCAACGTAGTCGCGCCCGTTGTAGAGGTGCGATAGGTCGATGACCTGGTTCCACGCACGATCGTCCTCGTCCAACCAGCGATCCCAGCGGCACTCGATGAAGCCGTGAATGTCTGTCCCCATGCCCGGCATTGTTCTCCGCCGGCATGGGACGGGCGACGGTATCTCTGGCTCTTGGCCAGCCGAGCGTGCGACCTCTCGGGCCACTCCTTCCCCCAGGTGTGCCCCAAGAGCACCAACCAGCGGAGGAATCGCAGCTCAGACGTACCGGGGCAGCCCTCTGTAAATCTGCCCCTGGACCTCTGCCCGCTCCTCGGGGAAGGGAGCGGGGACCTCCATGTCGTTCTCTTCCTGAAGGGCGAACGCATGGAACTCCACGGGCACCCGAACTTCTTCGCGCGCCACCAACTCGGCCACAGAGAACTCCCGTATCTCCCGCTACCGTCGCAGGAACTCTCTCCTGTGGCGATGGCCGCGCTGCCGGCTCCGCCTCACCCAGGATCGCGACTACCTGCACGCAGGCACGCGGAGGGGTCCTGCCCATATGGGCAGGACCCCTCCGCGTGCGGGCCAGTGGCACAGGCGGGAGGCCCATCCCGCCGAATACGGCCTATTTGTACCAGTAGCGGACGCCGCCATGGTGGCTGCAGGTGCCGCGGAACCTCGCCGCGTAGCTGGTGGTCCCGTCCTTGCATTCGGCGGTCGCGCCCGCCGGGTGTGCGCTGCCGGCCCTGCACACGCCGGTGGTGTGCGGTGCGCAGGTGCTGGTCGCCTCGGCCTGGACGGCCGGGCCGAGGAGCGAGGCAGCGACGACGAACGCCGTGAGGGTAGCGCGGGCGATGCCGCGGCGGTCCGATGCCGAGCGAGTACGGATCACAATGTGGGGCCTTCCTGGTTCAACCCCTTTTCGCTGTCGTGGGGTTGCGGAGTCGGGATGGTGGGGTCGCCGCGGAGGAAGAGTGCCTGGGCGGAGGGGTCCTGCTCCTCCCCCGCGGCGAGTCAGGACACGGACGGATTCGTCCGGTACTCCGGCAGTTCACCGGACAGGGTTTCCGGTCGGTGCCGCCGGGTGGGGTCAGGCGTCGCAGGTGTCGAGCATCTCGGACAGGGCAGCAGCCTCGGCGGGGTTGGCGGTGAGCTGGTAGGTGGCCTTCACGCTGATCCAGGCACGGCTATAGGTGCACCAGTACGACTGCAGCGACGGCTTCCAGTTCCCCGGGTCCTTGTCGCCCTTCCCCCGGTTGCTGCCGGCCGACACCGCGATCAGCTGCGAGTCGACCAAATCGTTGGCGAAGGCGCGCCGCTCGGGCGTCGACCATTCCGATGCCCCCGACCGCCAGGCTTCCTTGAGGGGGACGACGTGGTCGATGTCGATGCGGGAGGCGGAGTCGATGGTGAGGCCGTCGTACTCGGAGTACCAGGTGCCGGACACGGATCGGCACTGGTCGTCCTGGACGACGTCCTGGCCGTCTCTTTGGAGCGTGACTTCGCGGGTGTCACAGGTGCCGTGCTGGGTGATCCAGTGCGGGAATTTCGACCTGGAGTAGCCGGGGACGTCGTCCTCGTCGGCCACCACCAGGTCCGTGAGCAGTTCGCGGGCCTTGTCCGCGTCGGGCGGTTCGGGGAGCTCGCGCAGGGACGGTGCCTGATCGGGGAGGGCCTGACGGGCGGGGGTGTGGGGGCCTGCCGCGGTGGCGGTGGTGGGGGCGGCGGTCAGCGCGAGCCCGGCAAGAGCCGAAACGGCTGTGAGGAGCGCGGTTCGGCGCAGATGACGAGTCATGCCGATCATGCTCCGGCCCCTGATCAGCGAAGAATCGTTGCTGCCCGGCAGGTGTCACCCGCGTGGGTGGGAAGTCGTACCGGGCTCCGCAGCCGGGCTCGTGACAGTGCGTCGGGGCCGCTCCCCCGCGCACAGGCTCTGCGCAGCCAATACCGGGCCGACTCGTCGTATGTGGGTTGCGCACGGGCTTCACGGCTCGCGCCGTGGTGATCACGACGTGAACCTGGACTGGATCGGTCAAGCCGGGTGGCGCGGTGACTGTCGCTCCGGACCCTCCTGGACCTTGCTTAGGCGGCGGGGGTCAGCAGCTGTGCGCGGCGTTCGTGGGAGACGCTGTCGGCGAAGAGCTCGTCGAGCGCATGCAAGAGCCGCTCGGGGATGTGGAGCTCGCCTTCATACGGGGTGTGGAGCTGCAGTCCGTCCCACAGAGCGATGAACCAGGCTGCTTCGGCCCGCGGATTCAGGTCAGGTCGGACCAGTCCCTGGGCCTGCAGTGAGTGGAGTTCGTCGGTGAGCGCGTCGAGGACGCGGGCGTAGCGGTGCGCGAAGTGGGGATGTGCGGGGTGCCCGGGGTCGATGGCCTCGCACAGCAGGGCGGAGTAGAGCCGTACTCGGTCGGGGACCGTCTCGTTGTACGCGGCTCTGCGGTAGACGTTGGCGACCTTGTCATAGGCGGTGACGGGAGTCAGATAGGCCGTGTCAGCGTCGCGGTCGCGGCGGTTGAGAATCGCTTCGAGGAGGGTCTCCTTGGAGTCGAAGTAGTACAGCAGGGTGCTGTGGTTCAGTCCGATGCTCGTGGCGATGGAGCGCAGACTGGCAGCTCGGTATCCGTGCTGGGCGAAGGCTGTTGACGCGGCGTCGAGGATTTCCTGTGTGCGGCCGTCCGGTGCCGGGCGGCGGACGGGGGGCACGTGCGGCCGGTCGGCGGAGATTTTGGAGATCCAGTCGGCGCAGACGCGAGAATCTGACGTGACACGCCGGCTGTCGAGGTGAGTGTGCGTCACCTCGGCTGGGGAGATCTGCTCGGGCAGGTAGGCGCCGAGGACCCGGAGGCCGTCCTGGGCGGCTACGTACTCAAGTGCCGAGCCCTCCTGCGCCGAGCCGACGGCGTTCCGTCGCTCGCGGCGGGTGTGCAGGCCGTCCGCGACGAAGGAGTGGGCGGGGTGGTCGGGTGCTGCGGCTTCTCCCATCAGGGTGAGATGGAGGCGGATGAGGCGTTCGCCGCTGGGGCCGGCCTGCCCTGCCGCTTCCGTGCGTTCTTGCCAGCGACCCAGTAGGGCGCGAAGTAGGTCTTCCTTCGAGTCATAGTGCCGCAGGATCCCCGCGTGGGTCATGCCGATGTTCTTGGCCAGGGCACGCAGCGTCGTGGCGGCATAACCGCTGGTGGCGAAGGTCTCCTCGGCCGCGTCCAGGATCTGCTCGCGCCGCGCGACGCCCCTGCGGGACGGTGTGCCGCTGACGTGGGGCACGGTGGCTCTCCCTTCTCGGCTGCTGGTGACGCGCCGCGTCCGAGGCTAACAGCCGGATGTTTGTAACCAGATGGTTGACGTTTGTTACCAAGTGGTCAATCGTAGGTGGTGCAGACACCGGCAGGCGTGGAGCACTTCCCGCCAATGACCGAGAGGCATGGCATGACACAGACGTCCTCGGCCGTGAAAGCTCCCGATCCTGAGACACGCACCCGCGTCGACCGCAGGCTCGCGACGTCACTCGGCTTCGCTCAGTTCGGCTCGTTCCTGGTGTGGGGAGCGGCTCCCGCAGTGTTGCTCGCACGGCACCTGGAGGAGATCGACCCGGCCCGCAAGGAGGCCAACCTCGCGCTCGTGATCACGGTGGGCGCGGTGGTCTCGGTCCTCGCGCAGCCGGTGTGGGGCCTGTTCTCGGACCGCTCACGGAGCCGGTTCGGCCGACGCGCGCCCTACGTTCTGGCCGGTGCGTTCCTGGGGGCAGTCGGCCTGATCGCGACAGCACTGTCGCACACGGTGATGACCGTGATCGTCTCCTGGTGCGTCGTGCAGGCCGCCGTGACCGGCGGCAACGGCGTCCTCGTCGCGGTGCTTCCCGATCGCGTTCCGGTCTCGGTGCGCGGCTCGGTGTCGGCGGTGCTCGGTTTCGGCAGCATGGCCGGAATCCTGGGCGGGCAGATCCTCGCGTCGACCCTGGTACCGCACGGGATGCTGCTGGCGTACGGATGCGTTGCCGGCGTGCTCGTCCTCACGGCGGTGGTGTTTGTGATCGCGTGCCCCGACCCGGCCGCACCAGTGCAGGTGCGGTCTCGTCTGTCGCTCGCCGCCCTGGTACACGTGGTCTGGGTGAATCCACGCCGGCATCCCGACTTCGCATGGGCGGTCGTCAGCCGCATGCTGCTGATGCTCGGCTACCACACGGTGTCCGCCTACCAGCTGTACATCCTCCAGGACTACGCGGGACTGGGCCGGGACGAGGCCCTCGCGGCCATCCCGACCGTGGGTCTCGTCAGTCTCTCGGCCGGTCTGGTGGCGGTCCTCGTCTGTGGCCGTCTGTCGGACCGGATGAACCGGCGCAAGCCGTTCGTCGCCGTCTCGACGGCGGTCATCGGACTAGGTCTCGGGATGCCGTTCCTGATGCCCTCCTTGGACGGTGTCCTGATCTACGCGGCGCTCGCCGGCTTCGGCTTCGGCTGCTACCAGACCGTCGACACCGCACTCATCTCCGAGGTTCTCCCCTCGCAGGAGGACGCGGCCAAGGACCTCGGCATAGCCAGCCTCGCCAGCCACGTGCCCCAAGTCCTCGCCCCGGCACTGGCCGGACTGGTCGTCGTCGACCTCGGCTACCGGCCCCTTTTCGCGATGGCGTTCACGCTCTCGCTCCTCGGAGTCCTGTGCGTCCTTCCCATCAAGTCCGTCCGCTGAAGTCCTGAGAGAACCCCATGCACCCCTGGAACACCCCTGAACTGGTCTCCCGCGGCCGGGAGCCCCTCCACGCCCTGACCCACCACGACCGGCTCGACCTCGGCGGAACCTGGGACTTCCAGTTGCTGCCCGCACCAGACGTCACGCCGGCCGATACCTGGCGGCCGCTGAACATTCCGGGCGCCTGGACCATGCAGGACACCGGTGACCTACCGCACTACACCAACGTACGAATGCCGTTCTCCACGCATCCGCCGCACCCGCCGGCCCGCAACCCCACCGGTCTGCACCGCCGCCGCTTCGACCTCCCCGCCGCCTGGGAGGGCCGCCGGATCGTCCTCCACGTCGGGGCGGCCGAGAGCGTCCTCCTCGTCCGGGTCAACGGCAAGGACGTCGGCATGAGCAAGGACAGCCACCTCGCCGCCGAGTTCGACGTCACCGGCGCCGTGCGCCCGGAGAACAACGAGCTGCTCCTCACAGTCGTCAAGTACTCCGACGCCAGCTTCATCGAGGACCAGGACCAGTGGTGGCACGGCGGCATCACCCGCGACGTGTACCTCTACAGCACGCCGACCACCTACCTCGCCGATGTCCACTCGATCGCCGACTACGACCCCGCCACCGGCGACGGCACCCTCACGGTCCGCGTGGACACCGCCGGCCCGGGAGCCGGTCTGCCCGACGAGCCGCTGCGGATACGGGTGCGGGCCGCCGGTCAGCAGGCCGAGCAGGCGGTTCCCGTACGGCAGCAGGGCGAGATGCCCAGGACGCTGCCACCCGAACTCGCCGACGTCGACCTCTTCGGTCTGTTCTGCGCCGCCGCGGCCGGACTTCCGGTCCCCGAGCCCCTCGTCGACGTGCCGCGACACATCCACACCGCCATGTTCCCCCCGCCGGCCGCGCGCGTCTCCATCACCTTCGCCGTGCCGCAGGTCGCGGCGTGGAGCGCAGAGGTTCCCGCCCTGCACGACGTCACGGTCGACCTGCTTGGCAGCGACGACCGGGTCATCGACTCGACCCGGCTGCGCGTCGGTTTCCGGCGGGTCGAGGTGCGCGGTCAGGACCTCCTCGTCAACGGGCGGCGTGTGTGGATCCAGGGCGTCAACCGGCACGACTTCCACCCGCGGACCGGACGCACCCTCACCCGCGGGCAGATCGCCGACGAACTCGCCCTCCTCAAGCGGTTCAACATCAACGCCATCCGCACCGCCCACTACCCCAACCAGCCCGAACTCCTCGACCTCGCCGACGAGTACGGTTTCTACGTCTTCGACGAGGCGAACATCGAGGCCCACGACTTCGCCACCACCCTGTGCGACGACCCCCGCTATCTGTCCGCCTTCATCGACCGCGTCTCCCGGATGGTGCTGCGCGACAAGAACCACCCCAGCATCGTCGCCTGGTCCCTCGGCAACGAGAGCGGCAGCGGCACCAACCACGACGCCGCGGCCGCCTGGGTGCGCTCCTACGACCCCAGCCGTCCCCTCCACTACGAAGGGGCCGTCCGCAGCGACTGGCACACCGGCCACCACCAGACCGACATCGTCTGCCCGATGTACCCGACCATCGAGGCCATCCAGGGCTACGCCCGGCACCCGCGTGCCGACCGGCCCTTGATCATGTGCGAGTACCAGCACGCCATGGGAAACTCCAACGGCTCCTTCGCCGACTACTGGGACGCCATCCGCTCCACCCCCGGCCTGCAGGGCGGCTTCATATGGGAGCTGTGGGACCACGGCCTCGACCCCGAAGGCGACGGACGGTATCGCTACGGCGGCGACTTCGGGGACGAGCCCAACGACGGGAACTTCTGCGCTGACGGCCTACTCTTCCCCGATAGCACCCCTCACCCCGCGATGTACGAGGTGCGGCACACCTTCGCACCCGTACGCATCACCTCGACGGCTGCCGACGCGCGCGCCGGCCACCTCGAACTCGCCAACGAGGGCCACTTCGCGTCCTTCGACGGCCTGCGCTTCACCGCCAGCGTCGTCACGGTCGACGCCGAGGGCCCCGAAGTCCTGCTCGACGTACCCGCCGTCCCGCCGCAGGGCATCGTCCGCATCCCACTGCCGGACAGCGTCACCGCCGCTCTGGAGGAGGGGCAGGACGGTCCTGTTCTCGCCCTGCACCTTCGCGTCACCACCGCCCGCTCCACGACGTGGGCGCCCGCCGGCACCGAAATCGCCGTCCTGCAGGTGCTGCTCGAAGAGCCCCGCTACTCCCCCGCTTCAACGCCCCCTCACCCCGTACGCGACGACGAAGGCGCCGTACGGCTCGACGCCTACGGCCTGCTCGTCCACCCCCTGCTCGCCGAAGCCCCGTGCCTCAGCTTCTGGCGCGCGCTCACCGACAACGACAACGGCCGCCTCGTCCGCCCCCGCCTCGACGCCACCGGGCTCGCGCGGGTCACCCGCCACCTGGTCTCCGTCGACATCGCCCACCCGGGCAAAGAAGCCACCATCCGTGCCCGCTACACGACCGCCCACGGCCATGAGATCGAACACTTGCAGGTCATCACGCAGGAGACACCAGGACGGCTCCGCTTCGACGAGCACGTCCTGGTACCGGCCGAGGTGACCGACCTGCCCCGCCTCGGCATCGTCCTCGCCACCCGGCCCGGATTCGAAACCGTGCGGTGGACCGGCGACGGCCCTCACGAGACCTACCCCGACCGGCGCGCTTCCGCCCTCACCGGCACCTGGACCTCCACGGTCGGTGACCTCGCCGTGCCATACCTGCGCCCCCAGGAGAACGGCGGCCGCGCCGGCACCGTGAGCGCCCGGCTCGCAGGCACCGACGGCACCGCGTTGGTACTCGGCTTCGACCGGCCCTGCCAGTTCAACGCCTCCCACCACACGGTCGACGACCTCACCGCCGTCCGCCACGTCTGGGAACTCGACCCCAGGCCGCAGACCTTCGTCCACTTCGACGTGGCGCACCGCGGGCTCGGCACGGCCTCGGTCGGACCCGACGCCCTGCCCCGGTACCGCGTCGGACCGGGCCGCCACAGCTGGACCTGGTGGCTCGAAACACCCGCCACGACCGACGCCACCACACCGCTCCCCGAGAAAGGCCGAGCCTCCCATGCGTGAACGCCCCAACTTCGTCGTCTTCGTCCCCGACCAGCTGCGCGCCGACGCCATCGGGGCCTTCGGCAACCAGCACGTCCGCACCCCGAACATCGACGCGCTCGCGGCCCGGGGCACCCGCTTCACCAACGCCTACGCCCAGAACCCGATCTGCGCCCCGAGCCGGGCGTCGATCATGACCGGGCTCTACCCCCACACCACGGGCCACCGCACGCAGACCCACCTGGTCAAGCCGTGGGAGCCCAACCTGCTGCGGATCCTCAAGGAGGCCGGGTACCACGTCACCTGGGCGGGTATGCGCGGAGACCTGTTCGCCCCGGGCGTCACCGAACTCAGCGTGGACGAGCACGGATTCGCCGAACTCCCCACCGTCCACCCGCACGCGGGCAACACACCGGAGGAGTGGCCGGGCGGCGACGTGTGGGCCAGGATCTTCTACCGCGGCCAGGTACCGGACGACGGCAGGACCGACCTGGACGAGGCGACGATCCGCACGGCCGAGCAGTGGCTCAGCAGTCCGCCCGACACCCCGTGGGTTCTCTTCGTCCCGATCCTCGCTCCCCATCCGCCGTTCGAGGTGGCCGAGCCCTGGTTCTCGATGTACGACAGGGAGACGCTCCCCGCGCCGCTCGAGCCGGCGGAGACGACGGCCGGGGAACCCGCCTACATGGAGGCGATCAGGAAGCGCTACGGCCTCGACCGGGTCACCCCGGAACTGTGGCGGGAGGTCGTCGCCACCTACTACGGCATGGTCTCCCGCATGGACGACCACCTCGGCCGTGTCATGGCGCACGTCGACGACGCGGACACCGTCACCCTGTTCTTCACGGACCACGGCGAGTACCTCGGCGACCACGGTCTCGTCGAGAAGTGGCCCACCTCCTTCCATCCCTGCATCACGCGCAATCCGCTGATCATCTCCGGCGGGGGCCTGCCGGCGGGCCAGGAGTCGTCCGCCATGGTGGAGCTCGTCGACATCCTGCCCACCGTCCTGGAACTGGTCGGCGTCTCCGCGCCGCACCGCCACTTCGGACGCAGCCTGCTGCCCGTGATGAAGGACCCCGACGCGGAGCACCGCACCTACGCCTTCACCGAAGGCGGCTTCACCACGGCCGAGCAGCACCAGCTCGAACGCGGCAAGTTCCCCTACGACCTGCGCACCCAGCTCGCGTCGGACGAGCCGACACTGGTCGGAAAGGCGTACGCCGTCCGCGACCAGGAGTGGACGTACGTCTGGAGGCTGTACGAGTCTCCCGAGCTCTACCACCGCGCCAATGACCCCGGCGAGCGTCACAACCTCGCTGGCCTCCCCGCCCACCGGCAAGTCGAACAGCGGATGCACCAGGCCCTGTTCACCTGGCTGGTCGAGACCACCGACATCATCCCCACAGCCACCGACCCCCGGCTGCCCGGCGTCGAACTGCCCGTGCCCGCGCCGGCCCAGTCCGAGCCGCACTGACGCGGACCGGACCACAGAAGCACATCGCGGACCACAGAAACGGAGAACAGAAAGCATGGACGCCGACGTCATCGTCGTCGGGGCCGGGCTCGCCGGCCTGGTGGCCGCCCACGAACTGACCAGCCGAGGCCGGAGGGTCGCCCTCGTCGACCAGGAGGGCCCGAACAACCTCGGCGGGCAAGCGTACTGGTCCTTCGGCGGGCTGTTTCTCGTCGACTCGCCCGAACAGCGGCGCCTGCGCATCAAGGACTGTTTCGATCTCGCGTGGAGCGACTGGCAGGGCAGCGCAGGCTTCGACCATCTCGACGACGAGGACGCCTGGGCGGTCCGCTGGGCGCGCGCCTACGTCGAGTTCGCCGCTGGAGAGAAACGGTCCTGGCTCACCGGCCACGGCATCCGCTTCCTTCCCACCGTCGGCTGGGCCGAGCGCGGCGGCCTGCGGGCCGACAGCCACGGCAACTCCGTCCCCCGCTTCCACGTCGCCTGGGGCACCGGCACCGGCATCGTCGAACCCTTCGCCAGCTCCGCCCAGCAGGCCGCCGCGGCTGGCCTGCTCACCTTCCACCACCGCCACCGTGTCGACGAACTCATCGTCGAAAAAGGCGCCGCGTCGGGGGTACGCGGGCAGCGTCTGGCCGACGATCCCGCCCCGCGCGGGGTCGCCACCAGCCGGGAGACGACGGGCCCGTTCGAACTCACCGCCCAGGCCGTCATCCTCGCCACCGGTGGCATCGGTGCCAACCACGACCTCGTACGGCAGCACTGGCCCGAACGCCTCGGTACCCCACCGACGCAGATGGTGACCGGCGTGCCCGCCTACGTGGACGGACGGATGCTCGACATCAGCGCCCGCGCCGGCGCCCGGCTGGTCAACCGCGACCGCATGTGGCACTACACCGAGGGCCTCGAGAACTGGGACCCCCTCTGGCCCGGCCACGGCATCCGCATCCTGCCCGGCCCCTCCCCCCTGTGGTTCGACGCCCTCGGCCGCCGCCTGCCCGACCCGTGCCTCCCCGGCTACGACACCCTGAGCACCCTGCGCCACCTGCGCACGACCCCCGACATCGCCACGCACGACCACTCCTGGTTCATCCTCACCCAGAAGATCATCGAGAAAGAGTTCGCCCTCTCCGGCTCCGAACAGAACCCTGACATCACCGCCAAGGACCGGGCCGCGTTCATGCGCACCCGCCTGCTCGGCAAAGGCGCCCCCGGCCCCGTCGCCGCGTTCATGGAACACGGCGCCGACTTCGTCGTCGCGGACACCCTCGACGAACTCATCGACCGGATGAACAAACTCACCGACCGACCGCTCCTCGACGCCGACCACATCCGGCGGCAGATCGCGGCCCGTGACCTGCAGATCGCCAACCCCTTCAGCAAGGACTCTCAGATCCAGGGCATCCGCAACGCCCGCCGCTACCTCGGCGACCGCCTCGGCCGCGCCAC
>NZ_JBIASS010000064.1:0-11772 GCF_042890955.1 Streptomyces sp. NPDC001933 | reverse complement strand
CTCGGCGGAGTAGTGCTTCATGACCACGACACGTCCATCTCTCAGATCCTCAAGATCCACTATCTCGAGTGTCCAAGATCAGGGGTGAGGGCCCAAGACCGGTTTTGACCAGGCCATATCGGCAGCTCTGGCTCCATGGCGAAAGCCGCGGGCCGTCCACGATCCCGGCAAGGCTCTCCTGGACGTCGCCCTGGCGGTTGCACCCGGGGACTGCCTCGCGGACGTCGCAACGCTGCGGTGTGAGCCGGCCGTCTTCGGCCCGGTCGTCGCATCCGACCCGACCAGCTCCCGCCGCTCGATACCCTCGCCGCCTCCGGCGAGAAAGCCCTGCAGACCATCCGGCCCGCACGGTCCGAAGCCCGCCATCGCGCCTGGTCGTTGGCCGGCAAGAACGCCCCGGACACCAACGGACAAGTCGTCATCGATATCGACGGCGTCCTCGTGATCGCCCACTCTGACAAGGAGGACGCGGCCGCGACCTGGAAGAAGACCTGCGGCCATCACCCGTTGACGGCCTTCGTCGACCACGGACCAGGCGGGACCGGCGAGCCCGTCGCAGCCCTCCTCCGGCCGGGAAACGCGGGCTCCAACACAGCAGCCGACCACATCACCACCGCCCAACTTGCCCTGGCTCAAGTGCCCGAGCGCTACCGGCAGGGGCGGCAGACGCTGATCCGCACGGGCTCCGCCAGCGGCACCCACGACTTCGTGTCCTGGCTTACGAATCGAGCCCGATGGCTCTCTTACTCGGTCGGAATGGTGATCACCGAAACGATCCACGAACACGTGCTGAAGGTCCCCGCCTCAGCCTGGACCCCGGCCGCCGAGACCGACGGTGAGGCCCGGGACGGGGCCTGGGTCGCCGAGCTCACCGGCAAGCTCCTGGACGGCTGGCCAAAGGGCATGCGACTGATCGTCCGAAAGGAACGGCCCCACCCTGGAGCGCAGTTGAGGATCACGGACGCCGAGGCATGCGGATCACCCGCTTCGCGACCAACACCCCTGACCGGCCGATCGCCGGGCTTGAACTCCGTTACCCGCTGCGGGCCCCGGCCGAGGACCGCAACCGCGCCGCCCGGGCCAACAGCCTGCGCAACCTGCCCCTGCACCGCCCGGCCCAGAACCGGATCTGGCTGGAGATCGTGCAGATCGCTCTCGCCCTGCTGGCCTGGATGCCGATGCTTGCCCTGACCGGCAAGGCCAGGCTCTGGGAGCCCCGCCGCCTGTTCACCGCAGCCGGGCAGCTCGTGACCACCGGCCGCCGCTGGGTCCTCCGCCTCGCCCAGCACTGGCCCTGGACCGGCGAAATCACCGCCGCACTCGAACGGCTCGCGCTCCTGCCAAACCCCGGCTGACCAGCAGCGTCCACCCTCCCGACGACAACATCACCCGCCCCGGGCAGTGGAACCCGGCGCCCAGCCGACGCGACAGCCGGGCCGTCGACCTGCCCACTCTCACCTTCGGAAAGCGAAAGGGCCCACCGACTCCGTCGGCGGACCCTCGCGAAAGATCAAGGTTAGTACTCCGGCTGTAGATCGTGATCACGATGGCTTACGGCTGGGTTTCCTGGGATCGTGCGGGGGCTGTCCCGAGGCGGTCTGAGCAGACACCATGCACGGGTGAGCATCATCATCAAGTACTTCATCGCCCCTGACGACACCTCGGCGGCAAGCATCGTGGATAGCGGGCCGGACGGAGTCTTCGGCTCATTGAGCTGCGGTAACTTCGATGCCTCCGAGGCGGTGATCGAGTGGGAGAGCCTGCTCACCGGGCAGAGTTTCGAGGCGCTCGTCGCATCCGACGAGCCGCATACGATTGCTGATCCGGGAGAAGAAGGCGGCCCGCTTCTGTTTGTCATCTCGGCTGCGCTTCAAGGAGCGCTCGCCGGTGCTTCGGCGGATCGCCTTGCCAGAGTCGGCGAGCTGTGGATCCAGGAACGGGCCGCCGAGGGTGAAGCGTTCGACTCGGAGATGGTGGGGGATCTCCTGAGTGATCTGGCGGACCTGGCCCGCTCCGCCGAGTTGCGGGGGCACGGCCTGTACTGCTGGATGGCCTAGCATCCCGTCCGTCGCCGCGCGGCCCCGCCATGCGAACCGAGAACGAGATGGTTGCGGCCACCGGTGATCATCGTGGTTTGTGAAGACAACGAACGATCAAGCGGTGGCCGCAGGTCACAGCGTAGACCTGGCCCGATGGCAGGACGCATTCGAGGGCCTGATGAACCGGATCGCGGGTCGTTTCGCGCGCGTGGAACCCCGGCGGCGAGTTAAGCGGTTGGTGCTCGGACTCCTATCGGACCTCCCGCGCAAGAACTGCTGGACGATCGCCGAGTGGGTCGGGGAGTCCACTCCGGATGCCATGCACCACCTGCTCAGCCGGGCCAAATGGGATGCCGACGCGGTCCGTGACGACGTGCGGGGCTATGTGGTGGAACATCTGCACGACGAGCGGGCGGTGCTGGTGGTCGACGAGACCGGCGACATGAAGAAGGGCACCGGCACCGTCGGCGTCCAGCGCCAGTACACCGGCACCGCTGGCAGGATCGAGAATGCCCAGGTTGCCGTCTACCTGGTCTGCGCCGGTCGGCGCGGGCACGCCGCGGTTGACCGGGAGTTGTACGTCCCACGTTCCTGGACCTCCGAGCCCGACCGCTGTCGTGCCGCCGGGCTCGGGTAAGACACCACTTTCGCCACCAAGCCGGAACTGGCCGCGCGCATGGTCGCCCGGTTCCTGGCCGCCGGCCACCCTGCTGCGTGGGTGGCGGGCGACGAGGTCTACGGCGGCAACCCGAAACTGCACACCGCGCTGGAGGAATGCGGCACCGGCTACGTTCTCGCGGTGGCCTGCTCACACGAAGTCGCCACCGCGGCACGGAAGTTCCGCGCCGACACCCTGGCCAAGAAAGTACCCAAACGCGGCTGGCAGAAGCTTTCGGCCGGAGCCGGAGCGAAGGGCCACCGCTATTACGACTGGGCCGTCATCGACCTCGCCGACCCCCGGCCCGGGAGTCGGCAGCTGCTGATCCGACGGAACCGTAGCAGCGGCGAACTCGCCTACTACCGTTGCTATTCGCCCACACCAGTGCCGCTGACTGAACTGGTACGAGTGGCTGGATCGAGGTGGCGGGTGGAGGAGTTCTTCCAGTCCGGCAAGGGCCTGGCCGCCCTGGACGAGCACCAGGTCCGCCGCTACGCGTCCTGGTCCCGATGGGTCACCCTCGCCATGCTTGCCCACGCCTTCCTCGCTGTCGTCCGAGCCGACGAGCACGACCGGCAACCGATACCGCAAGGCCTGATACCCCTCACCTGCAACGAGATCCAGCGCCTGTTCATCACCCTCGTCATCCGGCCCACGCACGACGCCACCCACCGGCTCAGTTGGTCCGACTGGCGACGCCGACACCAGGCCCGATCCCAAGCCAGCCACTACCAGCGGCAAGCCGCTGAAGCATGAAGATCACGATCTACAGCCGGAGTATTAGGCAGGTCGCGTTTTCGCAGTACATGCGGCGCACGAACAAGTCGATACGCACAGGCTGGCCCCCGGGAGAGACGTCGGCGAGGCGTGGTACATAGGGGCTGTGGCACCACGCGCTGAGCTGACCGCATCCCGTACATCCTGTAGGAACACCGGACCTCGTGCGGGCGCGGACAGCCACGACAGCATCAGAGACCTAGACCTAGACCGAGACCACCAGCACATTGACCAACTTCGGTAACAGGCCTGCCAGTTCAAAAGAACACAGGCATAGGCTGCCCGCTATTCGGACCGGCCGACCGTGGCCGTGCCACCGACATGATCTCCGGCGAGCAGTTCCTGCCACCCTGGTGTCAGTCGGCGCCACCGCGTACCGATCTTCTGCCGACGGGAGGTGAGTTGCCCGGCCAGGAACCGCAGGATACGGCTGGACAGGTCGATCACCGACGGGCGCACAAGCACGCGAGGCTCCTGGCAGCACGGTGGTCTTGGTCGTGACACCGTCTACCAGGAGCTTCGTCCTTTCGCGGGAGCGTCCAACTCGTTTCTGCTATGGCCAGGTCAGAAAAGGTTCACTGGCCGCTGCTCCCGACATGAAGCTCGTTTAGCCGGAGCTTGGAGCCAGCTCCCCATTCCAGTTTGAATTCGGCGATCGGGGCATACTTGCGCAGATCAATGTTCTGATACGCGTCGACAAATGTTCCGGCGTCGATCCACTCCGGATCCCCGGTTCCCGCTGCGCCGTTCTGCGTAAACTTCTTGACCTTCAATTTAACTTCCGATCCCTCGTTCTTCAGCAGGATCAGATTGGTTTCATCCGGGGCATTGACGTTGCTGTAAGTCAACTCCCCCGACGTGTCGCCGACATCTACGTAGCTGAAGAGATCGAGGTCGATCAACTTCTCCAGGCCGTGAAGATCGGCCGAGATAACCGAGGCGTCCTCCTTTACGGTCGAATTAACCTTGACCTCGTTGATCTTGAGCCAATTACCCTGCACGCCGTCGGTGAGCTTCACATAGCGGGCCAATTTGCCACCAACGTTCACAACGTTATCGCTACCGGCATTGGCAAAGGCAATCGGGTCACCCCAAATGACTCCGTCCGAACTCAATTCGACCCTACCGGAGGACAATATATCTTTGTCGGACTTGATGAACATGTCATGAATCGGAATTTCGACTCCCAGATCGAATACAAAATGCCGATTTCCACCCGACCCCCTCAGCCAGAGATACGTGGACGGATCACCGTCTACGATATTACTTGCATTCCCCGAATAAACACTGGCATTATAAGCCGCTGCCGACATGGATGCTGAACCACCGAATGACACGGAAAGCTCCGCAATCGCAAAGCTCCTTGCCTCCTGAGACGCATTCCTCACCCGAATGTACTTAGCCACATTGATGCGTGGATCCGACCAAGAAATCGCGCTCCAACTCCTCCCGTCTGTCGAAAACTCGGCGGTCAGAAACTTGAGGCCATCGTCAATTTTCAGAGAGTGCACATTCTTCAACTTGCCAAATTGGAATCCAAAATAGTCCCCGGGTTCCAGTGTGACCTCAGTAACGTCCCGCAGTGCCGCAGAAGGTCCTTCGAACGTAAGCGCCTCATTCTGCAGCGAGGATACACTGGTATAGACCTTTGCGGATTCTTCCACGTTAACCTGAAAATCTTTGACGGATAGGGCACGATTCGGAGATCCGGTGTTCCCGTCGGTGAACTCTTCAGTGGCCCGATAGCGCAAGAATTGTGCGTCAAGGTCAAGTTCCTGCACAGAGACCGTGCTCGCTTCGAATTCCGCAACCTTTGTCCAGTCACTGTTGTCGACTGACGCTTCGAGCACACCCTTTTTATAGTAATTCATGTCGTCCATCACGATGCGTACGTTGCTGATATGCGTCTTCCTGCCCAGATTCACACCGAAGTACGAGCCACGCGAAACCACCGCGCCCGAGACGGCCGCCGTCGCCGTATCACCGTCCAGCATCCTCGCGTAGTCGAGGGTCGTGCTGCCGAAACCGTGGATCTTGGACGGCAAGGAGAGTGTTCTCATGAGCTGCATTTCCAGCAGGGAGAGAATCTCCTCGGCGAATGGAACAATCTCCTTCTGTGCCACGACCTTTGCCGAGGACGAAATTGCCGCCTTAAGCTCTGCCCTGCGCTCAGAAATCAAGTTCATGACCACCTTGATGGAATCCGGATCATTCGCAGATATCTCATCCACCTTCAGGATTCCTTGCACAGCACTTCGGCTCGCCTGTGCAATCTTCTTCATCTTTTCCAGCCAAGGCCCGAGCTCCCCCGAGATGCCGTTCGTGCCTTGGTATTCCTTGAGTGTGTCTACGGCACTGCTGATATCCTTGAATGATCGAGCCAGGGCCGCTCCCGACTTGGCAATGTCTTCGCCGGCCGCAAAATGCTGCTTAAAGATATTCATCTGGGGCAGCAGGTAGCTGGATTCACCTGCATTGAACGGGTTCAGGCCACTTGATGCATTCGCCGAAAAGATGCGCAATGCGCGCGCCACCTTGGCGTCATCCCGAATGACATGGTCAAACGAATGTTGCCAGCTCAGCTCCGCATCATATTCCCCCGTATTCCATGTATAATCCGCGACGCTGAAAAGCGACACCTTGGATGCCTGCGCCTGATTCATCGGATTCGAGACAAAACCCGAGATATTCTTCACGCCCGGGAAGAGCCCCTTAGACGGCCCCATATGTACATAGCTCGCACGCCCAAGATCATTTACCGGGTAATTCCACCACACATAGACCGGCCTGTCGATATATTGGGTGACCCAGTCAATGACGCTCTGGTTGACCGGCGAAACGACGTTGTCGCCCGTCCACATGATCTCTACGTCTTTCGGGAACCTGCTGATGCTCCTCAGGTAGTTGATCGTTGCCTGACTGCCGCTGTCCTTTCGGTAATACTGCGGGCAGAAGATGATCGGCTTGACATCGCCCTTGGGCTTGATGTACTCACTATCTATCCGCGTGATAAAATTCACGAGTTGATCGTTGTTCGTTGCGGAGTCATCAAAGAAGATGGCGAATTGCCTGACGCCGATTCCGTACATCTGATCGAACTTGTTCTTGAGTGCCTGAATGTCGGCATTAGAGCCAAGATCGATCTTGCCACCGACGTGCGCGGCCCAGACGAATTCAACGTTAGTTTCCAGCCCCTTGTCTACCAACTCTTTCAGCTCGGCGAGCTTCTCAGGGGGGTACGGCTCCCTCCAACGCGACGCGTGATACGGGTCATCCTTGGGTCCATACAGATATGAATTCATCTTGAAGTCGCCGCCGAACGACATCAAATCCTTGCGGTTCTCATGTGACCATGGCTTGCCGTAAAAGCCCTCAATGAAGCCGCGAAATTTTACGTCTGAATAATCTTCGATCAACGTGTCCTTGAGAACACCGCCCGTCTGCTCCAGGATCTCATCAAGCGTAGTGACGGCATAGAACGCGCCGCTGTTGTCAGCGCCCATGATGGCGATTACTCTATCCGATGCAGAGATCTTGAGCGCATAGCCGTCATCTCTTTTCACGGAAATTTCAGGGGCAAATTTTCCGTCCAGGTATTCGTGATCGGCACCCTTGTTGTTGTCGATCCCGATCAGCACGTCGACATCACCAGTTGACGCGTCCTGCTGATCCTTCGTGACGATGAAACCTCGTTCCTCAAAGATTCTTTGGGTCTTGGCTGCGGTATTGTCGCCGACGCCTTCTTCGAGCACGAGATTGATCGCGCGTTTTCTCGCTAGTTTCATCGCCCGGTGCCCAACTACACAATTGTGCACCCTTGGATACAGAGAGTATTTACACTCGGCTCTCTTGCTCAGTATCGACTTGGAACGACTATTCGTTTCGCGCTCTTCGGCAGATGCCACCTTCGCCGGAAGCATCGACAGTATCAAGAAGAGAGCCAGCAGTATTCCCGACCATACTTTGCGTCCTGTCGTAATTTGCATGTCAGATCCTCTCTTGGGCTCTGCTCTCTGCGCCCATATTTGCGGGCTTTTGCGATGGATCTTTGCTCGCCGATGAAAACTTCAAGGACGATAAATGAAGGCTCTCCCGCCATAACGTGCTCGCTGGGCCAGCATTGCGGGACGTGAAGCGGTGACTTGCGATGGAACCCAGACGCTGGTGAACCGTCAAGTGATGGTCCGCATCCGCACGTACCTGTTCAATTTCGGTCGCCAGCTGCGCGCTCTGTTCGCCGAACTCGTCGGCCTGCCACATGGCCAGCACGAGCCAACTGCACCTGTGAGCTGGGTATCCCTTCATGCACGCTGCAGCTCCCCTTCGGGGGAGGTTGAGAGCCATACCCGATTAGGTGGTGTAGACCATAGGCGATGACGAGTCCGCCGTCGAGGGTCTGTGCGTGCCGGAAAGTGTCCGTCGTCTTTGATTCGGCGAACGGCATCGACGGAGTCCTGTCGGTGCTCCACCAAGTACGGGGATGTCTGGACCATTGCGCGGTCCAGGCACTCGTGATCATCCCTCGTAGCGGGGAGGCAATGACTGCAGGGAAAGTTGGGCGTCATGGCGGCTCGCTCGTCGAGTGCACGACCGTCTTCAGCAATCTGCTGCACCTGCCCCAGATGAATGGCTACGGCGTCTACCCGCGTTGAAGAACGGCCCGGCCGGTCAGCTCCTCCCGCTGCCACGCCAACTGCCTCGCCGACGGCGTGACGGACGCCGCCTTCTCAAGGATCTGCGCCTGCGTGTCGGAGCCGCTGATCCCGACGACCGGATTCGGTGCCGCCGCCGTCACGGGCGGCGCCTCAGGGGGTGCGGCCGCGACGGCGTTGCCGCCGAGCGCCGCGAACATGCAGAGCGAAGCGATCACAGGCCGCCACACGCGCCGGCGTGTGGCTGGTTGGCCGATGGGTTTCTTGGACATGCGTCCTGCTCCTCCGGATCGGGGTGGAGTGCATTGCCTCGGTGCGCGAACACGGTAGGACCGAAGAGACATCCGATCAATACTTCCGACTCAACTGCTCCTCAGTCGCATGTCCCCCGATAGCTTCGATGAAGCAATCAAATTAGTCGGACCATTTGCTCTTGCGGTGACCATCGTTGGACCAATCGGCGCCGGCGACGGCAGTGACACGGGTGGCCACGACCCCGCGCGCGTCGACTCTCCCGCACAGGCGTCACGGCCCCGCGGGTTGTACCGCGGCCAGCGCCGGGACCACCGTCCCGTGCCACCATCGCTGATGTCGTGGCCGCCCCCGAGTGCTTCATTACCGGTCGAGCCTGGCCCCCTCGATGCGCCCGGTGGCCAGGGCCACCGCTCACAGCCCGAGCAACCGCATCTCGAAGAGTTCCTCGACCCCGCCCCCGGTCAGCAGTTCGGTCGCGCGGTAGCCGGCGAGCGATCGCTTGACGACCAGGCCGTCGACCTCAAGGCGGGCGAGAGCCTCACGCACCGGGGAGGCAGACACCCGGAGCGTGCGCGAGAGGGATTCGATACCAAGACGCGCGCCGGGCTGGATCACATGGTCCATCACCATGGCCTGACAGCCTCGTAGAAGCTGTCGAAGGAGACCGAACACCCTGGCCACAGGAGCAAAAAGCTCAGCGGGGCTCAGAGGACTCATTGGATGCCCGGCATACCCGAACGCCGCGCCCACGGCTACTTCCGCACCGGCGTGACCACCCTGTTCGCCGCGTTCGAGCTAATACCCGCGGATGCAGCTGCACTTCACCCTGACCGGCCTCTCTGGATCAACCAGAAGATCCGTCGTTCAGCTTCCTGGCCAACCGGATGATCCGTCGCCGCGCACACAAGAACGGGCCCTCGAAGCCGGCGTTCGCGCCGAGGGCAGCCACCGAAGTCATGACCCTGAGCCGTTCATCTGGACCAGAACCGCCGAGGAGATCCTCGACTCCCTGGCCCGTTCCTGTCGACGGATCTCCGGCGCACACCAGTGGTGTAGACCCTTGCGCCGTGTGAATGGCACTGCCAGGATCGGCCGAGCTGGAGACCCGTCCTGAGCCTCTGAGGCAGGAGTATCCGTATGTCTTCATTTCCCCTACTGTCCCGCCGCGGCTTCCTGGGCGCCGCCGGCGCGATCGGGGCCGCTGCCGTCTTTGCGGGGCCCGAAGGCGCCCGTGCTGTAGGGAATGTGGTCAGACCCATCAATTGGCAAAACCTGGGGACGTATCCGGGGGCGGACGCCGCTGGGAAGCGGGTGAAGGCAATCCTTGCCGGGAGTTCCCGCTACCTGATCGGACCCTGGTACGCAGGGACGTACACGAGGTATCTCGCGGACGGATACATCGATCTCAAGGGCACCGACGAGCGGGCCATTCGCCTGCCCGCCATGGCCGCCGTGGCGACCGCCACTGCGCTGACCACCCGTACCTACGACGAGCGGACGCTGTCCCTCGCCTACGCCACCGTCCGAACTCGGAACCTGATCCGCACGCTCGCAGCCCGGCACCGGGCGAACAGTACCGACACCGCTACCCGATGGGGCGGCAGCTGGCAGTCCGCGCTGTGGGCGTACTACGCCGCGTTGGCCGGGTGGCTGCTGTGGGATGCCCTCGACGCAACCGATCGGGATCACCTGGCTGGCATGCTGGCCTGGGAAGCCGACCGGCTGACCACGGGAAACGACATCTACCTCGTCGGCACCAGCGGCACCCAGCTTTACATGACCCGTCGCGACGGCGTCGTCGTCTCGCGCGGCGACAGCAAGGCCGAAGAGGACAGCTGGAGCGCGGCTGCGCTCTCCCTGGCAGCGGTGATGATGCCGGATCACCCCAACGCCGCCCGCTGGACGCGCCGCAACATCGAGCTTCTACTGGCCGCAGCAGCTTGCCCTGCAGATCTCACCAGCGACGAGACGATCAACGGCATCCAGCTATCGAGCTGGCTGCAGGGCACGAACATCGCCGACGACGGCACTTTGCAGAACCACGGACTCCTGCATCCGCTGTACATGGTGGCCTTCGATCAGAGCCTCTACCAGGGCTTCGTGTTCGGCCTGGCGAACCAGGCCGCACCACGCGCCGCGCTGCACAACATCAACCGGACGTACGCAGCCCTGGTGGACAAGCCATTCCCGCTCCCGGACGGTGGCACCAGCCCCATCTACCGCGCGAACTCGGCAGAGATCTACTACCCCGAGGGCAATGACTGGGGAACTCATTTCCCCTTCTATTTTGGCAATTTCGACCTGCTGGTCACTCTCACCGGCCAGGACACCGGTATCGGCCCGGCCGCTGCCAAGTGGGAACGGCTGCACAACAAGGATCAGTTGGCCCTCATGTCTCGCTTCACGAACGGTCGCACGTACGGCGCGTCCTCGGAGAACACGTACTACGGCCGTGAGCATCGCATCGGATCCATGGCCGGTCAGGCGTACCTCACGCTGTTCCTCGCCCGCAATACGACGGGCAACCGGCTGCGCTGGGGGTGACAGGAGAAAGGTCACGCCGGACGCCGAGTGGGCGCTGCGGGAGATGGACACGTCCGGTCAGCCGATCGGTGACCCGCAGCCGGTCAGGGCCCCGACGCCGGGCTTCGCCACGGCGGAGCCGACGGACGCCCGGGTCGGGAAGCTGTACGCCTTCAAGGTGACCTCGACGACTCCGCGGACCATCCGCTACGAGGTCACCGACGGGCGCCTCCCGCGCGGCCTGACCCTCAACCAGGACACCGGTGGCATCACCGGAATCCCGACTGCCCCCGGCATCAGCAAGTTCACCATCACAGCAAAGAACGGCGGGGCCGTCGTGGACGCGAGGACCACCTACAAGGTGACGACCCGGCCGTGACCGCTGCTGTGCCGTGTCCCGGCCTCGGCCGGGGCACGGCACGGTACCTGCTCCCCGTCGCGTCACCCGCACGAACCTCCAGGAACGAATCCGTCGAGAACGCTTGGAGTTTCATATGAGAGTGCGTCCAACACAGCTGTTGTGCCTTCTCGCGCTGATGGTCTGTCTGTTCGCCCTCGCCGCTCCCGCCACACCGGCCAGCGCCGCCCCCGACCAGGTCAACGCGAAACCCGCAGTGGTGCCCGCCCTCCAGAAGTGGCAGGGCCGCACCGGATTCTTCGAGCTGAGCCGGCACAGCCGCATCGTGTTCGCCGGAGCGCACCGCGACCGTCTGCGCGGTCAACTCGCCGCCCTTCCGGACGAGATCGAGCAGGTCACGGGGCGCAGGCCGGCCCTGTCGCCGCGCCATCCGCGCGGCGGCGACATTGTGCTTTCGGTCGATCCGGCCCTGCCGGAAGCGGTGGACAGCGCCCGGTTCGAGGAGGAGGG
>NZ_JBIASS010000063.1:0-12683 GCF_042890955.1 Streptomyces sp. NPDC001933 | reverse complement strand
AATTGCCTACTCCGCCGAGGTGGCAGCCGTAAGCGAGGAGCGCGTGGTGGACTGCCCCGTGGTCACTTCTCCGTGGTGATGGGCTGCTGCTCGCCGCAGTCCTTGAGCCAGCGGCCGAGGGCGTCATGCAGGAGAACGGCGGTTTCGAGACTCATGCGGTCGACGCAGCACTCGCTGAACACAACCAGGCCCTCCTCGTCGACGGCAACTCGGTATTTGGGTCGGCGGGGTCGAAGTGGGTCTTGGAGAGGTACGTCATGCCTGTTCCATTGCGGGTTTGGCCTGAGGTTCGAACTCGGGGTTCTGTCGTCAAATGTCACACCCACCACGCCCGTCCAACGTCGTGCGGGAGCCGCGCCAGGCTGGGAAGCTGCACCGGGTGACCAGGGTCCATGCGTTTCCGCGTGGCGTTTCTCCACCCAGGCGTGGCCAGCCGCCGGGAGCGGTCAGCTGCCGAAGGCCCGGGGTGCCCACTGGTCGAGGTAGTCGGCGACCGGCCGCAGCTCGGTGGCGAGGAGCCGCTGCTGCGCCGCCACCCACGGCTCGGCGAGGACAGTGGCGATGGCGCCGGGGAACGTGGAGAAGCGGGCGCAGGCCAGGACGGAGGCCTCCAGCTGCGGATTGGGCAGGTGCAGGAGCCCGGTGCGCAGGATGTTCTGGAGCCACGGCTGCTGCTCCGGTCGGTACGGTGGGAGTATCCGGAAGCGATGGGTGATGACGGACCCGGGGACGCCGAGCAAGGGGCGCCCGGCGCGCCACCACCGCAGTGCCAGCTCCACGTCTTCGAGCCCGAATCCGCTGAAGGCTCCGAAGCCTCCCGCTGTGAGGAAGCGGTCGCGGGCGACCGCCAGGCAGCCGCCAGGGAGGAGACCGACCTCGACGGGGCCGGGTCCGGCCACCGGGCGCCAGCGGTAGGCGAGCAGGGCGTCGACGAGTTCGGCCCCGCAGCCCACGAACCGGCTGTCGGAGGCGTCCCGTACCGCGGGCCCGACCAGCGCGTCCGGTACGCGGTCGAGCGCGGCCACGAGAGGGGTCAGCCACCCGTCGTCCACGACGCAGTGGGCGTCGAGGAAGACGAGAACCGGCTGGTCCGCGGCCCGCGCGCCGCGGTTGCGGGCGCCGGCCACACCGACGTGGTCCCCGCGCAAGGTCCGTACCCACGGCGGCCAGTCCCGCTCGCAGCTGCCGTCCGTGCTGCCGTCGTCGACGAGGACGAGCTGCCGCGGCCGCACGGGCGCGCTCGCCACCGACCGGATGGTCTCGGCAACGCGGTCGCCCTCCTGGTAGGCGGAGACGACGACGGAGACGGGGACCGAGGAGCGCATGCCGGCGTCACTGCCCCGCTGGAGGGACGGGTTGCGGGCTGGCGGCGGTCAGTTCCGGCGGCAGGCTGCCAGCCACCGAGGCGGGCGTCTCGGCCCGGCTCCAAAAGCTCCGGCATTCCGGCAGCAGGCGGCCGTGCCGGGCGGTGTCCACCCAGGTGTACCGCTCCGGTTCCCGGCTCAGGGCGAAGCCGCGCAGCAGCGCGAACTCGCAGAACGCGCCGAACCCGGCGGCGTGCGCGTAGCTGCTGATCGACCGGCCGTGCGCATTCCAGCAGTGGGCGCGGATCCCGGCATGCACGTGCCGGGGAACGACCAAGGGCGGCGGCTCGGTCAGGTCCGGCCGGACCGGTTCGCCGAAGAAGGCGGTCGGGCACCCCCGCCAGCCGTCCGACTCCGGCCGGGCGCCGCCCGAGTCGAAGGCCATCCGCGGTCGGCCGTGGTCGAACAGGCGGGCCGTCAGCTCGCACGGCGCCGTGAAGACCTGGTCCGAGTCGAGGTGCAGGATCGTGTCCGCGTCCGTGTAGCGGTCCGCGTTCAGCTTGGTGATCTGCTGGCCGAGGTAGTCGTCGGCGTAGTCGCGGCACGTGTACAGGCGGACGCCCGCCGACTTGATTGCCGACGGCTCCATGCGTTCGAGACTCGACCGCGGCACGACCACGACGACCTGGCGGTAGCCCGACGCGAACAGGGCGATGGATCGCAGCGCCAGGGCCAACCAGTGCCGATCGCGGTGGTACGACCGGATGAAGACGTCGAGAACCGGGGTCACTCGACGGGCTCGTCCCCGATGTCGATCGCGGGTCCCGGGGTGCCCGTGATGCCGCCGGGTGGCAGCGTCATCAGGAGGTCGTCGAACCCGGGGAACACCTCGGCCCACCGTGTGTCGCCGGCCCAGTGCGGCGCGATTCCCGCCGCGAGCGCGAGGTGGAACCCCGTCAGCCGGGAGATCCGGGCCCGGTCGAAGTTGAGGGCCAGCGCGTCACCGAGGCGGACGGTGTCCAGGCCGAGCTCCTTCAGCGCCGCGGGTGGGCTCGCCGCGTACGCCTTGAACTCGGTCCCGTCGGTCAGGATCTGGGCCTGCCGGGGCACAAAGCCGATGTCGGCGAGCTCACCGGAGACGACCGCTGACCGCTCGTTGACGAACAGGGACACCCAGTCCACGCCTGCGCCCGTCAGGTCCTCGAACAGAAACTTCGTCATCGCCGCCGCCAACCCCACATTGGTGGTGTCCCGCACGGAGAAGAACGCCGGGGTGAGCAGCGACTGCCCGTTGTCGCTGACCACCGCCACCGCCACGCCGCGCAGGGTCCTCGCGCCGATGCCTGACGGCGGCCACGGACGCTCCTCGAAGGCCACGACGGTCTTGGTGCGGGCCCTCGCCGTGAGCGGGACAAGAACCTCGTCGAGCAGGTGCCCGAGGCCGAGCTGTCTGAGGAACAGGGCCAGCTCAGGCCGGTACTCGCCGAGGAGGTCAGTGGTGATCCGCAGTTCCAGGCGGTCGTTCGGCTCGTCGTGAAGGTTATTCATCGCTTCTCCTTACTGCTGTCGTCCACGTCGTAGAGCCACGCCACCGCCGAGTACCGCACACCGGCGCGCACCGGGCGCACCTCGTGCAACAGATCGGAGCGGAAGGTGACGGCGGAGCCAGCCTCCAGCCGGATGTTCTCGGGTGCCACAGTGCCGTCGGGCCGCGGAACGTAGACGACCAGCGCTCCGCCGTCGAAGGACCGGAGGCCGTCGCGCGGCGTCGCGTCGTTCAGCAGGCAGACGATCGACAGTCGTCGACGGCGCACGACGGCCGGATCCAGCGGGTCGTCGGAGCTGTCCCGGTGGGCGCGGAAGAGACCGCGCTCGGCGTAACTGCAGAACTTCGGGCCGTCCAGCGCGACCCGTCGCCACCCCTCGTCCTCGATCGCCTTCCGTGCAACCTCCCGCATCGCGGTGACAATGGGATCCGACCGCTCCGGCGCCAGCAGGTGCTCCGAGCAGCTGCGCATGCTCAGGTCGACCACGTCATTGCTGCGGCGCAGCACCGGGCCGGTGACGGCGGTGGACTGGGCCATAGCCTCGACGGCGGCGCGGCAGTCCTGCGGTGACAGCGCGTTGTGCCAGATTCTCGGCTGTGTCTCGGTGCGCTCTTCACGACCGGGAGTTCCGGTCCGCATCCTTCACCCACTCTCGGTTGGTCGTGCGGCGACTGAACGAGAAACCCGCCGACAAGTTAACCGATAGTGGCGCCCTACTTACGAAAGGCGATCGCTCGGGGTATGTCGTGTCTTCGTCATCGGCTCTCATATCCCCTCCGGGACCGTGGGTGGCCACACACCGGAATGCGCCTGCCGCTGCTCCCGCCTAAGGGCTGTCCCGTAATCCCTGGTGGATCAGCGTGCGGCGTCAGACGCGGTGCATCGCAAGGCGGAGGGACGCCCGAATACTGGATGTATTCGGGCGTTCCGACAACGCGGCGAGGTGCCGTGGCTGTCGTCGCACGCCCGCCAGGGATTACGGGACAGCCCTTAGCCGGACTTCTCCATTACTGCTGGTCAACGGCTTGAGTGTGGGGAGGGTCCTCCGCCGCGAGTTACGCAGGACCCAGCTCCGGCCCCAGGTGCGGGAATCGGCTGCTCGCGAGCGTGTCGAGGATCTGCGGGAGGCGGCGGCCCGGGCGGCTGCGGCGCTGGAGGCTGCAGAGATCGAGCTGGACCGGCGGGTGATTGCGCGGGAGGAACTCGTCGAGGCCCTGGCCGCGTCCGCTGCCGGGACCACCGCCCTGACCGAGGCGGAGACGGAAGCGGAATCAGTGCCCGCTTCCGCGCCGTTGCCGGGAACGACAGTGCCGTCCTGGCGGGAAGGTCTGCCGGCGACGGCTCTCTCGCCGGACTACCAGCGGATCCTGGGCATGCTGGCGGACCGGCCGGGTCGGGGGCCGGTGAAGGCCAAGGAAATTGCGGTGATGCTGGGGCTGGAACCGACGCCGGCGAAGGTGGAGGGCGTGCGGTCGAAGGCGAGGCGACTGGCGGAGCGCGGATGGCTGGTCCAGGAAGCGTCGGGGATGTTCAGCGCCGTCCGCGGGCCCGTGGCCGGGCCAGGCGGCGGCTCATCCGCGTGATCATCGACCACTGGATCATGGCCTCGCCGGTGGCGGTCAGGGTTTCGTAGTCACGGGCCAGACGGCGCGAATGCATCAACCACGCGAACGTGCGCTCCACCACCCACCTGCGGGGCAGCACCACGAAGCCTCCCATGGCGTCGGTGCGCTTGACGACCTCCAGAGTGAGCTCGAGTTCCTGACGGCACCAGGAGACAAGGCCGCCGGTGTAACCGCTGTCGGCCTGGAGCCACAAGGAGCTCCACGCTGACATCCCAGGTGATCAGGCCGCTGGCATCGGCGTCGACCTGCAATTGATGGAGCAGGCGCCTCCAGATTCCGTCGCGTTGCCAGCGCCGGAAAAGCCCGTAGACCGTTTCCCACTCGCCATACCGAGCGGGCACCTCTCGCCACGGGGCGCCGGTTCAGGTCCGCCACCGTATGCCGTCAATGAGCTGCCGCCTGGACCAGATCTGAGGTCGGCCGGGTTTGGGCCTTGACCGGTCAAGGCCTGGGACCCATCATCTCCCTGGCAGGCTATGCCGCGTCACTGCGGTCCGCGCTCTCTCGCGGCTAGGTACTCCCGGATGAGCCGGCCAAGCACATCGCCCTCATGAACTCGCTCGTTGAAGACAGCTCGCTTCAAGGCGGCCCGCTCTTGGGGTTCCAAGAAGGCCACCAAATAGTTCGCCTTCGGATGCTGGTACCCGCAGCAGATCAGGCGTGTACACACGGCCCGCGAAGTCCCTAGTTTCGGCGTCCGCCAAGGATAGTGGGGGTAGCCTCGCAGCTCCGCCTTGCAGCGATCGAGGATCTCGAATAGTTCAGCCTTGGTCCGGTGATTCTCACTGCCATAGTGCAGCTGGAACCACTCGCGCCGGTCCACGTCGGCTATCTCTCGCTGCGCGCGCTCCACGCGTCTTGTAATACCGGCGTACACCCTGGGGGACATCGCGCGCGTCCTGAAGCCAGCGTTGGGGTATGTGTGACTGAGATCCATGTCGGCCACCCAGCGCCTCGCGGTACGACCATTCTTTCTGCGATTGCAGTCTTCGCAGGCTGGAACGAAGTTCCACCAGACGTCGGCTCCGGTGTCGGCGATGGGCCGCTCGTGGTCAATCGTGGTGGCAGCGGAACGGCCGCAGTAGACGCACCGGCTCCGGTGCGCCGTCAGAACCATGAGCCACTGCCATGTCTTCTGCTTACCTCGCTCGCCGCGACGGATCTTGTCCATGAGGCCCCTCCCCCTTGATGCTGAAGTTTCCCCGTGTTCTTGGACACTCGATGGTTATGCCGCGAGGGCGTGTTGATGCCGCTGTCTGGCCTCGGCTGGGGTGAGGTAGCCGAAGATCTTGTGTTTGCGCAGGCGGCGGCGGTTGTAGAAGGTCTCAATGAAGGTGAAGACCTCGGCGCGGGCGGTGGCCCGGTCGGGCCAGATCCGGGTGCCGATCTCCTCCTTGAGCAGGGCCCAGAAACTCTCAGCGGCGGCGTTGTCGAAACATGATCCGGTGTGTCCGCAGCTCTGCCTCAGCCCCAACTTCCGTAGCCGGTGCCGGAAGTGAGTCGAGGTGTACTCCCCGGACTCAATCGGTTGTCGCAACACCGGCTTCTTGAGTCAAGAGTAGGTGTTCGTTGAGGGCTTCAGCGGGTGTTTTCCATCCGAGGGTTTTGCGGGGGCGGCTGTTGAGGGCGAGTGCAACGGCTGCGAGGTCGTCTGTCTGCCATCGGGACAGGTCCGTGCCCTTCGGAAAGTACTGCCGCAGCAACCCATTCGTATTCTCGTTCGTGCCGCGTTGCCACGGGCTGTGCGGGTCCGCGAAGTAGATCTCGAGGCCGGTGTCGACGCGGAGCCGGGCATGCTGTGCCAGTTCTTTGCCGCGGTCCCAGGTCAACGAGCGACGCAGCTGCTCGGGCAGCGTTGTGATGGTGGAGGCGATCGCGTCCCTGACGGCCTCGGCACCCAGACCGGCCAGCGCCGGCCCGTTCTTCACCCTCGGCTCGCTGCCCAAGCCTTCCATGCGGGGCAGGTGCAGCAGCATGGTAAACGGGGTCGTGCGCTCGACCAGAGTGCCGATCGCGGACTTGCCGGTGCCGATGATGAGGTCGCCTTCCCAGTGTCCCGGGACTGCCCGGTCCTCGGCCTCGGCCGGTCGTTGGCTGATCATCACCTCGGGGGTGACGTGCCCGTTCGCCCGCCGTTGGCGGTCGGCGCCCCACGCCAGGGGCTCGCGTTCTCGCACGGAAGACCCGCGGGGGTACCCACGGGCAGGAAGCGCTTGCGCTCCTCCTCGGTGTAATCACGTCCGGCCGACGAGCAGAGGTGGGAGAACCAGTTCGCGCGAAGAAGGTCGTAGGTCTGCCGCCAGCCCTCGGCATAGGCGACCAGGCGGTCCTCGTAGACGATCGCTGTCCGCCTGGTGTCGAGCACGGTGGGGAAGGCGCCGATATGACGGCCTGTGTCGGTTGCCCACAGGTCGTAGCCGCCGGAGGATTCCGTGATCGCTGTTCCGTCCGAGGTCAGAGAGACCAAGTTGTCCAGGTGGTCCACGGCCATGGGGTGCCCCGTGGTTTTCCGCTGGTCCACCGTCCACCGTCGGACGGTGCCGTCCGCGCTCTGCACCAGCAGACTCTGGCCGTCGGCCGAGAAGACGAGGGTGTGTCGCATGAAGTCATGGAAGACGGGTCTGATCGCGTCACCGGACAAGACCCCGATCCGTCGGCCGGCGAGGGTGTCCCAGAGCTGGATGGTGCCCCGGGAAACGCCCGCCCTGGTGACTACCGCGACCTGGTGCGGGTGGTCCGGTCGTGGCACCAGCTGTCCAGACGAGCGGAGGGGCGAGATGAGCGCACCGTCCGTGCGCTCGACCGGCACGGGGCGTCCCACTTGTAGGCCGGTGACGGAGTCCACCCGCAGGAGCGAGCCTCCCACCGTCAGAACAGCTATGTCGCCGCCCACCAGAGGCGCGACCCAGTCCAACGCGCCGAGCGGATTTCCGGAATCCGTGCCGACGTCGAGCGCGACGGCCTTCCCGCGCTTCAGGTCGCCGGCTTCGTAGACGAGCAGCTCCGTGCCGTTCGACTGCCACACCACGAGCCGACCGTCCCCCGGCGTCCACGCCACCCGCCAGCTCGGGCTGCCGGAACCAATCGCGGGAAGTTTGACGGAGTCGCCCCGGCCGTTGACGGTGTCGCGGACGTACAACCGCACGTCGGTCACCCAGGCGACGGCCTGCCCGTCGGGGGACAGTGCGTCCGGCACGCTGCTGGGGTTAAACTCTTCCTCCGTCAACGGAGCCCCGGGCTCCGTCGCCAGCACCGTCAGCGTGCCACCGACTGTGGCCAGCACAGTTACCGGTTCGCCCTCTTTCCTCACAGCGGCGATCGCGGGGGTCACGGCGTCCTCGTCCTCAATGCGTGGTACCCGTGTCCTGAAGGTCTCCCCGGTTCGACCTCCGCGAAAGCACCGGCTCCCTCGTCCTGCATGACGTACCCGCCCGTGTCGTCCGGCAGCAGCGCGCTGCCGGGCAGGGGCCAGGACGCGCCGGTGGTGGTGTTGTGCACGTATACGGGGGACCGGAGGTCCTTACCGCGCTGCTCGACGGCGTAGTCACCGCCCCCATGGAGCCGTAGATTCCCCCGCGGGACGCCGGTGACGATCGGCCGTACGATGTCACCGGAGCCCAGTTGCCGCAGCTCCACAACGCTCACTAAAGTCGCGCAACCTGGACCAGCGGAGTACGACGGTATCGGGGTCTTCGCCGAACGCGGCCTCGTCCGGCTCCACCCCACTCGGAACGAGATCCTCGGCCACCGGCAAGGAAGCGCCGTCGGCCACATCCCAGGCCTCGACGAACCCCTGCCGGCCATGATCCTGCGGGGGGGGGGTTCCGTGCTGCCCAGCAGCCGAAGAAGCCGCGTCCCGTCTGCACTGAAGTCGAGATCGGCCGCGTACACAACGCGATCAGCCGTATCGGCGGCCTTCAGACGTAGGGGATCGCGCGGTTCTCCGTCAAGCCGCCACAAGAACACCCGGCCGTCCGGTGTCGCCACCGCATAGTGCCGGCCATCGGAGCTGATCTCGGAGCTAACGTCGTCGGCGGGCGCCCCGCGCAGTGCGTAGGACCGGGGCGAGCCGCCCAGCGCCCCTGTCACCACGGATACCACGACGGGCGCGGCGCCCGCCGGCTTGGACCACACCACCAGGGTGCGACCGTCCGGTGTGGCGTCGAGACGCGTCGCCCGCCCAGGCCAAAGGCCGACATGACTGCCGCGCAGGTACTCCCCGGTGACATGACTGCGCAGCAGCGCCTCCTGTGCCTGCGGTGTGTCGTTCGCGTTCCAGGCCGCCAGAGCCAGCTGGATCGAGCTCCCGGGATCATGGCCGGCCCTGTCGCCCGACTCGTCGGCGAGCGCGCGGGACGCGAGGGTACGCAGCTGTCGCTCAGCCTTCTGGCTGCTGTCGCGAGCCATATCGGCGAGCACGCCGGCGCCCACCAAGAGGGCCAGAAGCGTTGCTACCAGCGCCTGCCAGCGCCGGAGTGCCCGCCGTGCGAACTTCCGGCTCGCACCGATGTACGCGCGCTCGAGTGCGGTCATCTCTGTCGGCCGGAGGAAGGCGTGTTCGACGGCCACCTCGAGCACGCTGCCGCGCAGCAAGGCACCCGTCTCCCTACCCGTCTGTTTCCAGCGCGTCAGGTCTCGGCGCAGATCCTCCTGCCAGGTCCGGAATTTGCGGCTGTCGTCCAGCCAGTCTCCCAGCCGCTGCCAGTGGCGGGTCAGGGCTTCGTGCGCGAGGTCCACGATCTCCGTGCCCTCATCGGTGCGGCCGAAGACGATCAGCTTTCCGGGTGAGAGACGGCGTGCGAGCGCCAACGCGGCGGGGTCCATATCGGCAACCGGGGCGGGACGCCGGGTATAGCCGCCTTGGTCTGCCGGACGTGCCAGCTGGACGAAGAGCGCCTGTGCGAGGGGGAGTTCGTCCTCCCGGACCACGGCGCGAAAGGAATCCTCCGCATACCCGGCGAGAGCGCCGGCGATTCCACCGAGGTCCTGGTACACGGCGTGGGTCAGCATCGACCGCTCGCGCTGGTCCCACAGACGGGTCAGTGCGAACTCCACGAGCGGCATGCGTCCCGGCTCGTCCGCCGCGTCACGCACGATCCGGTCGGCGAGTCCGGGCTCCAGCCACAGTCCGGGCACCGCGTCGACGGGCCGGGTAATCGCGTCCCGCAGGTCGTCGGGGCCGAGCAGGGCGAGGAACATCACCGCGTCGCTGAGCGCAGACGAGGTCTCGGCCGTCATCAGGGCTTCGATGGAGTCCGGGCGCACCGTGACCACCGCCCGGGGGGCGGAGCCGGACTCCCCGTCGACGGTGCCGCATAGGTGGAACAGAAGGTGGAACAGTCTTCGGGCGGCGTTCGGTGCGGCACCTGCGTACTCTTCCAGCTGGTCTACGATGCCGTCAGTAACCGATCTGTGGCTCGGCGACCACGCAGGCGCTGCCGAGAAGGCGCTCGAGGCGGCCGGTCAACTCGCCAGGGCCAGCGAAACCGAGCATGCGGCGTTCTGGCGCTACGTGGAGGCCCACGCCCACTTCGACCGAGGACGGCCCCAGGACCTGGCCACGGCCCGTGAGGCGTTGAAGGACGCCACCGCCAACGGCCCACGCACCGCCTGGTTCCGCCGTCTTGAGCACACCATCGACCTATCGAGCGTGGTAGGACTCCCAGCGATGTGCACTGCGGCACGGACTGCGGTGTCGCCCATCAACGCCACGCCAGTTGACCACGAAGGATGCCATGGCCCTCTCGATTCCCAACAGCGTCGCGGTCGCAGACATGCGATTCGGCCGGGCAGAGCCTCTGGAGCCTTACCCCGGGCGGGCACGTGAGCCGTGGATGTGCCGTCACATGCCTTGTGGGCAGATCATCTACCCGAATCGGAACAACGTCATGAGCGGCCAGGGTGCCTGCATCTGGTGCGCCCCGAACTCCCCGAAGAACCCGGAGCAGGCCGCGTCGGCGATGCTGGCGCACGGCTTCGTCGTCTTGCTGGACTTCCCGGGGACGGGCAGGCCATGGCTGTCCCAGTGTGTGGAGGCTGGGCATGTCGTGGCGCCGCGGTACGACAACGTGACCGGCCGCATGGGTGGCTGCCGGTTCTGCAAGCGGTACGGACCGGGCGATCCCGAGGAGGCGGTCACCGACATGCGTGCCGTCGGCTTCCGACCCCTTGAACCCTTCAAGAACGTCGCGTCGCCCTGGTCCTCGCTGTGCGAGCGTTGCGAGAAGATCTCCACGCCCAAGCTGAACAACGTTCGGACGAAGGGCCAGTGTTGTCAGCACTGCGCGCGCTACGGGTTGGACCCGGGCGCTCCCGCTCGCCCGTACGTCATGGATCACGCCGGGCACGGTGCTGTGAAGATCGGCATCACGGGCCTGCGGACCCGCGAGGACCGCGTCGCCCGTTTCGGAGGCCGGGGGTGGACGGTGTTCGCGCAGCTCCAATTCAGCACGGGCGCAGACGCCTATCGTGTCGAACAGGGAGTGATCCGCCAGCTCAGGGCCGAGGGGCACACGCCCTTCCTATCCGATGCGCACATGCCTGCTGGGGGGTGGACGGAGACCTTTGGCGTATCCCGAGTACCCGCTGCGCGGCTCCTGGCGCTCGCGGAAGCCGCCCGGTAGCAGCCGGAACGCCGAGCTCCGCAGCTACGCGAGCCAGGCAACAGGTCACCAAGTGGAACGGGAAGCTCGACGCGTTCGCCTCGGTGACCGCGAACGGGACCGCCTCGCTCTCGCTCGTCTATCAGCGCATGCCGGCTCATCGAGGTCTGCCTTGCGTTGCTCGGGGAGTTTGGGAATCGCCACGGGGAGTGTCAATCTGTGACCAGTCACAGTAAAGACCGCCCCGGCCTCGTCCAGGCGCGATCAACACCCCGAAGCGCAACAAGACGCCCTGAAAGCCACAGAGTGCGAACACAGATCTTCACCGGCAAGGCGTCCGGCAAGCTCGCCCGCCAGCCCGATCCCGGCAAGGCCTTCCTCGTCGCGTGCGAGGGCGACCAACCCGCGCTCCTGCGCCACGCCGACGCACGGCGGCCGGGTATCCCTGCTCGACGCGGTGCAAGGCGCAACGCCCGTCTTGGTCATGGGCGTTCTCTCCGACCAGCCCGACAACGCCGCCGCGTTCGCCCGACGCGGCCTCGGGCGCGCGCTGGGTGCGGCGCCGTTTCTGTGCCGCCGACGGCCCGTTTGTCCAAATGGCGTGCCGCCGCCCGGGCTGTGGCTGCCGCTCTTGGCCCTCGGGCAGTGGATCATCCGCTGCGGCCGGGTCGCGGGTCGGGCCACGCGGCCCGCAGCAGGGCGGTCTCGGACGGGGAGAGCGGGCGATGGCCAAGAGCGACGTCGTCCTGATCGAAAGCCCACTCCCCGTAGAGCAGGACAGCCATGCCGTGCTCGTCGTCGGTGCACACCGCCCAGCGCCCGATGTTGCTCTGAATCGACCATTCGTAGTAGCGCAGGCCGCCCGAAGCGTCCTGGCTGGACGTCATCCGGGCCCCATCCGGAGGGAGCAAGTCTTCCACTGAGCCGGCAGCCGAGGGCGGGATTCTGTCTGCGGCCTCGAGCAGCTTCGTGAGCTCCTCCACTCGGACCCGCAACCAGGCGTACCCGCTTCCCCGGGCGAGCACGGCAAGGGGCGTGCAAGCGGTCAGCGCACAGTTCCGCATCAACTCCGGATATTCGTCCAGCCCATTCAGCGCGGCGAGAGCAGGCTCGAACAGCGCCCAGAACGGGACTCGGCCATCGGCGAGGAAGGGCCCGTGCACCCTGACCACCCGCTCCTCGCCGGGCAGCGGCAGCGACTCCGCCCTGGGGAACAACTCACGCGAGTCCAGCGGCAGGCTGCAAAGAGTGCCGTCCGCCCACTCCACACGCGCTGTGCCAGCCAGCGCGGCCCAGCGCGGCGCAGGACTCTCCGACCAGGCAGGCCGGGCGCGCCCCGAACACGTCGGGCACGGCACGGAGACAGTGATCGACATCTCGACATGATCGCAGATCACCCAACAAGCCGGAACCGTCTTCACACCCCAGCAGAAATGACAGCCAGTAGCGGCCCCCAGCCACACCACGCCCCGACCGAGGCCCCAAACGCAGCCTATCCGCGAGGGCTCTTAGCTTGTCCTACCTTTCAAGCGGGTCGGATCTGATCATTCGTAGGATCGGGGAAGCCCAGGGGTTCCGGGTATGGCTGTGAGCTTGTCGCCGCTT
>NZ_JBIASS010000062.1:0-12699 GCF_042890955.1 Streptomyces sp. NPDC001933 | reverse complement strand
GTTGCGATCGAGATCAGTGCGGTTGTGCCCCACGAGGGCATCCAGTCAGGCATGGGCGCAATTGTGCCGTTCGAGCGACTGAGGCCCGTTTCGGAGCTTGCGGGAACACCTCTGTCAGATCGTGCGCGCAACACCGGTACTCGCGGGTCTCGGTAAACGTGCCGCCGTCGTTGAGGGCGGGGGCGGTCCACTGGACGGTCCAGGTCGCGGTGGCGGTGCCCTGGTAGCGGTTGTCCGGGCGGCCGGCCGAGGTCTGCGTGTAGCGGTGGCCGCAGTCCGGGGACGGGGACTTGCCGCGGTCGGCGGTGTACGGGGTGCCGGGGCCATGGCAGGTGATGGTGGTGCCGTCGCCCATGTTCCACCGGATCGTCGACACGTGCGCGGTCGCGGTGACCGTGACGCCGCCCGCCGTCGCGGTCGCGGGACCGTGCGACGACGTCGAGCGGGTCACCCACATCCACATCGGCATCCCGACCACGTACCGCCCGGCCGCACGCGGACTCGCCACCGTCGGACCCACCAGCTTCATGAAGTCGTCAGCCCGGTGAACGGGGCTGTCCAGGACGGTTCCGACGCCGTGATCACACCAGCCCGCGCGAAGATCATCCCAGGCCGGTTAGGGTGCCTTCTTCGATCCGACGGACGGGAGACGGATGATGGAGCAGGACGAAGCCCTGCAGCTCGCGGTGACGTTTCTCGCACGCAGCCAACGCGATAGCGAGCCACCGCTCGCCATCGACACGAAGCGAGTCCGCGTGAGCAACGGGCTCCTGATCGTGCCTTACAACTCCGTGCAATACCTCGCCTCGCGCGATGTGAGAGAGCAGCTGCTGGACTGCTGGCCCATCCTCGTCGGCCTTGAACGCGGAGACGTGCGGTTCGGGACCCTGGATGAACGCCATCTATGGAGGAACCCGAGCACCTGACGAGGCTGCGGCTGCCCCGCAGCCACAGTTACGGGACAGCTCTTGGACCGGACAGCCAACCGAGAACCACCTGGGACAAGGAAGCGACGACTCACACGACAGCCTCCAGCAGCTCGCCGCCCTCGGACTCGACTGGCGCGTGACGAGCTGTGCGGCCAGGCCGGTGTGCGTCTTTTCCGGTTTCGGCCATGTCCGGGTGAAGGTGCGTCAACCGTTCCTCGCGGGGTGGTGAACGGCTTTAGGCTGATGGCTCTGTTGAGTGATGTAGGGGGAATGGCATGTTGGTTGAAGGTCTCATCGCTGCGGCTGCCGCAGGTGGCGGCGCCATCGTCCAGGCTGCGGGTACGGATGCATGGAACGGGATCCGCGGGGCGGTAGCCCGGCTGTTCGGCCGTGGGGAGGCGGGGCGCGAGCAGGCGGAGCTGGAACGCCTGGACCGGACCCGGGCCGTCCTGGAGGCTGCGCAGGACGGGGAAGAGAGCGAGCGGGTACAGATCGCGCAGGTTGCGGCCTGGCAGACCCGCCTTGAGACCCTCTTGGAAGGACTGCCTGCGGCCGAGCAGGTGCAGGTCGTCGCCGAGTTGGAAGCACTGGTCGCTCAGGCCGCCGCCGCCCAGACAACCGATACGGTGCACAACGACTTCCGGGGAGCGACCTTCACTCACAGTCAGGTGCAGGGTAGCGGGACCATGACGGTGACGAACAACTTCAACAAGTAGGACAGCGCGTGGGGGCCAAGAACAACACGAAACGCAAGGGCAAGAAGGGCGGAAAGGGGGGCGGTAAGGCCCGGGCCGGTGGCGGGGTCAGTAACGACTTCCGTGGCGCTGACTTCCAGCACAGCCAGGTCCAGGGCAGCGGCACCCTGCAGACGTTCGTGCAGCAGTACGCACCGGTGCCGACCGCTACGGACTCGCTGCCTCCGCTTCCGGCGGATTTCACCGGTCGCGATGATGACGTCGACTTCCTGCTCGGCGTGCTCGATCCCGAGCGCACGGACGGTCTGCCGGCACACGCGGTGCTGTCCGGATGGGGCGGGGTAGGCAAGACCACCCTCGTCCACGCCGCCGGGCACGCCGCGTTCAAGCAGGGGTGGTTCACCGGGGTGCTGCTGGTCAACCTCCATGGCTACGACCCTCAACCCTCCCAGGCCGAGGACGCACTCGAAGCACTGCTGCGCGAGCTCGGCGTACGGCCCGAGCACCTTCCGCCGCCCGGCGCGGAACGTGAAGCCCACTACCGTTCACAGCTCGCAGCGCGCGAGCGTGACGGGGAGCGGCTGCTCGTGATCGCGGACAACGTTTCCAGGGCCGATCAGGTTCGTCCTCTCCTGCCCCCGGGGCACCATGGACTGCTGGCTACGTCCCGCCGGTCGCTTCCAGGCCTCGGCCGTATGCGTACCGTTCATTTCTTGCAGCCCGAGGATGCTGTCGCTCTGCTGCGGGCGGCGCTGCGGCGCAACGATCCCGACGATCGCCGGGTCGATGAGGAGCCGGAGGCGGCGCAGCAGGTGGCGGTGGCTTGTGGGGGTTTGCCGCTGGCACTGCAGATCACCGCTGGGTTGTTGGCCAGTGATCCGGACCAGCCGTTGGCCGAGCGTGCTGAACGGCTCATGTGTGCCGGGCGCCTGGAGGGGATCGACGACGGGGAGCGGAGCTTGCGTGCCACCTTCGATCAGTCCTTTGAGGGCCTGTCCCTCCAGCAGGCTGAACTGTTTCGTCTCCTGTCTCTCAATCCGGGCCCGGACATTTCCACCACTGCGGTCGGCGTCCTCACCGAACAGTCTCAAGTGGCTACCGAGAAGCTGCTGGGGCAACTGGCAGCCGCCCACCTGATCGAACGTGGCTCCGTCCGGGGCCGGTGGCAGATGCATGACCTGCTCCGCGAGTACGCTCACGAACAGGCCACTGCTCAATGCGAACGCTCGCGTTCTTCCAGGCGCCGCTACGACCAGGCTCGCACCCGTCTCACCGGCCACTACGTACGCACCGCGGAAGCCGCCGACACCCACCTCGAGGCTGGCCGCGCATCCGTCGCTCCCCTGTTCCCGGACCGGGAGCAGGCACTGGCATGGTTGGATGCCGAACGTGAGAATCTAATCGCCACCACCCATGCCGAAGGCACCACGCAGACTGCCATCAGGCTGGGATTCAGCCTCGGCCGCTACCTGACGAACCGTCGCCGTCTGCAGGACCTGGTCACGATCCGCTCCCTCGCACTGGATGCCTGTAGGGCGCGGGGAGACACCCTCAACGAGGCCAGCGCCTGGAACAACCTCGGAACAGCCCTACAGCAGGTACGGCGCTTCGACGAATCCATCGACGCCCACCAAAAAGCCCTCACCCTCCACCAACAAACCGACGACACCCACGGCGAAGCCGGCTCCTGGAACAACCTCGGAACAGCCCTACAGCAGGTACGGCGCTTCGACGAATCCATCGACGCCCACCAAAAAGCCCTCATCCTCCACCAACAAACCGGCGAAACCCACGGCGAAGCCACCGCCTGGCACGACCTCGGAACAGCCCTGCGCGAAGTGCGACGCTTCGACGACGCCATCGACGCCCACCAAAAAGCCCTCACCCAGTTCCAACAGACCAGCGACACCCACAGCGAAGCCACCGCCTGGAACAACCTCGGAACCGACCTGCGCGAAGTGCGACGCTTCGACGACGCCATCGACGCCGGTGAGCGGGCTACGGCGATGCTGGTCGATAAGGGCGACTGGTTCCGTGCGGGCGAAGCATGGGAAGAGCTGGCCACCACACTGAAAGCCGCTGGTGCAGACGCTGCGCGCATCAAGAAAGCATGGGAACGTTCCGCCACCGCCTACACCCGGGCCGGTGCCACTGAAGAAGCAGAATCCTCGCGCGGCCATGTGGACGGCACCCCACCACAGCAGTCCGCCGAGGACTGAACATGTGGCGGACTCAGCCGGGTTGTTCGTCGCTGGTCGTCCGGACCGGTGCGGTGTCGGTGTGCAGGGGGCCAGTTCCCACACCGACCGGACGTTTCGGTGCACAGTCCGCAGCGGCCAGAAGGACAGCCACGACCAGGACCACGAGCACGAGGACGCCAAGGATGTCCTGGCGGACGGAAGCTGGGCGGTGGTGCTGAGCAGGGCAGCGGCCGGAGTGCTGCGGTTCAGCGAGGAACGCGACTCCGCCGTGCTGGCCCGGTTCATGCGGCTGCGGGTCATCGACCCGGAGGACGCCTACTGGCGGCGCGGGATCGAGGCGGCCGGACGGTGGCTGCGCGAGACCGGGAACAGGGTGCTGCGGGTGCCGTACACCGTCGTCACCCCGGAGGACTGGGGCGGGGTCGGTGGGTACCCGCTCGGGCAGTGGATCGCCGACCAACGCCGCGCCTACACAACCGGGACACTGGAAGCCGGACGGGTCGCCGAGCTGGAAAAACTCGGCATGGTGTGGTCCGAGCAGGACGCGGCCTGGGCGGACGGGATCGCCGTCGCCAAGGAATACGCCACGGTGCACGGCCACTTCCTCCCGCCGACCACCGCAGTGTGGGACGGGCATCCGATCGGGGTGTGGGCGAAGAACGCCCGCGCGGCGGCGCGCAGGGCGCGGGAGAACGAGGAGCTCCGCGCGGCCGGCCTCCCCGTCTCCTCGGCGGCCGGGGTAATGAACCAGGCACGGCGGGATGAGCTTGACGCGATCGATCCGGGGTGGTGCCCTGCCTGGGACACCGCGTGGCAGCGCTGCTACCGCCTCGTCCACAACCACGTCCAGGCCGGCGGAACCCTCCCGGAGCCTGCAGGCGATGTCGTGGTCCAGGGCGAGGACCTCGGACGGTGGGTCGCGGCGCAGCGGTTCGGGTGGGACAGCTCCTGGCTGCACAGCAGTGGATCCTGGAGAACACCCTCAAGCTCGCACCGGCCGAGGACGAGGAGCGGCCGGTGAAGCGGAAGCAGGACACCATGTGGACCCTCAACCTCACGGCAGCACGGCAGTTCCACGCCCGCGAAGGACACCTGATAGTCCCCCGCAAGCACGCCGAGCACCTGGAGACGGAAGAGGCGCTGTCAGGCCGTCAGGGCGGCACTGACGGACCCGTGGTGGTCAAGCTCGGCACCTGGCTCGACAACGTCCGCAAACGCGCCGCCAAGCTCCCCAAACAACGCCGAACCGACCTCGATCAGCTCGGCATGCGCTGGTAGACGGGCACAGAGCGCGGGAGGGGCCCTGATCCGATGGGGATCCGGGCCCTTCTCGCGGCTTGAAGTTGTCGAGCTTCACTCAGGGAAGGCGGCGTCCCCGCGCGTACGGGGTGCACGCGGTACCCGACCACGAGAACGAGGTGAACCCGGGACCGTCCCCGCGCGTACGGGGTGCACCCTCGTCGACCTGCGTAGTTACCGGCCCGGTGGCAGTCTTTCAACCACTTCCGAGGATCCCGGCATTGCTCGCATATGTACGCGCTATGGATATGTGAGGACGGCTGGGAGGTTGCCCTCCCAGGGTGACCCGAAGGGTCTTCCCGCTTCGCCCTGCTGCCCCGGAACCCTTGCGAGCTCTGGGGACTTCTGCAGTCCACGGGCGTTACAGCCCCTTTTCCAGGGGACTGGCCCGGCCTAGGGCCGGACGGGTGTTGCATGGTTCTTGATGTTGCGGGCCGCGTTCGCGTCCCGGTCGATGACCATACCGCAGCCCTGGCAGTGGAACACACGGTCGGCCAGGGTCTGGCCGGTGTCGATCCAGCCGCACTGGTGGCAACTCTTCGACGAAGGGAAGAAGGTAGGGACACGGGCGATGGTGACGGCGTGCCAGCGGGCCTTGTACTCGATCTGTCGGTTGATCTCTGCGAAGCCGACGTCGAGGATGGCCCGGTTGAGGCCTGCCTTTTGGCGGACGTTCTTGCCGGGCTTGTCGGCGGTGCCCTTGGCCGAGCGGGTCATGCCCTTGGTGTTGAGGCTCTCCAGCGCGATCTCGGCGTACTGCTCGACCAGTCGTTTGGTCACCAGGTGCTGAGCGGTGGCGCGCCGGGCGGAGAGCAGGGCTTGGAGTTTGGCCACTTTCGCTTTCGCTTCTTCGTAGCCCTTGGACTGCTGTGCGGCGCCTTTCACGAAGCGGCGTGCCATGTCCGTTGGGCGCGGGCGAGTTTGCGTGCGGTGTTCTTGAGGAGTTGTGGGTTTTCCACGGCCAGGACGGGGGTTTGTCCTTGCTGGAGGGTGAGGGGGTCGGAGAGGGTGAGTGCGGTTTTCACTCCCAGGTCTACCCCGATCCGGCCGGCGGCCTGCTGGCGGCGGGTGGGGCGTTCGGGCAGTTCCTTTTCGACCCTGGCCAGGACGGAGGCGTGCCAGCGGTGTCCGTGCCGGGAGACGGTCAGGCTGGTGATGGTCGCGTGGCCGGAGTCGATGAGCCGGGTCAGCTGGCGTGGTGACTGGTGGAGGCGGACGGTGAATGCCGGTTGTCCGCCGCCGCCCGGTATTCGCAGGCGCCGGGGGCCCTCGAAGCGTATGTCGGGGTTCTTCAGGCTGTGGACGATGCGGAAGGACTCACGTGTGGCGCCGCGGCGCTTGAAACGGGGAAAACCCATGGGCGGCCGGCGGCCGGCCAGGGAGTCGAGCCAGTTCTTCCACGCCGTGTCGGCGTCCTCGAACGCGGTGTAGTAGGCGCGGTTGTTGACGCCTTCCCACCAGGCGAAGGGCTGGCGGGGTTCCTGTCCTTCGCGCAGCGGGCCGATGAATCCCTGGCCGCGGGTCTCGCGCCAGTAGGCCTGAGTCCGGTTCCGGTTCGGCACACGGACCTTCGGTGCCTTCTTGTTGGCCTCCGCCTTGTCCATGCCTTCGGCGACCAGCCGGTCACGGCCACGGCACCAGCGCTCGTAGACAGCCGTCTTCATCCCGAGCGCGAAGTTGAACCCTCACGGCCGCTGCGGCCGGAGCAGCTGCAGTGCGAAGCTGGCCGCTGTATCTGGTCGGCGGTAGCGACCTTGAGCACTCCGAGCACGCGCAGCGGTTCGGGTGGGAGCAGCTCCTGCCTGTACAGCAGTGGGTCCTGGAGAATGCCCCCAAGTTCACACCGGCCGAGGAGGATGAGCGGCCGGTGTAGCAGACGCAGGATGCGAAGTGAGCGACCAACCTGGCAAGTCAGGAACGGGATCCTCACCGCATCCGGATCACGGTGAGGGTGCCGTGCTGGCCGGACCCGGCCAGCACCTCCACGACCAGGTCCGTCTCCACTCGTGTATACGGCTCGCCCTCCGCCCGCCGCTCCCCCACCACCACCGCCGCAGCGCTCAACGCCTCACCGACACGAGCAGCGAGCACCGGCTCCAGGCGTGCGGACACTCTGGCCGGCCCGCCCTCGTCCCCCACCGCCAGGACCAGATGGTGTGGTCTGAGCCGGGGGCCGGTGAACCCCAGCACCAGGGCATCGACCGTGTCCGCGTGCCGGACCTTCAACCACCGTCGCCGCCCCGACGGGTAGCCGGCACTGCCGCGTTTGCAGACGATGCCCTCGATGCCCTGCTCACGCAGGGCTTCGTACCAGAGCACGGCGACCTCCCGGTCGTCGGTCGCCGGGGTGACCTGGATAGGCGGCCCGACATCGGCGAGGAGCTCCAGGAGGAAGGCGCGGCGCTCGGTGTACGGCAGGTGTCGGCAGTCGCCGATCGCCGGGTCCGGGTGCTGCAGAACATCCCAGCAGACGTACGACGCCGGATACCGGGCCGCCAGAGCGCGGGCCCGGGTCACGGACGACGCAGCCCGCGACTGCGCGGCCGCGAAGTCGAGCCGGCCGTCCCGCCAGATCACGGCCTCGCCGTCCAGAACCGTGCCGGGGCGCAGTTCCATGCCGGCGACGGCCAGGTCCATCCAGTGCTGGGTAACGGCCCTGCCCGACCGGGCGTACAACACGACGGTCTCATCGGCACGACGCAGCACAGTCCGGTGGCCGTCGTACTTGGGCTCGTACCACCAGCCCGGCCCCTCGGGCAGGACCAGGACGGCCTGGGCCAGTGCCACCTTGGTCGGGAACTCCACGGAACCGATCCTGCGAGCCCGGCGCCCGCGAGGCGCGCCGGGCGGTCCGTACGGCCCTACCCGTCGACGAGCCCCGTCTCGGGCTTGCAGATCTGGCACGCCTCGATGTCAGGCTCCGCCAAAGCAATCACCGCCTCCTCACGATCGAGGAAACCGCCCTCGACCGGATACAGGGCACAGTCCCCGCGATGCACCAGAGCCGCCGACGACGACCGCTGCGGCTGGATCTTCCACCGCAGCGCGGCATGCGCCTGCTCCCGACGCCGCCGCTCCTGCTGCTCCTTGATCTCCAGCTCCCGGATCCGGCCCCGGACCTGACGCAGCTGCCACTCCAGCCACTGCTCCAGCGTCCGGTTCTTGTCCAGGTCGGATATGCCGCCGGACATGGCTACGCCTCGGCCGGCTCGTGGGCGTGCTTGAGCGCCATGCGGGCCTCGACACGGTCGCCTACGTCGACGGAATCCCAGAAAGGATGCGTGGACACGGCGATGCTGAGCTCCAGCAGCCGGGCCCTGAAGCGGACAGTCTCTGCGGCCTGCTCCTCCGTGTACCCGGAGAGTCCTCCTTGTGGGACCGGTAGGAGGAGTGCAGCTGCTTGTCTCCCTCCCACCCGGGCATCGGCTCTGCCGACCACGGCAAGGTCTTGGCGTGTTCCTCGGACGCGGCACGGGTCTCGTCGAGGGCGACCTGGGCATCGAGGAGGTCTTGCGGGAAGGGGAAGGTTTTCGGCACGCCCCAAGGGTACGTCTGTTCGAATATCGGATGCGAACGACGCGCCGAAACCGCGCAAAACGGGCACCATCAGGTCTGACTGGGCCGCCCTCGGCCCAGTCCCGCACCCTGTCGCCCCGACACATCTCGGTCGACGCTTCCGACGCACCTCGAACACCGGGGTCCTGGAAGACCGACTGCTCCGAACGGTGTGGAGCACAGGCGCTGCGACGGCCAGGCCCGAATGCGCACACTGAAGGCAAGTCGCCCTGGTCCGGGGGTTCGGGGCGGCTGCCGGGCACCCGAAGCAATTCCCTACGCATGGGTGACCGATCCGTGAGCGACCACGGGCTACTGATGGAACATCAGCCACGGAACGTCAGCCCCCACTGGGCAGATGCGTGACGGACCTCCTGCGGAGGCCACGTCCACCACAACGGGCATCGGCCACGCCTCGCCGCCTTCGACAGGAGCCTGTCCCCGCCTGCGGTTACGGCGTCGCCCTCGCCGAGGCCCCCGAGGACCGGAGCGCTTGCGCGAGGACCGCAGGGCCACCCGTACGGCGAGTCGCTTCACGCGTCACTTTTAGTTTCCTGCCGCAGCAGCCGGCCTTCGATGACGCGGTCTCGGCGGAGCCGCCGTGAACGGTGTCTGGCTCGCTCGACTCTGTGGTTGCCTGCCGTCAGGGTGATGACACCCCGGGGCAGATCCTGGGCGGCGCGGTGAGACTCTCGGATTGTCGTACCCGCCAGGTTCAATGGAACCGACGAGACGACCGACGGGAGCAGCACGCATGGAGCCAATCTTCTTCTCAAGTCCTGAGGAGTTCCGGGACTGGCTGGAGGAGCACCACGCGACTGCCTCCGAATGCCGGGTGGGCATGTGGAAGAAGGGAACGGGCAAGCCCACCTTGAGCTGGTCGGAGGCGGTCGACCAGGCCCTGTGCTACGGCTGGATCGACGGCCGGCAGAGCCCGATCGACGACTTCTCCTGGACGATCCGGTTCACCCCGCGCAGGCCGCGCAGCAACTGGAGCCAGGTCAACCTCCGCAAGATCGAGGAGCTGACTGCCCAGGGGCTCATGCGGCCGGCCGGCATCGCGTTGTTCGAAGCCCGTGACCGGGACCGCGAGGAGAAGGTCTGGGAGTTCGAGGTGGCGCAGCTGGCTCGTTTCCAAGCCGAGCCGCGGGCGTGGGAGTGGTTCAGCGGGCAGGCGCCGTCCTACCGCAAGTCGGCCATCCACCATGTGATCAGTGCCAAGCGGGACGAGACTCGGGAGCGGCGGTTGGACCAGCTGATCGCCGACAGCCTGGAGGGGGTGCGGCTCAAGCCGTTCCGGCGGCCGGGAACCTGGGGGCCCGCTGTAACAGGCTGAGCGCGATCGCGTAGTCCTCCAGCTCGGCCGTCCAGCGCGGGACCTGCCGTTCCGGGAACCCCTCGGGCTGGCCTTTAGCCGCCCATGGCCCACGGCCCGTGATCGACAGCGCCGCCTACGAGGCGCCAGCCGCCGCCACAACCTGCACCGCCCGTCGCGACCTCGACCCCGGAAGTGCGCCGAGTGCGTGGCGATGCTGGCCCGGCACGAGACGGTCCACCCGCAGCGAGCCAGCCGGGGGACCCGCCGACTCGTGACCGGGCGTCTGCCGGAACGGACACCCCCACGCTATTGAGCGGAACTGTTCTCGAAGCCCTGCCTCGTCCGCTTCATGAAGGGTGAAGGTCTCCGCTGGTGCGCGGCTGGCCGTATCGTTGGACGAGGGCGTTGCCGATCGAGGCCAGGCGGTCTCGGAGCCCCGGAGGGCCGGTCACCTCGACCCATTCGACCAGCCCGGAGAGCTCGCCGGCGAGGATGTACTCATTGGGGCCGCGGATCACGACCTCGATGCGGCCGTCGGTCGTGGGACCTCCCACGTCGAGCCGGTCGCCGAGCGCCATCCGGAGTATGCCTATCCCGTCGGGTGTGCATACCGCCTGGACCTCCAGCGGCGTTCGTTTGCGATCGACCTCTTTGGCGATCTCATTCCAGCTCTCGGCAAGGTCGAAGTCCCCGGGTCGGTGCACAGGGTCGCCGGTCGGGTCGGCGGACGACACGCGGTCGATCCGGAAGATCCGTCGGCCGGTCTCGGTGTTGGAGACGAGGTACCATGCAGGACCTTTGGCGACGATGCCCAGCGGGTGGACGGTTCTCCGGGTTTCGACGCCTTTGCTGTCGACGTAGCCGAGCGATACCTGGACGCCGCTGATCACCGCGTCCTGGAGTTCGTCGAGGAAGCGAGGCGGCCGGTGCTCGATCCGGCTCGCCCCCCATCGCTGCGGGTCTACGACCAGCGACGACGCTGCTGCCTCGGCCTGCACCTGGAAGGGTTTCGGTAGAGCATGGACGAGCTTGCGCAGAGCTGCTTTCATCGCCGGCGTCGCATCCGAGGCCGGACCGACAGCCAGGAACAGGGCGCGTGCCTCACTGGCGGTCAACCCGGACAGGTCGGTACGAGCGCCGCCCACGAGGCGCCAGCCGCCGCCTCGGCCCTGTACGGAGTACACGGGCACCCCGGCCATGGCCAGGGCGTCGAGGTCACGGCGGGCGGTGCGCTCGGAGACGTCCAGCTCTCGGGAGACCTCTGCGGCTGTCACCTGCTCGCGCCGTTGGAGCAAGAGGAGTATGGCCACCAGCCGATCGGATCGCATACTGACAAAACTCTCATAAAAACCGGTCATGAGGTGACCGGTTTGGGGAGCAAGCTGGCGACATGACCTCATCGAGGAGGTCGACCGCCAGCGAACGCCCCCAAAGAGGAAAAGCAGTGATCAATCCAGCAGAATTTCCCGAGCCCACCCTGATCCAGGTCAACGGTGTGGAGCTCGAAGTCTTCGAGGCAGGCCGGGAAAACAAGGGAAAGCCCATCGTGCTCTGCCACGGCTGGCCGGAGCACGCCTTCTCCTGGCGTCACCTGATGCCCGTCCTCGCAGCGGCTGGCTACCACGTCATCGCACCGAACCAGCGGGGTTATGGCAACTCATCCCGCCCGACCGAGGTGACGGACTACGACATCGAACACCTGACGGGTGACCTCGTCGCGCTCCTGGACCACTATGGCTACGAGGACGCCGCCTTCGTCGGCCATGACTGGGGTGCGTTCGTCGTCTGGGGACTGGCCCTGCTGCACCCCGACCGGGTGAACAAGCTGATCAACCTGAGCCTGCCTTACCAGGAGCGCGGAGAAACGCCGTGGATCGAGGTCATGGAAACCTTCCTCGGCGGTGACTTCTACTTCGTCCACTTCAACCGGCAGCCGGGCGTCGCGGACGCCGTGTTCGATGCCAATACCTCCCAGTTCATCCGCAACCTCTACCGGAAGAACGTGCCCCCTGCACCCCCTGAGCCGGGCATGGCATTTATCAACCTCGCCAAGGCGGAAACACCACTCGGTGAGCCCGTCATGAGCGACAGCGACCTGGCCGTCTACGTCTCCGCGTTCGAGACGTCGGGATTCACGGGCGGCATCAACTGGTACAGGAACCTCGACCGCAACTGGCACAAGCTGGCGGACGCGGACCCGATCATCAAGCAGCCCGCCCTCATGATCTACGGCGACCAGGACTTCGCGATCCCGAGGTTCGAAAAACTGGCAGAGTTCGTGCCCAACGTGGAAGTGGTCGGCCTGGACTGCGGTCACTGGATCCAGGAGGAAATGCCAGAAGAAACCAACCAGGTGATTTCAGAATGGCTGGAACGGCAGGGCTAAGAGCTGTCCCGTAAATGATCTTCAGTGAGCGAGGCTCGGTTCAGGCTTGTCGGGCGCTCTGCTTGTCAGCTGCGCTGGTTCAGGCCCGGGCGGGGAAGTCGGGATGGTCGGTGTAGGGCGAAGCAAGGTCACGCAAGTCGTGGCACGGCCAGGGATCGCGGGCATGACGGGCCAGGATGCGCCGCTTGGCCTCGACCTCGCGCAGGACGCGGGCCGGGTCGTGCAGAGCCACATGCAGAGCAATCGTGGGGTGGAAACCGGAGAGGTCAACCTGGCAGAAGTCGACCGTGTGTCCGTGGGCAGACCACTCCCCGCA
>NZ_JBIASS010000061.1:12424-12908 GCF_042890955.1 Streptomyces sp. NPDC001933 | reverse complement strand
AGGCCCCGCGCCACCTTCGGTGCAGGCCCGTCCCTGTTCCCGGCTTCATGGAACGGCCTTCAGCAGCAGGGGCTGCCCGTACGATGGCCGGCGTGACCGTTCGCCGCGCCCTTGGCACAGGCCCCCAGGCTCCCGCGCCCAGCATCCGCGCCGCCCAGGCCGACCTGCTCGACACTCTCCCAGGAGAGCGCCTGTCCGACCTCGACGAACTGCGAGCCCGAGGCGTACTCGGCACACGCCCGGCCGCGCCCCCGTCCCCACGGCGGACCCTCGGAACCGGCGGCCACGCCGACGAGGAACTACCCCACCACCCGGCCTGACAACGACCAGAGCCGCGTTTGCCTTTCAGACCGTGTTTGAGGTCTCGCGTTGTGGTGGGGGGGGGGGGGGCCCCCCGGGGGGGGGGCCCCCCCCCCCCCCCCCAAAAAACAAAAAAACCCCGGGTGTGTGTTTTTAAAAAAAATAGAGGGAGCGGGCGGTGGTG
>NZ_JBIASS010000061.1:0-12414 GCF_042890955.1 Streptomyces sp. NPDC001933 | reverse complement strand
GGGGGGGGCGCCGCGGGGGGGGGGCCGGGGCGGGGGGGGCGGGGGGGGGGGGGGCCCCCCCCCCCCCCCCCCCCCCCCCCCCCCCGACCACACGCATTCACGAGAGAATCGCCTGGTGACTGTATCTATCGACCGTAGTCGGTCCCTTGAGGAGCTTGAACGTGATCGCTGGCAGGCGCCCCCGCCTGACGCCACCCGTCTCATTGCGACGGCGCATGCCCTGCGGAGTCGGCCGGTCGGGACTCTGACCGTTGAGGACCTGCGCCTGCTGATCGGGCAGGACATTGGGCTGCCGGTGCTTCTTCCGCTCGCGGTGGAGGTGCTTCGTGACAACCCGCTGGCCGAAGGCGACATGTACGAGGGCGACCTGCTGCGCGCGGTCCTGACCAGGAACTCAGCTGTCTGGAGCGCTTATCCGGAACTTGCGAGGCAACTGACCTTCATCGTCGGCGGCCTCTCCGACCTCTCGCCAGACCTGCGGAGCAAGGTTGAGTGGTTCGTAGGCGCCGTCCAGAATTCCTGACGCGTCGCAGGTGCACTGATGAGGCAGGGATGCGGCCGTGGGCGGCAGGCTGCCCGGGGTGGCGAGCATCGGAGCGATCCGCGGCAACTCCATGACCATCCGGCTCCGCGCCTGTTCAGGACGCGCTGCGCTTCCTCGCGGCCGCGGTCTTCTTCGTGGTGGTCTTCTTCGCCGTGGTCTTCTTGGCGGCCGTGGTCTTCCTGGCCGGGGCGGCCTTCTTCTTCGCCGCGGTCTTCTTGCGTGGCTGCATCGCGTGCACGGTGGCGTCCTGGTCCTGGCCGTGCTCGCCGCGCGATTCTCTGGCCGCCTTGACGGAGGCGTTCAGAGCGGCCATCAGGTCGACGACCTTCCCGGGCTCCTGCTCCTCGCCCTCGGCCGGTTCCGGGAGTTCGGTGCCCTCGGCCTTCGCCTCGATCAGTTCCTCCAGGGCTTCGCGGTACTCGTCCCGGAAGCCGGAGATGTCGTCGAGGGCCATGGTGTCGGTGAGCTGGACGGCCCGCTCGATCTCCTCGTCGCCCAGGTCGACGTCCTTGGGCTTGAGGGACTCGGGGCTACGGATCTCGTCGGGCCACCGCATCGCGTGCAGCACGATCGCATCCTCACGCACCCGCAGCAGCCCCAGCCGCTCACGGTTGTGCCACGCGAACTTGGCGACCGCGACCTTGTCGGAGCGCTCCAGCGCCTTGCGGAGCAGCGTGTACGGCTTCGCCGCGACCTGCCCGTCGATCGCGAGGAAGTACGAGTCGCTGATCCGGATTGGATCGATGCTGTCGGCGTCGACGAACGCGACGATCTCGATCGCATTCGCGGTGGGCAGCGGCATCTCGTCGAGTTCTTCATCGGTGACCGGGACGAGCTCGTCCTTGGTGAGTTCGTAGCCCTTGCCGATCTCTTCCTGCGGCACGACCTCGTCGTCGATCGAGCAGATCTTGCGTGTGCGGACCCGGCCCATGTCCTCCAGGTGGACCTGGTGGAAGCGGATGGAATGGTCCTCGGTCGCGCTCACGACCTTGATAGGAATGCTGACCAGACCAAAACTCACTGCTCCGGTCCACAAGGGCCGCGGCATCCGTACCTCCAGGCCCCCCTGGCGGGTAGTGGGACGGGAAGCGGACCAGCGCGCCAGGAAGAAAGGCGCGCTGACCCCGCGCGGAGACAGGGGCGCGGCCGGGCCGCCTCCCGTACTCCGATCCTTGTGCGAGGCGGGAGTGATCGCATTACAGAAGACACCGATGGCGCCGTAGCCGGCCCAGCCACACCGGCCAGGGCGGCCTCTTCGGACTCTCCCGACTGCTCAGGGCTGCGCCGTGGGCCTGGTGACGACGAAGTCCTCGCCGCGAGTCCCCGCCCGCGGCGATCACCAGAAGCGGCTGCCCAGGAGCGCCCGCTGATGCACGAGACAGCGTCCTGCTGCTGCCACCGTATGGGTGGCCGTCCACGTCCGTAGGAGGTGTTCGTGTTCAGCCGCAGTCGTTGTTGTTGATTTTCAGGGAGCGGGTCTGGTCGTTGAGGTTGTAGCCGCGAAGGTCGTGGATGGAGCCGCCGCTGCGGGTCACGCAGACCCAGCGGCCGCTGTAGTTCCGCTTTTCGTAGACACGGGCGGTGCGTTCGGAGTTGTTGCGGACCGAGCTGCCGCGGTCCCGGATCGCGGACGGAAGGTCCTTCACGCCGCCGTCGACGGCGCGTCGTACCCATGGCTGTCCGCCAAAGTTGATCTCGGGGTAGATACACACGTAGCCGGGCGGGCAGTCGATCTCGGCCCGCACCATGCCAGAGGCGGAGGCGGGGACGGCCAGAGAGGGCAGGGCCAGGGCGGCGACTGCCGCGGCACGCATCACATTCTTGATCACGACACCAGGCATACCGGCTGCGATGCGCAGGAAGAACGACGTGGCCCGCGGGATCACTCCGGCGGAGGAGCCGAACGGGCTCTACGTGCACGAACAGGGCCCAGCACCAGCCCAGGACCAGACCCGCGCCACGCACCCGGTACGACTTCCCACCCACGCGGGTGACACACGCCGGGCAGCAACGATTCTGCGCTGACAGGGGCCCGGAGCATGATCGGCGTGATTCGTCATCTGCGCCGAACCGCGCTCCTCACCGCCGCTTCGGCTCTCGCCGGGCTCGCGCTGACCGCCGCCCCCATCACCGCCACCGCGGCAGGCCCCCACACCCCCGCCCGCCAGGCGCTCCCCGGTCAGGCGCCGTCCCTGCGCGAGCTCCCCGAACCGCCCGACGCGGTCAAGGCCCGCGAACTGCTCGCGGACCTGGTGGTGGCCGACGAGGACGACGTCCCCGGCTACAGCAGGGCGAAGTTCCCGCACTGGATCACCCAGCACGGCACCTGTGACACCCGTGAGGTCGTGCTTCAGCGCGACGGTCAGGAGGTGGTCCAGGACGACCAGTGCCGGGCCGTGTCCGGCAGCTGGTATTCCGAGTACGACGGCCTGACCATCGACTCCGCCTCCCGCATCGACATCGACCACGTCGTCCCCCTCAAGGAGCCTGGCGGTCGGGGGCCTCGGAGTGGTCGACGCCCGAGCGGCGCGCGTTCGCCAACGATCTGGTCGACTCGCAGTTGATCGCGGTGTCGGCGGGCAGCAACCGGGCGAAGGGCGACAAGGACCCGGGGAACTGGAAGCCGTCGCTGCAGTCGTACTGGTGCACCTACAGCCGTGCCTGGATCAGCGTGAAGGCCACCTACCAGCTCACCGCCAACCCGGCCGAGGCCGCAGCCCTGTCCCAGATGCTCGACACCTGCGCCACCTGACCCCACCGGGCAGCATCGGCCGGGAGCCCCGCCCGGTGACCGCCGGGGTACCGGACGATCCGTCCTTGCCCCGACTTGCCGCGGGGGAGGAGCAGGCTTTCCCCGCCCCGACCCTCTTCCTCCGCGGCGATCCCAGCACTTCCGCCCCCGCAACCCCGCAACAGCGACATGGAGTTGAATCAGGAAGGCACACATCGTGATCCGCGCCTTCCCGAACCCGAGCGCCACAGCGTGGTCACGGCATTTGGACCTGGTCGTGGAGGTACTGGCCGGGTCCGGCCGGTACGGCACCCTCACCGCGACCCGGATACGGTGAGGGCACATGTCTGGTTGCTGGTCAGGGGGCGACCTCGTACTTCACGACGGTGTCGGAGCATGCCTTGGCCAGCTTCTCCAGGGCTGCGCGCTCCTTGTCGTCCGCGGTGAGTTTCCAGCGGAGCTTGGTGCCCACCCAGTCGGCGCCGTACGTGCACTGCGCGGACGTGGCCGGCGGGAGCCATTCGGCTGGGTCCCGGTCGGCCTTGGACCGGTTGGTCTTCGCGGTGACGGCGACCAGCGACCTGTCGACGGTGAGGTCGTTGGCGTACTGTTCGCGCCGTTCCGCATCCCACTTCGAGGCTCCGAGTGGCGGGGAGCGTCATTCCAACTGTGCTGTATTCGAAGATGTCGGTGGTGTCGGCCCGGTGTCAGGGGCGAGCGCTATGGTGCTTGGCCGTGGACGCTACTGATCTTGACTACCGAGCCCGGACGCGGTCCGGCTGCATACCGCCGGAGCTGGTCTCGCGGCTGCTCGAACGAGGCCATGCCGATGTGGTTGAGCTGCAGGCCGGACGCGGGGAGTGGTTCTGCGCGCTGGCGTGGGCGCGGGTGTTGGGTGAGCAGGGCCGAGAGGCCGACGCGTTGGAGGCGCTCGCCCCGTACGTGGCGACGGGCTGGTGGACGGCTGTTGTTGCCGCGGCCAAGTTGCTGGAAGGCTGGGGCCGCATCGACGAGGCGATCGAGATCAGCCAGACCCGCATGGAAGCGGGGCACCCGATGGCTTTGGAGGCCTACACGCGGCTGCTCGCCCGGCACGGCCGCGCCGAGGAAGCGTTCGATCTGCTCGTGCCGCACGTCGACGACTGGGTGCTCGCCACTGCCCTGGTCGCCGTCGCCTCCGTTGCCGGCCGCGAAGAGGAGGCCGCCGCGCTGCTCGTCGGCCGGATCCGGGCCGACCACTGCTGCGACGGCCCGTGGTGCTGCCGCGGCCTCGATTCCGACATGGCGCTCGGCCTGCTCGCGACGATCCGCGAGCGCCAGGGCCACATTGATGAGGCCATCGCTCTGCTCCGCCGCCGACAGATCACCTCAATCAACTGCCGAGACCAACTCGCCGACCTGTTGACCCGGCACGACCGAGTCGAGGAACTTCGCGCCTACGCCGCGCTGGACGGGCATGAGGAGGCCGTACAGCGGCTGGCGGAGCTGCTGGAGGAGGATGGCGACGTGGAGGGCGCGATCGCGGTATACGGGCAGGCCGGCGGCCCCGCGACCCGGGACCCGAACTCGGCTTACGAGCTTGCGCAGCTCTTGGCCCGACACGGACGGGGCGGAGAGGCGATCGCCGTGATGCGCGCCCAGGCCGACGCGCACCATAGCGACGACTGGATTCTCCACGCCTTGTCCGAGCTGTGCCTCGACCAGGGCCGCCCCGCCGACGGCCTCGCCCACCTCGACGCCCTCGACGCCCAGCGCGGGGGCGAGGACGAGTGGGAGCTGTACTGGATGCGGTTGCCGCTGATCGCCGCCTGCAGTGGGGTCGACGAGGCGGTTGAACGGGCCCGAGCCCACCCCGAAGGCACCGCCTGGTACGCGGCGGAGCACGTTGCACACCTCCTCGCCGGTGTCGGCCGCACCGAGGAAGCCGTTACCGTCCTCCAGCAGCACGACCGCAGGAACAGCCATGACCTCGCCGGCTACCTCGTCGACCTCGGCCGCGTTGAGGAGGCCCTGGCCATCCTGTTGCACAGAAGCTTCCCGCCCCCGCTCGTGCCGACGACGCACCTGTGGTCCGACGAGCCACCATTCTGAAGCCCTGACCGAGTGCTGGCGATGACGGCCCATCACTCGATGGTTGGTGGGGCCGCCTCGCGGGTGACGACAGCCAGCACCGGTGGGCCACCGTCCCGGGGGGACATACGGGCTTCGAGGTAGGCGGTCCAGTCGTGGCCGCGCGGCGCCGCCAGTGCTCGGCGGTGACTGCGTGGAGTCCGAGCAGGGGTGCGAGGACGGCTGGCGGCAGGTCCTCGGCGAGCTGGACCAGTGCGGTGGTGCGGGCCGGCCGGATGGGGATGTGGTGTGCGGCCAGGAGTCTGGCGAGGGCGGCGGAGGAGATGTGCTGGCCGGGGCGGGTGCCGGGGAAGAGCCAGTGGCGCGGCAAGTTCGCTGCCCAGCCGGAGGGCGGCGACTGGGCGACGAGTTCGGCCAGGAGGAGCGCGACGGGTTCGGGCAGGCGGATATCGAGGCATTCCAGATCTGCAAGCCTGAGACGGGCCTGGCCGACGGGTAGGGCCGTACGGATCGCACGACGGTCTCGTCGGTACGGTGCAGCACTGTTCTATGGCCGTCGAGCTTGGGCTCGTACCACCAGCCCGGCCCCTGGGGCAGGACCGGGCCAGTGCCACCTTGGTTGGGAACTTCACGGAACCGATCCTGCGAGCCCTGCCGGGGCGCAGTTCCATGCCGGCGACGGCCAGGTGATCTGGCGGGACGGCCGCGAGCTTGCGGGTGAGGACGTTGAGGGCCGCCTTTGAGACCCCGTAGGCGGGGGTTTCGCCGGACATGCGTTCCAGCGACCCGGACTCGCTGGAAACGTTCACCAGGCGCGGGCCCCCAAAGCCGACAACCTAGGACAACCAGAGGGCGCGGCGCCCTGTAGCCCACGGCGCCAGCAGGCTTTCGCCGCCCATCCCCCGATGTCGTTCGAGTCGCCAGCAACTTTGCAATAGTGCTCCTGTGACTCGATTGCAACTCGTCTCCTCAGATGACTTTCGGTCTGCTCGATAAGCCTATTGTCTGGAAACTTGCAATTCGCTTGATGGGTAGAGGTTCTGTCTATACGTTTGCTCACATTGCAACAGCCAAGTCTGTTGCGTCGTGTGCCTGACCGCAGCACAGGGCATTGCTCGGGGGAGCCAGTTGACATCTCCAGCCCTGCTGCGTTCCGGGCCGTCAGGAGGGGGAATCAATTGAGCATCACACGTCAACGGATCGCGGCGGTCATCGGAGCGGCAGGCATCACAGCTGCCCTCATGACCGGCACCGCACCCGCCCATGCGCAGCCCACCGCCCAAGCACTGAATGCCGATTGCCACAAGGCCGTTCAGTCCGCCGCCGCGCGCGGTGAGCACACCGCCACCTGTACCCAGGCGACCGGGACAACGGCCGCCGCGTCCACCGCGATGTCAGCTGCGGCCGGGCTGACATGCAGGGCCGGCTACCTCACCTATGACCGGCACAAGGCGTGCTCGATGAGCAGCCTGCGGTTCGACATCATTGAGGTGCCCAGTGGGAAGCTGTTGGGCACGATGAACATCCGGGTCACTCAGCGTACGTCGCTGGCGGCCAGGGACTCGCGTACCTGGAAGCACACCATCGGTCTCTACCCGGCCAGTGCCAGCGGGGCGGCGCGGGGCGTGATCGCAAGCCTGAAGCTGAATTGCGGCAAGTCCGCGAAGACCAAGTGCACGGTGACCTCCGCTCCCGGTGCCAAGGGGCTGTCGGTCAAGAAGGAAACCAGCTTCCCGTTCGCCCTGAAATCACCCGGGCCGAAGACGCTCAAGCACAAGGAAACACCCGTCGTCACCCTGAAGGCGGCCGTCGGGTCACCTGCCACCGGCAGCCTCGCGCAGGCCGCCACCGTGCGCTGCGACTCCGTCAAGGGGATCACGACCAAGGCAGGCGGGTGTGTTCACCCCGGGTATGTTCCTGTCTTCGCGATGTCCCGCACCGACAAGAACGTCAAGGAAGCGGCGCAGCATGTCTGGGACGCGCAGCGCAAGCTGAAGGGGCATCCGGGGCTGCCCGGCGTGGGCAAGCCTTTGCACCGCACCACTGACAAGGCGCTGATTAAGAAGAACCGTGGCAAGGCCTGCCCGAGCAGTCTGCCCCGCCCGACGGGCAAGAGCTGCGACGAGTACCCCTTCGCGTCGACCAAGGAAGGCGGAGCGACGGGTGTCTTCAGCCGCAGGATGATCAACGAGAAGCACAACAGCACCGCCGGTGGATCCAAGTACCTGCTCAAGGCGTACAAGGACAATAGGATCCTGAACGGCGACGCCTTCTGGGTCGCCATCTCCTGACGCCGAGGAGGCACCCGTATGCCGGAAGAACGTGGGAGTACCCGTGTGTGGGTGTATGCCCGTCAGTTCTACATCGTCGACCCGGACCTCGGTACCGACCAGGCACCGGACATCGCGGACGCCGGCAACGGGCTGATCGCCGTCGAGGAGGACGGTGCCAGTGTCCTGACCGGATTGACCGTCGGACCGGTCGAGGTCACCGTTACCACGCACGTGTCCGAGCCACCGCTCCACGACGGTGACTGGGACGAGGTGGTGGAGACGTCGTTCGTCTCCACCACCGGCTCGGCTCTTGTCACCTCCTGGGAGGACGGCGAAGCCGAGGACCTGCCCGACCTCGCCACCAGCGGACCGGGAAGCTACCGCGTGCGTGTCCATGCCCGAGGCCGTGACGAGGGACGTGCCAAGGACAGTCTCGGCCCGGACGACGACCCGGTCGAGGCCTACCTGCTTCAGGTGTGGCCCGCTCCCGCGGCCGAAGAACAGATCATCCGCCAGACCGACCAGGTCGGCGACGAATGGCGCCAGCTCTAGAAGAACAATGGGGTCCGCCGCCACAGGGCGGCGGACCCGTCGCTGAAAGACCCTGGCCCGCGAGCCTTCGAGACTGGCATAGGCGTTGGAGAACACGGACGAACCGGGAAGCGACGCCATCGGCTTCGCGGCGAGTGACGGATATCGCCTACCCCGACTGCGGCGCAGCGCCCGGAAACGCTGCAAAACTCCCAGCAGCCACCCGCGTCAGACCCGAGTTGCACAGTTCCGCCGCCGGTTCCCCTCCGCCTGATCTCTCTGGCCGCTCGTCGCCGGCTGCGGTACCGAAAGAGCCCGGCCGGGCGGAAGCCGTCGCCTGGCCACGTCTGTAGACGAGAGTCGACACCGTTGGCCCGAGAGGCTGGGCCCTCCCCGACGCGGACCGACCGCGCGGCCGCCCGGTACGGTGTCCACCGGCTGGGCCTGCTTCACCACCGGTGATCAGCTTTTCACCCCAGTCCCCAGCACCCCGGATCAGCGCTCTGGCCCGGGGTACAGCCGTGTCTCCACCAGCAGCACCGCCTGACTCGGCACTCTGTGCCCATGACCGACGTCTTTGACCACGCGCCGCAACCGGGCAGGGACTCAGGCCGCAGTAGCCGCCTCGCACACATCAGCTACTACCGGCTCAGCCCCAAAACCACCGGTGCAGACGTCGTCGTTCCCCTGCGCCGCGCAACCCCTGCGTTTCTGGTCAACTCTTGGGCAGCCCACCCCGTGAAGGCGCAAGGTTAGGGAGACGGGCGACGCGCGCTGAACTGGGCTCCTGCCGGGTCGTCATCTGCTGCCTCGTACGGTGCCTTCTACTTCTTCGTCTGTCCGTTGATGTTCTCCGGATTCGTCGTTGGTGCTTCTGCGCCTGATCTGGGTCCCGTCTCCTTCACGACGGCGGGGTTTGTCCCCGGTGCTGATCGAGGATGCGGCCGCGACCAGAATTCCGACCTGCTCAGCGAAGTCGGGCCCGGGCAGAGGCAGATCGACGTCCGGCTCATCGTGGACATACCCGACCGCGACGGCTGTGGGGAGGTACTCCATCAGGGCATCGACTACCTCGGAGCGGCGGCGGCCACTGCGGTGGATGAGCTGGCGGAACACCCGCAGCACGGTAGGCATGCTGGTGTCGACGCTCCGTACCGACTCCGGTACGGTCCAGGATCCCTGCGACTCCTTCTGGCCGGGGGCAGATCCCTTCGCCGGCGTGGAGGGGGCCGGGCAACTGTCCACCTGTGTCTGCTCGTACCACCAGGCCGCGGCATCCCTCTCGCCGAGGGACAGATGATGCAGATACAGGCAGTAGGACGCGGCCTTGTCTCCGGCTCCGGAGGCGTACTGCCACCACGACCGGGCCCCGTCCTCCGACTCGGCGAGCTGGAGGATGCAGCCCAGCACCCGGGCTCCGTCCGGATCGGGCAGTTGCTCGGTCACGAACCCGCTCAGCGCGGAGGCGGGGGTGCGCGACACCAACGCCTCGCACAAGGCCAGCAGATCCTGGTTCGCCGCCTCACTCAGAGAGTCTGTGGGGCCGACGCCGGCCCCACCGGCCACGAGCCCGCCCGCGCCGGAGATCCGGTCGTACGGATCTTCCGGCCTGCTCGGATGGTCGATCAGCCGGGCCCGCGAGAGGAGCTCGTCGATAGCGGTCACAATGCATTCCCTTCAGGGTCGCTTTCAGTACCGAGAACGGCTTCCACCACATGCCTGGCGTGCCGCTCATCGGATCGGACGGAGGCAATCGGAACACCGAGGACATCGGCAACGGTGGAAGGCGGCATGCCGCGCAGATGCCGCAGGACCATCACATCGAGCTGCTGATCGGGCAGGCGGCTCAGCACCTTGAACAACGCGCTGGACTCCTCGTACTGGGCGAACCGCTCCTCATCGGACGCCGCCCGCTCCAACGCCACGGTGTCGAACGCGGCGGCCCCGAAATCAGGACGGCCATCGACATGCGGGGCCCGCGCCATCACGCTGCTCCGCAGCACGGACCACGCGAACCTCACCACGTCCGAGCTGGCCAGAGCCTCGTCCCAGCGCAGCTCCAGCACGTCGAAGGCGTCATTGACCACCTTGCTCACCAGGGCGGAGTTGCAAAGGAACACATCGGCATAGGACTCGTAGAACCCTTCCTGGAGCTCCTTGAACGCCTGGTGATCGATGGGCGGCACATCCGGGCTGGTGGAGACCGCCGCAGGCCGTTCGATACACCGGGCGCCGCCCGCCGGGCACCGGACCGACGACGAGCACGACCAGGAGCACGGAGCCGGCACCGCGCCCGCGACTGCTGTCCGCCGAGCGGACCGAGCCGGTGTGCTCCTGCTGACGCCAAGCAGCTGGCCGCGCGAAAAGGCCGGCGAATCCACCCCGGCCTGGGAGCCACCGCCGCGGGACGGGCCGGTCTGACTCAGGCCTCTGCACGGGTGGTGGGACCAGTGAGCGCGGCGACGTCCGGCTGGCCGCGGGCTGGTACGGTCACGGCGCATCGTCCCCGAACACAAGGAATCGACTCCTAATGATGGCTCAGTGGGCACGGTATCGCCGTCACATGATCATGCTCGTCATCGTCGGCGTCCTGCTGATCACGGTTTCTCGTATGGGGCAGTCCTCAGGGGGCTTCCTTGCCACCGGAATCGCCGCAGTCGTGCTCGGGGTGGCTCTCCTCGTCGTGACGATAGTGGGCGGGCGTCGTCCTCGGCGCCCATAGCGGGCCCGGTCCTCCGAACCGTCGGAGGACCGGGCTCGTGCCGTGTGCCAACCCGCCCAAGCGATGTGTCGTTTCGGGGGGGGAGTGGTGCGGGCTGTCCGATCCGGGCCGTAGTGTGGGTGCCCTGGTCGAGATCTGGGAGGGACGGGGCATGGAGGCAGCCACCGCACGGTTCATTGAGGAGTCCACGGCTCTGCCGCCGGCGGCGCTCGCAGCGTTGTACGAGGACTCCCTTGACCGCTGGAGCCGGGGCGGCCGCGAGGCCAGCCGTGCGACCAGGGTCTCCGCGTCTGAGAACTCCGCGATCGAACGTGCCGTCCGCACCGCTCTCCTCCGCCGCACCCACGAGCTGGACGCCTTCCGCCCGCACCTCTGCTTCGACATCCAACCCGCCTGCTCGATCGCCGCGTGCGCTGTCTGCAAGCGTACGAAACTGACGGAGGAGCAGTACCGGGTGCTGCTGGACCCGTTCGAGGCGGCAGGGGTCACGGTCCCAGGGTGGTGAGTACCGAGACCTAGGGCGTGTCTCTTTGACTTCACGTTGATCGGGCCACGTGCAAGGGTGGTGGCCATGCCGCAGCTTGGTCGCCACCTCCGGCCCTTCAGGTTCGCGCTCGGGCTTGCCCAGACGAACTTCACGGCATGCCTGCAGACAGGCGCCCCGGCTCTGTGGCACGCCTTGACGGCGGACAAGGTGACGCTCTGCGGCATCCCTCAGCGCCAAGTGACGGTTTATCGGCATCTGTTCGTCGCGAAGAAGTCCGGGACGTGCTCGGGCTGCCGGGCTAAGCCTTGATCCACTGATCCGGCGTCTGTGGATAACTCTTCTTGAAACGAGGAAGTGCCTCGTGACCTGCGATGATGGGAGTTCTTCAGGCTTCCAGCACGCACGATCAGCAAGGCACTTCCGAGATGCAAGTTTCCCATACGCCGGCGGCGGTCTCCGCTGTGTTCGGTGACCGAACTCGCCGGTCTTCTGGGAGTACGTCGACGAGGGCTGAACCCTGAGAGGACACCGCCATCGCGGGCATCAGCGTGCAGTCCACCGGTGGCGGCGACGCCGCGCGTGGAACCGCCCGGGGAACGTCGACGACCAAGTAGTGGGGCTGCGCGAGCCCCAGGAACATCAAGCCGCCGCTGGCGGACCAAGGAGCCACGATTTTGCGGTGGCCCAGGAGCAGGGGTGAGACATGCGTTGCGTTAACTGTGGACAAGAGACTGAGTATGAACACGCGCCCCCCATGGGGGGCTCACCGGAGATAGGGTTGGTACACGTCAGCAGCGGTATGATGGCCTGTTTCCCGGAGCGTGGTCCGGCAAGCCCGATTGTCAAAGCTCCGGTGCCACCGCACCTCCGCCACCTTCTGGAGCAGGGACCGCGGTTGCCTCCTCCGCTACCACCCGGATTCCTGATCGAGGAGGACGAGCCCGGTTCGGGGGCGTGCAGCCCAACGGCACTGTGACGTCCGTGTCACGCGGGCTGCCCCAGCCGTCGGAGCCCTGTCCGACCCGGACCGTAGCCTGACCGCTGTCCACTGTCCGC
>NZ_JBIASS010000060.1:0-13106 GCF_042890955.1 Streptomyces sp. NPDC001933 | reverse complement strand
TGTACCAACGAGCTCCGCTGCTCCACGCACGGAATCCCTCAACGGGCTTGCGTGACCAGCGAAAACGCTAACTACCCGGCCTTGGGTCAAGGCCCTCCGGCATCGCACCCCCACCGCCATGCCCCGCCGCACGGAGAAGAGCCGGGATATCGACCGAAGAGCCCGGAAGATCCCCAGCATGTTCTGGCCTGTCTGGACTTCGCGGCTCACTCCGCCAGAAGGGGTCTATCCCCGCGCTATCGCCCCGGTCCTTGCCGCTTCCCTGCTGATCGTCGGTAGCAAAGCGCGACTCGAGGACGTTGCCGGACGCCTCGGCTCGGCCACCACCGGGATCAACATCTTCCGCATTCTGCAGTGGCTTCAGGATCAGCCGCAGTGGACCGACACGGCTGTTGCCCTGGTCCGGCTCGCTGATCGTCTCGATGCCACCGAGGTGCCTATCGACTATCAGCGGCGACGCCGCCTCGACTACACCCGTCTGCTTCCCCGCAGCCGCCGGTCACAGATCTGTCGCAACACCGGCACCCCGGTCGGCAGAGGGCCCCGCGAACAGATCGTCCGAAGCCAGCTCTTCCAACGCATCAGCGGCCTCCCCGCCGAAGCGTTCCCCCGCCACCAGAACGTCACCGAAGCGGAGTTCAGGCAACAGAGCGCCTTCTTCGCGGCCCTTCAAACCCCCGCACTCGCCGATGCGCTGGCTGGAGAAGCAAGGCACTTCCTCGCCGAGAACCGCATCCACAACGAGCCGATCACCTGGCAGCCGTCCGCCACGCTGCTGAGCGGTCTCGACCTGCCCGGATCCGACCCGGATCACATCGACGTCTCCCGCCTCCACCAACTCGTCCGCCAGCACAAGCGCCCCGTCCAACATGCGGCCCGCGTGCTCGACACCAGCATCGCTGCCATCCGCTACGTCCTGGACGAACACCCTGCCCCGGCAGCCGAGTTGACCGAACGCTCAGCGTGATCCACCGTCCAGATCCGCCAGCGAGCCCGCCGCGAAATCCCGAAGGACGTCCTCACACGCCTCTATCTCGACGAACACCACTCACTCCAGGCAATCGCTGACATGACTGGCTTCTCCCGCGGCTTGCTGACCGACCTTGCCCGCGAATATGACATCCCGATCGCCGGCTTCCAAGGCCGCCAGCCCCGCGTGACCATTGAACGGTCCTGGCTCTTCGAGCAGTACGTCGTCCACCGACGGCCCCTGCCCGACCTGGCCCGCGAGCAAGGCATGAGCCGCTCGAACATGGCCCGCTGGGCGCGCGTCCATAGCATCCCCCTCCGTCGCAGCGGAGGAGCAAGCCACCATGCCGCCCGCCGAACAACCGAACTCGCCGTCCATCTCCCAGCCATCCTGCGAAACGGCCTCACCAGTCCCTTCGCATGGCAGAGGATGCGAAACTTCGCCGCCTCGTGGTCCTTCCCGTCGATGCATGAGGCAGCACGAGCCCTCAACATCAATCGGTCAACGCTGGTGAACCAGATCAACCAGTTGGAAGCAGACCTCGGACAGCCCCTGTTGGAACGAGCTACGCGCGGCAGAGTCATGAAGCTGACCAGCTTCGGCAAACGAGTGGTCACCGCGATCAACAAGATCCCTGACGAGGAAATGACACGGCCATGAGGTAGATGTCCTCGGCCGCGACGTGAGACAGGACGAGAAGCCCCAGGTCACAGCACGACATTCATGCCACGCACCGCGAACATGGCGAGATGGCCCACACCCACAAGATCCCCCTCCGAGCCCGCGGCGGAGCCTCCCACGACGCTGCCCTCCGGGCGGCCGACCGGGCCCGCACGGGCACCGGCCTTCCTGAGTGATGCCCTGACCAGCCCACCAGCCGGGGAACTGTCGGGCAGTCCGTGATCCCGCGGACGCCCTTGTTGATTGCGTCCTCGATTGTTTTCCTAGGATCCCTAGGCTAAAACTAGAGCCCCAAGGACCTTAGGAGGGTGCATGGTGCGGGCCGGGCTGACAGCGGATCGGGTGACGATCGCGGGCGCAGAGCTGGCGGACGACGTCGGGCTCGACCAAGTGACCATGTCGCAGGTGGCGCGGCGGTTGGGCGTGAAGGACGCGAGCCTCTACACGCACGTTCGCAGCCTGGAGGATCTGCGCGGTCGGATCGCGCTGCTGGCAGCGGACGAGAAGACCATCCGCATCGCGGAGGCGACTGCCGGGCGAGCCGGCAAGGACGCGCTGATCGCGTTTGCGAATGCCTGGCGGGAGTACGCCCACAAGCATCCGGGCCGCTACATGGCAACGCAGACCCCGATCCAGATCGACCCCGAGCTGGCCGCAAAAGCGCCCGGACCACGGCGCGCGGTCGAGCTGACCTACGGCATGCTGCGCGGCTACGGACTGGCCGAGCCGGACCTGACCGACGCGGTCCGGTTGCTGCGCAGCACGTTCCACGGATTCGTCGCCCTGGAAGCGGCGGGCGGCTTCGCGCACAAGCGTTCGCCACAGCAGTCCTGGATCTGCGCGCTCGACGCCCTGCACACCCTCCTGGAGCACTGGCCCCCGTCTCGAGAAGGAGACTCCTCATGACCGACCCGACCATCGGCAGCCTGTGTGTGAACGGCGCGACCCTGCACTACGAAGTGCGAGGCCAGGGCCCGCTCCTGCTGTTGATCCCCGGCGGGACGGGCGGCGCGGCCTCCTTCGACGGCATGGCCGACGACCTGGCCGCCGAATACACAGTCGCGACCTACGACCCGCGCGGCATGTCCCGCAGCACGCTGGACAACCCCGACGCCGAGCAGCAAGTGGCCGAGCACGCCGATGACGCGTTCCGGATGCTGGAACTGCTGTCGCCTGATGAGCCCGCCCTGGTATTCGGCGCCAGTTCGGGCGCGATCGCCGCCCTGCACCTGCTCACCGCGCACCCCGAACGCATCGCACGCGTTGTGGCGCACGAGCCGCCAGTAGTGGAGGTTCTGCCGGACGCGGCTGAACACCGCGCACTCATCGCACACGTGCAGGACACGTTCCGCACCCAAGGGCTCATGCCGGCGATGGCCGTGTTTGCTGCGGGCCTCAAGAAGGACGGCGACGCCACCGAGCCGGAGGCCGAGCTCAAGCTTCCGCCCAAAGCAGCGGCGCGGGCCGAGCAGACGATGGCCAACCTGCCGTACTTCGTCGGGCGCATCGTGCCCAGCTTCATGTCCTACGCGCCGGATATCCGTCAGCTGGAGGCGCTGTCGGACCGGCTCGTGATCGCCGGTGGCCAGGACTCACGCGGTGAGCTGCCCTACCGCTCGGCAGTCTTCCTGGCCGAGCGTCTCGGCACGGAGCTCCAGCACTTCCCCGGCGGGCACATCGGACTGACCACGCACCCTGCAGAGTTCGGCGAGCTCCTGCGGAAGGTCCTCGGAGCCTCGATCTGAATCGCGCATGACCTGGTCAACTCCGTCGGAGGCGGTCGAAGGAAGTGACACGATCCTGAGACTCAACTCATCCGTCACTGCCTGAGACACGAAGGAGAACAGCAGGTCACAGCATCGCCATATGACAGCGAACCGGAGAACCTACAATTGCGGTCGCTTACCCCGCTCCGGCGCATGCCTCCGCCTCAGCCAGGTAGCACGCCACCGGGCCCAGGGTCAGCATTCCGCTGGCGGCGCCGGCGTGTTCGGCGCGGGCATGGCGCAGTGCAGCCTGGGCGCGTGCGGCGATTCCGCGCTCGCCGAGGCGTACGGCAGCGCGGGTGGTCAGGCACCACAGCGCTTCCTGCATGTGGTCGCGCGGTGGTTCGGGCACTGCGGCGAGGGCGGCACGGGCCTCCTCGACTCGGTCCCGGGCGAGCAGCACGAGGGGGCGCGCCCAGGGTCGGTACGGGCCCCAGTCGAGGTGCGGGTTGGTGGGCGCCGGCTGGTCGTGCAGCAGGCGCAGCCCCAGCAGGGCGAGCGGGAACAGGCCGCGGTGCAGCCCAGGCATTCCGGCCGTTTGGAGGGCGTCCTCGGCAGCGCGGTAGTGCGCTGCGGCCGTGGCGGCGGTCGGTCCGCCGGGTTCGGCGCTGCGGGCGGCCGTGGCCCAGGCCCTGAACCACCCGGTGAGGACGGGGACGAGGGGCGCCTCGGTGGTGGCGGCGAGCTGTTCGGCTGCGTCGGCGTGCGAGGTTGCGGCGTCGAGGTCGCCGAGGGCCGAGGCGGATTGCAGGCGGACGAGTCGGCCGAGTACGGCGAAGTTCGGCAGGTCGTGCCGGGTGGCCAGGTCGAGGATCTCGGCGCCGAGCTTGTCCCGTGCCGCCGCGAGCCCGGGGCGGGTGAAGGACTGCAGGAACACACCGTTGAGGGCGAAGGCCAGCAGGGCGGGGTCGGCCAGGTGCCGTGCCAGTGTCTCGGCCTGCAGTGCCGCCTGCTGTGCGTGCTGCAGCTCGGTCCTGGACAGGTCGGCGCTGCGGCTTTCGACGGCGATCGTGGCCAGGAGACGGGCGGGCAGGTCGGCGGGGCCGTCGGGGTCGAGCGCGGTGAGCGTGCGTTCGGCAGCCGCGACGACGGCGCGGGACTGTTCGGGGTCATCGGCCCGGCTCCAGATGGCGGGCACGTCGTAGGCGCCGATGATCCGGGCGGTCAGGGAGAGGTCTCCCGTGCGTTCCGCCGCATGAATGGCGGCGAGGCGGTCGCGCCGGGAGTGGACGAGGGCTTCGCCGCCCGCCAGTGCGAGGGTGCGGGCCAGATCCACGGTGGTGCGCGGGCCGAGACGGACGCCATGGCCGGTCCACGCGGTATGTGCGCCTTCGGTGGGCACGGACCCGTTGAGGATGTCCGTCTCCAGGCGTTGGAGGTCGGCACCAGGGTCGAGCCCGAGTTGCTCAACGAGCATCGTGCGGGCGCGGCGGAGGGTGGCCAGTGCGTCGGCCTTGCGGCCTGCGCGGTGGAGCGCGCGGGCAAGCAGCCCCCAGGCCGGCTCGCGCCACGGATGTTCGGCGACGTGGGCACCCAGTTCGGCGACGAGATCGGCCCCTTCCCCGGAGTCGAGGAGGATACGGGCGCGCAGTTCCACCCCCTCCAACCTCAGCTCCTCCAGCCGGGTCCGCTCGCGCTGCGCCCATGGGGAGCCGGGCACATCGGCGTAGGCGGGTCCACGCCAGTCCGCGAGTACCGTGCCGAGGTCGGTCACCGCGTCGGGGTTGCGCCGGGCTCGGGCCAGGGTGTCCTGGAACCGGTGGACGTCCACGTCCTCGCGCGGCAGGCGCAGCGCGTAGCCGGGACCTTCGGTGACGATGACGCGCGGCGGGTTGCGGGGCGGCCGGTCGGGTTCGAGGGTGCGGCGCAGCGCGGCGACGAACGTATGCAAAGCGCCCACGGCGCGGGCAGGTGGATCGGTCCACAGGTCATCGACGAGGGTGTCGGTGGTGACCATCCGCCCCTCGGCGGCGACGAGCCGGGCGAGTACCTCACGATGGCGGGGTCCGCCCAGGTCAACCGGGCTGCCGTCGTCGCGGAGGGCCCGCACGGCGCCGAGCACGTCGATTCGCATGCCCCCATCCTCCGTGCCAGGGGCCGACTGCTCCCAACCGTACTGATCGGTTGCTGATCGCCGTCGCTCAAGCTGATCCGGTCAAGTCCCCGACCCGCAAGGACGGTCCCTCATGACGCTTACCATTCCCGGTTTCGATCACATCCGCCTGCCCGGTGCGGACGGTGTGGAGCTGGCTGCAGTTGTCGGCGGCAGCGGCAGCCCGGTCGTGCAGTTGCACGGTTTCCCCCAGACCCACTTGATGTGGCGACACGTCGCCGAGCGGCTCGCCGACGGGCACACGGTGATTTGTCCTGATTTGCGGGGCTACGGCGCCAGCGACAAGCCGGCGGCCACCGACCCCGATGTGTACGCCAAGCGCACCATGGCCGGCGACGTCGTGTCCCTGGCGGCGGCGCTCGGTCACGAGCGCTTTGCCCTCGTCGGCCACGACCGGGGCGCCCTGGTCGCCTTCCGGGCGGGGTTGGACCACCCGGAGACCATCACGCACCTGGGCATACTCGACATCGTGCCGACGCTCGACATGTGGAACGTCCTGCACGGCGTCTCGGCGGCGGTCGGCTACCACCTCTTCCTCATGGCGCAGCCGCCAGGTCTGCCGGAGGCGATGATCGCCAACAGCTCGGATGCGTTCTTCGGCTCGTTCCTCGATACCTGGGCCAACGACCCGACCGCCATGCCGGAGGATGTGCGTGCCGAATACCTGCGGGCGAGCGCCGCGGCGGTGACGTCGATCGTCGCGGACTACCGAGCCTCGGCGGGCATCGACGTCATGCACGACCAGGCGGACCTGGACGCCGGGTCACAGCTGGCCATGCCCGTGACGGTCGTCCAGCAGGACTGGGGCGCGCAGTTGGGTTACGACGCTGCCGGGGTGTGGAAGGTGTGGGCGCCGGATCTGGACCACCGGCTGACCCGAGCAGGGCACTTCATGGCCGAGGAGGCACCCGAGGAGATCGCCGAGGCGATCCAGGACCTGCTGGCCCGCTGAGCCTCCTGTTCCCGACTCGCCGGCTGGGCCACGGTTGGACGGCGAGCCCTAGGTGTATTGCCCTGTGAGGTTGGGGACGCGGCTGGCGGGTGGTTTACCTGCGAGCGCGGTGTGTCCGCGGTGGTGATTGTAGGTGTGCAGCCACTGGGGGAACGCGTCTCGTCGTTCCTGTTCCGAGCGGTAGGGGCGGGCGTGGGCCCATTCGTCGAGCAGGGTGCGGTTGAGACGTTCGACCTTGCCGTTGGTCTGTTTACAGGACGGTGCTCCCGGGACGGCCCTGCGGCCACTTCGCACGTTCCGCAGGGCCAACCCACCTTCCAGATGTGACCACCGGCCAACCGCCAGCGGGCACTCCCGCCCCTGAAGGCACCGGGGCCCGATTCTGTAGGGTCTCGCCGCTCGTGACATGTCGATCTCGCGTGACCTGGGCGTTCTTGGCTGTCTCACGGCCTTGTCACCCATGATCAGTCTCAAATCCGCGGCATTTCCTCGCCAGGGCGAGGTCGAGATCAGGCGGCTGCCCGTGTCGGCCGAGTACACCACGCTGAGCCCCGAGCACGAGGACTACCGGCGAGCCCAGATCGCGCACCGATGAGTTTCCCGCGCCGCGCTGGTCTATACGCCAGACACCCACGGACGGAAGGCTGAGCCATGCGGAAACTGATCTACGGTATGAACCTGACCCTGGACGGCTACATCGCCGCGGCCGGCGACGACATCGGCTGGAGCGGACCGCCGAGCGACGAGCTGTTCCAGTGGTGGCTCGACCACGAGCAGGCGAGTGGCCTGTCACTGTACGGGCGCAAGCTATGGGAGACGATGAGCTCATACTGGCCGACCGGAGACCAGCAGCCCAACGCCACCCCGGCGGAGATCGAGTTCGCGCGGAACTGGCGGGACACACCGAAGGTAGTGTTCTCCTCGACGATCGACAAGGTCGTCTGGAACACCCGCCTGGTCACCGGTGACGCGATCGCCGAGATCACCCGGCTCAAGGCCGAGGACGGCGGCCCAATGAACATCGGCGGCGCAACGCTTGCCGGGGCGGCCATGCGCGCCGGGCTGATCGACGAGTACGCGATCGCCGCCCATCCGGTCCTGGTGGGCAGCGGCACGCCGTTCTTCACCGCGCTGGACAGCTGGGTGAACCTCAACCTGGTGGAGACGCGGACGTTTCCCGGCGGCGTGGTCCTGACCAGGTACGAGACGAGGCGCTGAGCAGCTTCCCGCTGTCTCACGGCTTGGATGGGTGTTTCCCAGGCCAGAAGCTGCTCGGACCAGTCGGCGTACTCCTCCGAGCCGACCACCGCGACGTCGCCGGTGCGCAGTTCCTCGGCGAGCGCGGTGAAGACCATCGCCTCGAAGTGCTTGCGCACGAACTGCCCGGTTCGGGTCTTGTCGACCGCCGCCTTGCGCCAGTTCTGGGTGGCGAAGGAGAGGTCGACCTCCTTACCCTCCTCGTTGAAGGCGGTGATGTACTCGCCGCGGGCCGCCTGGTGCCGCTGGGAGTGCGCGAGTGCGTCCAGCACCCGGCTGTCCTCGCTGGTCGCGGTGAACTTCAGCTTGTCGTTGTCGGCAAGGTCGAACATCACCGCCCGGTCCCGGCCGATCTGCCCGTACAGCAACACTTCCAGAAGTTGCCGTGATGGGCAGAGACCTTCTCGATCTGCTCGTACTGCTTCGCGAATCCGCCGAAGCCGTCCACCGCGCGGGTGATCGCTTCGAACCCGCCAGCCTGCACCACCTGGGCCTTCACCAAGGGCGAGGACCGCCGGGGAGACCCTGCCCTCCAGCCGCGTCGCGACCTCGTCAACCGACGTCTCCGCGTCCAGACCATCCAGAGCCTGGCGGACCTCGGCGGTCATGGCCGCGGCCTTCGTGAGTGCCTCCTGGGCCGGGCCGCCCCCTCGTCGCTGCGCTTGAGCACCGTGCGGTAGTTCCCGATCAGGGACGATCTCCCGCTCGGCGAGCCGGATCTCTTCCAGCTCCGCCTTGGCCTTCTTGATCTTCGTCGCCACACGCTTGCAGAACATCGTCGCCAGGTCGTCCCGCACCCGCATCCTCGCCTTGTGCGTCAGGGCCGCGACCAGTGCGATGCGCTTGACGGGGGCGAAGTCTCGCAGCTCCGAGGCGTCCGTTTCCCCGGCGAAATCGGTGACCTTTCCCGCGGCGACACCCTCCATCCACACATCGGTGTCGCCCAGCTCGTCCAGCCATTCCAGACGCTTGGTCAGGTTCTTGAAGTGCGACCAGGTCGGGCCCCTGGCGGGCTTCTTCAGCCGGTTGAACAGCGTCGTCCCGTCGCTGTCACGGTCCTCCAGCAGCCGCATGAGCCCCGCCCGCTGAGCAGCGCTCATGCGGTCGTGGATGCCCACACAGATCGAGGCGTTCACCTCGGTGCGGATTTTCGAGGCCATCTTGTCGAAGGTCGAGAACCCGGGCAGCTCCAGCCCGGCTTCCACCACCTTCTCCAGCGCGATGTCGATCAGATCCGCCGGGCGGTTCTTCGCCGCGGCCTCCTTGCGGATCGACTGCTCGACGATCCCCCGGGCCTTGGCCTGGTCGTACGTCAGAGTAATTGTCAAGACCTGTGGATCGATGGCTATGTGCGGGGTCTGACTTTGGTGTCGTTGTGACCGTGCAGGGGTTTCAGGCGAGGCCCCTGAGGAAGGCCGCGAGCGCGGTGTGCAGGATCTCGGGCTGTTCCAGGTGCAGGTCGTGGCCGGTGCCGGGGATGCTCATGGCCACGGTGGCGGGTCGCTGCCGGAGCATCTCGTCGGCTTCCTGCGCAGGGAGGAAGCTGGATTGGGCCAGGACGACCAGGATGGGACACGCGACCTGCCCCCACTCGTGTTGGAAGGAACGCTGGGCGTTCTCCGCCAGCGAGCGGACCATCACGTCCCGGTCGAAGCGAGGCCACCATCCGCCCTCGCGTTCCTCCAGCCCGGCCGTCCAGCCCGCGCCGACTGGTCCGCCGCCGAAGAACGCGGCTGCCGCTTCGCGTGAGGGGAACGGCGTCGGCCACGAGTCGAGCCATCCGCCGATGTCCGCGGGGCCGTCCGGGTTTGAACCGCCGGGGCCGGCCTCGACGAGCACGAGCGCGCGGACGAACCCGGGATGTGCGGCGGCGGTGATCATGGCCGTGTGCCCGCCCAGCGACTGGCCGACCAGGACGGGCCGCCGCAGCGCCAGCTGATCGACAACGGCGATGACGTCGGCGACGTAGGCGGCGCGGGAGACGTCCCGCGGGTGGCGCTCGCTGGCGCCGTGCCCGCGCTGGTCGACCGCGACGACCCGATACCGGGAACTCAAGCGTTGTGCCAGCACATCCCATTCACCCGCGTGACCGGCCAGGCCGTGCAGCAGCACGATGGGCTCTCCCGGCCCGCCCCAGTCCCGGCAGGCAAGCCGGACGTCGTCTCGCACCACCGTGTGTTCGGACCATGCCACGTCGGCCCCCAGGGAATCGGCTGGTCTCGATCATGCCGCAATCGCATCGGAGCGTTCGACGAGTCGGCCGCGTTTGAAGCGGGTTCCGGCCCGGACGAGGGCGACGAGGTGGGGTGCGTTCACCGCTCGCCACCGCTGCTGGGCGGACTCGACGAGCTTGAAGACCATCGTCAGGGCGGCGGTGCGGGGGCCGGCACCGCGGGTGACCTTGGTCCGCAGCCGGACGGTGGCGAACGTGGACTCGATCGGATTCGTGGTCCGCATATGGACCCAGTGCTCGGCCGGGAAGTCGAAAAACGTCAGCAGTTGGTCCCGGTCGTCGGTGATCTTCTTGACGGCCTTGGGGAACTTCGCCCCGTAGAGCTGCACGAACGTCTTGATCGCCGCCTCGGCGTTCCGCTTGTCTTCGGCACTGTAGATGTCCTGGACCGCCTTCTTTGCTCCCGGCTGCGCGGACTTCGGCAGGGAGTCGAGCACGTTTGCGGTTTTGTGAACCCAGCACCTTTGCTCGCGGGTGGCGGGGAACACCTCGGCCAGCGCCTTCCAGAAGCCCAGGGCACCGTCACCGACCGCGAGGACCGGGGCGCGCATGCCCCGGCGGGCGCAGTCCCGCAGTAGATCGGCCCACGACTCGCCCGACTCGCGGTAGCCGTCCTTGAGGGCGACCAGCTCCTTGGAGCCGTCGGCACGCACCCCGACCAGGACCAGGACGCAGGCTTTGGCCTCCTCCAGGCGGACGTTGAGGTGGATGCCGTCGGCCCACACGTACACGTAGTCGACCTCTGCGAGGTCGCGGCCCCTGAACGCGGCGTGATCGGCCTGCCACTGCTGGGTCAACCGGATGACCGTCGCCGGAGAGAGCCCCGCCGAGCTGCCGAGGAACTGCTCCAGGGCGGGTGCGAAGTCGCCGGACGACAGTCCGTGCAGGTAGAGCAGCGGCAGCACCTCGCTGATCTTCGGGGATTTACGGCACCACGGCGGCAGAATCTTCGAGGAGAACCACTTGCGCTCGCCCGTCTCGGCATCGACGCGCTTGTCGTTCACCCGCGGCGCCTTCACCTCGACCACGCCGGCCGCGGTGGTGACCTGGCGAGGCTGGTGGTAGCCGTTGCGGACCACCAGGCGGCGCCCCTTGGTATCGCGCTCATCGGCCAACTCGGCTATGTAGGAGTTGACTTCGGCCTCCAGCGCGGCGGCCAGCATCCGCCGCGCACCCTCCCGGACGATCTCATCCAGCAGCGAACTGCCGCTTGGCGTGCTGCCGTCCTCGTTGACTACCGTAAGCACGGGCGTGCCTTCCCGACCGGCGCGGCAACGTCGGCCTTGCTCGATGACCTATCGATCGATCCATCGGGAAGGTACGCCTCCTTCCGTCAGGGCTGATCCACAGGTATTGAGCATTGCTCCCAACAACGCTTCCTACGCGTCTGTGCGCTACCACTACGAGAAAGTCGGCAGCAGTTACACCGCCTACCTGGAAGACATCAAGGTGGGGGACCTGAACGATGGCGACGGATGGGGCTCCAGCCTCGTCGTGCACAGCGATCAGGGCGTTCTTCGGGAGTACCGCGTCCACGACAGTCAGTTCTATTCGTTCGGCGACGATTCCTTCTACCGCGTCAGTGGGGTGTGGTTCTCCATCTGCAACTGGAACGAGGCCACCGACGCCCTGAACTCCTGCGCGCGTCTGACCAAGGGCGGCTGACAGGAACCGCCATCGTGCCAACGGCCGCGCGCCCACCAACAGCTCCTGGCTGAACCGCATCGAGGCCCAGTTCACCGCCCTGCGCTACTTCACCCTTGACGGCACCGACCACCCCACCCACAAGGCCCAGGGCAGCATGATCCGCCGCTACATCATCTGGCGAAACGGGCACGCCGCCGACAAGCGCCTCCGCACCGTGATCAACAGGGCGAGCGTCGTTTGACGCAGCGCCAACGCCACATCGTGACGCCGCTGCCTGTCAGTTACTGCGTACTGCCGTCGTCGAGTCCAGCGATGACTCTGACATCTGCTTCGGACATGCCCAGAACCTTGGCGATCTCCTGGGTAAGAAGCGGCTCCGGGTTATGCCTTCCGCTGCGAAGCATGTGGATGGTGGACATCGAACGTGCGGTTTCCCTTGCCATCCTCTTGACCGGAATCCCGCGCAGGTCCATCAACCTGGTGAGCACCCTTGCGAACGGATGTGGCTCCAGCCGTCCAGCAGGGGCAACGGCAGGACCGAGAACCACGTCGTCGATCTTGGCTTGAAATCGGATCAGTCGGTCACCCGCAAACCCGACCTTCGCAACGAAGGGCAGGTTCTCATCACCGCCGGAACCAACCGTGCCCGGCATTGACACCTCAGTGAACCTTGAAGGGTGACCGTGGTGATCACTCCCGATCTCCAAGGGCAGACCCGGTTCGACGTGGCTGACCTTCCAGTCGCGGTTCCACCAGGGAAGATCCTGCAGCACCTCGTTGAAGAAAGGGGGCAGAACAGTGAGATCCACCGGGTCCGGAGGGTTCTTCTGACCTCCCCAGATGATGCCAGGCCAGTACGTCAATGCCGCGATCACGTCCACCGTCAGCGTGCGGTTGGCAATCTCCATGTCCGCACTCTCCCACCAGTCGACAGAGCGATCTGCCGAGACCAGGCAAACGTTGGCTGACGCGGCACTAGCGCGACCTCAGTACTCACTTTCGCAACAGGCCCTAGGCCGCTGTCAGGGTTCACGGTCGGGCATGATCGTTACCTGGTGCCTGACCAGCTCCGCGGTGAGGGCCGCGAGGTCCTGCGGTGTCAGGGGAGGTGCTGTCTTGCCGGGCTCGGGGTCGATGCCGTTGTCGAGCCAGAAGCCCTCGTGTCCGCCGGGCATGATGAGGGTGAGCAGTCTGGCGGGCAGGTCGCCGGTGTTGGTGAAGCCGTGCCGGTTTCCCCGGGGGACGAAGAGGAGGTCGCCGGGGCCGGCTTTGATGATCTCGTCGCCGTTGACGAAGTCGAAGTCGCCGGACAGGACGTAGAACGCTTCCTCCTCGCGTCCGTGGGCGTGCGGGAGTGCGCCGCCGCCGGGTGGCACCGATGTTTCCAGCACGCCTAGTAGTGCTTGGTCATGTGCGGTCCGTGATGGCGTGTCTTCTTGATCGGTCGTTTCGTTGACCGTGTGTGCTGAGTGAGGAGTTGGCTGCGG
>NZ_JBIASS010000059.1:0-13521 GCF_042890955.1 Streptomyces sp. NPDC001933 | reverse complement strand
CCACGCCTGCGCCCGCGCCCTGACCCACGACACCACCCTCTACCTGCACCACGGATTCGACCCCACCCGACACCACACCTGACGCCCCGCCACCCTTTCGGTCGGCGACCAGGCGTCCACCGGAAGGGACCCCCTCCGTGAACACACCACCCATACCGGTCGCCGCGCCGCGCCTGGACGCGGCCGACATCGCCGCCGCGCTCCGCGTCCTCGAATCCGGCCACCTCGTCCAGGGCCCCGAGGTCGCCGCCTTCGAGGACGAGTTCGCGGACCTGGTCGACGGCCACTCCTGTATCGCGGTCAACTCCGGAACCTCCGCCCTGTGGCTCACTCTCCTCGCCCTGGGCATCGGCCCCGGCGACGAAGTGATCGTGCCCTCCTTCACCTTCGCCGCCACGGCCGCCGCCGTCCGTCTCACCCGAGCCACCCCGGTCTTCGCCGACATCACCCCGGACACCTTCTGCCTGGACCCCGACGCCGTACGGGCCGCGATCACCCCCCGCACCACGGCAGTGATCCCCGTCCACCTCTTCGGACACCCCGCCGCGATGAATGAGTTCACCCAACTCGCTCAGACACACCACCTCGCCCTGGTCGAGGACGCCGCCCAAGCCCACGGCGCAACCCTCAACAACCGCCCGGCCGGCACCTTCGGGACCGCGGGCTGCTTCAGCTTCTACCCGACGAAGAACATGCAGTCCATCGAGGGCGGCATGGTCGTCACAGCCGACCCGGCCCTGGCCCGCACCCTGCGGCTTCTGCGCAACCAGGGCATGGAACGGCGCTACGACCACCGGATCGTCGGGACCAATGCCCGGATGAGCGACGTGAACGCCGCGATCGCCCGCAGCCAGCTCCGCCAGCTCCCGGCCCTGACTGGACGCCGCCGCGCGAACGCCGCCCGGCTCAGCGAACTCCTCACCGGCCTGCCGCACCTGACCCTGCCCACCACAGCAGAGGGAGCCGGCCACGGTTCTGGCTCACTTTCCGTGGATCAGCACGCTGAGTGACGTTCGTCGGGCGAGTAGGTCCTGGGAAGCTGCCTGAGAATGACCCGTACTGGGTGCGGTGTGTGACAGTTCGGCCAGTGGAAGAAGTGGTGCTCCGGCTGGAGGAGTTGCTGCTCCCATCAATCGCCGACGTGGCGGTGCTGTCGATCGACGTGAACGACGAGGTGGTACGCATCGAGGCCCGGAGCACGGCAGCCGGGTCCGTCTGCTCCGGCTGCGGGAGCTGCTCGCGGCAGAAGCGCGATGGCGTACTCGCGAGAAGCGGACCGCCAGGCATCGCGCCCTGAGTGCGACGAGGTCGACACCCTGGGAATCCCGGAGGGCGAACAGTTCACGAGCATCAGGCCGCATCAGCCGCCTTCCCCGGGCGGGCGCCCCGCCCCGACCAACATCAGCGGCCCCTGGCGACCGCCGCCCAGGCGCTGGCGATATTGGCAGCGATGGCGACGCCCGGGCTTGGACCCGCGCCCTGCGCCCGTCCTTCTCGTGCGTGGCGGCGAAATCCGTCAGCGCCAGCCGGGCCTCGTCGAACCGCTTGGTCTCGAACCGTGGGATTCCGCAGGCGTATTCGCCATCCCGGATGGCGTCGCTGGTCTTCCTGACCAGCACTGAGACCGACTTGTTCGGCAGCGAGAGGGCCGGCGTACGGAGCTGGCGCAGCGCGTCCCTGACTCCCAGGAGTCACTCCCGCCGCACGGCCCGGTTCCGCTCCGAAATCTTCCGTGAGACCGCGGCCCCGCCTCCCCCGCCTGCACCAAGCCCGGGGGCGTCTCGCGCAGTTCGTCGCAATCTCTGCTGGGCGAAGTACGTCAATGTGATGCACGACACAGTTGACCGTCATGCTTGATCAACACATGATCCACACAGATTCTTTTAAGAAAAAACTAAGGGGATGGGTGCGGCGTGTTTACGCAGGGGCGGGGGCACAGCTGGCGTCAGGCGGTGCGAAGTTGGACGGTAGCCGTCGCGCTTCTAGGGAGTGCGATTCCAGTGGTTGGGGTCGGAGCTACTCCGGCAATCGCTCATGACGGAGCGGCTTCGACAGCGGTTGACGGGACTTCTGAGTCGAGGGCCAGTGTTCTCGCGGGGGAGACCGGTGAGCGAGTGGCCGTGGACGGGGCGACTACCGAATCGTCCCAGGTCTTCGCCAACCCGGACGGCACCTTCACACAGGAAATGAACGCGGCTCCGGTCCGTGCCCGGAGGGACGACGGTACCTGGGCACCCATCGACACCACCCTCGTTCGCGAGACCAACGGCTCTGTGCGGGCGAAGAACACGACAGCTGGTCTCACGTTCTCCGGCGGCGGCAGCGGGGATGGACTGGTCACGCTGAAGGATGAGGGACACGAGCTGCGGCTCGGCTGGCCCACCACGCTCCCGGAGCCCCAACTCGACGGCGACGCCGTCACGTATGCCGGAGTCCTCCCGGACGTCGATCTGAGACTGACTGCGCTGAGCTCCGGCTACACCTCAGTGCTTGTGGTCAAGACCGCGGAGGCTGCAAAGAATCCGGCGCTCGCGACGATCAGGATGACCGTCTCCGGTAATGGTCTGGACATTGCCCCGACAGCCGATGGCGGTTTCGTCGCGCGCGACGGCGACGGCTCCCCGGTCTTCGAGAGCCCGGCAGGGCGGATGTGGGACTCGGCCGGTGACACCCCGGCAGCGGGCATCACCACGCAACTCGACCGCACCGTTCCAGCAGAACCGGAAGGCAAGTCGCAGACAACGGAGGCAGGCCCGTTGCCTGCCGCCGGGGGTGAGCCTGGGCCTTCGGAGGGCCCCGGCAGCGGTGACGCGGCGGCCGAGCTCCCGCTCAAGCTCGTCGGCACCACCCTGGAGATCACCCCTGATCCGGCCCTGCTCCACGGCGAGGACACCGTCTTCCCGCTCTACATCGATCCGCCGACCAAGGGCATCGCGCTGGGCGACTGGACGGCCCTGGCCTCCAACGGCACCAAGTACTGGGAGTTCGACGGGGACAAGGGCGTGGGCCACTGCTCCAACTACGCCGGTTACCTCTGCTCCAACAGCCCGTACACCCAGCGCATGTACTTCGAGTACCCGCTCTCGTCGATCCATGGCAAGAAGATCCTGGACGCGACACTGGAGGTGTATCAGCTGTGGACGTTCACCTGTGACCCGCACTGGTACGACCTGAGCCACGTCAACAAGGGCATCTCCTCCAGCACCACCTGGTCGACCCGCCCCGCCGCGGACGACCTGATGGGCGACCGGAACGTGGCCTACGGCCGGGGCAGCCTGTGCGACCCGTCGCAGCCGGCGAACTGGGTACGCTTCAGCGACAACGTGGGCGAGGAGACGAACGAAAACCTGACGACGACCCTCGCGTCCCACGCCGCCAACAAGTCGGCGCAGATCACCTTCTCGCTGACCGCACACGACGAGTCCGACGCCGCCGCCTGGGCACGGTTCCGCAACGACGCGAAGCTGTCGGTGACCTACGTCTCCTACCCGGACAAGCCGACCTCGTACGGCGTCCAGCAAGGCACCACCGGGCGGGCCTGCAACGCCTCCACGCTGCCCTTCGCCACCAGCGACACCACGCCGAAGATGCTGGCCACGGTGCAGTCGGCGGACGGCGCCAACGCCCAGGTGCGCGCCCTGTTCGAGGTATGGAAGGCCGACGGCTCCAGCCGCGCCTGGTACGCGGCCTCGCCGGACGGCGCCTGGGTGGCCGACAACGCCCCCCGCGACGCGACCTCCAGTGCGCTGCCGGCACAGACGGACTACCGGATGCGGGTCAAGACACAGGCGTACTACAAGACGGACCGAGGCGTCACCGGTGTCCTGGACTCGTCCTGGTCGTCCTGGTGCTACTTCCGGGTCGACACCGATTCGCCGCCACCTCCGGTGGTGACCAGCGCAGACGGCGTCTACAAGCCGGCCGAGACCGATCCGGCCGCCGGCGGGGTAGGCACGTCCGGCAAGTTCACCTTCACTCCCGCGGACACCAACCCCACCACGCCCGGCATCCAGTCGGACGTCGTCAGCTACAAGTGGAAGCTGAACAGCGGCGTAGTCTCCGCCCCGATCACCGTCGCCAAGGGCGCGGCCACCACCCAGACGATCATGCCGAACCAGGCTGGTGAGAACACCATCCAGGTCTGGGGCTTCGACGCGGCCGGACACAGCTCGCTCACCGGCTACTACAGCTTCCTCGTGAAGGGCGCAGAAAAGCCCTCGGGAATCTGGCGCCTGGACAACGCCCTCACCGACGCCACCACCGCCACCCAGCACCCGCTGACCTCCTCGGGGGCCACCTGGGACACCCTGGCCCGCAGCGGCTCCGGCGCGGCAAAGCTCAACGGCACGAGCGCCTACCTCTCCACCCCCGGCGCGGTGCTCGACACCACCAAGTCCTTCTCCGTCTCGGCCTGGGCCCGCCTGGAGAAGAAAGACGTCAACTACACCGTTCTGTCCCAGGCGGGAACGAACGCCTCCGGGTTCCAGCTGTACTACTCCACGGCCGCCAACGCCTGGATCTTCAACCGGCACCAGACAGACGTCTCAGGTCCGGCGATCACTCGCTCAATCGGAGCAAAGCCGCCGGTTCTGAACGCCTGGACCCATCTCGCCGGTGTCTACAACGCGGCGTCGCAGACGATCCAGCTCTACGTCAACGGCGTCCCGCAGGGCGAGCCCGTGCCGTTCACGGTGACCCCGTGGAAGGCGTCCGGCGGACTGCAGGTCGGCCGCCTGTGGGCCTCGGCGAACGGCAAGGAGAACTTCGCCGGCACCATCGACGAGGTCAAGGTCTGGTCTCGCACGCTGGCGGACACCGAGGTCGCCCATGACGCCTGGCTGGAGGACGAGGACATCAGCGACGGCACCGCCGGCGACCCCGTCCCGGCACTCGTCGCCAAGTGGGACGCCACCGACATGGCCAACGCCACCGGCACCACGGTGAAGGACACCAGCGGCTACGGCCGGAACCTGACACTCAACGGGGCCGCCCTCACCAAGTTCACCACCGGAGACCCGGATATCGGCGAAGAAGTCACGACCACGCAGTCGATGACCCTGAACGGCACCAGCGCCTACGCCACCGCCACCGGCCCGCTCCTCGACGACTCCGGTTCGTTCACCGCGACCGCCTGGGTGACGCTGGACCCGGCCAAGCTCGCCGACACCACCAAGTCATACGCAGTGCAGGTCTTCGGCCAGTCGGGAACGAGCCAGTCCTCCTGGGGCGTCTGGTACGAACAGCCGGCCGGAAGCACCCAAGGGCGGTGGACGTTCGGCCGTCCCGACAAGGACGGCACCGGAGCCGCCTGGACCGAGAGTGAATCCACCGCACTCACCACCGCTCAGCTGGGAGTGCCCGTCATGCTGACAGTCGTCTACGACGCCCAGACCGCAGCCGACCCCGAAGACACCTCCAAACTCGGTGCGCTCAGGCTGTACGTCGACAGCGCCCTGATGGGCGACGAGGACGGCGTGCCGTACACCACTTCCTGGCAGGGCGGCGGAACGTTCGAGATCGGCCGGGCGAAGATCAACGGCGCCGCCGCGCGCTACTTCCCCGGAAAGATCGACAGCGTCCGTGTCTGGGCCGGAGCCACCTCCACCGACACCATCGCCAACCGGCACAACATAGAGCAGCGGTAGAAGCGAGGCCGGTCGGAGTGCCCGCGCTACTGCGCGAGCAATCCGACCAGTTCAGGCCCGGGTGCTGCTGATGCCGGCGCCCGGGCCGTCTCGCACTTCTCCAAGCCTTCCGTAGCACGCGCGTCCTGACGGGCGCGCGCCAAAAGCAGCGCTCGCGGCGCCGATGCCGGAGCGTTTCCCGCTCACCATCGAACACGGAGAGTAACTGTGTCCTCGCCACCCTTCCGTAAGCGCTTGCCAGGGGCCGTCATACGCCGCTGGCTCGGCCGCGGTGCCCTCGTCGTCTCCCTCTCTGTCCTTCCGCAAGTTGTGATTCCCTCGGGGTACGACTTCGCCGCCCAGGCCCAGACCGCGACAGCCCGAAAGCAGCTGGAGGACCGGCCTAAGGCGAAGATCGACAAGGTAGGCAGGCTCAAGCCCGGCGCGTCCAAGGCCCCGAAGGACAAGGCCGCCTCCGCCTCGGGCAAGACCCGCGCGCGGCTGAGCAGTGCCGCGTGGCCGGAGGCTGGAAAGGCCACCGCGAAGATCCCCGCGACCAGCAAGGGGACCGCCGTCACGGTCGGCGGACTCGACGTGGACCTGGCCCAGGAGCCCACAGCCCCGGCAGCCAAGTCGGCCAAGACGAAGGCGGAGGCTACCGGTCCCGCCGAAGAAGTGGCGCTCAGGGTCCACTCCCAAGCCGCCGCTAAGAAGGCAGGTGTCAACGGGATCCTGCTCACCGTTGATCCCTCCGAAGGAGCTGCCGGAGATACCGACAGGCTCCGGGTATCTCTGGACTACTCCACCTTCAACGACGTCTACGGTGGCAACTTCGGCCCCCGCCTGCGCCTGGTGACACTCCCGGCATGTGCACTGACCACCCCCGAGAAGGAGTCCTGCCGCACTCAGCAGCCAGTATCCGGCGCGAGCAACGACACCGGATCGCAGACACTGACAGGTACCGTCTCCGCCCGCGCACTTGCATCCGGCACCCCGATGTTGCTGGCCGCAGCAGCCGGCAGCTCCGGCAGTGGAGGTGACTACGCCTCCACCCCGCTGTCCCCGACCGCCACCTGGGAGGCCGGCGGCAGTACGGGTGACTTCACCTGGAACTACCCGCTACGGGTTCCCCCGGCCACGGCCGGCCCGTCCCCGAACCTGTCCATCTCCTACAACTCCGCATCCGTGGACGGCCGCACGGCCGGAGAGAACAACCAGACCTCGGTGGTAGGCGAAGGCTTCTCGATCACCGAGTCCTACATCGAGCGCAAGTACGCCTCCTGCAAGGACGACGGCCAGTCCGGCAAGGGCGACCTGTGCTGGAAGTACGCCAACGCCACCCTGGTACTGAACGGCAAGGCCGTCGAGCTGGTCAACACTTGTGCCGACAAGGCGGCCTGCGACACCGCAGCCCTGTCGCAGGCGTCCGGCGGCACCTGGAAGGTGAAGAACGAGGACGGCACCCGCGTCGAGCACCTGACCGGCGCCACCGGCAACGGCGACGACAACACCGAGTACTGGAAGGTCACGGACGCGTCCGGCACCCAGTACTTCTTCGGCAAGCACCGGATGCCCGAATGGAGCGACAAGGGCACCACCGCCACTACCGACGACGACCCGGTCACCAACTCCGTGTGGACCGTCCCGGTCTTCGGCGATGACCCCGGAGAGCCCTGCTACAAGTCCACCGGCTTCGCCGACTCCTCCTGCAACCAGGCATGGCGCTGGAACCTGGACTACGTCCAGGACACCCACGACAACGCCTCCACCTACTGGTACAGCAAGGAAACGAACTACTACTCCAAGAACGCCGACACCACTGTCAACGGCACCGGCTACACCCGAGGCGGCTACCTCGACCGCATCGACTACGGCCTGCGCAGCGACCTGATCTACTCCAAGCCCGCCGCCCAGCAGGTCAACTTCACCTACGCCGAGCGCTGCGTCACCTCGGGTGGCTGCTCCAGCCTGACGGCGACCACCAAGGCCAACTGGCCCGACGTGCCATTTGACATGATCTGCGCGTCGGGCACCAAGTGCACCACCCAGATCGGCCCGGCCTTCTTCACCCGCAAGCGCCTCACAGACATCACCACCTCGGTGTGGACCGGAACCGGCACCACCCGCCGGGACGTGGACACCTGGCACCTGGACCAAAACTTTCCCGACACGGGCGACGCCTCCTCGGCGAGCCTGTGGCTGAAGTCCATCCAGAACACCGGCAAGGCCAACACCACCGCAGCCGTCATGCCGCCGGTCGTCTTCGGCGGCATTCAGCTGTCCAACCATGTCGAGGGCAGCGGTCCGGACACCCTGCGCTACATCAAGTGGCGCGTGCGCACCATCAAGTCCGAGACCGGCTCCACCCTCACCGTCAACTACTCTGACCCCGACTGCCTCTGGGGCACCAGCATGCCGGCGGACATCGACAAGAACATCCGCCGCTGCTTCCCGGTCAAGTGGTCCCAGTCCGGGGCAACCCCGGTCACCGACTGGTTCCACAAGTACGTGGTCACCTCCATCTTCCAGGACGACCCCTACGGCCACGGCGACACCGGCGAGAAGTACTACGACTACCAGGGCGGCGCAGGCTGGGCCTACGCCGACGACGAGGGCCTGACGAAGGCCTCCAACCGCACCTGGTCGCAGTGGCGCGGCTATGGCAAGGTCGTGGAAACCTCCGGCGACTCCGAGGGCCCGCGCAGCAAGAAGGTAACGCTCTACATGCGCGGCCTGAACGGCGAGAAGAAACTCGACGGCACCGTACGCATGGAAAAGGTCACCGACTCCACCGGCACCGCTATCGACGACTCCCGCCAGTACGCCAGCTTCGTCCGCGAGACCATCGCCTACAACGGCACCGAAGAAGTCAGCGGCACCATCAACAACCCCTGGTCCCACAAGACCGGCAGCCACGCCTACAGCTGGGGCACCGCCGACTCCTGGATCGTCCAGGCCGACGAGACCACAACCCGCACCAAGACCTCCACCGGCACCCGCACGGTCAAGCAGAAGACCACCTACGACACCACGTACGGCATGCCGATGACCGTGGAGGACAGTGGCGACACCGCCAAGACCGGCGACGAGGTTTGCACGCGGACCAACTACGCCCGCAACACGACGGCCTGGCTGGTGGCCGCTGTCAGCCGCGTCGAGGTGTACTCCGCCTCCTGCGAGCAGACTCCAACGATCCCCGGGGACGTCATCTCCGACGTCACCACGGCCTACGACAACCAGGCGGCCGGCGTGGCGCCCACCAAGGGCGAGATCACGGCCTCATACCGCGTGGCCAGTTACGGTGCGGTCGACAAGACCCCCGTCTACCAGCAGGTCTCCGGGGCCACCTACGACAAGCTGGGCCGCCCGCTCACCGAGACCAACGCCTCGAACCGCACGGTCAGGACCACCTACGTCCCCGACGACACCGGCTACGGCCCGCTGACGTCCAAGACCGACATCGACCCCAAGCTCTACACCTCCACCACCGAGGTGGACCCGGCCTGGGGCACGGCCACCAAGACCACCGACGCCAACCTCAATGTCACCGAATGGTCCTTCGACGCGCTCGGCCGCCTGCGATCGGTCTGGAAGCCGGACCGCTCCCACGCACTCGGCGACGCCGCCAGCATCGTCTACGCCTACAGCATCAACAATGACAAGGAGACCTGGGTCCGCACCGATGCTCTCAAGGCCGACGGGCAGACCTACAACAGCTCCTACGAGATCTTCGACAGCCTGCTGCGGTCCCGCCAGAAACAGATCCCCGCGCCGAACGGCGGCCGGGTGATCTCCGAGACCCTCTACGACGATCGCGGCCTGGCCTACATCACCAACACGCAGGTCCACGACAACGTCGCGCCCTCGGGCGCCCTGGCCAACACCTTCCCCGGATCCGTCCCCGCCTCCACCGAAACGGTCTTCGACGCCGCTGGCCGCGCCACCGAATCGATCTTCCGGGTCTACGACCAGGAGAAGTGGCGCACCAAGACCGAGTACCAGGGCGACCGCACCGCCGTCACCGCCGCCGCGGGCGGCAACGGGACCCTTAGCATCACCGACGCCCGCGGCCGGCTCATCGAGCGCCGTGAGTACGGCGGCCCGGCCCCGACCGGCACCGACTACACCCGCACGCTCTTCGAGCACGACGCGTCCAGCCGGCTGACGAAGATGACGGGTCCGGACAACGCAGTCTGGTCGTACGACTACGACCTACGCGGCCGCAAGACCACCTCCACCGACCCCGACAAGGGCACCGTCAACACCACCTACAACGAAGCCGACCAGCCGGTGACCACCGCCACGACCCTGAACCAGGTAACCCGCACCCTGATCACCGACTACGACGAGCTGGGCCGCAAGCTCGGCACCTGGGACGGCGTGAAGGACAACGCCCACCAGCTGACCAAGTTCACCTACGACTCGCTCGCCAAGGGACAGGTGACCGCGGCCATCCGGTACGTCGGCGGCACCACCGGCAAGATCTACTCCCAGGCCGTCACCGGCTACGACGCCCTCGGCCGCCCCAAGGGCACCAAGACCGTCATCGCCGCCAGCGACTCCCTGGTCACCGCTGGCGCGCCGCAGACGTTCACCACCACCACCGCCTACAACATCGACGGCACCGTCCAGTCCACCTCGATGCCCGCGGTGGCCGGCCTGCCCGCCGAGACCGTGACCAACAGCTACAACGGCCTCGGCATGCTCACCGGCACCGACGGCATGACCGACTACGTCCAGAACATCGGCTACTCCCCGTACGGCGAGATCGAGGAGACCCGCCTCGGCACCTCCACCGGTGCGAAGCAGCTCCAGATCCTCAACCGCTACGAGGACGGCACCCGCCGCCTGGCCAACACCCACACGGTCGACCAGACCAACGCCGGCTACACCAGCGACGTTGACTACGTCTACGACACCTCTGGCAACGTCAAGTCGATGACCGACAAGGCCAACGGCAAGGACACTCAGTGCTTCGCCTACGACGGCTACCGCCGGCTGACCGAAGCCTGGACCCCGTCCTCCAACGACTGCGTCACCGCCCGCTCGGCGTCCGCGCTCGGCGGGCCGGCCCCGTACTGGACAAGCTGGACCTACAAGCCCGGCGGCCTGCGCGACACCCAGACCGAGCACAAGGCCACGGGTAACACCCAGACCGGCTACGGCTATCCCGCCGTCAACACCTCCGGCGCCGGCCAGCCCCACACCCTGACTTCCGTCACCGTCAACGGTGGAACCGCCAAGGCGTACACGTATGACGAGCAGGGCAACACCACCAAGCGCTACGGCCCCACCGGCACCGCGCAGAGCCTCACCTGGGACATCGAGGGAGAACTCACCCGCCTCACCGAAGGCACCAAGGCCACCGACTACCTCTACGACGCCAACGGTGAACTCCTGATCCGCCGCGGTCCCGTCAAGACCGTCCTCTACCTGGGCGGTCAAGAACTCCACTACGACACGGCCGCCAAGAAGTTCACCGCCCAGCGCTACTACGCGGCCGGCGACGCCACCGCCGTCCGCACCGAGACCGGCCTGAACTGGATGGTCGACGACCACCACGGCACCGCCTCGATGACGATGGACGCCACCACCCAGGCCGTCACCCGCCGCTACACCAAGCCCTTCGGCGAAACCCGCGGCGCGACACCGTCGACCTGGCCCGACGACAAGGGCTTCCTCGGCAAACCCGCCGACGCCGACACCGGACTCACCCACATCGGCGCCCGTGAGTACGACCCGACCAGCGGACGCTTCCTATCCGTCGACCCCGTCCTCGCCCCCGGCGACCACGAGTCCCTCAACGGCTACGCATACGCCAACAACACACCCGTCACCCTGGCCGACCCCACCGGCCTCCGCCCAGACGGAGCGTGTGGTGGTGCCTCAAGCTCCTGCGGCGGGGGCACCGAAACCTGGACGCTAAACGACCAGGGCGGCTGGGACTGGAGCTACACCAGGACCTACGCGCAACCGGGCACATCTAATGGTGCAACCGGCACCTTCACCGCCGTAGTCACCCAGACTCAGAACAGCACGACGGCCAAGATCACCTTCAAGAAGGGACCGAACCCCAAACCGGAACGCAAGGAGGGGAAGGAGAAGGTCCTGGACCTCTCTGCCCAGGAGCTGGTCACGCTCTGGGCGATGGGCGGACCGCCTGAGGTCACGCTTCCCCCGGACGGCGAATTCGTGAGGCAGCTGCGCACGGAGACCCACTTCAGATCGTTCCTCGGTAAGATTCGGGGCCTGATCAAGGACGGCGTTTACCACACGGGCAAGGAGTCGTTCGACAAGTCTCACGCGGAACGGTCCAAAAGCGAGAAGATCTGGGAGGTATTCACGGACTTCACCGGGTTTTTCACCGAGGGAATCTACGGCGGCAGCCCCGCGAGCATGGCGCTCGGTTCCTACAACCTCGACTACCAACTGCTCGGGGTGTCCTGCCAGCCGGCCAAGACAGATTCGGAGTGGGATCACGGAGCACGGGTCGGCCAGGTGCAGGTATCGGTGTCCAACACCATGACGCGCGAATCGGCCATGCGCAACCCGTCGAACGACGGGTACAAGAACGGAAGCTCTAACCCGATCGCGAAGGCAGGCCTTGACGGCGTCAGGCGGATCTTCCCCGACGGCCAGAAGGACATCACTGTGACGATCAACTGGATCGAGGAAGTCTATGTGCCGTACTAGGAGAAGCCGACGGTTTCTCTTCGCCGCCGTTTCCGCCGTCCTTGTCATCGGTGTGTCCGGGTGTGAAATCGAAGAAGAATCGCCCGTTCCCAAGGAAAGCCAGATCGTCGGTCTGTGGAAGAATCCCGGAGGGGATTGGATCGACTTCGACAAGGATGGGACGGGCACCCTTTCCGCAGGGGCGCAGCTGCAGCTGAACTCACTGGTGAAGAAATCTGAAACCAAGGAAGTGTGCGAATACTCCTGGGGGGTAGACACCGTTCCCGCAGGGGGAGGCAAATGGGTTTCTCTGACCTTCCAGGAAGAGCAGTGCGGATCCTTGGGGAGTTCCGGCCTCTACTACTACTGGGATCCCTCCGGTGAACTGGTCCTGGCGAATTCTGTAGAATCACCGAAAGTCGAGGAAATCTATGCGCGCTCGAATGCGACCCCGTAGAGGATCTCCGGTAAACGGAAATCCGTAAGGCACAGTATGGCCTCTCCAATATTTTGGAGGGGTCATACTTTTGGTTGGCGTGAATCCCGGAGAGGAAATGGCTCTACGCACGTCGAATCCGCTGCGCCGAACTAACCGAAGGGGATAAGGGGATAGACCTGAGTGTCACCGTGATCAAATGAGGCTTCGGTGAACGCAGACAGAGTCAAATGTGGGACGCTAAGGGCTGTCCCGTAAATGATCTCTGAGCGGCCTCGGGCATGGTGGGCTGCCGTTACGGCTGGGTGGTTTACCTGGCGAGGGCGAGGTTGTGCATCCGTGCGATGCCGAGCATGGCGTGGTGGACGCCATCGCCCTTGAGGCGGCAGTCGCGGAGGATCTTCCAGGTCTTCATGCGGGCGAAGACGTGCTCGACGCGGGCGCGGACCTGTTTGTGGGACTTGTTGTGGGCCTGTTTCCATTCGGGTAGTTTTTCCCCTCTGCGTCGCCGGTGGGGCATCACGAGCCCGGTGCCCGGATAGCCGCCGTCGGCGATCGTCATGGTCTTGCCGACGGCGGCCTTCGCGCCGGACTCCTCCCACGCCTTGCAGTCGTTGCGATTCCCAGGCAGGGGCCGGCCGACCACCACAACCAGGCGGGTGTCGGCGTCGATGACGACCTGGTGGTTGGTGGCGTACCGGTAGTTTTTGGACTGCTCGGCGACGGTGTGATCGCGGGTGGGCACCAGGGTGCCGTCCACGATCAGTACGGCGTCCTTCGCGAACCGCT
>NZ_JBIASS010000058.1:0-14096 GCF_042890955.1 Streptomyces sp. NPDC001933 | reverse complement strand
GGCGTGGAGTAGTCCGCTGTGCGCGCCTGTGCTGGTCGGTAGAGGCTGGGGGTATGGATGGCAGGGTGCCCGCGCGGTCGGTCTGGAAGGGGGTGATTTCCTTCGGGATGGTGGTGCTGCCTGCGCGTCTGTACTCGGCCACTGCGGAGCACAAGGCCAGGTTCAGGGAGGTTCATTCCGTCGATTCAGGCCGGATCCGTCATAAACGCGTGTGCGAGCTGGAAGGCGGGGGCGAGGAGGTCCCTCATGAGAACGTGGGCCGGGCATTCGAGCTGCCGGATGGGCGGCTGGTGCCGCTGACGGACGAGGACCTGGATCATCTGCCGTTGCCGACTCGGCACGTCGCCGAGGTCCTTGGTTTCGTTCCGGGGACGGACATCGACCCGATCAGCTACGGACGGGCCTACTACGCCGCGCCGGACGGGCCGGCTGCGGACCGCCCGTATGTGCTGTTGACGGAGGTCCTGGCACGCACTGGGTACGTGGGCCTCTGCAAGATCGCCATTGGCCGCCGCGAGCGGCTGGCGGTGCTGCGGCCGAGACACGGAGTCCTGGTGTGCCAGACCCTGCTGTGGCAGGACGAGCTGCGCGATCCCGGCGACCTGGCTCCATCGACACCGGTGACGGACCAAGAGCTTCAGCTCGCCGAAACGCTGCTGTCTGAGTTGACCGGGATTGAGATGCGGGAACTGCACGACGAATACGGTCGCGCGCTGGAGCAGCTGGTGGACGCCAAGGTCGCGGGCGGCGAAGTTGAGACGCTGCCGGTACCCCAGCCGGCCGCCGACCTGCTTGCGGCCTTGGAGGAGAGCGTGCGAGCCGCGCGCACCTCCCGATCAGGTGAGGCTGACTAGCCAGTCGGCGGGCAGCGCGTACGCGCCCTCCGCCTGGACCGTCCGTGCGAGGTAGGAACGCCCGTCTGCGCGCTCATGAACTGAAGTCGCCTGGCCGGAAGGAAGGGCCGGTCTGCGACTGCGCAGCGGGGGCAGGGCGGCGCCCGGGCGGCATGACCCGCTCCAGGTCGTGTAGTACCCGCTGAGCCTCGCTGCGGACCTGGGCGGGGATATCGCCTTGCTCGACGACAAGGCGGGTGTAGATCGGGGTCTCCTGGAACACGGGCGAGGTCTGCTTTCTGGTGCGGGACAGCGAACGGGAGTCCGCGGCAGTGGTGCGCTGCCGCGTCGGCTGGTGGCCCGACGGGCGTTGGCCGAGGGCCGTCTACAGCTGGAGGTCGAGGCCGAACTGATTCAATCAGGTCGGTGAGGAGCTCCTGTGCGGACTCCCCCAGCGCCTCCTCCTTGCCGACGGGGGTCAGCGTCGTGGCCACCGGCTGGATGCGGCGCGGGCGGCGCGCGTAATCGGGAATGCTCATGAAACCCCCACACTCGGAGACGACCACTGCCAGCGAACCTGCCGGTGCGGCGGCAGCGATGGCAGCGGTCAGATGCATAGCGCTGTCCGCCCGGAGCCGGCGCGCCAGCTCGACGGCGATGGCAGCAAGATCCCGGCAGCATTCCCCCACAAAATCCTGATGCAGGAGAAGTCCTTTTCGGGCGCCTCACCCAGGGGTCCTTCCCGTATGCCCTTCCAGAACAGGTTGACCGCCAGCACGGCACTGCCCTGACGGCGACGTCGTCGTGCAGAGCGAGGACCTCGGACGCTGGGTGAACGCGCAGCGGTTCGGATGGGAGCAGCTGCTGGCTGTACAGCAGTGGATCCTGGAGAACACCCTCGGGCTCCAGGCGGCCGAGGAGGACGAGCGGCCGGTGAAGCAGACGCAGGATGCGAAGTGGGCGGCCAACCTGGCGGCGGCATGGCAGTTCCACGCCCGTGAAGTACCTGCCGGTCAGGTGCGGAAGCGGGAGAGCCAGCTGCCGGCCTTCTTTGCGGCGGCCTGTTCCTCGGCCTTCTGGCGCAGGTGAGCGGCTTCTCCGCACTGCCCAATCGCATTGGGAATCCGGCTTCCGCTTGTACTCGCCTTTCAGCGGCGGGTGACGGTGTAGCCGGCGTCATTGACCGCGCGCGTCCACGTGTCGCGGTCGAACCACTTGGCGATGTCCGGCTGCATGTCGGTGATGGTGCGCATCCGGGCCTCCCAGTCGTGGCCGGCCGGACCGCGGCTGCCGTCGCAGCCGGTGCAGCCGTCCTCGCCGTGGATGTGGCCAGCCATCCAGGCGTTGACCGCCACGTTGACGATGACGCCGTACAGGTCGCCGCCGCTCTGTGCCAGGGCGTCCGGGACTCCGGCGAGGACCACCGCCAGTTCGGGGTTTCCGACAGGCGGCATCGGTGCGTGCCCGGCGCCCTCTGCCTCGCTGCTCTCTTCGAAGGAATGTGTGCTGTGGGCGAGTCGGTCGGCGAATGCAGGGGCGTCGAAGTACCGCCAGGCGGAGCCCACCTGGATATCAAGCCGTTCTGCCACGGTGTTGATGTTCTTCTCGATGGTGTCCTCAACGGTTGACGGCGCGCGGGTCACCCTTCGGTGAGCCAGCTCCGCGAGCGTCTGGGCAACGGCTTCCTTGAACGCCTTCGTGTTCCGCACTACCGCATCGTAGGCGTGCTGGATCAGCCGCTGAGCGGTTTCACCCGCATTCGACAGGCAACGACGCACAGTTTGGGGGGTGTTGTCCGTGGCGGCTGCGACCATCCGATCATGCCCATCAGCCGGGAGTACGCACGCTCCCTCTTCGCGGACCTGACGCAGAGCGCCATGGTCCCGCTGGATCCTGACGAGCTCCTCCACATACCGGGGCTGGCGCAGCACGGCCACGTCTTCTTCGGCGACATAGCGGTGCGCTGCTATAAGACGGTGTCCTACGTGGTGAGTCGGGCCAGTCGTTTGTAGCAGCAGAGGGCGGCGGCGAGTCCGAGAAAGGCCAGGTAGTTGCGAGGGCGGCGTTCGTAACGGTGGTTGAGCCGGCGGGAAGTCGCCGTTCCTGACCGCTGTGAGCATGTACGGCGCCACCACCTTGTCAAGATGCCACTTGTCGCCGGGGCGGGGACATCGGCGGCGCAGCGCGTTGGCGTAGGGCTGCCCGAACTTCAGACACCACCGGCGGATCGTCTCGTAGGACACGATGACGCCGCGCTGCAGCATCAACTCCTCCACCTCACGGAATGACAACGGGAAGCGGAAGTACAGCCACACGCAGTGGGAGATCACCTCGACCGGGTACCGGTGCCCCTTGTACGACGGCGGCGTACTGCCCACGGACAACCCCCTCCACCGTGATCAACCGGAAGATCATCCCACCCGGTCAGCCAACGTGACAGTGCCCATTCGAGCGTCACGGCCGAAATGGATCAGCCTTGCTCGAACACCCTTTCCGCACCTACGCGGTCACCCGCCACATCGACCACAGGTCTGCCTACACGGCACCCGACCTGCCGGGAACTTCACGCTTTGCGCACCCAGAACAAACCCGTGAACAACCCCGGCCAGGGTCGACGAAGCACATAGGGGCACCCCCAGCAGCACTCGGCAAACCGGAGGTGCCGACCGTCCGGTGGGGACGGCTCAAACGGTGAGGTTGCGCAGCCGCGCCAGGACGGTTTGCCGCTCCTCGGTGTCTTCGCTCCAGCCCTGTGCCCAGTCGAGCGCCGAGCCTCCCCCCGACTCCCGCAGGTGCGGGTCGGCTCCATGACACAGCAGCAGCTCGACGAGGGGCAGGTTCGCCTTGGCAGTGGCTGCGGCAAGTGGCAGTCCGCTGCGCCACCCCCGGGATTCGGCGTTGGGCGAGGCCCCGGCCGTCAGGAGCAGCTCAGCGCAATGGTTTTCGCCTTGGACGGTGGCGAGATAGAGCGGTGTGGCTCCGTCAGGGTCGCGGGTGTCGGGATCGGCCCCTTGGGCGAGGAGCCGCTGGAGAAGGCCGACGTGTCCGTCACCGGCAGCCGCGGCAAGACGCTTCGGTAGCTTCTTACGCTTTCTATTGTTCACGTGTTTCCACGGGCGCGGGGCCTACCGCCTGGAGCTGCGGAAGGTGCAGTGGTGCGCCCGGTACCCCTTTCCATACTTCTTGCTGATCTGGGCCTGTACATCTCGCTGGGCGGCCTGTTCGGCCTCCGACTTGCTCTTCCCCTTTCCGGTGCCCTTGAGCTGCTTGTCGCCGTGGTCTCCACTTCCAATCCTCTCGACACCACAGACGGCGGTGGAGTACCACGTCTTGGGCTTGGCCATGGTGGCGTCGGAGGCTTTGGCGGTTCCTGTGAGGGCGAGCAGGGCACATGCCGCTGCTGCGGTCCAGCAGGCGATGGACTTCTTCACGGTGCCTCGCTTTCGGTTGGTGGGGTGGGCGTGGTAGCGCCCGGCGGACACGATGGCATGCGCAGAGGATGGGATTGTGCGGCCGTTCAAGGCTGGAGTTGACGCGCGGAACGGTTCTTCGCCCATCGTCACGGGGGTGGGCGACTCTTGCGGGGCGTGGTGGTTTCACACCTTTGCGTGAGGTGGACCGAGGGGCCGTTTGCAAGGGCCGCAAGCGGGGACTGGCCGTGGAATGCGGGGCGTTCCCGGCACGGCTCGGGAAACACGAACCGTTCCGTGAACTGATCGCGGGGGTCGAGGCAGCACTCGATCTGCGTGCGCACCGGGCAGGGACACTTGCCCGCCAGGCCTCATACCTCCACCAGCGGACCGCAGGCCGGATCGGGAGCCTCACCCGGCTGATCCGCCAAGCAGCGATCACCAGCATTCTCGATGGCACTGAACGCATCACCAGAACATCTCTGGGAGCCATCCGTCTGGACCACCTCGCCGAAACCAACGACACCACCCGAGGCCGCTGACCCAACCCCTCTGACCAGGCAGAACACCCCTGACCAGCAAAAACACGGACGTGCCATTAGACGCGGACACCCATCTGCGACAACGCCAGGCAATCTCACCGAAGTTGACACAACACCAGGCCAGACCACCTACCACCCCGCCCGAAACCACCCCGAATGATTCTCACTCAACTTGCAACACCCCAGCCCCCCCACCCACCCACCCCAACCCGCACCAAAGCTGAATATCACTTTTCCGTCGGTGCACTGTCGGTTTTTCCGCAGTGTGCTCCGGACCGACCCTGGAGCTGCCATTCACGGGGCGTCATACCGTAGGCCGCGCGAAAGACCCGGCTGAAATGACTGGGACTCACAAAACCCCAGCGCTGGGCGACTGTCGCCACCCCCACCTCCCTGGCCATGGGCCGGAGGAGTTCCCGGCGGCACCGTTCAAGTCGCTGCGTCCGGATCCAGCCGCCCACGGTCGTGCCTTCAAGCTGAAACAGCTTGTGCAGGTAGCGGACCGACATGAAGTGCGCTTCGGCAATCCTGGACGGTGACAGGTCTGGATCACCGAGGTTGCGCATGACGTGGTCCTTCACACGCTCAAGAGAGGCGGCGGCGACATGCGAGCCCTCGGAGGTAGAGCGTCCGCGGCGCTCGTCGATGAGCAGCACCATCAGATCGAGCGCGGTGGCGGCGACCCGGCGGCCGACGCTGTCGTCGAAGCCCTCGGCTTCGCGCGCCAGGCGCGCAAGAAAGGTCGCCACGAGTGCGGCGCTGCCCTCCTCGCTGGTGAAGGTGGTGGCAGTCAATGAGCCTTTTCCAACCTCATACATGTACTGCTCATCGGCCTGCGGGCGGCTGAACCGATCTGTAGCGGGAGCGTGACCAGCAGATCCGCAGTCGGTCCCGGCGGCCCAGACGCTCCGCCGAGCATGGTCAGCGGCGCTGACAGCGGGGTTAGAAAGGGCTTAGCTCTCCGGCAGTTCCCATGAGGCGAACCAGTGGGGGAACGGTCCGGCCGAGGGCGGGAAGGCGAACGGCGGGGTGCGGTCGGTGAGCAGGCGCAGCACGAACTCGCCGGTGCCGCAGTCGAAGCGCTGCCACTCACCGCCCACGTACTGCACCAGAACCGGCCAGTCGTCGGGATCGGCCGGTCCGGTCAGCCAGTGGAAGGTCAGCTCCTGCTCGGAGGTCCCCCATATGAGCACGCCGCCGGGCGCGGGGTGGACCGGGTATGGCCTGTACAGGTCGGCGTACCGCGCCATGTCCTGGCCCCAGGAGACTAGATCCGTGCCCAGCACACCCGGCACCAGCAGGTCCAGGTACTCGTCGAAGCTGCCCGGGCCGAAGGCGTCGACGATGTCCTTGTAGTCACCGGGCAGCGCGGTGCCCAGCGCTGCCTCCGTCGCGGCCCAGTCGACGCCGCACCGATCGGGCTCCGTCCGCCCGGTGGCCTCCCGCAGCAACGCCGCCCACCCGGCACCGGGCGGGCGGGTGAACGCGCGCCGGGCGAGGACCACGACGCGGCGCGGGCCATCAGCGGTGGCCGTCACGCCGTATCCGAACCAGTGCTCGGCCAGCACCCACCCGCGCAGTTCCAGCAGCCCGCCCTTCCCGCCGATGGGGAGCCCACCCTCCCCGCCCACCGGCGGACCGTCGGGCACCCCTGCCGCCCTACCCCCGACGACCCACGCACTTACCGGCAGACCCGCCCCGTCAATCACGTCCGCAGCGACGCGCTCCAACTCGGCCATATCCTCCGCGTCACTGGGCACACAGACATGTCCTGCCCCATGAATGGGCAGCGGGCAGTGCAATTCGGGCGCGCGCCAGGCGTCGTTTAGACGGGCGCGCAGAGCTGAAGCGTCCACGCGGCCAAGTGAACAGCACGGCACTGACATTGAGCCTTTTCAACCGGCATCAGCAGTACGCTGTTGGGCTCATAACAGGATGAAGCCCCTGGTGGGTGGGTTTTCAGCCAAGATCACCAGTCTGTCAGGAGCTTCCGCGTGCTTGTCTACCCGTCCGGTATCGACCTGTCCAGCCGCACTCTGCAGCACCTATCCGGTCTCCTCGCAGGCCACCGGCGACGGATCGGCTCTCGCTGGCGTCGCCTGACCTGTGGCCGGCAGGCCGTGCTCGTCCTGGCCCACCTGCGCTGCGGCGACACCTACGCCCGCCTCGCAGCAGGTTTCCGCGTCGGGATCGCGACGGTCCACCGGTACATACGCGAGGCCGTGGACCTCCTGGCCGCTCTCGCGCCCACGCTGGATCAGGCCATAGCGACGGTCCGGAAGAAGGCTTACGTGATCCTCGACGGCACCGTACTGCCGATCGACCGCATCGCCGCCGACCGCCCGTACTACTCGGGGAAGAAGAAGCACCACGGGATGAACGTGCAGGTCCTCGCGGATCCAGCCGGCCGCCTGATCTGGGCCTCGGACGCGCTACCCGGAGCCGTGCACGATCTGACCGCGGCCCGGACCCACGGCATTCCCGCCGCTCTCGCCGCTGACGACGTCGCATCGTCTCGGACGGCCTCAAGAGGGTTCTGCGTGACAGTCGTTAGGTCCGTGAGTCAGCTGGTGTCTGCGTACACGGGAACGTGCTCAGCTAGGTACGGGGGAACGTACCCAGCAGCCGCGCGTCCGCAAAACTCGGATTCCGGGTCCGGCCGCCTGGGCTCACGGGATGATGAGGACCTTGCCCCGGGTCCGGCCCACTTGGCTGAGACGGTGGACGTCGGCGAGGTCGGACAGGGGACGCGATGAGCTGATGTCGATGCAGACTGTGCCCGCGTCGACGAGGTCCACAAGCGCCCTCAGGTCCGCCACATCGTTGCGGGCGACCATGTGCCTCGCGCTCACGCCGGCGTCGAGAGGAGGTTCGATCGGGGTTGCGATCGACACGATCCGCCCTCCCTGCCGCACCAGAGGAGTCAGAGCCGTGGCGTCCTGCGGGCTCAGCGGCACCAGGTTGAGCAGGATGTCCACCGGGCCGTCAAGCGCGGTGCTCACCGGTCGAGCGGTGTAGTCGATGACGTGGTCCGCCCCCTGTCGCAGGACCGCCTCGGTACTCCGGGCACCAGCCGTGGCGATCACCTCGGCCCCCGCGTACTTGGCAAGCTGTGTGACAAAGCCTCCGACGCCGCCACCCGCGCCGTTGACCAGCACCCGCTGGCCCGGGGCCGTCTTTCCGTGCTCGAACACCGCCTGCCACGCGGTCAGGCCGGCGACAGGAAGCGCTGCGGCGTGAGCGAGCGGGATGGACTTCGGTGCCGCGGTCAGCGCGGCGGCGGGCGCCCGGACGTATTCGGCAGCCGCACCGCCGCCGTCGAGCCGTCCGATGACACGGTCGCCCACGGCGAACCCCTCCGCCCCTGCGCCGATCTCGGCCACGGTGCCGGCGACGTCCCAGCCGAGCGCGTAGGGCAAGTCCACGGGGAGGAACGCCTGTAGCAGTCCGGCACGCAACGCAGCCTCGGTGGGATTGAACGAGCTGGCGGCGACACGGATGAGCACTTCACCGGAGTCGGGGTGCGGACGCGGAACATCGTCGTAGTGGATCACGGAGGCATCGCCGAACTCGTGGATGCGTGCGGTCTTCATCGTCGTCATGCCGTGAATCTACGAGGGAGGATGAGGACGAGCCATGCGCAAAGACTTCCCCATTCATACGCGATCGTCTCGCGCTCTACGCTCGGGGCATGGATGTACTGAGCGATGTGGTCGCGGTGACGCGGACCGGTCGACCCCGGTCGGCATATGTGCGATGGCATGCCCCGTGGGGACAGGAGTTCTCCTCCGTACCAGGGTCGGCGGGCTTCCAGGTGGTCCTGCAGGGCTCCTGCTGGCTCCTGCCCGAGGACGCCGAACCCGTCCGGCTGGGCACGGGAGACGTGGTGTTCCTGCCGCACGGCAAAGGGCACATCCTGGCCGACAGCCCCGAGACCCCGGTGGCGACCCCTGCCTGCGACCCCGACGACCCGGAACCGTACGACGCCTACGCATCGGACAGCGTCGATAGGAGCGGAGACGGCAGTCCGGTCACCGTATTGCTCTGCGGGGCCTATCAGCTCGATCCGTCCCGCGCCCACCCGCTGTTGCTGTCCCTCCCGGATCTGATCCACCTGCCCGCGCACCCGGGCCGCCGTGCCGAGTTGGGCTTGGCGGTGAAGCTGCTCGCCGCCGAGCTGGAGACCCCGAGCCTGGGCACGGACGCGGCCGTCCCCGCACTCCTGGACACACTGCTGCTCTACATCCTGCGCATCTGGTTCGACGAACGGCCCCTGAGAGGGGGCCACACCACCGGATGGGCCGCCGCGCTGAACGACCCGCCGGTCACCGCGGCCCTCCACGCCATCCACCGTGACCCGGCGGCACCGTGGACAGTGGCGAAGCTTGCCGCGGAAGCTGGGCTCTCCAGGGCACCCTTCGCCAAGCGCTTCGCTCGGCTGGTCGGCCAGCCACCCCTGGCCTACCTGACCTGGTGGCGGATGACCACGGCAGCACGACTGCTACGGACATCGGACGCGCCGCTGAGATCGGTCGCCGCCCAAGTGGGCTACACGTCCGAGTACGCCTTCGCCCACACGTTCAAACGCGCGCACGGCACCCCGCCCGGAACCTACCGCCGGAAGGGCTGACCCGCAGCGGCCACACCTGAGCACGTTCAGTCGTACGCGGCTGGGTACGTTCCCGTGTACGCCGACAGCTCTGGAGGATGCCGCCTGGGGCACCAGGGGCTGGTCGCGGGAGAGCGGGGTCATAGACAGTCGTTGGTGACGTCCCAGCAGGTCTCTTCCGGGAAGGGGTCCTCGCTCTGTGACGGAGAGGGGGTGTAGATCGGCGGCGGAGGTTCGTAGACGGTCGGCTCCCGATGGGATGGCTGCGGCCCGGGTCTGTTGGAAGGCTGCTTGCTTCTGGCCGGGGCCGGAGGCGTGGCTCGGGAGGTGCTGCCGGGCGGGGCGTGGTCTGCCGGACTTGATGCCGACTTGTCTGGGGAGGCTGCCTTTGTGGCTGGGGTGCTGGGTGCGGGGGTCGGGGGTGTGCTGGTTTTTGTTGACGGGGTTGGTTTGTGTGTCGTGGGTGTGTGTGGCTTGGTGGTGTCCTTGTCGGGGGACAGGGATATCCCTGTTACGGCGGCTGTGACGAGAAGGATTACGGCACTTGCCCCGAGCACCAGCTTTGGCCGCCGGTGAAGGGGTGCCGCCCGCGCGGGGGTGGTTTCTTCCTCTGCCGGCTTCGAGGCCTTTGGTTGCGGGGGAGCCGGGTCGCTGTCGTCCGTTGAGGGATCCGGCGTCGCTGCCGTGGCAGCAGCGTGTGTGGCTGTCGGCGCCGACACGGCGGATGCCCCGTCCGTTCCGGTCCAGGAACGCTCTTGCGGGACCCTGCCGGGACGTGCCCCGGCAGGTGGACCGCCGTCCTTGCCCTCCATGGCAGTGGCACTGAGAGGTTCTTCCATGCTGTGCGCGGGCACGCCCGCCGCCGGTCTGGCGGAAACGGCGGCGGCGGAATTCTCGGTCTCGACAGCCAGGCGACGGCGGGCTTTCACCCACGCGCGCACCATGTCCTCGTCACCGCCGCAGGCCCGGACGAAGGAAGCCAGTAGCTGCTCCCTGGGGAGTTCCGGCCGGTTCAGGACGCCGGCGAGCGTGGCGCGTGGCAGCACGTCCCCCGCGGCATCGGCTTGGCGCTCCAGTTGCCGGTAGCTGAGTCCCGCCCACAGACGTAACTGCCGCATTGCTGCCACGAACTGGGCGGGATCCGTCACATCTGCTGGCTGGGGTAATCCGTCGTCTGCCGTCGCACCCCGGTGGTTTTGTCTGAGCTCCGTCACCTTCAGCAGCTTAGACGTCGTCTCGATTGGCTATCGGGCCGTGATCACAGCTCGCACCACTCACCCAGTTCGTCAGGCGAACCCTCCTGGATGAAGTTGCGCAGGAGTGCCCATGCGCGATCGACAGCCAGGACGAAGTTGCCACTGATCACAGCCAGGTCGTCCATGATCGGCACTTGAACCACGGAATCTGCTGCCGCAGTACCATCGCCGACGAGAAGGGATGACCGACCGGCATCGTCGAGCAGATGGATGACCGCTTGATCATCTTGGAAGCCCAGGGTCAGCAGGGGAAACTCACTGCCCGGCAGTCGGACTTCGAGGTAACCCTGGCCGCCAGAGCGCAGTGCGTTGAAGTGAGCGGACAGGACCGCTAGGTCCGTGCATCGCTCGATCGCGGAGAGCCGGCCCGATTCCAAGGCGGTTGCCGTCCATTGCACGCTCATCCCTGCACCTCCTGTTTCCTGGTCATGCTCGGGGGCTCCAAGGATGTCCTGATCGGTTGACAGGACAATCCGAGAGTGCGGCGCCCTGTGGGGCAGGAGGCTCTCCGCTGTCGCGCGATGTCGTTCAGATCGCCGGAACAAGGCCTTCTCCGGGGCGCTCGCGCCGGCTGCTGTCGCAGTGGCGGTCAACGCTTGGTCACCGACGGCGCTTGGGCCCGGGGCCTGGATGTCCGGGCTCGGCGTCGATTCGCGGGCTCAGGCTGCCGAGGCCTTGACGCCGCCCTTGCCCCGGTAGTCCGGGGTCTGCGTCTTCTTCTGGGACTGCTTGTGCTGCCCGGTAGGCGTCGTGGCGGTGGTTGTCTTCTTCTGGTCCCGGAGCTTGGCGACCCGGTCGGTGACGCAGGTGTCGTACCCGCCGCACTCGGTACGAGCCTGCTGATACAGCGGGTCCGCGTTGGACTTCTTCGCCTTCTTCGTCGACTCCGCGATCGCCTTCGCGTTCTGGGTCTTGTGCTCGTTCGTCTGGCCGGTCTTGGCGGTCGTGGTCTTGTGGACGTCCGTGGTGCGGGGCTGGTCGCCCTTGGCGGTGGCTGCCTTCTTCTGGGCGCGGAGCTTGGCGGTGCGGTCGGTGACGCAGGTGTCGTACCCGCCGCACTCGGTACGAGCCTGCTGATACAGCGGGTCCGCGTTCGACTCCTTGGCCTTCTTCGTCGACTCCGCGACCGCCTTCGCGTTCTGCTTGCGCAGCCTGTCGGTGCGGTCGGTGACGCAGGTGTCGTACCCGCCGCACTCGGTACGAGCCTGCTGGTACAGCGGGTCCGCGTTCGACTCCTTGGCCTTCTTCGTCGAGTCCGCGACCGCCTTCGCGTTCTGCTTGCGCAGCCTGTCGGTGCGGTCGGTGACGCAGGTGTCGTACCCGCCGCACTCGGTACGAGCCTGCTGGTACAGCGGGTCCGCGTTCGACTCCTTGGCCTTCTTCGTCGAGTCCGCGACCGCCTTCGCGTTCTGCTTGCGCAGCTTGTCGGTGCGGTCGGTGACGCAGGTGTCGTACCCGCCGCACTCGGTACGAGCCTGCTGGTAGAACGGGTCCGCGTTGGACTTGTCGGCGACCGCTTTCGCGGTGTCGAGCGCCTTTTGGGACTTGATCAGCTCAGGACCGACCTCGCGGGTGGCGTCCTGAGTGAATCCCTTGGAGGTGTCGAAGCTGCGGAAGAGGACCTCGATGCCGTTGTTGTCCTTGATCTCGTTGTAGTCGTCGATGATCCGTTTCGCCAGAGCCGGGTCCTTGCGTGCCTGCTCCAGCAGCTGCTGGTTCCTGCGGTCCAGGTGGGCCGCGTAGTCCTGGCTGATGCCGTCGGCAATGACCCCAGCGATGGCGTCAGCCATCTGGTTGGTGCCCGTGCTGCCCCGGAACCCGGCCTTCGGTGTCTTGAGACTGCTCCACCCCTTCCAGGACATCGCGGGGTCCGTCGTGCCGGTAGTTCCCTTCGGCGTCACCGTGGGCCCGGTCACGGTCGTGCTCTTGCTCCCCTTCGGCGTGACCGTGGGCCTGGTCGCAGTCGTGCTCTTGCTCCCCTTCGGCGTGACCGTGGGCCTGGTCGCAGTCGTGCTCTTGCTCCCCTTCGGCGTCACCGTGGGCCCTGTCGCAGTCGTGCCCTTGGTCCCCTTCGGCGTGATCGTGGGCCCGGTCGTGTTCTTGCTCCCCTTCGATGTGGTCGTCGGGTTGGTGGAGCCCGGTCCCTTGGGAGGCTGCTTCGGGTCGCGCGGTGTCGTCCGCGTGCCGCCGGTGTCGCTGTCGTCGTCCGGCGGTCCCTGGAGCCGGCGGTGCTCGGCCTCGGCCTCGGCCAGGTTCGCACGGGCCGTGTTCAGCTGCCGCAGCTTCTCCCGGCGGTCCGGACGGGACTTCTTCGTCTCTTCCTCAAGACTGGTGATCTTGTTCCTGAGGTCGCTGATCTTCGTCTCGAGGCCCTGGATCCTCGCCGCCACGCGTTCCGCGTCCGGCTGGGTTTCCATGAGCGTCCGGTACCGCTTGGCCACGTCCTTTTCCTGCTTGCGGGCTGCTTCCCGGTCGCTCTCGAGCTTCTCCCGCTCGGCGAGGGTCTGGGCCCGGTCGATCTTCTGATTCAGATCGTGGATCTCGTTCCCGAGCTCGGTGAGCTGCCGCCGCAGCCTGTCGGGAGTCTCCTGCGACCGCCGTTTGAATTCCTCTACGTCCTGCGCCAATTTCGGCAGGTCGTCCTTGAACGAGAAGCCGGAGATGCCCCTTTCCAAGAAGCGCTTGGCGACGATCTGCCGGGCAAGCTTCCACTTGTAGTACGGGTCGTGACCGTCCAGCGCGGCCGCGACCCAGGCCTCGTACATCTGCCACTGCAGCCTGTCCCAGCGGCTGGGCTCACGACCGGAGTCCGAGGCCGGGCTCGGCGGGGGCGGCGCGGCCGACGCCGTCGCCGCCGGCCCCACCAAGGAGAAGCCGACCACGGCGATGACGGCCACCAGCGCCATCCGCACGGACACCGGCCAGCGGCGGGGCTCACGAGCCAGCCACCAGCCGGCCCCTCTCCCCCGGCGGGAAACGGTCTTACGCAAAGAGACGTTCACGGGATTCCTCCTGAGACACGGGGCGCCGGGCGGCCGAACCCGCCGCGGCTTCGCATTCCGGGCCTCACCCCGCGGTCATGAACCGCTGGAGGAAGCCCCCGCACCGGACGCCGTCGAACGGCTGCGGAGCGGTACGAGAAGCGTCACGGGGCCACCCACCCCCGCACAACAGACCAAGACGTCCGGGACAGTCCGGGCCTGTCCGCGCTGGTCAAGGGCCCTGTCCGTGGATCGCAGTCGCGGGATCCGAAGGGGGGCAGCCGGGGTCCGGACGGACCCGGACTGTCCGGGCCGCCGCAAGATCTGGCGGGACCGCTGCTGCGCCGGAACGGCTTGCCGCCTGCCACGGCTAGTAGGGCTTGGTCATGTTGGTGCGGGGTCTGGCATGTCGCGGTGACAAGTGGGGCAGGCGCCGGTCCAGGTCGCGATGAGTATCTGCAGCTC
>NZ_JBIASS010000057.1:0-14267 GCF_042890955.1 Streptomyces sp. NPDC001933 | reverse complement strand
GGAGCAATTCGCTGAGACCGTAAGGGTGTTGGAGCAGCTGTCCGCCGCCATGGATGCCGTCGCCGAGGCGTAGGCACACCTTTGCCCCGCCTCCGGGCCCCGAAGACCCGCCCCTCCCAAGGCGGGTCTTGCGCGGGTGGCAAATCCGTTAGTGATCACTGGGTAGGTGACATGCTGGCCTGGGGATCTGCTCAAGTCCGGTGCGTGATCATTGGGCGGCTGTAGGCTGTCCCGAACTGGGGACGTCAGCGCCGGACGCGGTCTCTGTCACTCGGCTGCAGAGCAGCGCATGCCACTTGGCTGAGACCGCGCAGCCGTGGTGGCTACGCCGTTTGACGGAATGCTGTTTCATTTGGAACGCGGGGTCTTCGGCGACAAAGCCGGTTGAGACGGTGTCTTCGATGAGGAAGTGTCTGTGACCATGGAGTACTTCTGCTACCACCGAGACCGGGCGGACTCCCTCGCGCTGCGCGAGGAGTTGCTGGAGAATCACTGGTCCTACATGGACCGGTACGCGAAGGAACTGATCGCCCGCGGCCCGACCTTCACCAATGATGGTGAGACGCTTACCGGAAGCGTGCACATCATCGATCTGCCCGACCCTGCCGCCGCCCGCACGTTCGCCTTCGACGAACCCAACTACCAGGCCGGTGCGTACCGGGACGTGCTGCTGCGCCGGTGGCGCAACGTGCTGGGGCGCACCATGTGGGACTTTCCCGGTGACCGAAGCAGTGGCAGCCAGTACTTGGTCCTCGGCCTCGGCGAGGGCCCCGCCGCAGACCTCACCCCGCCACCCGACCAGGACGAACTGATCGCGTACGGGCCACTGCTGGCCGACGACGGCGGCACATGGCTGGGTACGGCGGTGCTGCTCAGGGCCCCGAACCCGGACGCGGCACGCGCCGTCCTGACTTCGGACCGGTACGCGGACATCGAGGTCCACGCCTGGGAGTTCGGCGGGCGCCGATGAACCACGGAGGCACCGGGCCGATGTCATCTCCGGAACACATCGACCCGGGACAGGAGCGGTGACGGTGACGATGCGGACGGTCCCGTTGGTGGGCGGGCCGGTGGAGTTACGGGGTGCGCTGGACCTGGAGACCACAGCGGCAGGGGTGATGCCGCGCCGGCTGCCCGCGTGGACCAAGGAGCAGTACCAGGACCCGTCGGTCTACGGGGTGACCGTGATGCCTTCGGGAGTGCGGCTGGTGTTCCGCACCGATGCACGCGCACTGGAGTTGGAGATACTCACCTCCACTGGCCAGTTCGCCGCCGACCCCCACCCTCGCCCGACCGGGATGCTGGATTTGTTGGTGGACGGTGCCCTGGCCGGGCGCCGGCAGGCACCGGTGGGCAACGTGCTGAGAATGGCGGGCCCTGGAGCCTCACAGCGACTCATCCCGGGCAAACCCGGGACCGTACGGTTCGCCGGACTGCCGGCTGGCATGAAGAACGTCGAGCTGTGGCTTCCGCAGCAGACCCCTACGGAACTTGTGGCACTGCGCGCCGACGGCGACGTGCTGGCGCCGTTGCAGGACGGGCGGCGCCGCTGGGTGCACCACGGCAGTTCCATCAGCCACTGTATCGAGGCTGACGGTCCGACCGGGACCTGGCCGGTGGTGGCAGCCGCGCTCGGAGGGGTGGAGGTCATCAACCTCAGCCAGGCGGGCAACGCACTGCTGGACCCCTACGTCGCCCGGACGATCCGCGACACGCCAGCCGACCTGATCAGCCTGAAGGTGGGCATCAACATCGTGAGCCTGTCCGCCTTCCGGCTGCGGACGTTCGGCCCGGCGGTACACGGATTTCTGGACACGATCCGGGACGGTCACCCGGACACCCCGCTGCTGCTGATCTCCCCGGTGAGCTGCCCGGCCCTTGAGCAGGTTCCCGGCCCGACCAGGACCGGACCGGACGGGAGGATCACCGCCCTGGGCGACCCGACCGATGTGGCCGACGGCGCGCTGTCGCTGACGGTGGTCCGCACCGAGCTGGCCCGGATCGCCGCAGCACGACAGGCATCTGATCCCCACCTCCACTGTCTCGATGGACGAGCACTGCTCGGCCCGGACGAGACAGACGACCTGACCGACGGCCTTCACCCCACCGCCGCCGCGTACCGCCGGATGGGCAAGCGCTTCGCTGCCCACGCCTTCACACCCGACGGTCCCTTCCGCTGAGCTGTTCTTGCCCTCCGGTGTCGAGTGCGCTTCGAACTGGGCCGCTGGCCTGGGCATTCGCCGGATGCTGAGGCGGCCCTCGTCTGATCATGTGCTCCGTCACAGAGGCATAGGAACAGTGCGAAGGCCGTGGCCGTGAGTCTGGTGCGTCAGGGCGTCCTTGGGGATGCGTTTGCGGAAGTGTCACACTTCCGGCCGGAGTTGTACGCGTGTCTGACCGCGCGGGGCGACGCGTTGTTCGATTTATTCGAACGCGCTGTTGTGCACGGACGGGCCGGTGCGGACACTGGTCGATCTCGCGCTCGCGCCTGAACACCGCCGTGGGCACGGAGCTCTGTACGGCGGGCTCAACCAGGGTCGGATCGATGTCGCCCGGCTGCGTCGCGCCCTGGCCGGGATGCCGCTGCCGAGGGCGGCGGACGGTCGGCTGGTGCTGGCCGTGGACCGGGTACCGTCCCGAGGCCCCCGCCTCAAGAGATGGAAGCGCCGCCACAACAGCACCCATGCCAAGATCCGCTGCCTCGGTGAACAGGCCATGGCCACCCTCAAAGGCTGGCGCCTCCTGCGGAAGATCCGCTGCAGCACCAACCGGATCACCGACATCGTGAAGACCGTCCTCGTTCTTCACCACGCCTCAACCTGAGGTTGGAAAAGGCTCAGTCGATTTGGGGCCCCGGGCGCAGAGGATCGTGCCCAGAGAGCCGGCGCCGAGGTCGTGACGCAGGGCCCGCGGCGATCCCGAACGCGCCCGAGAGTTCCAGGATCAGCCCCAGGGTGTCCCGTACCGTCCTCAGAGCGCGGCGGATGTCCTCCTCGTCGACGAGCAGCACGTCGTTGTCGACGTACTCGCGCATCCACGCGACGGCCGCGGCACGGGTACTCGTACGGCGATGCCGTCCGCCATGGTGTGCACCGGGCCAGTGGCCTTGGGCACGCCGGTGCGCCGGCCGCGCACACGCCGATGACCCGCGTGCGGGGTGAGCGGGCCTTCGCCCAGCAGCCGATGCCGCTGATGAGCGCGCCGTTGCCGACCGGGACGAGCAGCGTGTCGAGGCCGAGCGGGGCCGGCTCGACGGCGATGGTGCCCGCGCTTTCGGCGATGAGCGGCTCGTCGCCTTCCTCCACGAACACGGAGCCGGGACGGGTGGCGGCGTATGCGCGGGCCGCGTCCTTGGCCTCGTCGAAGTCCGCTCCGGTCTGTACGGCCTCCGCACCGAGGTCCCGCATCCGGCCACCTTGCCCCCCGTCCGTCCGTGAGTCGCTGGAGGCAGAGGTCCGCGCCCCAGCCCTTGAAGGAGCGCAGCGGCCGGCCCGCTGCCCGGGAGTTCGGCGGTGAACTTCCGTACCCGGCTTGGGTATTTCCACGGATCCCTCCGGTGGGCGCCCTGTGCGAGGATCGCCCGATCCCCCGAGGAGGAGCGACGATGCGAAGCCACGACCAGATCAGCCGGTTCTACGGGCTACCGATCACGCCTCGGATGCTGGAGGCGTCCGAGGAGCAGTTGACCGAACCGCACCACGACGGTCTGGTGAAGGCCCACCTGACGGCCAACTGCTCCTACTTCGGCGCGATCGACAAGACCCTCGCGGGCTTCTTCGTCCTTGACGACGAGGGCGACAACTACACGCTGCTGGACGTGCGCGGGGACGGTCGCGTGTGGTGGCAGGACCACGAGACGCGCGAGATCTACGAGAGGTTCGACTCGCTGGAGGACTGGATCTCCTTCCAGCAGGAACTCGACGCGGGCGGCGACGAGGACAAGCTCATCGACGCCTACCGCACGGACCGCCAGGACCGCCGGGACACGCCGTCCGAGATACCCGCCACCGCGGCACTGGCCGAGCGCTACCAGTGGCTGGTGTGGCTGCTGGCACAGCCCCTGCACGACAGGCAGGGCAAGCCGATCCAGAGCGACGAGGAACTCGCCCGGAACGCCGCCGGGCATCTGCGCGCAGCGTGGCCCACGGACCAGGCCGCCGAAACCGCCCTGCGCGCCGAACTGCCCCACCTCGCCGCCGATCCGCACCTCGCGGTCTACTGGCTGCTGCACACCGTTCTGCTGGCGATGGACGAGTGGCGGACCCGCGTACTCGCGGCCATCGGCCCGCAGGGCCAACGCCAGCCGTTGGTCGAGGAGTTCGCCGCCGCCTTCGGCGAGCTGCCGCTCGACGGGGACCTGCCGGTCGTCCCCGGCTTCCGGGCCCGGCGCTCGCTCGCTCTGCTGTACGCGGCCACCGAGCGGGATCGGCGGGCACCCGCCGCGCTGGTCTCCCTGGAGATCGCCCCCGGCGTACGGCCGCTGTTCAAGTTCGGCCTGGTGTACGACGGATTGGAGGCCGGCACGCTCACCGAGGCGGAGGTCGCGGCAGCCGCCGTACGCATGGAGCCAGCACCCGGCACCTCCGCCGTACGCGCCGTGCTCGACGGGCGGGCGGGCCGCCCACACAGTCCTCACGCGGACGACTTCGCGCGCGCCGTGCTCGGCACCGGTGCGAGCTGGATGGAGGTGCTGGGCGTGGTGTGGCTCGTCCACGGCATGATCCGGGACGCCGACGCGCTGGCGTCCGTCGCCCGCTTCCTGCTTGCCAAGGACCCGTACCACCGGCGCGTGATCGCCCTGGTCGGCAGGGCCCAGGAACTGGCCGGGCGCGAGCTGTTCATGCCCGACGACGAGTTGGAGCGGGCCCGGGCTCTCGCCGAGGCGTCCGTACCGGTCCTCGACGAGCTGCTGGCAACGACGCAGGACTGCGCGGAGATCACCGCCCGGATCGACGACCCGGAGCTGACGCGGGTGGTCGCCCGGCGGGTCCTGTACCGCGCCGATGTGGACCAGTACGCCGCCGAGGTGAGCGCATGGGCGATCCGTACCGTCCTGGCGAGCACCGACGCCGACCGTGCCGAGCTGGCCGCGAAGGGCTTCGAGGCGCTGCCGACCCCGGCACAGGCCGAGGTGCTTGCCGAGGTGGCCGACGGCATCACCTCCGCCGACCACCCCTTCGTCGGCGTGCTGCTGCGGATCCTGCAGCACACGGCCGAGCCCGACGACAGCGACTTCATGGCGACCATGACGGTCGAGGACATGAAGGAGGAGGTCCTCAAGGCCCTCGCCCCGATCGCGCACAAGCCGCAGGTCTTTGACGAGCTGATGCGCCTGGCGGAGCTGCCCGCCTCGCGCACCACCATCGACCCGCTGTGGGCCGAGCTGTTCTGCCCGTTCGAGGAGGAGACCTACGTCCTGCCCCGGCTCAGCGACGAGCAGGCCGTACGGGCCGCCCGCGCCATGGTCGCCAACCGGCTCACCCATCCGAACATCCACGCCCGGAACGCTGCCGGGCACCAGCTGTACCGCTTCGACCACGTGGGCGCGCAGGAGTACCTGATCGAGGCGCTGGACGAGTACGGCCGGCGCTACGCCGCCTCGACGGCGAAGGGCGGGAAGGTTTTCGACCACGGTGAGACCGAGGACGACCTCCTGGACGACGTGGTCGCGAACCTGTATTCCGCGGTGCGCAACATGAACACGCCCCGCTCACGGACCGCGCTGATCGAGCGGCTGTTCACCGAGCGGCGCGAATACTGGCGGATGGGCGACGCGATCGGCAACATTTTCTCCGACGAGGTCCACCGCGAGACGATGTCCGCGCTGCGCGACCGCCGCGATGGCCTCGCCGCAGGCTGCTACGGCTACGCCCTCGCCGACTTTGTGAAGCAGGGCCCGCCGAAGGTGGACCTGCTGCGGGAGCTCATCGGCTGGCCGGTGCCGCGGGAGGAGACCGCGCGGCGCTTCTTCAAGTACGCTCTCGTGACGGGCATTGATGCCGCGCTGGCCGCCGAGGAGTACGAACTGGTCCGCGCTGCCCACGCGTTCGCCGCCTCCTTCGACGGGCAGCCGCTGGCGCCCGACGACCACGCCCGCGGAAACCGGTGGACGAACCCGCTGGAGCAGAAGAAGCAGGCCAAGCGGCTGGCAGCGGTGCTGTCCGGGGAGGCCGACACCGAACGGCGCCGCCTGCTCGACAAGGGAGTGGCCGCCCGTGCCGTCGGCAGGCCGCGCCGGAAGATCTCCGACAAGAGCCTCGGGATCCTGGCCGGGACGACCGTGAAGTGGAGGGTCCTGCACGACCGGGAAAGCGGCGAGGTCTGGTTCCTCGACATGGAAGGCGCGGTCCATGTCTTCGACGGGTACGAGCTTGCCGAGCCGCCCTTCGAGGTCCGGCCCGCCGGGTACGGGATGATGGGGGAGTTCCTCACCGGGGCCACCGAACTGTCCGAGCGGGCGCTGTTCTGGGACCGCCGGGCGGTTCACTACACCGAGACCGTCCGCTACGGCGACCGGATCACCGTGCGCTGGGGCGGCAACAACACCGGATCCGTCAACAGCCTCGGCCTGGTCCTTCCTGATGCCGATGCCGCCACCGAGGCGTTCGCGTGGCTCAGGAGCAGCACCGAGGCGGGCGGGATGACCGAGTCGAGTCCCTGGTACGTGCCAGACAAGGGCGCGGTCGTACGTACCTACTACACCCCGTCCAAGGGCGGCGGCAGCGGCAGCAGCTACCTCAGCGTCTTCGACGGCACGGCCGAACGGTTCGGCCCCCGGTACGCCAGCGAGGCCGAGGCGATCGCCGCGCACCAGCGGTGGGAGATGGAAGCCCAGCGGGACCGCAACGCCTCCCTCAGCTGCCTGGAGTGGGACGGGGACTACCTGCGGCCCGAGGACATGACGGTACGGCAGTGGATCAGGGACCGTATCCGCGACGACTCCCGCGACGCCGTTTGGCACGCCCAAGCCCTCACCGAGATCACCGAGTACCTCACCGCCCACGGCTACGGCGGCCTCATCGACAAGGTCGGGTTGCAGGTCGAGGTGGGGTCGGGCGTGACCGACGACGAGATCGCCGCTTTCGAGGCCGAACGCCGGCACCCGGTCCCGGAGGTGCTGCGCGCCTTCTGGCGGGGGGCCGGCCACGCCCGGTGGTCCGTGGCGGGCGGGAAGGGGATGTGTGTGCTGTCCCCGGCGCAGATGCTGGCCCGGCGCCCCGTCGCACGGGAGCTGGGCCAGGCGCTCGATGCGCTGGTCGAGTTGTTCGGCGACGGCGATCCGCTGCTCGTCACCGTCGTCGCGGACCAGGAGGGCGATGACGGACGGGTCTTCACCCACACCGACTACGACGCCCCCGGGGGCTTCTGGTGGGAGAAGTCGCTGTCATGGATGCTCGCCACCCGGTTCCTCAGCGACTTCGCCGGTGTGGTCGAGGCGGCAGCACCCGTGGTGGCGCAGCTCTACCACGGCCAGCGGCTCAACCCCGACGCCGAGCGCCGCCACTTCGAGCTGCGGCGCAAGGGCAAGCCCGCCCGCTTCTGGGAGCTCTTCCACGACCCGGCCAACTCCGTGGTCTCCACCCGCGAGGGCAAGGTCGGCGCGGTCGGCGCCGTGGAGACCCGGCGCTACGCCGACCCGGCGCGGGCGGCAGGGAAGGCGGCCAAACTGATCGCGAAGAAGGAGAGGGCGGGCTACCACGAGACCACGCCCGCATCCGGCCGGCCAGACACCCCGTAACCGCTTCGGTGCGGTGTGAGGGGCCCAGGGCCAGGGGCTTGGCAGATGCCCTGGCCCCTCACCGCAGCACCCGCCCCACCGACCCGCCCACACCACCAGGGAGTGCTGCCCGTGGACTTCGTCAACGGCGACGCCGCCGCGCCCGAGGCCGACGGCAACAAGACCATCGCCCGTGTCCCCAACGACATCGGCGCCTGGGGAGCCGGCATCGACCGGGCGATCTCCCGCCGCCGGCCCGAGCCCGAGCGGGAGTTCCGGCGCTGTACCGCGACCGTGCCACCTCGGGCTTCCGGCTCGCGAACCCGCCCTGTCGGTGGCGAACATGGTCGGCCGGCACGGCATCCGGACCCGCGAGGGCATCCGGACCGAGTCCGGCACCAAGCCCGCCGACAGTGGCCCGCCCATCCGCTACGACGCGGTGTGGGAGTGTCTGCACACCCTGGCGGAGCACGCCGTACGACTGCACGCCTCGGTGCACATGCCCCGCATCGGCTGCGGCCTGGCCGGCGGCACCTGGAACCGCGTGGAACCCCTCGTCACCGAGGCACTGGGCGCAGGGGACGTCCGTACGGTCGTCTACGACCGTGCGTAGCCGTGCCCACGGGGCGGCGGGCCGGTCAGCTGGCATCGTCGTGGAACACTCGCTCCTCCGCCAGCAGCCGGTCGAACACCTCGTACCGGTCCAGGCGCAACTCGTCGTCGCCGTCGCTGTCGTCGTCCTTGGTGAAGACCTCGTCCACCAGCAGCGCGCGCAGCTGCTCCCGCAGGCCCTCCCGGTCGTCCCATCCCAGGCGGTAGGTGTCGTAGTCGAGGTGGATGCCGGCGTCCACCGTGGCAGCCCCGCGATCCCCCGGGTCCTCCTCCAGGACCAGCCGCGCCCGGACGGTGCCCGTGGCGGTCGTACGGGGGTCGAGGCAGACGCAGGAGACGATGTCCGCTCCGAGATCGCCCCGGACCAGCAGGTCGCCGGCGCTGAACACCGCGCGCGCCGTCAGGTTCCCGCCGACGACGATCCGGGAGCCGTCCTCGCGGTCGTACAGGCAGCCGCCGACGGTGAGCGAGCCGGTGACCACGATCGCCGTCGGCACATACAGATGGCCGGTGACGACGAGGTCGCCCTGGTGGAGCAGCGGCTCCCACAGCTCTTGATCACCCGTCAGAGTCCGGACCGAACCATGCTGATCGCCGAGCACCTTGGTGCTGCGCTCCAGCAGCCGCCAGAACGCGTCGGTCGCGCCGTCGTCGTCGTTCAGCTCGGTGAGGATCTGCCTGACACCCCGGGCGGCGGTCGGCAGCTCCCGGCTGCCTCCCGTCCCGGGACGATCGGGGTCGCTCTTCATTGGGTCAACAGGGTCAACTGCCATGCGGGGCAGGGTAGTGGCCTGCACTGACAACCGGCCCGGCCCGTTGGCGAGGCAGGCGAGGTCGGCTGTCACAGGCACCTCCTGTTCGCAGACCGCGACTCCGGCCCGCCGACCACGGCCGCCGTCAACAAGCTCGTGACAGCGGTCATCGCCGACGCCGTGCAACGTCGACCGGCCTAGATGATCGATTCCAAGGGATCGCCTGCGCGTACGAGCGCTCGCCGTTGCCGCAAAGCAGCACCAGGCCACGGCCGGCGAAGCAATTTGGCGTCAGTGGCCTCCGGGTGGCCAGTCAAGATGCGTCGCTGGAGATGCCTGGCCGCAGGATCGACCGTCCGGCCACCAACGCCGCACGGATCGCTGGGACGTTGGCGACGCCATGGTCGAGAAGGTCGGTGGCCAAGACGTCTTCGAGCTCCAGCTCGTCGTCGATATCGCTCGCGACGTTCTGGCGGTTCGGATGACCCATGACGAACGCCTGGGGATCTTCGGCGAACACCATGTTGAAGCCGGAGGTGTTGATGACTATGCGGGCGGTGGTGCGTCCGCAGACGACGAGGATGCCGTAGTTGTCTTGACCAAAGACGCCGTTCGACACAGTCAGGTCACCGCGCACCACCACGTTCGGCTCTCCGGCGACGAAGATGTTACGTGCCCGCAGGTCTCCAGTCACCAGCAGAAAGCAGCCGCCACCATAGGACGACATGGACAGGTCCCCATCGACGGTCAGGTCCCCCGCCACGATCATGTTGCAGGGATTCCAGTCAATGACGGGTGGTCGTGAGACAAGGTCGCCGTCAACGGTCAGACCGGTGGGGTACAGGCGAATCTCTTGCTCGCGAGCGAAATCCCGGTACGGATACCCGACGTCGGCCGACACCGCGAACATCCTTTCGGCCTGCTCAGTGTCGAGGATTCGATGTTGTGGCAACAGACTCGCGGACATGCTGCCCAATGTAGGTGATCAATCCCAAGGGGCGCCTGCGGAGACGAGAACGAGGGCGTTCAAAACCCGGTGGGGTCATCGCACGCGTCATGCAACGAATCCTCGCGCTGACCGCCGCGATCTGGCACAACGAACACACCGGACGAAACACCCTCCGCTCGCTCACCTCGTATGACCACTGACCCCTTGGAACTGATCATCTAGGATCTGCGGCGTGGCAACACGACTTGTGCAGATCAATATGAAGGCCCAGGACGACTCCGTGCTCGGCCGGTTCTGGGCGGAGGCACTCGGCTGGGGTGTCGACAGCGAGGGACCCGGCGTGACCAACCTCGAACCCGTGGGGTTCGCCTACCCCGACCCCGCGGCCGTCTGCATCGACATCGTCGCCCGCCCGGAACCCAAAACGGTCAAGAACCGGGTGCACCTTGATCTGGCCACCACCTCGACCGCCCATCAGGCGGATTTGGTCGCACGCCTGAAGGATCTCGGCGCGACGCTCGCTGACGTGGGTCAGGGCAACGCCCCCTGGACGGTCATGGCCGACCCGGAGGGCAACGAGTTCTGCGTCCTGGAGCCCCGCCCGATCTACCGGAACACCGGGCCGATCGCCGCGGTGGTGGTCGACTGCACCGACCCACGAGAGATGGCCCGGTTCTGGGGCGAGGCGATGGACTGGGCGCTGCACGAGGTCACCGACGACCACGCGACCATGCGCTCCGCCAAAGGCGTCGGCCCCTACCTGGAATTCCTCCGCAGCCCGAACACCAAGAGCGTGTGGAACCGCGTCCACCTCGACGTCCGCCCCTACCCCGGTGACGACCTGGCATCAGAGGCAGCCCGACTGCGCGCCCTGGGAGCCACCGACCCGGGTATCGACCAGTGCGCCATCTCCTGGACGGTTCTGGCCGACCCGGAGGGCAACGAGTTCTGCCTCCTCACCCCTCGCTGACGGCACCACCCGCTGGCCCTCGGCCACCATGGACACTCCGCCCGCCCCCGGAACGGGCTGTCCATCAGGCGGCCGCCCCTGTTGTCGGCGTACGGACTTTTCTCCCCAGTTGTGTACGGACCAACGGGGTCTGTCGCTGATCTTGTGACGCGGTGCCTGGTTGATCGTTTGTACGGGTGTGCAGTTCAGGGGGCTTGCAGCGGCTTTTGCCGCATCTGTCGGAAGTGGAAATCAAGTCCGTACAGCGGTGCGTGGACGGGGGGTGCCCTACGTACGCGTTCTCGTACGCCGTCGGCGCGATGTCCGCGGTGTGGGAGGAGCTCGACCAGCGTGCACGATCGGTACGAACGGCGCCTGGCAGACGCTCGGTTGGGCGGGCTGCCTGTCGTAATCACACTGCTGATACGAAGGTTCAAGTGCCTCGCTGCCGACTGCCCCGCAGTGACATTCGCCGAGCAGATACCAGGCCTGACCCGCCCGCACGCCCGATACACCCCAGTGCTGTACGGGCAGCTGGCCCGAGTCGCCGAAGTTCTGGCCGGCAGGCCCGGGTCACGGCTCGCCCGGAAACTCGGCATGGCGGTGGCCAAGGACACCCTCCTGCGGCCCCTCCGGGCAGCGCTGGTCGACCTAGTAGCTACTGAGGTTTTCGGGTTGTCGTCGGGGAGTGACGGTTCGTGATCCCTGCGGTATGCCGGTGGGATGAGGAATCCGGAGGGAGCCACGAAGACGGTAACGGGGGGAGGAGGACCGATCGGGGCAGCTCTACGAACGCTACGAGGACGTGGCTCGTCTCTCGCCAGTCGTACGGCACCCCATCAACATGCTCGGACGCTACTCTCCAGCTTTCCGACCTGTTTGGAGGCTTCAATTCCCTGTGCGAGCTCGCTCATTGTGGCGGATCGTCGTTGCGGAGGGCCGGTACTCGACGTCACAATGCGTGGAGGTGCCGGGTGGTCATCCCGGCGAAGTGTTGGAGGCGCTGCTTGTGAACACCGCACCGCGGTGCGCCTCGTCATGCGCGCCAGACGCTGACCACTTCGCTTCGCCCACCGGCTGACCTACTTCGTTCACGGTGGGCGCTTCCCCTATGGGAGACCACCGTGGTGTCCGAAAACTCCGGGGCGGTTGATCGCCGTCCTCTGGCAACGGTTCTTGCCGCCAACCTCGTTTCGATCGCAGGGAATTGCCTCACATACATGGGCGTGCCGTGGTTCGTGCTGCAAAGCACGGGCAGCGCCGCCAGGGCGGGGATCGTCGCGTTCTGCACACTGCTGCCCGCAGTGCTCGCCGCGCTCGTCACCGGTCCGGTCATCGACCGGATGGGGCGACGGCGGGTGAGTGTCGCCTCGGATCTCGCCTGCGGAGTTGCCGTTGCGGCGATCCCGCTGCTGCAGTTCGCCGGCATCCTGCAGTTCTGGATGCTGTGCGTGCTGATGGCGATGACAGGGCTGTCCCGTGCGCCGGGGGCAACCGCTCGCGGCGTGCTGTTGCCCACGCTTGCCGAACGCGCCGGAATGCCGCTGACCAGGGCTGCCGGGCTGTACGACGGAGCGGCACGCTGTGCGGCGCTGACGGCATCCGCTCTCGGAGGTGTGCTGATCGCCGTACTCGGAGCCGAGAACGTCCTGTTGGTGGATGCCGCAACCTTCGCCGTGGCCGCGCCACTGTTCGCGTTCGGAGTGCGTGGCCTGCCCGAGGCGCAGGCTCAACGACGGGCCGAGCCGACGTCGCTGCGGGCCTACCGTCGTGAACTCGAGGAAGGCTACCGCTTCGTGGCGGCGACGCCGCTGCTGCTGGGCCTGTGCCTGATGACGCTGGTCACCAGGGGCCTCGATCAGGGATGGAGCGCCGTGCTCCTGCCCGTGCATGCCCGTGAGGAGCTTGACGGTGCCATCGATCTCGGTCTGCTGAACGCGGCGTTCGGGGTTTGCGCTCTCACGGGGGCGCTGGTCCATGGGGCGGTGGGCAACCGCTTTCGGCGGTGGCCCGTGTTCACGATCGCCTTTCTCATCGGGGGCCTGCCGCGCTTCGTGGTGGCCGCCTTCACCGACACCTTCACCCCGCTGGCCGTGATCATGGCGGTTGAGGGGCTCGCCTTCGGTGTGCTCAACCCCATCATGGCCACCGTGACATATGAGACGGTGCCGGAGGACCTGCGCAGCCGCGTGCTGAGCGCGACAACGGCCTCGGTCCAGCTGGTCACTCCGCTGGGCGGACTGGCCGCGGGCTTCCTCGTGGATTCGGTCGGCTTGTCATCCGCGCTGCTGGCGGTTGGCGGTGTGTATCTGCTTGCCACGCTGTGCCCGGTGATCTTCCCGTCCTGGAGGCTGATGGACCGTACCGGTTCTCCCCATGACAGGGCCAGGGGATCGCTGCCGCAGGGTTCAGGGGCGAAACGGGTGTAGTCACGGAGACGGCCGTTTCGGCGCTGCTCACGAACACCTGACGTCGGTGCTCCCGTCGCGTTCAAGCGGGGGGCCCGGCCTTCTTCGTCCAGCTGTCGGTGCGGGGGGCCGGTGCGGGTCAGTCGGCCGACCGGCGTTCAGCTCCACCAAGCGCGGAATCTGGTGGGCAGCAGTCTGAGGTCGTCTAGTTCAGCAGCCGATTCGGGCGCGGACACCTCCATCCGTTGCCCGTTCACCACTATTAGAACTACCGGTACCCCACCAACCACCAGGACGCGAGCCGAGGTCAGGCCGGCGAGCCGTGCCCTTGGCACGGGCTCTCAGGATCCCGCGCACAGCATCCGCGCCGCCCAGGCCGACCTGCTCGACGCTCTTCCTGGAGAGCGTCTGTCCTACTCGACGAGCTGCGCTCGGGGCTGCCACCGTGGCGCGACGGCCAACACCCGGACGTCACGGTTCGGAAGGGTGGGCGGTCGTAGGCGGGGCGAGATCCCTGCACTCGGGGAAAACCAGGTGACACTCCAGCCGACGTCAGGGTTTCATAGTTCAGGCCGGACAGTGCATTCCCGGTTGGTGCAACTGGTAGCACGCCTGGTTCTGGATCAGGAAATCGAGGTTCGAATCCTCGACGGGGAGCTGCGAGCGTTGAGCCCTGGGAGGCAAGCGGGCTGTAAAGCCTGCGCCGGCAACGGCTAGCGTGGTTCGATTCCACGGCAACGCACGGTGGGGCGGGGGTAGCAGATTCCACCCCCGCCTCGATCAAACTAAGTGGTCAACGTCGGAAGTCCTTCGGGGGTTGATCATGTGGTTGGCTGCGCGGAGGATTCTTCCTGGTGATCGGCGGTGTGTCGGTCGAGCC
>NZ_JBIASS010000056.1:6612-14373 GCF_042890955.1 Streptomyces sp. NPDC001933 | reverse complement strand
CGAAACCCTGCCCGCCCGCTCCGAAGCCGTGATCCACATTGCCATGACCGACCTCATGGCCCGCCGCCTCACCAATGAGAACACCATCTCCTGGCGCGACCCGAAGAAGGCCACAGAACATCCCATCTCGGGATGAAACATCGGACGAAAACGACCTCTTACCAGGCGGCCGGCAGGCGAAGCGGGCTGCGGGTCGTCGTGCTCAGCCGCCACTCCGTCTCCCTCACCGCAATGGTCAGGTGGAGGCCGGGGAACCGGGCAGCCAGCCGGTGGAGAGCTATCTCCAGCTGTGCGCGGGCCAGCCAGATGCCCAGGCAGTAGTGCGTTCCTCCGCCGAAGGAAAGGGTCGGGCTCTCCAGCGGGGCGAACAGGTCGTCGAACGGGCTGCCAGTGAAAACGGACGGATCGCGGTTGGCGGCGCCGATGTCAGCGGCTACGAATTCACCCGCCCTGACCAGGACGCCCCCGATCTCGGTGTCCTGCGCCGCCCGGCGCAGGCAGCCCGGCTTCTCCGGGTTCCTGCCCAGCGGGATCAGGTGCACCAACCGCTCGGCCAGTGCACCGGCGGCCTCCTTTGAGGAGGCCAGCCGCTGACAGACTTCGGGCCGTTCACCCAGAATGTAGAGGAGCGAGTTGCCCAGCATCGTCATCGTGGTGTCGTGGCCGGCCACCACCAGCCCCCCGACCAGGTTGGCCAGATGCGCCTTTGGCACCCCGCCCTGCTGATCGGCAGCCTGGGCCAGGGTGCTGACCAGGTCCTCGCCCGGCGCCGCTCGCCTCTCCGCGAGCAGATCGGCGGAGAACTCCATGAGATTCCTCAGGCCGGCGGCCACTTCCTCCGCACTGCGCGAGGTATCGGAGACGGCATGCTCGGCCCAGCGCCTGAGACGATCGTCCTCCAGGTCCTGCACACCCATCAGATGCCGCATCACCGCATTCGGCACCGCCGCGGCGTAGCCAGCCATCAGGTCTGCCGGCGAACCCCGCTCCTCCAGCTCGTCCAGCAGCCGGTCGATCGCCTGCTCCACCCACGGACGCAGGCGCTTGACGCCCCGCGGTGTGAACACCCGCTGCACCACACGGCGCAGACGCAGGTGCTCGGCACAGTCCATGTTGATCAATCCGCCCGGGGCGTCCAGCAGGTTCGGAGTGCCGGTGAGCGCCGGGGCATCCTCAGCACTCAGCAGAGACCGCTGGAACCGGGCATCCATCAGAACCTGCCGGACATCGCTGTACCGGGTGACCAGCCACACCTCTGTTCCGTTGGGGACAGAGGTCCGCCGGGGCGGCCCCACTTCCGCGAACGAAAGACAATGCAGCGGCTGCACCTCCTCGACCGCGGGGCCCCCGGTAGGGTCATCCGAGACGGACACGCGTCCTCCTGGTTCATGCCGAAGAGACGGGTTGCCCAACAACCTGCCTTGCGTTTCGGAGCCGATGAAACCCGCAGAGCCAGACCACACCGAACAGATGAAGACGCACATTCACGGCTCCGGGATCAACGCCCGTGCACCGGACTCCGCCCGCCATACTTTCGACGGAGCTCCCCCAGCGCCAGGAAAGCGACCGCAGTTCACCTTTCAGGACGAACGCGTCCCGGAGATGCTTGGCTGAGGCGAACTACGCTCGACAACAGGCCCGTCCAGCCGTGCCTGATCAGTGCCCACCCGTACTGGGCGGTGCGCGGCTGGAGCATGGCGGGCCGGGTCGAGCTGGTGCGGGCGGCCCGGAGTGGGCCGGACGGAGTCCGGGAGGCGGTCGTGTGGTGGAACGGCGAGGAGTTCGTCGTCACCGAGCCCGAGGAGCGTCCCTGAGCGGATGGGAGGCCGCCGCGGCGGGGTTATCCACAGGCCCTGGCAAGGGCGGCGGGCGCGTCGTAGCGTGCTGCCTCTGTCGATCACCAGGGGGCTCGGGATGTGTGACGTCCGGCTGGAATGGCTCGCTGCCGAGGTCATGGACGAACTGCCGTCCGCGCAGGCGCGGACGGCAGTACAGGCCCTGCTCGTCGCTGCCGCCGGGCATCCGGACCGGTGGCCGGCCCCCGGCGGCGAGGACATCGCCCACGCCTTCGGAACGTTGGGAGCTCTCACTTCTCCGACCAGGTAATCCTCACCCAGTGACCAGCCAATCCTCATTACTTGTCCAGCAACAGCACCCGTCCACCACTCCTAAACGCCCCATAGAAACACCCGAATCGGCCCGCGCCACAGCGCCCAAGGCCGGACATCGAACTGAGAACCATCCCGGACACGAAAGCGAGAACTCCCACCGGCGGTTGTCGGGGTACGTGCCTGAACGCCCCGGAGGGCGCGGATGTCCTCGGTGTGGGGGTGGTACCGGGGGCGCACGCGTGACGAACAGCGCACGCGAGTGCCCCCCGCCCCACCAGTAAGGGTCTTGCTGGACCCCAGGACGGCGGAGATCATGGAGCATCCTTGCATACCGGATATCCCGGAGGAAAGGCACAACATGAAACGTACTGTCACGGCACTGGCCGCCGCGGGGGCCGTCCTGGCGCTGAGTGTCGGTCCTGCGGCGGCCGATGCGGTGGATGGAAGCGTCACGGTCTCCGGGCCGACCTGAACTGCAACGATGCGGTGGAGGATGTCTACCCGGGCGAGAAGGCATCCTTTGTCGTCCCGTTCCCCGCTTTCAAGCTGGTCTGACCGGCCGGACACGTACAGGGCAACAGCTAGGCGGCACCCACGGGTCACCCCACGTACCAGGCGATCGAAGAGTTGGGGCGCGCGGTGCGCACAGCGTTCGTGTGCGACTACCTCGCGGACGTCGAGATGCGGCGCGAGAGCCACGAGGGGCTCCAGGTCGTGGAGAACTGGAACTCTGCGAACAAGGACCTCTTCTACGGCAAGGACGGCGACCTAGCTGGGACCAACAAGGAATCCCAGGAGGTCAGCATGCTCGCGCTGCACCTGCTCCAGTCCGCCCTGGTCCACGCAACACGCTGTTGATGCAGCAGGTCCTCGCCGACCCGAAGTACACCCTCACCGAAGCAGACCGGCGCGCGCTCTCCCCGCTGTTCTGGACGCACGTGAACCCGTACGGACGGTTCGAGCTGGACATGAACCGGCGCCTCGACCTTGACCTGACTGTCCGGACCGTGCCGGGCCCGCGTGCCTCCGCCGATGAACTGGCCGGAGGGCCTCGGGGTGAGGGCGCAGCGTCATCTCGGAGCCCCGGCTGGCGTTGACCCGGTATGCGCTCCCACCGACTTGCACGAACACCTTCTGGCGAACGTGCACCCATTTGGGGGACCCGGACGTGGCAGACCGCCGCTGTCCGGTGACGTCCAGGGGAACAGGGCCGGGCCGGGCCGTGCCGATGGGCGGTTCGGCCGTTTCCCCACCAGGGAGCGGGGTCGCGGCTACCCTCGGAAATGATCATGATGCCGGGTGGAGACCGGGTCCGCTTGTGAGCGCCGGCCCGTACCGGCTCGGAAATCAAGGGCCATTCGTCGTCCGGAGGACCAGCACATGCGAAGTCTGACGTTTGTCATCGGCAGCGGGCGCAGCGGGTCGACCGCGCTGTCCCGGATCATGGCGGCGCACCCCGAGGTGCTGAGTCTGAACAAGTACATGTCGTCCGTGGCCTGGGCGGCGTTCCCGGAGGGGCCGGTTCACGGGGCGGGGTTCTGGCGTGCGCTGTCCGAGCCGACCCCGGTCTATACGCGGATGCTGCGCAGCGGGGTTCCGCTGCCGAAGTTCCTCTACAACCGGCTGCCCCAGGGCCGCTACAACAGTTCGGCGGCGGGTGTCCCGGCTCTTTCGCTGATGGTGCTGCCCCACCTGTCCGACGATCCCGACGGGCTTCTGGACGAGCTGGCTGCTGTGGTGCCCGGATGGCCCGAACGCGCTGCGGCCGACCATCACCGGGCCCTGTTCGACCACTTCGGCACCCGGTTCAGTCGTCACCACGCCGTGGAGCGTTCGAGGTATTCCACCAGCTGGCCCCGCTCCTGCGGGCCTCGTTCCCCGAGGCGCGGTTCGTCCACATGTTCCGCGACGGCCCCGACTGTGCCCTGTCAATGAGCCGCCACGTCGGGTTCCGGGCGATCACCCTGCTGCGGGAGATCCACCGGCGGTGCGGTGTCACCCGGCTCGCGGACCTCACCGCCGAGCAGGTCCGTGATCTCCCACCAGACCTCGCGGCCCTCCTCGGCGAGAGCTTCGACCCCGCCCTGATCACCGAACGCCCCATGCCCCTGTCGGCATTCGGCGACCTGTGGTCCACCCTGGTGACCGAAGGCGTGGAGTTCCTGGACTCCCTGCCGCCCGGCCAGGGCACCACCCTCTCCTACGAACAGCTCCTGGACGACCCCACAGCCGAACTGACCCGCCTCGCCCGCTTCATCGGCATCACCCCCGACCTGGCCTGGGCGAAGGCCGCCGCCTCCCTCATCCCGACCCGCCGCGGCAGCGCCCGCGCCCTGGCAGCCGGTCAGCGGGCCGAACTCGACACCTCCTGCGCACCCGGCACCCGTGCCCTCGCCCTGGCCGGGACGCGACCGGACCGGACCTCCGCAGGACGAGCGCGTTGCGGAAGCCGGGCAGGCCGGGTGCCGGTCACGGCGGCGCTGCCACCCAGGTCACGTCTCAGGTGAGGCTGGCGTAGGCGGCGGTGCCGTCCTGTGCGGTGTAGGCGAGGGAGACGCCCTTGCCGGGGCCTGCCACGGCGGCGGGCTGGAGCAGGTAGCTCTCCGTGCCCGCGACCTTGGAGGTGGTGAAGGCGGCACCGTTGATGTCGTCCTGCGGGCAACGGCGATGGTGCCCTGGCCGCCCCAGACGGCGAAGAGGCGGCCGTCGCTGTCGGTGATCAGGGCGGCGGAGTCGCCGCGGACGGGCTTCCCGCCGGGCAGGCTCACCTCCAGGGCCGGTGCCCAAGCGCCGCCGGGGGATTCCTCGACATGGATGCGGGCCCTGCCGTCAGCGGCGGAGAAGACAGCGATCCGCCCGTCGGGCTGGGTGGCGGCGGCGATGTCATGACCGCCGTCGAACGACTTGGTGAAGTCCCCCATCCGGCGCTGGGCGCGGTCTCACGGATCACATAGACCTCGCCCGCCGTGTTCGCGTGGAAGAACGCCAGCCGCCCGTCACGGCCACGGGTCACCGCGATCGAGGCGGCGTTCCCGCCGCCGAAGGTGTCGATGGCCTTGAAGCCCTCCGGGCCCTGCGCGTCGGTCCACACGTGCCACAGCGCGCCGTCCGTCCCGATCAGGAAGATCAACGGGCGCCCGTCCTGGAACTGGGCGACCACCGGATAGCGGCGCAGGCTGGCGCCCGTGGAGGCGGGGGCGGTCCACCCCGACCGGTCGGGATTCTGTCCGAAGTAGGTGACGTCCTTGTCCGGGCCGATGTAGTAGACGCCGACCCGGCCGTCACCGGCCACCGCGAGGAACGGGGCAGTGTCCGCCGGGGCGCCCAGGTCCTCGAAGGGGCCCCAGCCGTTCTTCTCGTCCCCCACGCCACCTGGAGGGTTCCGGTGTCCGCGCTGGGAATGAACACCCCGACCCGGCTGTCCAGAGCCACCACCCCGGGCCGGCCACCGCACGAACCACCCAGGGACACCACAGTTGACGCCATGACGTTTCCTCCTCGCGAGCATCACCACACGGACGTGGGAGCCGCGGGACGGCGCGGCCACACGCACCACATGATCCACTCGCACGGGACGGCAGAACGTCAGTCACCGCAACCTGGCTGCTTCACCCGCACCGGAACGCCACATTAGCCGGAAAACAGCCCACACACAGGCCGGAGTCCCTAGATACGGACCGGCGTCCCGCGCGGCTCCTGCTCACGCAGCCGCCTCGGCTCCGCCACCGCCTCCTCGGCCGCCGGACGCGCAGCCTTCCCGCAGCACTTCCAGTTCGTCAGACAGCAGAGCTCCTGCCCCAACTCCGCAACACACGCCGCGCACCTGTCCGGGATCAGCCCCGCCGGAGAGACACCCGAAGACCCTGCTGCCCCGCTGCACTCCGCGGCCTCCGCAGCTTCGGCACCCGCCGCCCGGACCACGGGCGCCTCCGCGCTCCGCTGCACCGCCACGGCCGAACCCACGGCCGCCTCCGGCGAACTCGCCGCCGTCGCCCCCGCCGCCATCACCAACGCGGCCACCACCGTGACCACCCGACGCGAACCTCGCATGACACCCTCCACAACCGAAAAACGCACCAGCCTCATGCCGGTGCGCACTCCGGCGGAGCGTATCCGCTCCAGCACCACCAGACGATCTTCCCCACAGACGCATTCCAGCCGCGTGCAGGAGCACGTCCCGCGCCTGTCCGGACACGGCCCCAGCGGTACAGATACATCCAACGGGGCGAGCAGGCAGACCGGGCCCCGAAGCCGCCACCGCCACCCGCCTGTCGGCAAACGAATGACGACAGGCGCCGCGTACGTCCAATGAACCCCCTATGCCCGCGGAGAGGACCTCGACCTCGCCGCCGACCACATGGCCCTCCTCAGCCTCGTCAACAACCTGGTCGGCAGCACCGATGAAGTGCGGGCCCCGGAAGCGTGGCGAAAGCGCATCCGCCACGACCACACCGTGATCTTCATCGCCTATCTCGACCACCGCATCCGCCGCACGATGCCGACCGCCGACCAATACCTCCAGCGGCGGCGCATCACCACCGGACTGCCCTTGGCCCTTGCTGTCGCCGAACGGGTCGAGCGCTGGCGGGCCCCGGAGTGGTTCCTGGACACGCCACACGCCCGCGCACTCCTTGAGGAGGCGACGAAGCTCGCTATTTTGCCGAATGACGTCTTCGCCGTCGAACGGGAGGAAATCCGAGGCGAAGTCGACAACATGGTGCTGGTGCTCGAAGCCGCCGGCCGCACGCGCGACGAGGCCATCGCCGACATCCAGGCAATGGTCCGCCACGCCAGCGAACGCTTCCTCCAGCTCACCGATCGGCTGCCCGCCCACTATGACGACCTCGGGCTCAGCCCGGCCGACCGTGCCTCGGCCAACACCTACGTCCAGGCGATGCGCCACATCCTCCGTGGCACCTTTGACTGGATGGCCGACGGCACCACCCGCTACGACCGTCAGGCCACCTTCCTTGCCGTCTCCTCCGGCTACGAGGACGCACCTGCGACCACACACAAGTGATCCCAGCGCACGCAGGGCTGTCGGCCACCGGCGCCTTCAAGACCCCGACCGGCGCTCTGAGCCTCGACGAGAAGGGTGACCTCAAGGAGTTCAACAGACTTCGGTAAGCCGAAAACCCGTGTGTCGCCCCAGTAGGGGTAGCGACCTTGCGTAATCGGGAGTCGCGTATTCCTCAGCTGTTGAGTGCTCGTGGTGACCGCGAGTGGTTGCCAGGGGCGTAGCGACACCAGGTTCCGGGCTGCGCCCGCCGTCAGCTCCGGCCGATCCAGCAGGACGTAGGCCTCCACTGAGCCGCCGTCGTGACAGCTGGCTACGGTCCGGTCGTGCCGGTTGGTCATGGAGCACGCGGAGGCGAACCGGAGGACATCAGCGGGGGCGGCAGTGCGGCGCCGATAGCGAAGGCGGTGGGGCCATCGCCGATGGCATCACCTTCCGCTGCACCCTGCTCCAGACCGGCACGAAGCCCTACCGCTACCAGGCCACCGAAGCCGAACGCGCAAGCCCGTCCTGATCCCTGTAGTCGGGCCCCCCCGCCCCCCCGCGGGCCCCCCCGTTCATTCTATTTTCAGGGGCGGGGCGGTACCGTGCGGGGGGGGGTGGGGGGGGCCCCCGGGGCCGGGGGGGTGGACG
>NZ_JBIASS010000056.1:0-6605 GCF_042890955.1 Streptomyces sp. NPDC001933 | reverse complement strand
TACCCCCCCCCCCCCCCCCCCCCACCCCCCCCCCCCCCCCCCCCCCCCCCCCCCCCCCGCCCCCCGGCCGCCCGCCCCCCCCCCCCCCGGGGCCCCCCGACCGGATCAGCCTAGGTACAGGCGCTGACGTGAACGGTCCTGGTGGAGGAGCTGTCGCCCCAGGGGCCGGGCGGGTTCCAGGTGGGGCTGTCGCCGTACTTGCGGTGGGTGGCGGACTGTTCGAACTTCCAGTCGCCGACGACGCAGGGCACCTCGGGAGTCCCGTAGTTGTCCCAGTAGGTGCCCGTGCCGTCGGGCATGGACCCGTTGTGGACCTTGCCGTTCGGGTCGGTGAGCCTGAACCGCAGATCCTTGGCATCACACTGGGACGGAGCCCAGCCCCAGTTCCCGTTGAACTTGCACTCCGAGGTGAGCGTCGGCGTGAGCTGGCCGAACTTCTCACCCAGGCACAGGAGTGTGCGCACCTCGAACGTGCTCTGCGGGTAGTGCCATCCTGATTCGCTGGCACAGTGCCAGGCGAAGTTCTCCGCGCTCGCCGGCGCAGCCTGGACAGTGACCGGAAGGCTCAAGACCGCGGCGCAGGCCACCGCGCCCGCAGCCGCAACCATCCGCGAACCCCGCCCCGGGCGTACACGTAACGCTGTCATCCATTGCTCCTTCTGCTCAACCGCTGGAATCACCAGTCACGGGAACAACATCGCGTCCCGGAAACCGATCATTCCGCTCGGTCGGCCGCCGCAACCCGACGGACCCCGAGTTCCACCTCTCCGCGTGAAAGGGTGGAACAAACGTGGGATTCCATTCTCGTGTGCCGCAGCCGGCTCATCAGCACCGCGGACGACAAGGAGCGCGCAGCCCTGGAGAAGCTGGCCAAGGCCTGCTCCGACACCATCGTGAAGTACGAGGTCGCCCCTGACCAGCAGCCAGACATGTGCCCTCACCGTATCCGGGTCACGGGAGGGTGCCGTACCGGCCGGACCCGGCCAGTACCTCCACGACCAGGTCCAAACGCCGTGACCACGCTGTGGCGCCCGAGTGCGGGAAAGTGCGGATCACAATGTGGGCCTTCCTGATTCAACACCATGTCGCTGTCGCGGGGTTGCGGGGGCGGGGTGCTGGGATCGCCGCGGAGGAAGAGGGTCGGGGCGGGGGAAAGCCTGCTCCTCCCCCGCAGCAAGTCGGGGCGCGGACGGATCTTCCGGTACTCCGGCGATCACCGGGCCAGGCACCCGGTCGGTGCTGCCCAGTGGGGTCAGGTGCCGCAGGTGTCGAGCATCTCGGACAGGGCTGCGGTCTCGGCGGGGTTGGCGGTGAGCTGGTAGGTGGCCTTCACGCTGATTCAGGCACGGCTGTAGGTGCACCAGTACGACTGCAGCGGCGGCTTCCAGTTGCCGGGGTCCTTGTCGCCTTTCCCGCGGTTGCTGCCGGCCGACACCGCGATCAGCTGCGAGTGGACCAGGTCGTTGGCGAAGGCGCGCCGCTCGGGCGTCGTCCATTCTGAGGCCCCGGAGCGCCAGGCTTCCTTGGGGGGACGATGTGGTCGATGTCGATGCGGAAGGCGGAGTCGATGGTGAGGCCGTCGTACTCGGAGTACCAGGTGCCGGACACAGCCCGGCACTGGTCGTCCTGCACGACGTCCTGCCCGTCCCTTTGGAGCGTGACTTCGCGGGTGTCGCAGGTGCCGTACTGGGTCACCCAGTGCGGGAACTTCGCCCGGGAGTAGCCGGGGACGCCGTCCTCGTCGGCCACCACCAGGTCCGCGAGCAGCTCGCGGGCCTTGACCGCGTCCGGCGGTTCGGGGAGCTCGCGCAGGGACGGCGCCTGACCGGGGAGGGTCTGACTGGCGAGGGTGTGGGGCCGGCTGCGGTGGCGGTGGTGGTGGGGGCGGCGGTCAGCGCAAGCCCGGCGAGAGCCGGAATGGCTGTGAGGAGCGCGGTTCGGCGCAGATGACGAGTCATGCCGATCATGCTCCGGCCCAGGCCGGCGAAGAATCGTTGCTGCCTGGCGGGTGTCACCCGCCCGGGTAAGAAGTCGTACCAGGCGCCGCAGCCGGGCTCGTGACGGTGCATACGGGGTCGTCTCCTGGCCAGCAGTCAGGCACGGGCACCCTCACCGCATCCGGGTCACGGTGAGGGTGCCGTGCCGGCCGGACCCGGCCAGCACCTCCACGACCAGGTCCGCCTCCACCCGTGTGTACGGCTCGCCCGCCGCTCCCCCACCACCGCCGCGCCGCTCAAGGCCTCACCGAAACGAGCCGCCAGGACAGGGCTCCAGGCGCGCGGACGCTCTGGCCGGCCCGCCCTCGTCCCCCACCGCCAGGACCAGATGGTGCGGTCCGAGCCGGGGGCCGGTGAACCCCAGCACCAGGGCGTCGACCGTGTCCGCGTGCCGAACCTTCAACCACCGGCGCTGTCCTGACGGCGGATAGCCCGCCCCACCGCGTTTGCAGACGATGCCTTCGATGCCCTGCTCGCGCAGGGCGTCGTACCAGAGCACGGCGACGTCCCGGTCGTCGGTCGCCGGGGTGACCTGGACCGGCGGCCCGACATCGGCGAGGAGCTCCAGGAGGAAGGCGCGGCGCTCGGTGTAGGGGCGGCTTCGGCAGTCGCCGATCTGCGGGTCCGGGTGCTGCAGAAGGTCCCAGCAGATGTAGGAGGCCGGGTACCGGGCTGCCAGGGCGCGGGCCCGGGTCGTGGATGACACGCGGCCCGTGACTGCGCGGCCGCGAAGTCGAGCCGGCCGTCCCGCCAGATCACGGCCTCGCCGTCCAGGACTGTGCCGGGGCGCAGTGTCATGCCGGCGACGGCCAGGTCCATCCAGTGCTGGGTGACGACTCTGCCCGACCGGGCGTACAGCACGACGGTCTCGTCGGTACGGCGCAGCACTGTTCTGTGGCCGTCGTACTTGGGCTCGTACCACCAGCCCGGCCCCTGGGGCCGGCGTTGTCAGTGCGCTGGTGACGTCGGCCCGGGGCGCGGTGCCGGTCTTTCGACCGGTCCGTCTCCCCGGAGTCACTTCCCGAACCGGGCACGCGAGCACCGCACCCGGCTCTCCACAAGCCCCGACGGCATCGTAGTGATTGACCTCATCCCGTGGCGTAGCAGGGAGTGGGAATCGCCAGGCCCCGGTAACGGTGGCGAGTTGGCCTTGTCCCTCCACGTCTCCACCAACCCCGAAGTCGAAGCCTGCCGCTCCATCCGCGACGGGCTGCGCCTGTTCCGGCTCCCGCCACGCATCGTCTACGACCTCCAGGAACTCCTCGACCCCGAAGGCAACAGAGAGGCCTTCGACCCCGAGGAACAACTGGTCGACCTCTGGGGCCCGGTGTGGTTGCGATCGAGTGATCAAAGGACGCGAGTAAGTGCGTCCGGCCCCACGAAGTGCAATGGGGGCTGGCCGCGCAGGAACCGCAGCACCTCCTCCACGGCACTTGCGCCGAGCCGCTGACGACACTCGGCGGTCCCCGCCGCCTGATGAGGGGTCAGCAGAACGTTCGGCAGTTTCCGGAACAGGTGGCGGACCGGCAGTGGTTCGGTGTCGAAGACGTCGATCGCAGCGTCCAGCCGGCCCGCCGACACCTCCGCCAGAAGCGCGTCCTCGTCGACGAGCCAGGAACGTGCGGTGTTGACCAGACCGGCGCCGTCGGGCATCAGCGCCAGTTCGCGCGCACCCAGCATGCGCCGGGTCTCGGCGGTGGCAGGGGCGTGCACGGCGACGATTCGGCTGCCGAGGAGCAGTTCGTCCAGCGGCACCAGCCGTACCGCGAGCCGCTGTGCGTCCTCGGCCGTCAGATACGGGTCGGTGACCGCGACCTGTGCCCCCAGTGCCCTCGCCAGCTCGATGTACGCACGACCAGTGCGGGACGCTCCGATGACGCCGATCGCACAGCCCTGGATCTCGTGCCGCGGCGGGGCCTGGCTGGCCTCGTCCCAGTCGGCTCCGCCGCGCAGCGCGTGGTCGAAGCGGTGGATGCGGTGCAGCAGAGCGAGGGTGAACGCCAGGGCCACCTCGGCGACCGGGCGTGCCATCGCGTCACCGGCCTGGGTGACGAGGATCCCACGCCGGAAGACTTCCTCGGTGACGTACGGGGCGACCGCCGATCCGGTGTGGGCGACGATCGCCAGTCGGTCAGCGACGTCGAGGAGTTCCTCGCTGAGGCGGGGCGTGCCCCAAGCCGTGATCAGGGCACGGGCACCGGGCAGCGCCGCACCGAGTGCGTCCCGGTCGGTGTGCTCGTCGAGGACGGCCGGCTGCGCCGCGGCGCAGAGGCTCTGCCACACCGCGGGGGTGAAGAACTGCTCACGAAGGTGCGGGGGTACGGCGACGACGACCCGCGGCAGGCGGGCCGCCCCCGGGTCAGGAGAGCCAGTCATCGACGTGCTCCGCGACGAAGTCGTCGTCGGTTAGCCAGGGGTAGGCCGTGGCGACCCGGGTGATCTCTTCGGCCTGGCCGGGAGACAAGACCTCCTTCGGATCGAGACACCAGATGCCCTCCAACAGACCCTGGCGGCGCAGCACTTCATGGACACCCGCGATACAGCCGCGGAATCCGCCGCGCACGTCGAACAGGGCGCTGTTGGCGTCGGTGAGCTCCGGACGGCGGGCGAGGCAACCGACCAAGGCGTCGTGATCACCGGCGCGTGCCCGCCGGACCTGATCGAGGAGGGTGACGGCGGAGCCGGTCCAAACGGCCCACTGGCCGAGCAGCCCGCCGGCGAACCACCGCCGAGTGCCCTTGGTCTCGTACGGGGTGAGCAGGTCGCCGATGATGTCGTCGTCGTTGCCGGTGTACAGGGCGACCTCGTCAGAGCGATCGGCGGCCGCCACGGCCCGTACGACATCGGCGGTTCGGTAGCGGTCGAAGGGCGCGGTCTTGATGGCCGCGGTGTTCGGCAGGTCTGCGAATGAGCTCCAGAACGACGGCGAGAGATAACGGCCGCCGACGGCCTCCTGGAGGTAGAAGCCGATCACCGGCAGCACCTCGCCGACGGCGCGGGCCCGGTCCAGCAGCCCCTTCTCGTCGGCGCCGGGCACGGCGGGGCTCAACAGCACGGCGTCGTAGCCGAGGGAGGCTGCGAGCTCGGCTTCGGAGACGGCCTGCGCGGTGTGGCCGCAGGCCCCGGCGACGGTGACGACGGGGTGGCCGGCCTCGTTCCGCACGGTCTCGGCGGCGAGTTCGAGGACCGGTGCCAGCAGGCCGATGCCCGGTTCGCGGATCTCGAACTGGGTGGTGTGGACGGCGACGGCGAGGCCGCCCGCGCCGGAGGCCAGGTAGTAACGGGTCAGTGCGCGTTGCCGACGTTCGTCGAGCTTGCAGTCGGCGCCGAGGGCGAGTGGATGAGCAGGGATGACGGCTCCCTCAGCGAGCACGTCCATCGGAGTGCGTGCCGGGGCTGCCGCGGCCGTCGAGGAGGGTACGGGTTGGGGAGTGGTCGCGGCTACGGGCCGGCCGGGTGCAGGCGCGGTCGCGGCTGCGGGCGTACGGGACACGGGGATCAGAACCTTCCGTCGCGGACCTGGAACTTGGTGGGCTTGCCGGACAGTGGCAGCCCGCGGTGCAGCCAGTCCGCCTGCCAGCGGACCAGGGTCCGCAGGGACACGTCCGGGTAGCCGAACAGGGCGTGGCAGGCGCTCGCGTCGGACAGCAGCGCGGTCGGAGCCTCCTCGCCGGCGATCACGGGCTCCTTGCCGAACTCCTCACCGAACCAGTGCGCGAGCCGCCGTACGGACGCGGTCTCGGGCCCGGTGAGGTTGAGGGTGAACGGCTCCGGAGCGGAGGTGTGCAGCAGGGATCGCAGCGCGACCTCGTTGGCGTACCCCTGCCACACGACGTTGGCGTGGCCGGTGGTGACGTCGACCGGCTCGCTCGCCCGGACAGCGGAGGCGATGTCGGCGAGGACGCCGTAGCGCAGGTCCACCGCGTAGTTGAGACGGATGGCGGCGACCCGGGTACCGCGGGTGAGGGCCACGTGCGAGAAGATCCGCTCCCGGCCGAGACACGACATGGCGTACTCGCCGACCGGCCCGACCGGGTCGTCCTCGGTGCACCCGCCGGAGGACACCGGCACCTGTGGATAGACGTTGCCCGTGGAGAACGCGGCGATCCGCGCGTACGGCCAGCGGCGCGCGACCCGGTCGGGCAGGGCGGCGTTGACGGCCCAGGCGTGCGAAGGGGCCCCGGCGGAGCCGAACTTGGCGCCGACCATGAAGACGACGTTCTCCGCGTCGGGCAGCTCCTTGAGGTCGGCGGCCGGATCCATGAGGTCGAAGGGCATGGTACGGACCCCGGCGTCCTCCAGCTGTTGTGCCGCGGCCGGGTCGGACCAGCGGGAGACGGCGTGTACGGTCAGGTCGGTGCGGCCCGCGGCGTCCAGCGCGCGACGGGCGAGCCGGCACAGGCTGGGGCCCATCTTGCCGCCGGCGCCGAGCACCAGCAGGTCGCCGTCGAGACGGGCGAGGTCCCGGACGAGGGCGGACGAAGGGGTACTGAGACGCTCTTCAAACGCGACTTCATCGGTGAACATTGGTTGCTATCCCTTGATTCCGGACGCGGTGACGCCCTCGGTGAAGTAGCGCTGGCCCACCATGTACGCGGCGAAGATGGG
>NZ_JBIASS010000055.1:0-14534 GCF_042890955.1 Streptomyces sp. NPDC001933 | reverse complement strand
GCACCCTGCCCCTCGGCAACGGCTCCACGACGGGCGCCATGCTCTCCTCCTCGGACGCCGCCTCTCGCTGCTCCCGGCCCGAGCTCCGCCTCAGGGGGGAAGGAGATTCAACCCGCACACCGGCGGCTGTCACCGGCCGGGTGCAGCGGATTCGCGAGGACGACGGAGCGCCAGCTGCTCCCAGCCACTCGACCCTCGCTGAGGTATTCAGAGGCAGACGGCTACCAAGCCTGGCGGTGCTCCTGAGCATCGTTCGGGCGCTGGGTGGTAGTGAGAGGGAATGGCATGACCGATGGGTACAGACCGCAAGGCAGGTCGAGGCGCAGCGATGAAACTGCACTCCCCGCTCCGTTCTCCTTCACCTGGCTTCGTACGCGAGAACGGCGGAGTCGTTTGTCGACGGCTTTGGGAGTCACTCACGGCCCGGTGGGCGGTTCAGGGGGCCATCCCTCGGTGAAGGCCCTGAGCTGGCCTCGCTGCCGTTCTTCCTCCGCGATCTGCTCGGTGAGAATGCGGCGGTCGATGTACGGCGCGGCGGCGAGGACCAGGCGCTGAAGCTCGGTCGGGTCGAGAGCCTCAACCTCCCACTGCACCGGCTGGTCGGCGGCGAGCCCGTATCGGCGGGCGAACCCCAGCCAACGTGGGTCGCCGGCCTTTCCCGCAGCTGCGGTAGCTCGTAGTCCCGGACTTGGTCGTGGGTGAGCAGGACGCGTTCTACGTGGCTCCAGCAGTCGGTTCGGGCCACCCAGTCCCGTTCGATGTCGGCGCCTGAGGCGTCGAAGTCGCCGACGTTTCTCCGGGGCACCACAAGCGTGTGGTTCGAGTTCACGCAGCTCAGAAGCAGTCGGGACGACCATAGCGTGTGCAACAGGTGTGGTGCACGAAGCCTGACTCAAAGAATCACTCGTCGGGAGGCCCACCGGGTTCGGGCCCGCTACCAGGATGGATACCGACTCGCCGCTTGATCACCGAGTCCCTGTGAAGGACCCGGCCCCATCGCGATGGCAAGCTCCCAATCGAGCTCCCACAACTTCATCGTGGAATCTTGTCCTGCGGACAGCGCGAAGTACCCGTCCCGCGAGAGCGCGAGGGTAAGCGCGCCATTCTGGTGGCCGGTGAGGGATCGTAGGCACCGCCCGGTGGCCACCTCCCATATGCGAACCGTGGAATCCCATCCCGCGGATACAGCGAAGCGTCCGTCTGCGGTGAGCATGCCGGTTACAGGCCTGTGCTCGGCGTCGACGTCGAACGCTCGAATGCAGGCGCCGGTCTCGACGTCCCACAGTCGGATCGGGTCGTCCACGGAGCCGGTGGACAGCAGGAATCGCCCGTCGGTGCTCAGGCTCACTGTTTTGGTCGAGCGGGCGCCGTCGAAGGTCCGCACACAGTGGCCGTCGTCCAGTTGCCACAGCCTCAGATTGCCGTCGCTTCCAACGGACGCGACAAAGCGGCCGTCCGCGCTTGGTGACAGGCACTCGACCTGGGGCTTCGTCTCCGCGAGGAGGGCCTTGAGCATCGGCGGGTCCTCGGGCCGGATGGGAATGTTGCCGTGGCCGGCCATCGTCTGGAGCAGTCGCCCCGTATAGAGATCCCACAACCCGATGCTGCCGTCATCGACTCCTCCGACCAACGCTTGCCGCTCATCGACGGTGAACCGGACGGCGGCCGGCACAAGGGGAGCAGTGTCCAGCGCCAGCAGACACTCGCCGGTCTCGGCCCGCCACAGCTTGACGGATCCGTCTGACGCGCTGGACAGCACCCGCTGCCCGTCGCCGCTCAGACAGAGCCCGGTAAGCCCCACCCGCTCATCCGGAGGGTTCGGGGCGTGCGCTTTGATTTCGCGGGTGATCCTGCCCTCGTCGCGGCTCCAGATTCTGATTTTCCCGTCGAAGCCGCCCATCACCGCGATCCGGGCGTCATCGGACAGGTCGACCAGGCGGGGGTTGCCGTTGGTCCGGACAGTCTTCGCCTCCCAGGCCCCGCGCAGCCCGGCACGGGTTGTGGACCTACCCAGCTCCCGCCACACGGACAACACGCGCGGCGCGCGCTCGTAGCCGGGGACTTCGCGCGCCTTGGTCAGCGCGTCGAGCGCCGCCCGGAAGTCCTCGGCCGCCAGCGCCTGCTCGGCATCACGGACGTGCGCTTCCATCTCCGCGTTCAGCTCGGCGAGTTCCGCGTGGACCCGAGGCTGGCTCAGTTGATACGGAGCGGAATAGCCGACGGGCAGCAGCCAATAACGAATGGCGTTGTCCTGGCCCACCGAGAGTCCGAATCGGGCGTCACCAGACATCCAAACCGCCTCCACGAACTCCGCGTGGGCCGCCTTGAATGTCCGGACGCATTGACCGTTCACCAAATCCCAGAACCGCACAGTCTCGTCGTTCGCGCCGGACAGCACATACTGTCCGTTGGCGCTCAACGACAGGGAAACCGCCTCGTCCGCGCCGGTTATGGCTCGCAGGATGCGTCCCTGCATGAGTTCGCAGACGCGCAGGATCCGGTCGTGGTTCGTCCCGACGACCGCGAAGTACGCACCGGGGCTGATCACCATACTGAGGATCCCACCGTCCGCCTCGAAGACGAGGAGCTCCCGGCCTCGTCCCTGTGACAGCTCGAACAGGTGCAGCTTGCCGTCGGCGGCGAACAGTGCCCGGCGTCCGTCGTCGCTCAGCGTGATCTGTCCCCCGAACTCCCCGTCGTGCAGTACCTGGTGGTGGCCGCTGACGAGGTCCCGGAGCTGGAGCGCGCCGTCGCGACCCCACAGGACCAGTCGTCCATCGGGGCTGATTCGTACCGAACTCCACATACACACGGACCGCTCGTCGGGATGCGCCGCGGCGATGACCTGCACACACCTGCCAGTCCCCAAGTCCCACACCCGTATCGTGTTGTCGTCACTGAACGACACCGCCGTCCGGGCATCCGGGGTCACGTCGATATCCCGCAGGCTTCGGGTGTGCCCGTGCAGCATCAGGGGACAGCTTCCGTCGCGCAGGTCCCATACCCTGATCGTGCCGTCCAGGTCTCCGGTCAGTGCGATCCGACCGCTGGCCGCTATCCGGATCGGAATTTCCGCCCCGCAGTTGCCGCCGTCTTTCGTATACCGCCTTTCTAGGTAAGCGTCGTCCGTCCACCACTGCATCTCCGTGCTTCCGACTGTCCCGGCGTTCGGAAGCCGCCCGGAGCGCAGCAGCTCGATCGTCTCCCGGACCTCCGGCTTGTCTTCCAGCCCCGCGACGAGCGCGCTGGCGGCTTCGACGTCGCCGCGCTCCAGCTGGATCTCGGCGAGGAGGTGTCGTGCCTGCCACGGATCGCCGGCGTCACTGCGCGCGCCCTCGAACTCGGCCACGAAGTCTTCATCCGTGATCGCGCCGGACCTCCATCGGAGCAGCCCGGCGTTGTACCTGGCTACCAGATGTTGCGGATCGGTCCGCAGCGCGGCGGCGAACGTCTCTGACGCTTCGGTCGACCGCTTCAGGTCGAGCATGGACAGAGCCCTGTTGTTGAGTTCGTCGGCTCGAAGCTCGGCGGCCACCGGCATCAGCCGCGGGTAGCGGCGGCCCGCGACCTCCCGATAGATCTCGCCGATCGCCGCGGCCACCTCGGCCAGCGAGCCCGGGCGGGCGGCGGGGTCCGGGTCCAGGCAGCGGCTGAGCAGCTCGGCGAGGGTCGGCGGCATCGGCAGCTCGGTGATTCCGCCGGAGCCGTATCTTGCCAGCGCGGCGCTCGCATCAGGTCCCAGACGCCAGGTCCGCCTGCCCGCGAACATTTCGAGCACCGACGCCGCGTAGCTGTAGATGTCGGTGCGGCGGCTCAACGTCTTTCCGGCCCGCTGCTCGGGCGAGGCGTACGCGGGGGTCATCCCGGCCGCGCTTACCAGCACGCTGACGTCGGCCTGATCATCGGCGGGGGTCGTTGCTGACTCGGTCAGGAGGCTCGCTCTAGCACGTGCCAGACCGAAGTCGGTGACCTTGACGAGCAGGTTACCCTCGGGTGATTCGGAGTCGAGCAGCACGTTCGCCGGCTTCACGTCCTGGTGAACCAGTCCGCGATCGTGCGCGTGGCCGAGTCCCCGGGCGAGCTGGATCGCCACGTCCAGGGCTCGAAGCATGGCCTCGGTGACTGATCCCTGATACAGGATGCGGTCGGTGATCCACCGCTGCAAGCTCCCGCCGGCGACATACTCGGCGAACACGGTGGGCACGTCGTCGATCTTGCGCACGTAGTGACAGCCGCAGACGTTCGGATGCAGGCCTACCGAGACCCAGGTCTCCGCCTCCCGCGTGAACTCCTCGATCTGCTCAGCACTGAGTCCGGCCTCCAGGCGCGGGCGCTTCATGGCCAGGTCGACGCCCCACTGCACGTGTCTGGCCCGGTAGACCAGGCCCATCCCGCCCGCGCCGGCCAGGGCCATCAGGCGGTAGCGCCCGTCGATCAGCTTGCCGGGCTGCCATGCGTGGTCGGTGCCGGGCATGTCAGAGCTCCTCACCGAGCGCGTCGAGATCGTCGGGGATCAGGGTGGCGTTCTTCAGCAACGCTTCGATCAGGTTCACGTTGAGGGTGTTCCCGACTGGTTCGCCGACATCCTCGCGGAGCAGCCCGCGGATCGCGTGCGGTCCGTGGGCCAGGCGCAGGCGCAGGTCGGCGATCACGTGGTCGACGACGCTGTCCGTCCACCGCCGGTGCGGTGCGACCCGGTTGAGATCGTGGGCGAGCTGCTTCCACGAAACCGGCGTGGGATACGGCTCCCGACGCAGGTACTGCTGGGCCAGCACGGTGACCACGAGGCGCTCGACGGGTTTGAGGTCGTAGACGTCCTCCGTGTCCGTCGGCGTCTGTGAGTCGTCCCTGCGCACCGGGCCGGGACGGCCGACGACGTGCACTTCGAGCAGGTGTGCCTTGCGGTTGGGGGTCTCGATGGTCAGCGGCGTGTAGCCAGCGGGCATCGGCAGCTCGTGGCCGCGCAGCACCATGCCTTCGCCCGGGAACTGGATCGGGCGCCGGCCCTCGTTGCGCAGCCACCACTGGCCGCCGTCGCAGGTGAAGACGCCGTGCAGTCGGCTCACGTGGGCATCGCCGGCCCCCACCGGCACGTGGACGTCGTGAACGGCACGCCCGAAGTGCAGCGTGAACTTGCGCGGCGGCACCGCGTACCCGCCCGCCGCGGCCTTCACGAAGATGGTTCCAGGCGGCGCCACCGGCAGTCCGTCGGCCAAGCTGGGCATCTCCGGCGGCAGCAGCTGGGTCCTGAAGATCTTGTCTGGCATTTCCAACTCCCCCGTTGCATCCGGCCCCCTGCAGTCACCGTAGGACCCTGGTCCCCGGGACCAGTCCCGAATCCGCTCCCTCCAGGTCGCAAGTGGTATCAGAATTCGATAGTAGGGCGGCACCAGTCCCGGAATCACGATGCTGCTATGAGCCCATGAAGAAGCCACGAAAGCTGTACACAGCCGTCGGCATCGCGCTCGGTATCGCGTTCAACGCGCTCGCGGTGAGCGACTTCACTGCAGGCGACTCCGGAAACGCGCTCCACGAGCTCCTCAACGCCGTGCTGAGCTGGACCGCCAGCAGTGTCTTGGTGGTCCTGGAGCACAGTGACCACGACCAGCGCGGTCATGACGGGTAACACGATTGCGCGCACCAGCAGAACATCCAGTCCGAGCTGGGCGAGTTTGGCATCACCAACCGCGTCTAACGTCAACGGCTACCCAGCGGGCCGCCAGTGCGACTGCGGCCCGCGGGAGCACTTGTTCGGCACCGCAGCCTCCATCTCCAGAGGAGTCCGCCGTGTCCCTTTATTCAAGGGGCCTGTGCCATGGTGTTTCAGACGGGATGCGGGGGTGCGTCGAGCCCTCGGTTGAGTTGGGCCAGTTGGCGGCGCGGGCGGCGGAGAGGTCGTCGTCAGTCGCGGGCCGTTCGCTCGCGTACGACCTGTGCGTAGCTCTGGCTGCCGAAACCCCGGACGACGAGCACGGGGACGCCCGTGCGCTTCAGCCAGCCGGTCAGTTGGGCCCGCAGAGTGTCCTTCTCGCAGGCCACGTACAGGGCTGCCCTCTGGCCGGTGGTCCGGTCCAGGGCGAACCAGTCGGGTGCGGCCCGGAGGAACGCACCGGCGTCCGGCCAGGCCGGGGAGACGTGGACCTCGCGCAGCGGGTCGATGAGGTCGGGGAACCGCTCCTGTCGTCGGGCCTCGGCGAGACGGGAGGACAGGTGCCGGTACGTCGGCGCGGTGTGCGGGATCAGTCCCTCCGAGACGAGCCGGTAGTACGCCTGGCGGAGGGTGCAGCCGCCGACCCGGTCGTAGCTGGTGACGATGTCGGCGGCGCGGTCCACGATGCTCGGCCACTGGAGTCTGGGCACACCGGTACATGTACCCACCGGGTCCAGTGTCGTCTCATCGGCTGCCTGATGGTGATCCCCCTGGCCCCGGCCTGGTTCGGGTCCGGGGCCGGGATCCGTACCGGGTTACCCGCACGAGCGGTGCGGTCCCGGGATGCCTCCGGGTCCGCGGTCGGGGCGGCCACGGACCCGAACATGTACTGATGGTCAGTGCATGCCGCCGCCGGCCTGCTCCAGTTCGGCGCGCACTCTGGCGGCCAGCTCCTGGTCGGCCAGGAGCTGCTTGCCGAGGATCCGCAGGACTGGCGCGAGTGGTACTTGGGGGAGCTCCAGTGCCGCGGCGGTGATGTTGCACCACCTCTTGAGTGCGCGGTGGTCGGCGGGGCTCAGGTCGAGCGTGACCCGCACGGGTGTGATGCGCGCGGCGCGGGGGACGGTGGGCGCGGAAGGTTTTTCCTCGTCCACGAAATCGGAGATCGGCTTTCTGCGGCGGGTGGTCATGCGCTGGCTTTCTCCCGTGCCTCGGCAATTCCGGCTGCTGTGGCCGGAATGTGGTTCCGGATGTGCTGTCGGGCTGCTCTACAACGTGCCGTTGACGTACGGCGTGCAACTCACCCGCATCAACGTCACGTGCGCCAGGGCCGTCACGCCTTGGCCCGCCCCGACACCGCCGAACCCCGGATCACCACCGCGGCCGGGCCGGACGGGGCTATTGGCTGGGCCGTCGTCCGGGAACGCGAGTACACCCCTGCCGAAATGAGCACCCTGGAACAGAAAATCCTCGCCCGTGGCGCGGAACTCGCCTCCCGCCACAACCGGGAAAACAACAACGGTGAGTGACTGGCCCGGAGGGTGCGCCTCCCAGGCTCCCAGCTCTCCCACCACCACGCATTTGCCTGGGGAAACGCCCTTCCATCTCCCAGATGTATCAGACATTTGAGGGCAATGCGCCTCACGGGCTCCCAGGTCGCCGGATGGTATCCGGGAGCCTGGGAGGTGACTTTCAGTGATCTCCCAGGGTGGGTGTGACCCGTACGACGAGGGGCCCGGTCACTTCGTCGCCGACGCTTGGTTGTTGTCCAGTCATGTGTCCACTTTCGCCACCAGTACGGCCCATACGCGTTTGCCCCAGAAGCGTGTCACGGGCCCTAACCGGTCGTAGCCCCATTGGTCTGTGAGGGCATCCACCATCATCAGTCCCCGGCCCTCTGCGGCCCCGGGGCCCGGCACCTGCTGCTGCGGGAGATCGTTCGGAGCCCGGTCGACGACGCCGAGATACACCCGGTCCTCGGCAGGGCGTTCGATGATGACGCGCACCATGGGGCCGCGCGCGTGCCGGACGGCATTGGCGACGAACTCGGAGGTCACGAGTTCGGCCGGACCTGCCACGTCGTCCAGCCCCCAGGCGGACAAGGACACGCGCACCAGGCGCCGGGCCTCGGCCGCCGTCCGCGGTTCGCGGGGAAGCGTCAGGTTGTAGCCGGGGTGCCCGGTATGGCGGGGGCGCACGACGGTCATTCCGCCCATCGCCACCCCTCGGTCCGGACCCCGTGTGGGGCGACGTGGAGGGTGCGCCGCACGGGCTGCAGTGCCTTCACGCGTCGTTCATGGGCCACGAGGTAGGGGCGGACCAGCACGGTGTCCTCACCGCGCAGCACCGGCAGATCAGTGCTGGGAGGCGGCTGTTGCGGGGCGAGGCGGGGCAGTGGGTCGCGAGGGTGTCCGGCGGAGGGAAGAGGCCTTCCTGGTTCCCGGGTCCAGGGGTGGGCGTCAGCGTGGGCCATGTCGTCAACTCCGTCCGGTTGATGGCCACGCCCCGGACCCTTATGGCGGCCGCGGGGGTCTTTCATTTTAGTTAACGCTTCTGGTGTCATGCGGACTTGCACAGTGTCTGCACATCACATGTGTGGGCACGCGTCCGGGCTGTGACCACGGCAGTAAGGCCGTGCCTCTCAGAAAGACGCTGACGGGCCAGCGCCTCCTGAGCAAACAAAGAGTCCGGGGGCGACACGGGAAGTCCGTGTCGCCCCCGGATCCTTTGCTTCCTTCAGGCTCCGCCGTCCCGGCGGGCTGCCTCTGCCAGTGTCTCCGCCAGCTCTCGGGTGGCACGCTCCTGGTCTTCGAGCTGACGGCGGAGCTCTGTCTGGAGTTCCTGGTCGTCCATGACTAATCACATGACAGCGCAGGAACTATCGGCAGTGCTGCGCTCCTGGGAGCACCGGTTTGGTGTCCGTGTCATGGGCTTTGGACATGGAAGCCTGTATCTCTCGGTTGCTGCTCAGCCGACGGACGCCCGCCAGGCCCGTGTCCTCGCCGCGGAGCACTACCTCGCCTGCCCGGACGTCTTCTATGAGGACCCCGACCTGGACTGGTCCACCTACCACGAAGAGCTCATGCAGCGTCGCGAGTGGCGGTTCTGGTGGGATTGAGAGTGCTCTTCTTGGCGAGGCGGCGGTGGCAGATGAGCGTGGCGGCGATGCCGACGAACGCGAGGAAGTGCTCGGGCTTGCGTTCATAGCGGCGGTGGAGGCGATTGCACGTCGGCCTTTCCTAACTGAAGGCCTGTGAATATCCTCGGAGTTCAGCGGAGCGAGGAGGGGCGCGGCCTTGGACGGACTCGGACCGAGCGATCCCCGGAGCGTCGGCCCGTACAGGCTCCTCGGCAGACTCGGCAGTGGCGGAATGGGCCGTGTCTATCTCGGCAGGTCTCCCTCGGGCCGCAGGGTTGCAGTCAAGGTGGTCAGGGACGAGATTGCTGACGATCCCGGATTCCGTGCGCGCTTCCGGCGGGAGGCCGAGCTGGCGATGAGGGTCGGAGGTTTCTGGACAGCAGCTGTAGTGGAAGCGGACCCCGGCGCCCCCGAACCGTGGATCGCGAGCGAGTACATCCCCGGGCCCTCCCTGCAGCGCAGAATCGCCGACGACGGCCCATTCTCAGCGGCCGAGGTACGTGATCTCGGTCTCGGACTGGCGGAAGCACTGGCCTCGATCCACGCGCTGGGCCTGGTCCATCGCGACCTAAAACCCTCCAACGTTCTGCTGGCGGATACCGGCCCGCGCGTCATCGATTTCGGCATCTCCAAGGCCCTGGAAGGCTCCGGCGCAAGCACAGCCCTCACCCACACAGGCGTGGTCATCGGCACCCCCGGCTTTATGTCGCCCGAGCAAGCCACCGGCGCGAAGGTCGGCACGGCCAGCGACGTCTTCTCCCTCGGGGCGGTCCTTGCGTACGCCGCCACCGGCACCGAGCCCTTCGGCACCGGTACACCCGTCGCTCTGCTCTACCGGGTCGTCAGCGAAGAGCCGGACCTGTCAGCCGTTCCATACGAACTGCGCCACGCAATTGCGCTGTGCCTCGCGAAGGACCCGGCACGCAGGCCTTCGCCAGGAGCGCTGGTCGCCCTGCTCGCGGATGGTGAACACCCGACCGAGCCTGTTCCCGCGCCGCTGTCCACGGTCGCGTATACGCGCCATGTTGACGCGGCTGGCGGGGCAGGACCGGAGACCTCCACGAGGGCGGGCGTCGAGGAGGCTCACGCCGATACGCCGCTGGAGCTTGTCGACGGCGGTGGGGCCCGCTTCCGGGAGATACGGTTGCGGCGCTTGTTCGACGCCTTCATGTGGTTGGCGGTGCTCGGGACGATACCCCTGGGCGTGGCCACCACCCGGGGCATCGACGTGGTTGCCAACTGGGTTGTCGTCCTGGCCGTTTACCTCACCTTCGCAGTGCCCGTCGCCGTCTACTTCTGGGCGGCCTGTCGCCCCTTCCGGGAGGCCTCCGAACTGAGCGTCGGCCGCAATGGAGTCGTCCTCCGGCGCGGCCATGACACTGCCGAACTACCCTGGCGCGAGTTTGAACGCGTCCTGGTCTCGGTCGGCTCGGCTCCGTACTCCGTCACTCTTTTCTGCCGCTTCCGCGCCCTGGGCGAAATTGACATCACCAGTCTTCCGGCCAAGAAGATCGCCACCCGTCCGCCCTTGGCGACCTTCACCCTCCTGGCTCTCAACCGGGCCGAGCGCAACGCCTCATGCTCGGAAATACACCAAGCACTCGGCACATTCGCCCCGCCTGGCGTCTACCAGCCGCATCCCAAGGTCCTCAAGCGGACTGCCCTTCAAACCTCCACTCGTTGAACTCCCTGAACGCGGCCAGGTGGGTGGGCGCCGCAAAGCTGGGGGAGTACGCAACGGGCGTCTCCTGCTGACATGCCGGAACGGATCGGGCAACTGGCACAGAGTGCTCAGGGTGCCCAAGCCGAGCAGTCCGTGGACAACGCCCGGCGTGCGAAGTCGGCCGCTGTCGTCGAGGGCGGCCAACGTGCCTGCACCCAGCTGCGGGTACGTCTGCGCAGCCGGCTGTCCGACGCGCTCACCGGCACTGACCTGCTGCCCGTGTGGTTCACGACGGCACTCGGTCCCATGGCTCCCCCACGCCGCGCGGAGGAATGGCTGGAGATCGCCCTGGATGTCCTGACCTACCGGGTGACCTACCAGGTCACCGATCCCGTCCTCGCACTCGGCAGCGCACCCAGCGCGAGTCAGGCCCCTCGCCGAGTCGCACGTTTCAACGAACTGAAACAGGACCTGCGCGACTGGGGATAAGCATGCTTCCTTGGCGCAGCGGAACTCATGGTCGGCGCAGGCCGGGTTTCCCGCCCTCATCCGGGTGAACCCGTCACGGTGTTGCCCGTCCTACGCCGCGGTTCTGCCGCATGATGGGCGGGCATGGCCCGAGGCGGGCCACGTTCCGACCGCCGCCCGATCCGGCGTACCGGAACGCAAGGAGCGTGGCACTGCACCGGCCTGCACCACCGAAATCACACTCACCAGCCCGTCAGTGTTCACTGGCGTGCCGGGATCGGGCCGAGGCGCGCCAGGAAGGCACTGCCGTGAGCCGCCACTCCTCGTGGGATTCCCGCAAACTCCGCTACTGGGCCGAGTGCAGCGGGCAGTCCCGCCGCGCCGGCCTTCGAACCAGCCACCCGGCCCCCTCGGCCGCACCGGCGCAGGCGCGGCTGGAAAGTCGCGTCCTCGAGCAACTGGGCACCTCTCCGGATCTGTGTGCGCACCCCTTCGGTATCGCCTCCCTGACCAGCACCAGCACATCCCTCACCCTGCACCTCGACGCCTACATGGGCCAGGAGCGGTACTCCTTTCCCGAGCACTGCCTGAGTCGTCTGCTGCCCACGACTCCCGCACCGGACAACGGGAACGACGTGCCTGGGATCCCCGGCCTGCGAGTGAGCAGCATCGAGGCCGGCGGCCAGCGACTGCACCTGCACATGGTGAAAGACCCTGAGCAAGCGGCAACGCTCGTCCTCGTTCTGCCCCGTGGGCTGGCGGAGAGCTGGGAGGCCATCGAGCACCGGCACCGGCACTGGTGCCAAGACAACGGTCTGCGACCGCTGTGGACGACCCCGCACCTCGATCCCGTGGAAACCGGCTACCTCAACGCCTATCCCAGTCGCGAGGGCACGCGGGCCAGGCGGGCCGCGGTGGGCAGCGCTCTGCTACGACGCATCGCTCTCTTCCACACCGTCACCGCCTTCTACCGCGTCCAGTGCTGGGACGACGGCGACAGCTGGAAAATCGACGCCCGCACCGCCCACCCCCGGGCCCGCTGGCACGACCAGCTCCTGCAACGACTCTGCCACCCACGATGAGGCCTACCAGTGCACGTGGCCCACCGGTTCTGCCACTGCGCCGAACCGGACGCCCCCTACCAGTGGAACCACACCTGCGCCTTCTACTTCGAGGGCCACACCACCGGCAAGGGCGACCCCATCTACCTGCGCGTCCACGCCAGCCCCGAAGGACGCGACTACGACCGGCAGATCACGACACTGCGCCAGGTCGGAGCACCGGAAGCCTGGATGGCCCGCGCCCTTCCTCAGGAAGCGGTCCAGCACCACGACCAGCACTATCAGGCGCGGTTGCTCGCGTGAAAAGGCCGGGACCCAGTGGGGTCTACTCAGGACTCCGATCGCGAGTCACGCATACGGACGCCGCCTGACCGCCTCTTACTCCCACTGGTTCGGCCCTGGGGCCTCGGGTGCCCCGGCGACACCTGTTGAAGCGGCCGAGCGAGCATTTCACGTCCTGATCAACAAGCCCAGAACCATGGTCAGCTGTAACGCACAGTTCACGATCCACAGAACCTGAGCCAGAGCCCGAGAACGGGCAGCAGATGTTCACCGCTTCGGGAGGCACCCCGGCCCGGTGCTGTTCGATTGCCTTCCCATCGAAAGACGGGTTGGAGGACTCAGCGGAATCCTCCAGCCCGCCTTCGCGACTCACCCGCTCATCGCTCTGTCGGACCCAGCCTGGACCGGGCCGGGGGTGCTACGCCTTCGTGTACCAGCTGAACTCGAGGATGGTGTCGTTGTAGTCGCTGTCGTCCCCGTTCTCGGCGACTACGACCAGGATGTTGTAGTTGCCGATCTCATACGGTCCGCCGGCGTTCAGCTTGCTCGGCGTGAACACACCGCCGCCGTTGGAGTACTCGAACGTGGCGTGGAGCAGGTTCCCCGTGGTGGTGATCTTCGTGTCCCCGAGGTTCGAGTTCCTCTCTCCGGCACCCGTGAACTGCAGCTCCTCGTCCAATCCCTTGACCGTCACCAGCTGGGTGACCTGCGAGTTGGACTTCACCTTGACATGGACATCCAGGCCGGCCGGTAGAGAGATCTCGGCCAGGTTCTCCTTGACGAACGCGTACACCTTCTCGCTCACAACAACTCCTTCGCAGCAGCTTGGCCCCAGACACGGCGGCCGGGTCCCGGGCGTCCGGGGGCGTTCGCGCACGGGTGATCGACTCGACGGGCGATGGGCGCCACGCCGAGACGATCATGCCGAGGGCTCAGCATGCCCAGACCCGGAACGCTCCAGAAGCCCACGAACGAGCGACAACCAACGCGCTGAAGAGACAGGCATGGTCCAGGAGCAGCGTGTTGGCCCTGGCCTGCGGTGGTCGGTCTACGGCGACCCGTGGTCGGGTCTGTGGTCGGGGCGGGCCTGCTCGCCTAGTTGAGGACCTGGACCTCGCCGATGCGCACGCTGAATGCGGTCTGTCGGGTCTCGGTGAACGTGCCGCCGTCGCCGAGGGCGGGGGCGGTCCACGTGACGGTCCAGGTCGCGGTGGTGGTGCCCTGGTAGCGGTCGTCCGGGCCCGCAACAGAACAGCGGTGACAGGCGAATCCGGCGCGGCCCAGAGCGCGGTCACGGGTGGCTGGTGGGCCGAGGTCAGGAGGCGGGCAGGACCTTCCAGGAGCCGGTACCGGGGCCGCGGTCCCAGTAGTGGCTGGTGGACACGTCGTACTTGGCTCCGCCCTGTTGGCCGGACAGGCCGTTGGTGTCGAGGAAGCCGCCGTTGGTGGTGCCGTAGTCGTTGAGCAGGTGCACGATGTCGTTGGTGCGGACGCGCCCGTCGGTGGGAGAGGACGTCCCGCCGAAGATGTGCCACTTCCCGGTACCGGGGCCGCGGTCCTTGGTGGCAGTGGCGGACACGTCGTACTTGGCGCCGGATCGGGTGGAGTGCCCGTTGGTGTCCAGGTAGGTGCCGGTGGAGTACTGGTTGACGAGGTAGACGACGTCGCCGCTGGTGACGCGGGTGCCGTTGGCCTTACCGGTGGCGGAGACGATCTTCCAGACCGACGTCTTGGGGCCGCGGCTGTTGGGGGTCGCGTTGGTGCTCACGTCATAGGTGGCGCCGGACTGTGTGGAGCGCCCGTTGGTGTCCAGGTAGCCGCCGTCGCGCTGGTACTGGTTCTGCAGCAGGATGTCGCTGCCGTAGGTGAGTTCGTTCTGGGCCGTGGAGCCGGCCGTCGCCGTCGGAGCGGTGAACGTGGCCGCCGCGGCGGCGAGAACGGCCGTGGCCGCGAGGGTGGGCATAGCGAAGCGGATACGCATGGGCTTTCCTCTGTTTTCTACGGGGGATGGAAAACCAACCTGTCGATCACACAGGGTAATCTTCGGATGCTGAGCGTAGCAGCGTGATCTTGGTTCGGCCGAGAAGCGCCCCGGTGGCGGCCGGTGTGCTCGTCGCACTCCAGGGACTTGTAGGCTTTCTTGCCGAGCGTTGCGCCGTACTCCAGACGGGAAGGACGGTTGAACACGTCGTAGAGGGTGTTGCCGACCAAGGCCCCGTTCTGTCCGCTGGTCCGGAAGGGCTGGTCGTCACTGTTGGCACCTGTACTGAT
>NZ_JBIASS010000054.1:0-16149 GCF_042890955.1 Streptomyces sp. NPDC001933 | reverse complement strand
GACTGCGGCCCGGATCGCTCCGCGATCCGGGTGGCGGGCCATGCTCCGCATGGCCCTTGGCTGGCTACGGGTTGGGGTGGTCTTGCTGGGAAGCGGGGTGACGGGTCGTGAAGTCCGGGGCTTGCTACCCGTTCTCTGGTCCCTTGAGTCCCTGTCAGGAAGGTTCGGGGGCTGGTAGGGACGGCTCTGCGCAGATGACAGACTGGCGGTTCGGAAACACTTCTTCAGTCAGCGTGCGTCATACTTGATGCCCAGCTAGATTAAGGGGTATGAGCCGATGCCCTGCCGCTGTCCCTGGGGTCGGTTTTCTGTGTCTTGGCTGTCGCTGAAAATGCATGTTACTGCACAGGGATCCGGGTCTTTTCTGGCTTGGAAATATGTCTGAAGCGGTCGATGAGAGGAAACTTTTGGTGACGCTGAAGGAGTTGTTTCCGCATCAGGTGGAGGCGGTCGACGCGGTTCTGAGGGTCTTGCAGACACCTGCGAGCGGACACCTGCCGGCCGAGGGACTGCGGACCCAGGTCATCGCCGCGACCGGCTCCGGGAAGACCCTGATCGCCGTCGCGGCCGCCGAGAAACTCGGCGCGCGGCATGTCCTGGTCCTCGTGCCGACACTGGATCTGCTCACCCAGACCGCGGCCGCATGGCGGGAAGGAGGCCGTACAGGGGCAATGGTCGGGGTCTGCTCTCTCCGGGCCGACGACTCCGACGGTGTGCCGTGCACGACCGACCCTGGCGAACTCGTCGCCTGGGTAAGGGGTCTGGAGCGGGTCACGGTGTTCGCCACGTACGCCGCCGTCGGCCTCGGCATCCTCCAGAACGCGCACGCTGCCGGCCTTGGCGCATGGGACCTCATGGTCGTCGACGAGGCGCACCGCACCAGTGGGTACGCGGGCAAGCCGTGGGCCGCGGTGCACGACCAGACGAAGGTGCCAGCGACCCGGCGGTTGTACATGACAGCGACGGCGCGGATCTGGGAGGCGCCCGAGCATGCCCGGAGTGGTGAGGGCGGGGAGCCGCGGTTGATCGCGAGCATGGATCCGGGGTCGCGGGTATTCGGGCCGGTGGCGTACAAACTGACGCTCTCACAGGCGGTGAGCCGGGGCTTGGTGGCGCCGTACCAGGTGGTGTGCGTCGACATCAGCGACCCCGAGTTCCACCAGCTGCGCGAGGAGGCCGGGTACGGGTCGGACGCTGCACGCGGAGCGCGGCTCGCGGCACTACAGACCGGTCTGGTGACCGCGGCCGCCGAGGAGAACCTGCGGAAGGTACTGACGTTCCACAGCCGGGTCAGTGAAGCCGAAGCCATGGCCACAGGCGTCGTCGACGCGGCCAGGAAGCTATGGGAAGACGATCCGCGACGCTACCCGGAGCCGGAGCGGGTATGGGCGGACTGGCTGTATGGCGAGCATTCGCCGACCCACCGGCGTGCCGTGCTGGAGGAGTTCGCCTCCGACATCATCACGAACCAGGACCAGGTGCAGCTGGTCGAGGGTGGCGTCGGGGGGCGCAGCGGGAATGGCAGGGGTGGCGGGCGCGGCAGGGGTGGGCGGCGGTCGGGGAAGGGGTTGGTGCCGGCGGCGTTGCGGGTGCTGAGTTCGGTGAAGGTGCTGGGCGAGGGTGTCGATACGGCGAATTGTGATTCCGTCGCGTTTTGCGATGCGCGGGGGTCGATGATCGATATCGTGCAAATGGTCGGACGTGCCCTGAGAATCAAGCCCGGTCAGGGGAAGATTGCTTCTCTGATTGTTCCGGTATTTCTCGCTCCGGGTGAAAAGCCGGACGAAATGCTGACCTCTCAGGCGTACGGAACCCTCGCGAAGGTCCTCGGGGCGCTGCGGGCGCATGATACCGAGACGATCGAGCACCTAGCGGATCCCCGTATCCGGAGCGGGAGTTGGCTACCGGAAGGAGTCGGTGAAGGCGAGGCGGAGGGTGAGCGGGAAGTGCCGGAGGGTGTGCGGGGGCCGAGTGTGCCTGCGCGGGAGCTGCTGAAGTTCAGCACGCCCCGGGATCCGGCGTTGCTGGCGCGGTTCGTGAAGCTGCGGGTCATCGAGCCGGAGAACACGTTCTGGCGGCGTGGTATCCAGGCATGCGTACGGTATGTGAAGGAAACCGGGGCGCAGCGGCTGCGGGTGCCGTACGACTACATCACCCCGGACGACTGGGTGCCGGCCGGGTTCCCGCTGGGGACATGGCTCGCCGACCAGCGGAAAACCCACAAGGCGGGGCGTCTTGATGCGGGGCGGGTGGAGCAGTTGGCCGGGCTGGGCATGGTGTGGTCGCACCAGGACGTCGCGTTCGAGGAAGGCCTCACCGCCGCCCGCGCCTGGGCGGCCGTGCACGGACACCTGCTGCCACCCACGACCGCGGTATGGGACGGATACCCCGTCGGGACCTGGGCCAAGAACCAGCGATACGCCGCCCGGGCAGCGGATGCCAATGCGCAGCGGCGGCAGGCCGGCCTGGCTGTCGAGAGCAGTGCGGGAGCATTGACCGAGGCGCGGCGCGCGGCGCTGGAGGAGATTGACCCGGGATGGTGCCCGGTATGGGACACGGGATGGCAGCGGTGCTTCCGGCTCATCCAGAACCTCCTCCAGGACGGCGGGGCCCTGCCGGTGGCGGCCGGCAAAGTGATCGTGCAGGGCGAAGACCTCGGACGCTGGGTCACAGCGCAGCAGCTGGGGTGGGAGCAGTTGCTGCCCGCACAGCAATGGCTCCTGGAGAACGTCCTCGGGATCGAACCCGCCGAAGAAGCAGAACGGCCAGTACGACGGACGCACGACGACATGTGGGCCCTCAACCTGGCAGCCGCACGGCAGTTCCACGCACGGGAGGGGCATCTTCGGGTGCCCCGGAAACACGTCGAGCAGGTGGGGATGGAAGCGGGCTTGGTGGGCTGTCAGAACGGTGATGACGGGGTCGTGGTCGTCAAGCTCGGCACATGGCTCGACAACGTCCGCAAGAGGGCCGACAAGCTCGCCGAGCAGCGGCGGGTCGACCTCGACCAGCTCGGCATGCGCTGGTAGGCGAGCAGGAGAGCGAGGGCGGTTTCGAGCCGCGTGTACTCTCCGCAGACGGCCGAGCCGGGGCGTGGGTCAGACCGAGTTCCGTCGGTGAGTGCGGCGGCCCCATGCCACTCGACTCGTGCGGGTCCTCGATCAAAACCGGAGCGGTTCACAGTCGATGGCAAGGCGGAGCCGGTAGTCGGTCGAGCTCGGCGTCTGGGTGTCGACCACGGGGTCGCACCGCGGCACGCTCATTGCCGAACAGCTGGACGCGCTACGGGAGCTAGGCATGCAGCAGGTTCCATGAGGTGGACAACCAGGGCTGTTGCCATTTGGCCGACCTGCTTGTCGGGTGGGGATGCCAGGCACTCGGGCAGGGGTTGGGTGGGACCGAGAGTGACGCTGCGACGAACGCTCTAGGATGGACCGACCGGGGTTGGGATTAGCGCCACGCGTCCTTGGCAACGCAGGTTGTGGGCTCGCGAAGGATCGTCGGCGCGGGAGTTGGAGCGGTCGCGCAGTGCACCTGAACAGCTTTAGCGTGAGTGGTTTCCGCTCGTTGACCGAGGTCGCAGACATCCCCGTTAGGAAGCCCACGATCCTCGCCGGGCACAACGATGGAGGCAAGAGCGCGCTACTGGACGCTCTTGCCTTCCTGCTTGGCAAACATGTGTTGGCGGAGGACGACCGCACCTACCTGTCCGTCGATGGAAAAGACGAGTCCGCGACGCCGGTGCGGTGTGACGAGACCAGCGTTGTCGGGTCGTTCACTCTGGACACCTGGGAACAGGAGCAATTCAGCCTTCCCGAGCAGGTTCGGCTGCGCCGCTGTTCGGCAGAAGATCTGGTTCCCCGTCTGGAGATCTGGCAGCCCATTCCGGATGATGAGCGGTTGCGTGACCTGTCGCAGCACCTGGTACCGGCGTTGAAGGACATGGTGAAGGAGTTCGATCTCTCTCCCGTCTCCATGCGCAAGCCGGACTTGGAACAGGCTCTGCGCACGTACGGGCGTGAGCACGCCACTTCAGAGGGCTGGATGCCCGCGCATTCCAATCTCGACAAGCGCATGCCGCGGTACCTTCCGTTCGACGGCAAAGTGGCTAAGCCGGATGATGCCGTCAAGACTGCGCTGGTCGGCCGTTTCCAGAGCCACATGGCTGATCCGGAACTCAAGGGCAAGCTCACCATCATCGAGGACGAGGTTCAGGACCGGTTGCGCATTGACGCCAAGTCTCTGTGCGACCACATCCAGACGCGCTGCCCGGACCTGAAGAAGGTCTCCGTCGATCCTGATGTCTCCTTCCAGCAGGGATTCAGGGCTGCGCCGTTGCGCATCGCCCGCCGTGCTGGTGAGGCCGTAGGACTGGACCGCACCGGGTTGGGCAGCAACCGTCGTATCTCACTGGCCATCTGGGAATGGACCAGCGAGCTGCTGGCCGAGGAAGAAGATACCGCCCCTACTGCGGTGAGCCCCTGTGATGGTGAGGCGTCCGAGCCGCCACCGGTGCAGACGATCGTGGTGTACGACGAGCCGGATACCCACCTCGACTACGCCCATCAGCGCAAGATCATGGAGTTGATCCGGGCACAGAGCGCTGTCCGTAATGTCAGCGTGCTGGTGGCGACGCACTCGATGAATCTCATTGACGGGGTCGAGATCTCCGACGTGGTGCATCTGAAGCTGGAAGACCACCGCACTGTGGTGGAACGGCTCGGGGCGGGACTTGTGGGCGACGAGATCGATGCGCACTTGGGGAAGATCGCGGCCGCGGTCGGGTTGCGGAATTCTGTGCTGCTGCACGAACGCTGCTTCCTGGCCGTGGAGGGCGAGACCGAGCAGCGTGCCTTCCCTCTGCTGTTCCGGCTGTGCGAAGGGCTGTCATTGCAGGCAGCTGGCATTGCTCTGTGGGCGTGCTTCAACAACGAAGGCGCCCTGCATCTGGCCCGGTACCTCGTCAAGCAGGGGCGCACGCTCATGCTGGTGGTCGATGCCGACAGCCGCAATGTGAGCAAGGGCATTTTCAAGACCCCCAAGCTCACCCAGTTCTTCGGTCCCCATGCCCGTCGCTACGTGAGCTTCCTCGGCGAACCGGAGGATGATGCCCCGCAGGAGGAGAAGTTCAACGAGCTCGAAGAGCTCTTCCGCGATGACGTATGGGCCCGTGTCGCCAACAAGATCTGGGCCAAAGCCGACGGCGCCTGGCAGCCTGCCGACTTCGCCGCTCTTCGCGGCCGGGGCAAGTTCAGCGGAGCGGTCCAGGAAATGCTGCAAGCAGACAGCGCAAGCGGCCCTGGCGGCAAGCCCGAGATGATGTGCGAGCTGGCCATGGCCCTGGACGACTCGGACGACGTGCCGGAGCAGCTGCGGAGCGTCTTCAAGCGTCTCAGAGAGCTAGCATCCTGAGACGTCCTCGCATGGCTAGTCCACCGCCGGAACCGGAACGGCCTTGCCGGCGGCGGGCCAGCATGCGCTTCTTTCGTTGCTCCAGTGTCGGAGCGACCCACTCGTGCCATCCCACCGGCGGCTTCCACCGCTGCATGTGCTCGCGTTCATCGACCCCGCACCAACGGCAACCGCTGGGCGCAGGTATCCGCAGGTCAGACCCCTCAGTGGACATTGCCACTCCTTCCCCTGACCACATTCTGCCCGTCACCACTGACATCACTCCGTGGCCCGATCGCCCTGCCGGAACTAGGAATCGTGACGGACGCGCGGATGCTGAATCTCAACTCTCCGGCAAATCTCCAATGGTCGCTATCGCAGGATCGTCCGATTGGTCATCTGGCTGGGAGCCCTGCATTTCCTGGCGTGCTAATCAGCGAAGCCGTTGTTTGCCTGCTGTTGCCATGAGTATCGGGCGCGTCCCTGATGCCGTCCCGGGTGGTGGCCTGCCTCACCGGCTCCGGCAGCCTCACCGCGCTGGCCGGGCAGCAGCCGACGTCATTGACCACCCCACAAGCTCAAAACGGCGCCGCTGAGAACAGCACACGGAAGCCGAAAGATGCCGGTGGAGAAGCTTTAGCAGATGCGCTTCGTCACTGTCATCGCAATGCCGGATCCCGTCAGCGGGCTGCAGATGCCGTGAGAGACCTGGAGCATGTCCGACGACAGAACTGGTACACGGCACGCGCAGACGGTGCGTGCCGTCGAGGTCGGCCGGGTGGCTGCGGTGCAGCGGCTGTTCGGCTTGGAGGCCCGGGGCGAGCTGACGTCCGGCCATGTCCGGCTGGTGGCACAGGCCTTGGGGAAGTCGGAGCGGACGGTATGGCGGTGGCTCGCTGCGGCCCGGGCGGAGGGCCGCCTGGACCGGATGCCGGCCGGGCGGTTCACGGTGACGGCTGAGGTCCGGCAGCTGCTGGCCTTGTGGGGCGGAAACGCCTCCCGGGTCCACGCCGAACTCGTCGAACGTGCCCGCAAGGATCCCGGGCGACCCAAGGTTCCCTCGCTGGCGACACTGCACCGGGCCATCCGCCGGGACCTGACCGCCGGCGAGCGGGCCGGGCTCAGGCAGGGCGAGAAGGCGCGGCGGGCGCATGACGTGTTCGCCAAGCGTCCGCCCACTCACCGCAACGTGGTCTGGGAGGGCGATCACAAGCGGGTGCCGGTCCAGGTGGACGTCGAGGGCGAGCTGGTCTGCCCGTGGGTGACCTGGTTCATCGACTGCGCGACCAAGGTGATCGTCGGTGTGGCCGTCACCCCGCACGCACCCTCCAGGGACGCGGTCCTGGCCGCGTTGCGGTCCGCGATCGACCGGCGGGCACCATACGGGCCCGCGGGTGGGCTGCCCGCCGCTATCCGGGTGGACCGGGGCAAGGAGTTCCTGTGCCGTACGGTCACTGGCGCGATGGGGGCGTTCGCCGTCGCGGTCATCGACCTGCCCGCCTACACCCCGCATCTCAAGGGCACGGTCGAGGCGCTCAACGACGCCGTCGAAGAGATGCACTTCGTGCTCCTGCCCCGCTACACCCACCGGCCCAAACTCACCGGCGGGCGCCCGGCGGACCCCGACGCGCCCGCGCTCACCTTCGCCTCTTTCGTCAGCGGCCTGCTGGATTGGGTGCGGTGGTGGAACAGCGAGCACCGCCCCGATGCCCTGGGCGGCAGGACACCGCTCCAGGCGTGGGCGGCCGACCCCACCTCCGTGGCCGATGTGCCAGCCGAGCAGCTCGCCGGTTTCGCCCTCGAGGACGACGGACGGGAACGCACCATCACCACTCACGGCATCCGCTGGCACCGCCGGGACTACATCGCCGACTGGATGGTGGGCCGTACCGGCACCCGCGTCGTGGTCCGGCACCTCCCCCACCACGACGACCTCATCGAGGTCTTCGACACCACCGGGGCCCATCTGGGCAGCGCGTACCTGGCCGACGCAGCCACTGGCGAGCAGATCCGTGCGCTCAAAGCCGCGCGCACCGCGGCCGCCCGCCGCCTGCGCGCCGATCTCAAGGCCGCCGAGAAGCTCCGGCGGGACCGCTTCAAGGCCCAGACCGTTGCCGCGCCCGCCACACGCAGCCGGACCCCCACCCACAGCGAAGCGGCCGGCGAACTCGACGAGACCGGTCGGAACGGGCGCAGGACACTGGCCCGCCCCGACCTCATCCCTCACACTCCCGCGCCCGATCACTGGGCCAGGCCCATCGACCCCTCATCCACCGAGCAGGAAAAGGACCGTCACAGTGACACGAACTGACCTGGCCTACGGGCGTCTGCCCGCAATGCGTGACGATCATTTCCTCGGCCTCGAAGACGCCCAGCTGGTCGGCACGGAATCACTGCTGACCACCAAGGACAACATCGAAGCAGTCATCAAGGCCAAAGCCATGATGTGCGCGTACGGGCCGGCCGGCTACGGCAAGACCATGGCCGTGAACTCCGCCCTGCGCGAGCTGGCACCGCGGGCGACCTACCGGCTCGAGCTACGGGCCGGACCCACCCCGCGCGACATCCGGCACGGCCTGTTCAAAGCGCTGCGGCTGCCCGGTGAACCACCGAGGCGGCCCAGCGAGTTCGATGCCCTCCTCAAAGAGGCTCTCGCCGAACAGTTCCGGGTCCTGGTCTGCGACGAGGCACAGTGGATGAGCCGGACCGGATTCGAGTTCTGGCGCCACCTGTGGGACGACAAGCACACCGACATCGCGGTCATCTTCGCCGGCGGCGACAACTGCTACCGCGTACTGCGGCGCGAGCCGATGCTGGCCTCGCGGATCTACATCTGGCAGGAGTTCACCCGCCTGCCCAAGAACCAGATCCGCAAAGTCATCCCCGCCTTCCACCCCATATGGGCCACCTGCGAGCCCTCGCTGATCGACATGGTCGACCAGGAAGCCGCCCACGGCAGCTTCCGTAACTGGGCCAACATCACCGCCCACCTGGTCTCCGGCATGGACAAGACCGGCACCGAACACGTCACCGAAGAGCTCATCCACTGGGTCTACAGCAAGATCGGCGGCATGTGAGCCGCAGCAACACCCCGGCCACGCGCAGCGCAGCCTCACGAGGCCGAAGACACACAGCAGCCCGAGCAGTCCGTATCGTCATCGACGCCGACGACCACCCCGCATGGACGGCAGCCGCCCTGGACGCGCACTCCCCCGAGAACGGACGCGTCACCATCCACCCCTCCCCCGGCTCGTCCGCCCCGCCCGCTATGGCCCAGGACATCCTGTGCGCGCTCGGCAAACGGCTCCCGCCCCGCGGTATGGACGCGCCCCGGCACCGCGCCTCGTGGGCAGACATGGTGGGCCCCGCCTGGACCGCAGCCGCTTCCTGGATCAACGCGCACCGGACCGGACACCTCATCGTCCTGCGCGCTCACACCCTTACCCCGGCGCGGTGGGAACAACTCGACACACTCCGAGCCCGTACCGGAATCCACCTCACCCTCATCTGGCACCGTAAGCCGGACACCCGTCTCACCGAACGAGCAGCCAGGCTCAGCACCGGCTGCCAGAGGACCGACGACTTCGACACGGCCCGGGACAGGCTCCGGGAGAAAGGCCCTGCACACCCGGGCACGAGACCGCACACAGACGGCCCCGACACCCACGCCCGTGGCAGCGGACACGAACTCATCCAGCAGGTACAGCAGATCGGACACCCGCTCCACGCAGGGCTCCTCGCTGCCCAACTCCTCGGCCACACAGACCAGCCCGAACAACTCGCCGCCATCCGCCTCGCAGACCTCGCTCCCGACGCCACCGCCCTCGCCCTCCCCCGCCGGCCGTACCGGCCCACCAGCACACGCCACTGGCACCCCGTCCCCACATGGGCGCAGCCGTTGCTGATCGCCGCGCGGGCCTGGCACTACCTCAACGGTCACCACCACCCCAGCAGGCACCTGTTCCAGCACACCAACTTCCACCACCACAACCAACTCACCGAGACTGCCGCAACACTGGGCATCACGCCCGCCATCACCACCCTCACCGGCGACCCCGCATGGCCAACCCCGCTGTCCGATCCCGGTGAAGGTGGCGAACGCCCGCCGATCGTGGCGAACCGGCGAGAGAACGTATGGCCAAGTTCGGTGAGCGACTGAGCAGCCCCGCCCTCCCCCTCCATTCGCCATGCCGTGACTGCAACTGTGCCAGTCGGTCTGCCCGGACCAGGAAGATCTGATCACGGCACCACGGGCAGGTGCCCTTGGGGATGATGTCGGGCATGACAAGCGAAGTAGCGACCATCACAGCTGCGGCAATCGCCGGGATGGTGGCGTTGGCGGGAGTGGTTAGTGGCTTCTTCCTCGGCCGGCGGCAGGTCAGGGACCAAGCTGCGGTTGAGCACGGCCAGTGGCTCCGTGGACAGCGTCAGGACGCATACGTTGCACTCCTTGATGCCTGGGACACCGCGGTGAAGGAATTCCAAGAGGAGATCGACCAGGGAGAGTACTTCGACGAAATAGCGGCGCATGAGGAAGCCCGGATGGGCGACAGCTTCTGGGAGGACCACGAAGAGAGTACGGCGGCCCATGTGGATCGGATCTCTGAAGGTGTGCAGCGTCCCCTGGAGCGGGTACTGCTTCTCGGCCCGGAGCTTGTGGACAAAGCGTGCATCAACCTTGCCGAGGCACTGGAGGCCCTGGGATCTTCGGTGCGCTCGAAATCCGGAACCTCGGGCTGGCCCAACTACGACATGTATCGCGACATGTACAGGAATGCGGGGAAAGCTCGCAGTGCTTTCCTGGACGCGTCACGCGAATCCATGCGCGCGGCACCACGCCCCGGCCGCTGACCCATCGGACGGCCACGGAGGAGACGGACAGAGCCGCTCTGCCGCACACTCAATTCGACCTTTCGCCGGCTCGCCGTGATCAGCGGTCCGTTCGCCACCTTCACCGGGATCGGGCACCCGCCCACACCACACCACTGATCAGCACGAACACCCCCACCCTCATAGCGATCAGCAGCGAAACGACCACCACACCCCGCAAGAACGACAGTCCCTCATCGGCATCCGCTGTCAGAACCCAGCACCCCGCATCATCAGCCAGGAAACACCACCAAGCCACTGACAAAACGATGACGAACACCCACCGACAAAACGACACTGATCACCAGGCCGTATGAGCAAAGTAGTCAATTACTCCATGGCGAACCGCGGGGAAGTTGTGCGTTTTCTGCCGGCCCTGGGCCTGAACGATGACGAATCGCGGCTCCTGGACGGGATGCAGGAGCGGGCGCGGGCACGCCAGGAATTCTTCGCATGGCTATCCTCGGACCATGCCTGTCCAGCCCAGCCGCCCACGCAGCGAAGTCGTCGCCGTCCTTCAAGATCGTCTGGAGCGCGCGAGGAAGGCGGTCGAGGGGAAGGGCATGCCCCGGGACGCGCCTTGGTCGGTACCAGTTATCCAACCGGAGGTGGGCCAGTTCGGCGGAGCCGAAGCGGTGCGGTCCGCTGCGCGGGCTGCGGCCCGGAAGGCCGGCATCAAGGTCCGCACCTACGCCACCTGCCGAGCCGACAACGCTGCGGAGCAAATGGTCGTGATCGGCAACCGTGGTGGCCTGCCTCAGCCGCGCACCGCGCCAGGGCCGGATCCGCGATGGCCTGCGTTCACCCTCAATGAGGACGCCGGGCCCGGCCATGAGTGCGACTGCGGCAACGAGCCCTGTCTGAGTGCCGGTCTGACCCGGGCCGCACAGGAGAGGTGGCTGATCTCGGACTGGTACTCGCTCACGCCCCTCACCGACCTGCGGACCCTTCCGGCCGAGCAACGCTCGCGCGACCGGGACGCCCTGTTCGCCCGCCACCGCTCCCACAGCTGGGACGATCACATCCTGGATCTGTCCCCGTTCCGGGAGGGGTCCATGGAGCTCGGGCCACTCGGGGACGTGCAGGTCTACGCCACCAATCCGCACGGTCGCTACAAGGGCCGCTCCCACGGTGTGGGTTGCCGCTACGCCGAGTCCGTCGGCGAGCAGCACGAAATCCTCACCCTCGCCGACTTCGTCCCCTTGCTGCCCGAGCCCGTGCGGCATTCCCCCGACGGGTACGACAGCCTCGCCGACATCTTCAAAGAAATGATGTACGCGGACCGGTCCGCCGACCGCTGGTGCCATTCCTGCGGCGGCTACGCGGTGCGCCGCTTGAGCCCGGACCAATGCGCTTACTACCAAGGTCAATTGGCGGCCTACCGGGCCTCTCGGTGATCTCGCATTGCCGAATTTTCCAGGCGGGGTCTGTGTGCTGGGGACGGTGGCTGTTGCGGGGCGCTCCAAGCGATCTCTGTCACCGCCAGGGGTCTGCCCCACGTGCGAAGGAATGTCGGCCATCGCCAGCACATCCGCGTGTCGCGGCCCCTAGGATCTGGACGGTGAGGAACACCAAGCAATTCCAGAGCGCCGTGGCCGACACCCTTGCTGAACTGGCACGACTGGGCGTCACCGCCCGTCCGGGGACCGTGGCCGACACCATTGAGCGGAACGTCACCGCAGTGGCAACTCAGATGGGCATCCAGGTGCGGTCGGCCTGGCGGTACTTCAGCGCGGCAGGGCTTGCCAAGTCCATCGCCGCTCAGCGGGAGCATAAAAACGAAAGCGGCCAGGAAGGGATCGGGCAGGCCCCCCTGCCTCCGCTCGGCAACCCCGAACTCGCTGTGATCCTTGCAGGGGTTCCCGACTCCCTGGCCGAGAACGGTGGCGATCTCTACGCCGTGCTCCTCAACGTCGCAGTCAATGCATGGATGGCCGGCCACATCCACGGCGAGGACGGGTGCACCGGCTGCGAGGGCAGCCGTACGGCAGCTGGTCATGACTGGGCGGCCAGGATGAACGAGATCCGCCGGCTGATGCCTGATGTGGACAAGTGGTACGACCGCGACGTGTGGACGGCAGCCCTGCACGACAGCGGATTCGCTGTCACTCGGCGCTGAACCAACAGCCCTTCCCCGGCTCTTCCTTGTGCATCAACCACCCACACCCGGAGCCTCAGAGTTGGACGACGACGCGGGCGATGTCGTCGTCTAAGCCGTCCTTATGTGGTGGGAGGTCGGTGAGGAGGGCGTCGGCCAGGGGTTCGGGGCCGAGATGGCCGTGCCGGGTGGGGTTCTGGATGAGGCGGGCCAGTCCGGTGTCGATGTCCTGGTCGCGGCGTTCGATAGGTCCGTCTGTGTAGAGCACGAGGGTGGCGCCGGGCGGGTCTGAGCGATGTACATGGCCCGGGCGTCCGGGAGTCACAGGGTCAGACGACGGCTGTCTGATAGTCCAGGACCGGCAGTTCCTGTCTCAGGAGACTGATGCAGCGAGCGCGGCGTTCCTCGGCCGGAAAGATCAGGCGGACGCCGACGTCTCGCAGGAACACACATGCGGTGGAGTGCGCTGGCAATGGGTCAAAGACACCGAGGAGGGTTCCGTCGTCGTCCACGAGGGGGACCCCGCTGGCATAGCGGCTGTCGCCGACGCTGCAGCCGACGCTCACGGGCACCCGGTGCTCCTGGGTGAGGCGGGCGATGGCTCGCTGGATGCCGGGCAGCATGGCCGAGTGCCGCGCCAGGGCAGGGCGGGTGGGATCTGTTCTCGCAATGAGCTCGATGGAGCGGGCGGCCTGGCGTGCCCACTGTCGGCGTTCCTCGGCCTCTTGTCGCTGCTGTTCGTCGCGGCGGAGTTCCTTCTCGTCGCGCTCGCGCGCGGCCCGCAGTTCAGCACGAAGCCGCCATCGTTCTTCCTCCCGCCTCGCGCTCTCGGCTGCCTGGCGTTTCTGCTGCTCCTGCCAGTCCGTGTAGGACTTCTCTGCGCGGATGTGTGCCTCGGTGGTCCACACCGCCGCCAGAGGCCGCGCCGTGTGCGTCATGGCCGCCCGCGGTCGGTGGGAGAGGATCTGGTTGGTGAACAGCCAATCCATGAACTGCACGATCGAGACAGGGTCTTGCGTCCGCCACGAGGGATGTGCGAACCGGGCCAGGCCCTCGACTGCGGCTAGGCCGTCCTCACCCGCCGCCAGGCGCACCGAGGGGACAACGCCCAGCCAGGGTGGCCGGGGACGATCTGAGAACCACACCGAGAAGACCCCGTCCGCTGCCATGCGCTGCGTACGGTCTCGTATATGGTCCGGGGTGATGGGCGCGAGCTGAGCCTCCAGTGCAATGCGGCGGTCGCCGGCCGAGGCGAGGACGTCGGCGCGCCAAGAGCGGCCGGGGCCGCTCACCTCCAGGCCGGCGGTCCAGCCTGCGCCCCGGGCGGCGGTCGCCAGTTCCAGCTTGAGGAGATGGTGTGCCATCGACTCCTCGGCCAGCGCGCAGGCCTGGGCCCCGGGGAGATGCGCGAAGAATCTCAGCCCTCGCGGTGACACCTTGGCCCGCAGGCCGTGCGTGCACTCCGGGCACCTCAGGTCGGCCGGCGGCCGGACACGGTGAACAGCCTCCCATGCCCAGCCGCAGCCGAGGTCCTTCACCGTCGCATCCAGACGTCCCCGCTCCGGATGTATTGCCGTCAGCCCCATCGAGCACCTCCCCCCGGCCATACTCATCTCGGCCGTCAACGCGACCGCTGCGCATAACCGCACCGGAGCCGAGAACGGCATAGTGGCCGAAGCCGCCGACTACTTCACCAGCCTCGGCCGTGCCACACAGCAGCAGATTCTGGCAGAGGAAGCTGTCGGCGTGCTTTGAACCGTGACCCCCTTTCGGTCGATGAAAAGTGCCCCCTTCCGTGATCGAGTGATCAGTCTGGCTCCATGGGAGTCAGGTGGAAGAGGTGATCGGTGTGGAGGACTGGGCTGAGATCCGGCGGCTTCACCGTGCGGAGGGAATGTCGATCAAGGGGATCGCGCGGCATCTGGGGATCGCCCGGAACACTGTGCGGCGGGCCGCCCCGGCCAGGACCAGGGTCTGGAGCGTGAGCCGGGCGGGTCGGTCCGATTCCGCTCGTGAACGAGACCGAACGCTGCCGGTTCGTCGCGGCGTAATCGAAAGAAGCGGCAGCACGGCCTTGCCAGTTCGACACGGAGAGCGGCTGTGCGAGGTGTTCAGTCGGCGGGGGTGCGGTCGCGCCACCATCGTAGGGCCCGGTTACCCGTGGGCTGTGGCGCCATAGCGGCGGTCGTCCATGCTGTGCGGACGGTTGTGGGCGGCTCCGGGAAGTCGGGGTCGTGGCGGGCTATGTGATCGGCGAACGTCGGCACAGCATTGTGGATGGTGACGACCATGTTCCCCCGAGACCGGCCGCCCACCCAGTCCATCAGTGGCATTCACAGGCGCAGCGACAACCGCAGTCGGGATGGTCACCGCTACGAAGGCGCCTGGTAGGTGTCAGGTCACCGCTGGGTGGGCTGCTCGTGTCTGGCGTGGAGTAGTCCGCTGTGCGCGCCTGTGCTGGTCGGTAGAGGCTGGGGGTATGGATGGCAGGGTGCCCGCGCGGTCGGTCTGGAAGGGGGTGTTCTCCTTCGGCATGGTGGTACTGCCTGCGCGTCTGTACTCGGCCACCGAGGAGCACAAGGCCAGGCTCAGGGAGGTTCACTCCGTCGATTCCGGCCGGATCCGTCATAAACGCGTGTGCGAGCTGGAAGGCGGGGGCGAGGAGGTCCCTCACGAGAACGTGGGCCGGGCATTCGAGCTGCCGGATGGGCGGCTGGTGCCGCTGACGGACGAGGACCTGGACCATCTTCCGTTGCCGACCCGGCACGTCGCCGAGGTCCTTGGTTTCGTTCCGGGGACGGACATCGACCCGATCAGCTACGGACGGGCCTACTACGCCGCGCCAGACGGGCCGGCTGCGGACCGCCCGTACGTGCTGTTGACGGAGGTCCTGGCACGCACCGGGTACGTGGGCCTCTGCAAGATCGCCATTGGCCGCCGCGAGCGGATGGCGGTGCTGCGGCCGAGGCACGGAGTCCTGGTGTGCCAGACCCTGCTGTGGCAGGACGAGCTGCGCGATCCCGGCGACCTGGCTCCATCGACACCGGTGACGGACCAAGAGCTTCAGCTCGCCGAAACGCTGCTGTCTGAATTGACCGGGATTGAGATGCGGGAACTGCACGACGAATACGGTCGCGCGCTGGAGCAACTGGTGGATGCCAAGGTCTCGGGCGGCGACGTTGAGACGCTGCCGGTACCCCAGCCGGCCGCCGACCTGCTTGCAGCCTTGGAGCAGAGCGTGCGAGCCGCGCGCACCTCCCGATCAGGTGAGGCTGACTAGCCAGTCGGCGGGCGGGCAGCGCGTACGTGCCCTCCACCTGGACCGTCCGTGCGAGGTGGGAACGTCAGTCTGCGCGTTCATGAACTGAAGTCGCCTGGCCGGAAGGAAGGGGCGGTCTGCGACTGCACAGCGGGGGGCGGCATGACCCGCTCCAGGTCGCGTAGTACCCGCTGAGCCTCCCCGCGGACCTGGGCGGGGACATCGCCCTGCTCAACGACAAGGCGGGTGTAGATCGGGGTCTCCTGGAACACGGGCGAGGTCTGCTTTCTGGTGCGGGACAGCGAACGGGAGTCCGCGACAGCGGTGCGCTGCCGCGTCGGCCGGTGGCCCGACCGGTGCTGGCCGAGGCCCGTTTACAGCTGGAGATCGAGGCCGAACTGATTCAATCAGGTCGGTGAAGAGCTCCTGTGCGGCCTCCCCCCCCCCAGCGCCTCGTGCACCACCGGCCAGCTCGTCAGCGCGCAGCAACTGGGCAACCGCGACGTAGCCGCGAGCGGCGACCGCACCCGGC
>NZ_JBIASS010000053.1:0-16320 GCF_042890955.1 Streptomyces sp. NPDC001933 | reverse complement strand
CCCACCGCCGCGCCAAGCTGCTGCGCCCCACCGACGAGGGGCGCGCCGCGGTCCGGCGCATCGATCCCGGCCACGCCGCGCTCGCCGACCGGCTCGCCGCCGAGCTGGGCAAGGAGCAATTCGCTGAGACCGTAAGGGTGTTGGAGCAGCTGTCCGCCGCCATGGATGCCGTCGCCGAGGCGTAGGCACACCTTTGCCCCGCCTCCGTGCCCCGAAGACCCGCCCCTCCCAAGGCGGGTCTTGCGCGGGTGGCAAATCCGTTAGTGATCACTGGATAGGTGACGTGCTGGCCTGGCCCGCCAGCGGCTGGGGCCGGCACTGATGAAAGCCCTGTTCAACCTGGTGAGTGGTGCTGAGGCCATGACCGCTGCTGCCGGACGATGGCGGGGCCTGAGAGCAACTGCGTCTGGCCGCACTGGTGGCCTGCGGGACCAGGTGCCGGGACGGGCCAGGGCGAGGAGTTCCACGAGCAGCGGCAGCCCCAATGAAAGCTGAAGCACCGCCTCCACCACACCCAGCTCGGTCACGCCCCGGGCAGTCAGCAAGTCCCGTGTCTCCGCCTCGGTAAAGACTTCCAACGGCACATCCGCCACCTGCGCACGCAACGGCGCCCACCCACGCCCCGACAGGGCGGGCGTCACCGCGCAGTGCAAGGACGGGACCTACAGCACCTCGAAGACGTTCCGCGGTACCTGCAGCCCCACGGCGGTGTCCGCTACTGGTACAAGTAGGCACCCGGCCAAACAGGGCGGCACTATCGGAACAGCTGAAAGGCCGGACGGTGGCACTCGACCGCCTGGCCACCCGCCGGTGGTGGGGGCCAACGGTCCCTCTTTACAACGGGGACTCCCCAAGACCATCCCCCGCCGACCGCCACCGGGACAGAACATCACGAGCAGAAGAGTATCGGGGTGTTCGTTGCCGAGTAGTCGCTCGTACTCGGCGAGGGCTTGTTTGAGCAGGTTGATGGCGTCGTCGGTGCGCCCTGCCTGCTGGTAGGAGGCGGCGAGGTTGCCGCGGGTGGTCAGGGTGTGGGGGTGTTCGTCGCCGAGCAGCCGCTCGCACTTGGCGACCATGTGTTCCCAGTAGGTCGAAGCGGCGTTGTGAAGGTGAGCATTCAGGAGGCTTGTCCCTACGCCGTAGAGGACGGAGTGGGCGTCGGGCGTCCATAGGGACTCTCTGGCATGGGTGGTGAGGGATCCCCGACACTGCCACAGGCTTTCGGGCGTTGCAGAGGGGGCTTTTGGCCACTCCCGCGTTGTACGTGAGGAAAGGGATCCGGGAAGGGATGATGGTGACGTTCCATCGTGTGGAGAGAGGATCGGCATTGTGGGGGACAGCCGACTGGGGCTGGTCATGGTTCACGGGATCATGTCCGGGCCGAAGGTGTGGGAGCCGTTGCGCGAGCTGATCGCCGCGGACCGGGGGCTCGGGTTCGTCGAACCGCTGACGTTCGAGTACGCGACTGGGCTGCTGCCGGTCAGTCCGCTGCGGGTCTTCCCGTCGATCGACACGGTCGCCGACAGTCTCAAGGAGTACCTGGCCACGGAAGCTGGCGCATTCGACCAGCTGATCCTGGTGACCCACAGCCAGGGTGGGCTGGTCGCTCAGCGCTATCTGGCCCGCATGCTCCATGATGGCAGAGGCGGCGAACTCGCCCGGATCCAGCGGCTGGTCATGCTCGCATGCCCGAGCAACGGTTCCGAACTGCTGCTCTCGTTACGACGGCGTGCACTGGGCGTGCGCCATCCGCAGGAGAAGGATCTCCGCCCGCTGAACGACCAGGTAAGCGCGACCCTGCGCACAGTCGTACGTGATGTCGTGCATGCCACTGCGGTCACCGACCGGACCTGTCCCATCCGGGTGTCGGTCTACGCGGGCGAGAGCGATGGCGTGGTGTCCCGCGCCTCGGCACAGTCCGTCTTCCCGGACAGTTCCGCTCTGCCGGGCGACCATTCCAGCATCCTCAAGGCCGATTCGCCCCGGCATCGGACATTCACCGCCCTCCGCCGTCTCATCCTCGCCACACGCAGCGAGCCGTACGTGCCCGAGCCCGAATCGGCGGCAGAGCCCTTCATGCCTAACACGGCCACGGCCACGGAAAAACCCTCCAGGAGACGGCGGCGAGTGATCGTGATCGCCTCGGTCGCCGCCCTGACGGCCGTTGCCTCGATCCTGTATTTCGCCCCGATGCCGTGGAGAGCGAGCGACAAATCAACTGCTGCTGACCTCAAACCACCTGTCGCAGGCACCGGTTCGAGCACTTCGAGCCCGACGCAGAATGACAGCGGCGTCATCCCGCCTGAGGAGTTTCCCGCAACGAACAAGTTCTGGTTGGTCGACATCAACGACGACAAGAAGGCCGAATATGTCACGGTCAGCAAGAACCAGGACTGGAAGTTTTGGTGGAACGGCGGCGTCAAGGCGAAGCGCTTGCGTTCCGGGAAGGAGGGGAACAACTCGTACGTCCCTGCGCCCGGCGCGGACGGCGCCGCGTTGCGCTTTGGCGACATCGACGGTGACGGCCGGCCTGACTGCATGGTGGTCGATCAGACCGGCGGGGTGACCTTCCACACCTGGATCAAAGAGAAACCGGAAGGCGCCCGCATGTGTATGGACAGGTACAACGGCAACGCCAACGTTCCCTTGAACGATACCGCTAACCGCGTGGTGGGCCTTAAGGAGATCCAGTTCGCTGACATCGATGGAGACGGACGTGTCGATTACCTGTGGATTGAACCGAACAGCAAGGTAACAGTCTGGTTCAACCGGGGCCACGTGGACGAGAGTGGCCATTGGCGTCTGAAATGGTCCCCTCCCACGAGTTTCAACAAGTACGTCTTCAACCGTGAAATGAGGGTTGCCGACCTAGACGGAAACGGGCATGCCGACCTGATCCTCATCACCCCTCAGGGCAGCGCGCGGGCCTGGCTCAACCTAAGCGGTGCGGAATCGGGCTTCAAGATCGACGAGATCTGCCAGATCACGCCGGACAGCGGCGCCCCTCCTGAGGAGATTCAGTTCGCCGACGTCGATGGAGACGGAAAGGCCGAATTCCTGCACGTCGATAAGACAGGTGCGGTCCACGTCCAAGACCCCGACCTGAGTGGGAACTGCTAGATCAGGTCCTCTCCGCCCCAGCCGTGGACCCGGAGGTCCTTCTACCCAGGCAGCGATGGTGCGGCCGTCGGGTCTGACCCCGGGTAGGCCTTCCGTGCTGCCTGGGGCCCGCCTCAGCGAGGTCCTGGGCGAGCAGGTCTGGCGCGAGTCCGGCATCGGCGGCCCCGACGACGTCGAACAGATCCGGGCCCGGATCACCCCCCCTCGAACAGCAGGTCGTCGACCTGGAGCTCACGCTGCAGGACCGCGACGACGACCTCGCCGCCGCCCGCGCGGCCAACCCATGGCCCAGCTCAACCGCGGACGCGACACACCCCAGCCTCCGGAGTGAAAGGCCAGGCCAGCGGCACCTTGAAGAAAAGGACGCCATGGCGGACTCTGAAGATGAGGAGTCCTGATGCCGAACAAGCGCCCTCGTGGACCTCAGCCGGATTGGCGGCCCAAGCGGGAGACCGTACGGGTGCTGGTCGCCGTTGAATCGGTTCTCGACCGCTACCGCGATCACCTCCCGGTATCCCTCCGTCAGCTTTTCTACGTGCTCTTCAGCGACGGTGCGCTTGCCAAGACCGAGCGGGACTACAAGCGGATGTGCGAGTACGTCGGCATGGCCCGCCGTGCGGGCCGGATCGACTGGGAGGCGATCCGGGACGACACCCAGGTTGCGGTCCCGGCCCCTCAGCCGTCCACCGGTCCGCCGGACTTCTGGACTGTCTGAAGGCGGCTGCGGACGGCTACCGGGTCGACCGGCAGGCGGGGCAGCCGGTCCGGCTGGAGCTGTGGTGCGAGGCGGCCGTTCTGTATCCAGTGACTGTTGTTGCTCGGTGTCGTTCTCGTTCTCGTGGGGGAGAACGATGCTCGCTGCTGGCAGGTACACCGGTATGACTCCGGCTGGTCCTTCGACGGACTCGTCCTGGCTTCATCTGACCGTGGCCGAGCTGGCGGCCGGCGCGGTGCTGCTGGGCGTGATGACCGGCGAGAACCCGGATGTCATCGTCAAGACCCCGGCGGCCCACCACCGCGCGGATGGCTACAGCGGGGCGGCAGGCATGGCGATCGTCGATCTGCGCAAGCTCCGCCGGGGCCGACGCGCCTACATGAACCTCGCACTGACGGACGTCCCGGACTGGATCAGCGTCCCGGAGTCGCCCGAGGTGACCTCCACCCGGGACGAACTGCACACGCCCTTCGGCCTCTACCTGCTGTTGCATGAGCTGACCGCCCGCTCTCGGGCCATGGCGGGAGGCAACCGGCTCCTGGTCGGCTATGCCGCGTCCGGCGGCCAGGCCACCGGCCGGGGCATTCGCCCGCTGTCGGGCAACGCGCTGCCGGTCGCCCGGTTGGGACACGCCCACGGCCTGACGCGGGACGAGCCCGACGAGAAGGGGAACCCGGTCCCGCTGCCGCTTCGGTTGGACCTTCTGCGGCTGACGTTCATCGAGCTGCACCAGAAACCGGTCGCGCACACCGAGAAGACCGCGGCCACCTACATGCTCTGCAACCGCGGCAACATCACCGAGTACCAGAAGGTCGTCGCGGAGACGCTGACCTCGGAGGTTGCCAAGGCACGGGCCCGCGGGGCGGTCGCGGTCATGTCGTCGGAGGACGTGGAGCGGGCCCGCACCGAGCCCGAGGCCGTCGCCGTCCAGCAGGGCCTGGACCCGGCGACCTTGCGCACTGGGCTGCAGCTCATCGGCGAAGAGGAGGAGACGCCCCCGGGTCGGGCGGCGTCCTTCATGGCCGTGATGGCCGCAGCGGATGCATTCGGCGCCCACCTCCGCTTCCAGCGCGGTGATACGGAAGGCGTGCGGCAAGCCCTTGGCCGGGCGGAGGCATCCGTCATCGGAGTCCTGCAGGGCATCCACGGCCTGCGCATCGCCATCGGCGACGCGCAGGAGGAGCCGGAGTGAGAGGGCGTAGGGAGGAGTCGCCCCCTGCTCAGGCGCCCGAGCAGAGGCCGTCACATCCCCCGCCCGGCGCCCGGAGCGTACGGCCCATGGTTCAAGACCTGGGCGGCAGGACGGCGGCGTCGGTACGGGGGACCGCCATGACAGCGTCAGCCGCGAGAGCTAGTGGTCCTGGCCTTCCGCAGGCCGTAGATGGCAGCCCCGAGGATGAGGACTGCGGTGCCGGAGATGACAGTGCTCAGCGGCAGGGCGAAGGCCAAGAGCGTGCAGCCGGCCAGGCCGATGACGGGGACGAGGCGGTTCGGTCGGCCCTCTTCCTCGGTGAGAGTCCAGGCGGAGGCGTTGGCGACGGCGTAGTAGGCCAGGACGCCGAAGGAGGAGAAGCCGATCGCCCCGCGTACGTCGGTGGTCGCGGCGAGCAGGGCGACGACGGCTCCGACGGCCAGTTCGGCGCGGTGCGGAACACCGAAGCGGGGGTGGACGGCGGACAGGGCGTGTGGCAGGTGCCGGTCGCGGGCCATGGCCAGGGTGGTGCGGGAGACCCCGAGGATCAGCGCGAGCAGTGAGCCGAGCGCGGCGACGGCGCCGCCCACCCGGACAACGGACACCAGCCAGTCGGCGCCCGCGGCCCGTGCGGCGTCCGACAGCGGGGCGGTGGCGTCCGCAAGCCCGGCCGGGCCGAGCACGGTCAGGACGGCGATCGCGACGACGGCGTAGACGGCGAGGGTGATGCCGAGCGCGATCGGGATGGCGCGTGGGATGGTGCGGGCGGGATCGCGGACTTCCTCCCCGAGGGTGGCGATGCGGGCGTACCCGGCGAAGGCGAAGAACAGCAGACCGGCTGCCTGAAGCGCCCCGCCGACGGTGGCGTCCGTACCGATGTCCAGCCGGGAGGCGTCCGCGCCAGCAGAGGTCAGGGCGGTGACGGCCACGGAGGCGAGCACGGCCAGGACGACCGCGACGATGACGCGGGTCAGGAGCGCGGACTTCTGCACCCCGGCGTAGTTCACCGCGGTCAGCGCCACTACCGCGGCCACGGCCACCGCGTGGGCCTGGCCAGGCCACAGGTAGGCGCCGACGGTCAAGGCCATGGCCGCGCAGGAGGCGGTCTTGCCGACGACGAACGCCCACCCGGCCAGGTAGCCCCAGAAGTCGCCCAGGCGTTCGCGGCCGTAGACGTAGGTGCCGCCGGACTGTGGGTAGAGGGCGGCCAGCCGGGCCGAGGACGTCGCGTTGCAGTAGGCCACGACCGCGGCCAGTGCCAGGCCCAGCAACAGACCGGAGCCCGCAGCCCTTGCCGCCGGGCCGAGGGCGGCGAAAATCCCGGCCCCGATCATGGAGCCCAGACCGATCACCACCGCGTCGGACACACCCAGCCGGCGCTTCACCGAGCCCGCGCCCGTCGGGGCTCCCACCGTGTTCATCACTTACTCCTTCGCGCACCGGTCTTCGAACTCGGCGCACCGTAGCTGAGGAAGGTGTCGGGCTGGGGCTGGGGCTGTCGCAGGGGCGTCAGTGGTCGGCGACACGGGAAGTGTCAATGGCCTCGGCTCCGTGCGGAGACCAGCAACCAGACGTTCCGGGACTGCAAGATCAAGATCAAGTACTTAGCGACAACGGCTTGACCGATGGTCAGTACGCCAGTCCAAGGCCGTCAAGGGCCAGAGAGTGCTCCCGCCCGCCTGGTGGGCCTTGAAACGCGGGGCGCAACCCGGCTACGCGTTGCATCTTGACTTGCGAAGACACTCAGGAGTTGGGCTACGAGGGGGTGCGTTGCACTCAGTGTTTCAGTGCCCCGTGTCCGGTGGGGACAGGGTGACCCCGGTCCCGGTGGGTGCCTCAGCACATGGTGAGCTGCTCGTGCTCGGGCAGGTCGAGGTGGACGATCCGGTTCTGGGGGAGGGTGTCGGCGAGTTCGCGCGCTTCCTGGGCGCTGCGGGCCAGGACGAGTTCCTCCGCGAGCTTGGGGCAGGCGGCGGCCAGGCCGGGGCAGGGCCGCACGATTCCGTACAGTGTCCGCCGTTTGTCGGTCACGTGGGCCGGGACGCCGTGGGCGTACTGCGGCCACATCATCGGTTTCTCCGGGATCTCCACCCGCAGGTTCGACGTCCGCCAGGCGTACTCGGCGACGGCGGCGAACAGCTCGGTCTGCTGCTGCGGCGACAGCCGGCCCCACCACGCCCGCGCGGTCTCCAGGTCCTGGCGCTCCCGCTCCTCTAGCTCGGCCTGCGCACGGGCGAGACGTGCCTCACGTTCCACCCGCTCCTGTTCCCGGCGCGCTTCCTCCTCCGCCCACCGCCGCCGCGTCTGTTCCATGAAAACGCGGTGCTCCTCCTCCCGTTGCAGCCGCTGACGTTCGTCCTCCTCGGCCTTCCGTACCCGCTCCTGCTCCTCCAGTTCCTTCCGGCGCCGTTCCGCGGCCTCCTCCTGCTCCTGCTGGCGGGCCTCCCGCTCGGCTTCCTGCCGCTGCCGCATCGCCTCGTGCCTGTCCTGATCTGCGACCGACCGCTTCGAGGTCCACCACTGATCCCGTTTGAACCGACGCCGCTCACCATCAACAACCCGGTACACCCGCCGGTACCGGCGCAGCACCTGGCAGGAACCAGCTGCCCCTCCAACGCCCAGCGCACGAACCGCTCCAGCGTCTCCTCACGGAACTTCCACCGCCCGCTCCGGTAGACAAACCCGGCGAGCCCGTCGTCCACCACCCACGGCTGCCCCCGGTCCCTCGGCGCCCGGACACGAAAGGCCGGCACCGCACTGATCCACTGCGGCGGCCGCGCGCCCGGGTGCACCCAACACACCCGGATCCCCTCGTCGGCGTACCGAACGGTGCGATCAGCAATGTCGGCCACCGTGATCTGCGACAGCTGCGCCTCCCAGGCCATGCGCCGGCTCCCGTCCGCAGACGAGGCCATGACGTCCGCCCGCCACGACCCGTCCTCGGCCGGCACCTCCAGCGCCGCGAACCACCCGGCCGCCCGGATCGCGCCCGCCATCTCCAACTTGAACATGTGGTGCTCCCACGACTGTTCAGCAGCTCACACGACTCCGGCCGTTCCGGGGCGTGACAGAAGTACCGGACCCCGTACCGGGAGACCTTCGGGTGCAGGCCCCAGGAACAGTCCGGGCAGGTGAGCGGGACGCGGGGACGAGCCTTGTGGATCCGGCCCCATTCCAGGCCGTGTCCGAGGCCGGGGAGGGTTGAGTCGAGGCGGCCCAGTTCAGGGTGCAGCGCGGTGAAAGGCATGAATCGCGTCTCCGGGCGATCCGGCATGCTCGCGGCGTATCTGACAGGACAGCAGATATCAGGCACCACTGACAGAGGGTCTCCAGCGTCTGGTCCTCACCGCCGCCCCGTACGTCGACTGCTGCGTTGTCGCCCGCCAGTCTGTCCGGGAGGAAGAGCGGCGCGCCGCAGCCTCACCGCCTTCCTGGATGGTTGGGACGCGGCGGGCAGGGTAGCGACGTCAGCGCGGTATCTGGAGGCTTACGCGGGTGCTGCCTGTGGTGCCGACGCGAGCGCGGCATGCATCACCGCCCAGCCCCAAAGAAGCAAGGTGTATGCCCTGCTTCAACAAGCCCTGACGGAGTCGAACAAGGCAGGCATCACGACCGAGCCCAAAGAGCGGCCGCAACTGCAAACGCTGCCAGCGGCGCGGCCCGGCCCTCTGAGACACCTGTGGCGAGCCGTCCTCTGCCCGCGAGGTGGTGCACCCTCTGCCGAATTCCTGCTTCGCAGCCAGGCATAGGAGAGGATGTCGCATGTGATCAACGAAGATCTCTCATTGCGCCTGGCCGGAGCACGAGGCCGCATCATCATCAAGCTCAGCGGCGCCGCGGCTCGGTGGGGCGGTGTAGTGCCGGACGGTCCAGGCGTCGCCGAGCTGGCCGACCTCTTGGAAGAGGCTGCAGGAACCTTTCACGACGAGACCGCCTCCCGCGCCAAGGCCGAATTGATGTCCGGCGTTGCTCACTTGAGGGCCGCCGACCAGCTCGGCGGGCTCCTCCCTGCCGTGACGCTGTGGCACCTGTACCAAACTCTCCAGCGGGCGGACGCCGCCCGCGGGGCCTGAATCCCGCGGACGGCCTGCCTGACGAGGGCCTGTCGCTACGGCGCCCATGAGTGCGTGCTCCTGATCCGGCCCGTTGATCCGAACTACGGCCTGGTCCCCGAAGCACCGGGCGGTGTTGGTGCGGGCGTTCGCAGTCGCGTGCGGTGATGCTGAAAGCGTGAGCATCAGCAGCGAGTACCCGGTGAGCGCAGACCAGATCGATCGAGCCCTGGTGGCTTTGGGAGCCGAGCCGCTCTTCGATCCGGAGATGCGGCCCGAAGGTCCGCAGGATGAGGACCGCCGGCGGCTGCTCGGTGCCCTGCTGGCCAAAGTGGAGTTGGAGATCACCGCCGCGACCCGGCTGGGCAGTGACGAGGACGAAGGCGAAGTGCTGCTGGGATGGATCGAGGAGGCGGGTCCGGACTCTGGCATGACGAACAATGTGCTGGTCAACCGGCTGCATCGCACTGGGGTGCAGCTCTTGGGGCTCGACGAGGACGAGACTTTCCCAGGGCAATCGGCCGCGTCCATGGCCATCGTGGTCTCGGCGGACACGTTCGGTGCTCACCTTCGCCCCCACGGCGATGTGGAAGGCGTCCGGAGTGCCCTCGGCCGGGCCGAGGTGTCCGTGATCGAGGTCCAGCAAAGCATGCACAACCTCCGCGTCGCCATCGGCGACGCGGAGGAAGAGGAGGAATAAGGGCGAGCGGTCAGCCGTCGGCCGGCGCCGGGAACTGGAAGCCCCCGCTGCAGTCGTACCACTGCACCTACAGCCGCGCCTGGATCAACGTGAAGGCCCACTACCACCTCACCGCCAACCCCACCGCCCTGGCACAGATGCTCGACACCTGCGCCTGACCTGACCGCGCGAGAGCCTCGCCGGATCCCCCTGAGTTCTAGCGGTTGTCGCAACACCTCGGTTCAAGGGGTGCGATGGACTTCGAGACCCGCAAGAACAGGACACCGGGGGCGGCAAGCTGAAGAGAGGGCGGGGACACCGGATAGCGTCCGGTCCCGCCGTTGCGGCGCCGGAAGGTCAATCGGCCGGGGCGACCGTCCACCCGAGACGCTCGCCCCGGCCGAGGACCGTCCGGCGCGCGTCCGGGCGATATGCGAGGGGATGCCGACGGCCGCGTCAAGGACAGCTGATTTCGTCAGACTCTGGCGGAAGACTCCGACTGCCGCGAACGGGTACCCGGCCCCGAAGTCCTCGTACACGGCGAGGCGGCCAGCCCACACCCGGGCCGGCCGCATCCAGGCGGCGCCGTAACGGGAGATGTCAACGGCCAGGATTACTGGTGCCCCGTCCAGGGACTGCCCCTGCTCTGCCTTTTCTGCCCCGCGGCCGGCCTGGAAGACCGCGTACTCCGCCGACGCCATCGGCCCCTCCAGCTCTCTGCCGGTCACCTGCCACATCAGCGGCCCCCGCCGGGGCGGACCCGGACCGTCACCGGGACGACGTGGCGCACTTGCGCTGGGTGGTCTTGATCCAGTTGGTCATGCAGCGCCCTCGTCACGGGTACGCCGCGGGCGGCGGCAGGGTGGCGCCGCCCGTACCCGGGTCAGAGACCCGAACTGAGGGCCGGCGTACCGCTCGAAGTGACGTGCGCCGTGCCGTCGGCGTCCAGCCATGCGATTCCGCTGCCGAACTTGTCCACGTCGTAGTTCTTCCAGCCGGTCGCGGCGGACAGGTCTGCCAGCGTCCGGGGCGCGGCGACGGTGCCGGTGCGGAAGTCGGTGAGCTGCAGCTTGCCCGCGGCTGTGTCGTGGTTGACGAGGAAGCCGTCTCCGAGCTTTCCGCGTTTGGGCAGACTGATGCTGGCACCGGACTTCAGGTCGTACACGCCGAACGGGGTCGACTGGTCGCCGGTCGTGTCCTGGCCCAGGCAGTCCCAGTACATCCAGCGCCCGGCGACCTGGATGTCGCGGATCACGCACGAGGCGCCGACCGTGTACGGGGTGATCGCGCCGGAGACCAAATCGCGCGCCTCGACGCGGCCGCCGGTGCCGTCCGTGGTCCACAGCGTGGATCCCCTGAGCGCGGCCGCCGGGGTCTTCAGCTGCTGGACCACCGCCCCGCCACCGGGTGCTTCGAAATCGACGACCACCCGCTCGTCGCCACCTCCGTAGACCGCGTACCGCCCGGCGGCGTCGCGCAGGCCGCGGCCCGAGGTCGGCGGCATGGTGCGGTCGAGGGGCACGACCTCGGTGCGCGTACCGCCCGCCGTTGCGCGGACCAGGACGTCCCGCTGAGAGGCTTCGTCGTACCGTACATGGACGACCGAACCGTCCCCCGCGCCCAGCGGCTGGCCGTAACTGCCACCGAGAGGGGCGGTGGTGACCTCGGAGCGTGCCCCCGCCGACGGCGTACCGGTGAGGGTCACCTCGCGGGTCTGATAGGAGGGCCGCGGCCCGCTGTCTTCCTCCTTGGTGACCAACTGGCCACCGGAGAGGGCGATGCCGCGCAGAACGGCGGGCGCGGCGGGTACCTCGGTGAGCGTGCGCAGCGTCGGGCGGCCGTCCGGCCCGGTCTCGACCCGGCGCACCGCCCAGTCGCCGGCGTGCGCGCCGCCTACCGTCACCGCTCCGCCGCCGGGGACCTGAGGCAGGTCGGGCTGCGCCGCGTCCAGCAGGGTGAGGGGTGAACCGCCGCTGAGCGGGGTGGCCTTGAGGGGGCCTCCCCGACGCGCGGGAGGGTTCTGCTCGGTGGGGGCCTGCGGCCGGTAGGTTGTGAGGAGCCACTCGCCGGCCAGTCCGACGACGGGGGTGCCCTCGTCGGAGGGCGGCACGGTGACGGAGGTCTGTGCCCCGGACGGGTCGTCGCGGCGGATCACCCGGGCCTGGCTCATGCCTTTCTGGTACCAGGCGATGTGGGTGGGGGAGACGGCGGCCTGGACGGACCAGGGCTCGTCGACGGCGACGTTGGTGGAGACGGGCGTCAGGGTGCCGGTCGTCAGGTCGACGAGGCCGATGGTGTGCGCGCGGGTGAACCTCACGACGGCCAGCTGCCCGTCCCCGGCGGCGACCGGGTACCGGTCGAAACGCAGTCCCGGCGGTGGTTCGACCGGGGTTTCGGTGGTCGCGCCATCCTGGAGCCGGAGGATGTGCAGCTTGTCCACCTGCCACACCTCGTTGTACGAGAACGTCAGCACGGTTCGCCCGAAGGAAGCGATGGTGTACTGACCGTCAGGCACTGTGAGCGGCGTCGACTCGCCCGTCGCCGGGTCCCGCAGCTGCACGACTCCGCTCGCACCGACGGGCACGGGCAGGATGTCCGTCCCCGCCCCGTAGTAGCCCTGCTGACCCGGCAGTTGGCCGGTGAAGTTCTCGACGGTCCGCTCGGTCCCGTCGTATCCGCGCCACTGGTACGGGGCGGTGGAGCCGTCGTCCGTCTCCCGCCGGTGGAGATAGCCGGTATCTCCGGCGGCGTACAGCACGTCCTGGACAGGCGTGTATCTGTCCGGTGTGGTCAGCACGACCTCTGGCGCCGTGGATCCTTTGGCGTGGGCTGTGGGAGAGACGGCGGCGACGGGCACGGCAGCGAGTGCGAGGACGAGAGCGAGACGACGTGCGGAATCGGGCACATGTTTGAATTTTATGTTCATGTACATCTCAGCGCCGGACGGGTCGAAAACATCACACCGGCCGCAGCGGGGCCCTCGACGTGGACCGGATCGCCGACGACTGGGCGGTGGTGTCGCCTCTAGGCCGGGTGGGGCGAGGGCCGGCCCTCGAGCCCGCGAGCGGCCCGGCGCCCGAGTCGCGTCAGCGCCCGGCGGACCCGCCCCGGCCGACACGTCCGAGGCCTTCGTCGTCGACTGCCGCACGGCTTCCGGCTTCTCCTCCCGCTCCCCGTCCTTCCGCACACCGCTACCGGCTTCCGCCCGGCCCTTGCCTTCGCCGGCCTCGCGGCCGAGCAGCGCAGCGCAGTAGTCCGCCACCTCCGGCGGCTGCCTCCAGGCGCTTCGAGGCGGTCGAGTCCGCGGCCTTGGGGACGAGCGTGCCGGACCAGAACAAACGACGACCCGCTGCTACTACCAGGCGCCGACTGCCCACGAGCGGCAGCACGGTGCCGGCCCGGTCTCCGGCCGCCCCCGGGCGAGCGCGCTGCATGAGCAGCACCGGTGTGCCGACTGAGAGGCCACGCGGATTGGTGCGGATGGAGGCTGTCTGCGGGCTGGGTCAGGACTTGCCCACTCGGGCTGCTCGGGTTCTTCGAACGTTACACTGCGTAATTGGATACGTGATCGTCTTATGTAGTTCTACGGATCCTGCCGATCGCTGTCATCCGCCGTAATCAGGCACCTGGCTAGAACTGTTGGGCCACGCCCACGCAGCCGTACGATCACCCGATCAAGGATAGCGATGTCGATACACGAGAGCCTGGCAATCCTTCGCCTCGCCGCCGAAGCCGGAACGGTCATCATCACGGCGTCGGAGCCCGCCTCCGCCGAAGCCGTCCGCGGCCGTGAGACAGGACTGAAGCCCCATTTCGGAACCGTCGACTGGACGGCTCCGCCGAGCTACCGGGCTTTCCTCGCCGAGCACAACGCCTTTGCCTGTGCACGCGAGCACATCGAGTTCGTCGTCGTCGGTGACGATGCCATCGCCGAGCTGAACTCCGAACTTGTACATATGCCCGAGCATGTGGGGCGTGGCAGCAAGGCCCCGTGGCTGTCCACCAACCACCTGGTCGGCTTCGCCCTGGCCGACGCAGCCAGCGAGGCGGTCTGGTGCTTCGATGTCACCCGCCCGGACGCAGGCGGCGAATACCCGGTCTACTACCACCACCAAGACGATCAGAAAGGGCGCGCACGCTACGTTGAGGGCGGGGACTGGGAGGACCTGGCCAACTCCACCCCGGACTTCCCCACGTTCGCCGACTGGCTGGACGCGATGGCCAACGCGTTCACCGCGCCCGAGCCACCGAGCTGGTTCGAGGACCTGGGCGCTCCGGGCTTCTACCCGAGCCTGTAAGAGGTCGTGCGGTCACGGTCGGCGATTCGGGCGTCCGCCCCAGCGGTGAGTCGTCCATGCCTGCCGGATCAGACTGCGCACGGTGATGATCGTGTCGGCGAGGTCGAAGAATGCGTTTGACGACGGTGGCGCGCCGCTCGTAGCAGCAGGCGAGGCGGTAGGAGGCGTTCTGCCAGGCGTGGGTGCGTTCGACATGCCAGCGCTGACTGGCCTGGATGGGCGCCTTCTCTCCCTTGTGTGCGATGCGTCCGTGCAGGCCGCGTTCGCTGAGCAGCGCGCGGGTCTTGTCCGAGTCGTAGCCTGCGTCCAGGTGCACGGTGATGTCGTCGGGCAACGGCCCCAGGTCGTCCAGACGGTCCAGGGTCGGGGCGAGCAGCGGGGAGTCGTGGCGGTTGGCACCGGCCAGGACACGACCAAGTGGAATGCCGTACCCGTCCGTCATGCCCGAACGTTTGAGGCCCTGTTCGCCGCGGTCGACCGGTGAGCGACCGGCGACCTAGCCGCCTCCGGGAGCCTTGGTGATGGAACCGTCGACGGCGATCTGGTCGAGGACGAGGCCGACGATGCGGTCGTAGGAGTCCAGCGCGATCTCCTTGAGCTGGGCGAACACGCCGAGTCGTATCCACTCGTCGCGGCGGCTGCGGATCGTGATGGCCGAGCAGGTCGTGTCGGCGATCGCTTGGTAGGAACAGCCGAAGCGCAATAGTTGCAGCATCTTGTCGAAGACGATGCGGTCACTGATGCGCCGACGGCGGCAGCCGAGGGGATGGTCCGGGTGGTACTCCGGCCGCGCGGGCAGCAGGGCCACGAATTGGTCCCAGAGCGGTTCGGTCAGCCATGACGGCAGCGCGGGCACGGGTCCCCCAGCGATCACAGAGCGTTGCAACTCCATGATCACCGGGACCTGTACCCGTTCCGCTGCCGGGGGTGCCAACCACGCCTATCCGCGCGATCTCTGAGTCGTGCGAATGCTGCGTTGCATGCCAGACCCACCGTGCAGCAGGACCAGAAGGACGAGCAGCGCCAGGTGCGCAGCGCGGTGACCCAGTACAGGAGCCGTACGCGCTCGACTTCGTCGGCGTACTGGCGCAGCTGGGGGCCGGCGGTGTCGCCGGGGATCGGCTCGCCGACATCGGGGTCGACGGAGATGACGACCAGGGTGCGGTCCAGGGCGCGGATCTCCGCCTCGCCGGTCAGGTTCTCCAGCTGCTTGGCGGCGGAGTCGGAGAACGCGATCCTGGCGCGGCGTGCGCCGTGCTGCGGGGCTATCAGGCGACGGCCAGGCGCTGGGCGGCGAGGCGGGTGAGGTGGGCCTCGCGCAGCTCCTCCTGGGAGCTCTCACCCCCTGACCAGGTAATCCTCACCCAGTGACCAGCTAATCCTCACCGCTTGTCCAACACCAGCACCCGGCCATCAACGCTCAACACCCCATGAAAGAAACCGAATCAGCCCAGCCCACAGCATCCAAGGCCGGACACGAACCGAGAACCACCCCGGACAGGGAAGCGAAGACTCCCACAAAATCGCGGCTTCCCGTATGAGTTCACCGAGCGGGGAAGGTGAGCCGCAGAACGATCTCGCCGTCGTCGATCTCCCCGGTGGGCTCGAACCCGAATTTCTGGTAGAAGGGCCACGGTTCGCCGTCGCCGGGCTCGTAGCTGGTCAGCAACTCGGTGGCGCCGTCCGCGCGAACCAGGGCGGCGATCTGCGTGAGTGTCTCTCGGCCGATCCCTCGCCTCTGGTACCGCTTGCCGACGAGGAGGCGCCAGAGGAAGTGCCGCCCTTTGAAAGGACCAGCCGGCGGTTTCCACGACAGCATCACGAAGCCGACTGGCTCGTCGCCACGGTAGACGGCGCGGTACCAGGGATTGGCCTCCGGCGTCTTTGCCGCCTCCTTGAGCGACTTGGACACGGAGGCGACGAACTGCTTCTGGTCACGTCGGACGCGGAGGGCACGAACGGCATCCCGGTTGTCGTCGGTGATCTCCCGTAGGTGCACACCTGGGGACCTCATGCCACACCCCTTCCTACATCCGGCAGCTGCGCCATACGGGCCGACGTGAAGAGCTGCCACTGAGCGGCATTCCCTTGTGCGTACGCGTTATCAAGGACGCCAGGTTGGACGTCTTCGCAGCGTATTCGACACAGGCGATCCGGAGCGGACTGGCACGCGGATGGGTGTGTGAACGCGAAGGCCGTGAGGCGGAGCCGACGGCCGGGATCATCGACGCGCGGTCGGTGAAGGCCGCGGCCTCGGTGCCGTC
>NZ_JBIASS010000052.1:0-16651 GCF_042890955.1 Streptomyces sp. NPDC001933 | reverse complement strand
CGAGCTGCAGAGCTACACGACGGTCACGTCGATGAAGTGGACCGAAAAGGCGCCGCCGTTCGACACCGACACCGAGGACCCGGGCCCGATCTCCGCTCCCGTCGAGGAGCCGGGTGCCGAGCCGGCCCGCTGAGGCTTCGATGCCGTCGGCGGCCGTCAGCTCCTCGGAGGCTGAACCCACGGCCCCAGGGATTGAGCCGCTGGTCAGGCGTCCTCTGACAACCGTCTGAGAATCAGGAGAGAGGCAGAGTTCCCGCATCGTGGTGGGCTGGTGCGGGAACTCCGCCAGGGCGGGCGGCAGTCAGTTGAGGGTCTGGAAGTCGTTCCAGCCGGAGGTGCCTACGATGACTTCGCTGCCTGAGATGTTCGGATAGAAGTAGAGTTGGGCGTCGCCTCCGGTGGCCCAGAGGTCGGTCTTCGCGTCGCCGTTCGCATCGGGCACGGCCGTGAACAGCGGTCGGTTGGTGCGGGTCCAGCCGGACCCGATGGCGACGGCTGTGGGGCCGATGCCAAGTCCTTCACCGGAGTTCCCTGTGCCTTCGTAGAGGCGCAGCTCTCCGCTTGTCTTGTGGCGTGCGATCAGGTCGACATGGCCGTTTCCAGTGCGGTCCCCTGGCGCGGCCAGGTCGTAGTCGGACCACGATCCCTCGCCGATCAGTACAGGTGCCAACAGTGACGACCAGCCCTTCCGGACCAGCGGACAGAACGGGGCCTTGGTCGGCAACACCCTCTACGACGTGTTCAACCGCGAGATTGAGGGCCCATATGGTGTCCTGCGTCCGCTTCACCGGCCGCTCCTCTTCCCCGACCGGCGTGACCTTGAGGGTGTTTTCCAGGATCCACTGCTGTACAGGCAGGAGCTGCTTCCACCCGAACCGTTGCGCGGTGACCCAGCGTCCGAGGTCCTCGCCCTGCACGACGATGTCGCCCGCAGCCTCCGGAAGCGTGCCGCCGGCCTGGACGTGGTTCTGGACCAGCCGGTAGCACCGCTGCCACCCGGTGTCCCATACCGGGCACCACCCCGGATAGATCGCGTCCAGCTCGTCCCGCCGCGCCTCGGTCATCGCCCCGGCCGCCGAAGGGACGGGGAGGCCGGCCGCACGCAGTTCCTTTCTCCCCCTACGAGCCGCAGCTGTGGCGGATGACCGGCCGGATACCGCAATGGTCAGGCCGACGCTGCCGGCCGCTACCGGCATGGTCCTGCCGCCGAGCACGGCCGCCCAGGCACCGACCGTGCCCTTCCTCGACGCGACGTCCTGATCCGACCACACCATCCCGAGCTGGACGCCGTCACTCCAGAGCCTCAGCTCCCGGCGGGTGATTGGCGAGGGCGTTTCGGGCAGGCCCGAATGAACAGGACACGCACTTCACGGGAATGCGAGTGCCGCCCCGCGGGGAGCCACCCGGCACCCCAAGGAGATCGACCACCTGACCGAGGAGGCCCGGGCGCTGATCGGCTGTTCCTCGCTGGTGTCCCTGGTCGGACGGCCCGTGTCCGCCCAGCGGTGGGGCTACCGCTTGATCAGCCGTACGGCCAGCCCTTGAGCCGTGTACACGGGGACCGCCCGGTATATGTCCGAGGCCACGGTGACGCGCCCGAACTGCCCGCGCAGCGAGCGCGCCCCGATCACCCCGACCGTGGTCCCCGCCTCCGGAGGCCGTTCCTCGTCTAGCCGGAGCGTCAGCACGCTGTCGCGGTCGAGCACCACACGCTGCTTGACCGTCAGCGCCGCCTTGTGCCCTGCCCGCAGCGTCACGTCCAGGGTCGCTCCGGCCGCCTGCATGTAGGAACCGCCCACCCGGACGGCTCCGCTCGCCCGCAGCATTCCGCCCGTCACCCGTACGTCACCGAGGCCCAGCGCGCCCGACGAGGCGGCGACCAGGGTGCCATCCTCGACCACGGTGCCGCCCGTGTACCGGTTCTCCCCGGTCAGGGCAAGGGTTCCAGTGCCGCGCTTGGTCAGACCGCCGGAGCCGCCGATGTCGTTGCGCCAGGCGTCGTGCGCGCTGAAACCACCGTCGGCCGCGTTCAGTGTGATGTGCACGTCCGTATCGAAGGAGCCGTAACCGTCCGCCGCGGTGAACAGGTCGATCCGCCCCCACTGCTCGAACCCGTCGAGCAGGACGTAACCGGAGGGCAGCGCGGTCGTCCGCAGCACCTCGCGCCGCTGCTCCGCGTCGAGGTAGGGCAGCCGCGTCTCCAGCAGCACCTCCGCGCCCTTGGGCACGGTCAGGTCCGTGCTGCGCCCGTGCCGGGGCAGCACGTACGTCAACCTGGGCCGGACCGCACGGGCATTCGCGGCCCGGTCGGAGTACGGGTCGGTGTCGGTACCCGCCGAATGCGCGTAGGCGTAGAGCGTGTCGGCCGTCGTACCGGTCTGCGCCTGGAAGTACTTAAGGGCCTGGGCGCGTGCCGCAGCCTTGAGACCGGCGTTGGCCGGGTCGGCGAGCGTGGCGGCCGCCAGGGCGGTGGCCATGACGCGGCCGCTGATCACGTCGACGGTGGAGTGCATGCCCGCCACGATCCGCGTGTCGCTGAGCTCCAGGGCCCGCGTCACCATCTCCTGGAAGCGCTCGGGCACGGCGTACGCGTAGGCGAGGGAGGCCAGGTGGAAGGCGTTGGTGTGGCCGCTCGGGTAGCCACCGTCGTCGGCCGGGGACGTGCCGCGCTGCCGCAGCAGTTGCGGGGCGACGATCACGTCGGACTTGTAGACAGGGTAGCCGAGCGCGTCAGTCTTCCCGGTGTCGACGACCTCGCTGTCCTTGTTCATGCGCCACGGACGCGGGTACTGGTAGGCGTACTTGGCGGGATTGCTCGAAGCGTACGGGCCGCGCACGGTGTCGACCAGCTCGGCCACCTTGCCGAGCGCGGAGTCGTGCGAGCCGGCGCCGAGAGCCGAGCCGGCCGGGGCGTCGGCCGGTACGGCGTCGCTGATCGTGGTCGGGGGTGTGCCGTCCGGCGCGCTGGTGATCGACGTGACCGCCTGGGCGCCCGCCTTGTACAGGTCGGCCAGCGGGCCGAGACCCTCGATAACCGAGTAACTCTGGTGCTGCCGGTCGTAGATGAACACCTGCTTCGCCACGGCGTCGGTGCGGGCTTGGGTGACGCGGGCGCAGTAGACCATGTTGGCCCGGAGTACCTTGGGCATGAGCGGCGTGCCCGTGTTCCAGGTGCCGCCCGTCTTCCACACCTCACTCATGCCGTTGAGGACGTGGACGACCGCGTTGGTCTCGGGCGTCTGGTTCGCGAGGACGTTCGTCCGGTAGTTGTCGACGAACGCGGCGGGACTCGTCGCGGCCTGCACGTCAGCCGCGGCCAGCCAGGTCGCGAAGGTCGGGGCGGCCAGCAGACCCGCCGACGCGCCGAGGGAGGTGCGGAGGAACGACCGCCTGTTCACGGTGAGACCGGTGGCGCGGGCCGACGCGGTGGGGTGCTGGCTGGCAGGTGACGGCATGCGATTGCCTTTCTGGGGTTTTCCGGCCCTGCGGCCGGGGAAAGCTCGTGCGTGAGACCGCTCCCTGTGGCACATGAGGCATGTCTGCTTCCTGTGGCTCGCGATGAGGAGAAGTCGTACCTGCGAAGATCTACGGCCGTGTAATGACCCGTTGGGGCACGCCCAGCGGCCGTGAGATGTTGTACGGGTGAACGGGCCACCGCGCCCTCAACGGGCGGTACCCACAGACGAGTGGCACGCGCCCTGGGCACCGCTTCGGCGAGTGCCGCCGTGAACGTGGCGTAGAAAACGGGCTCGGCGAGCACGGTGTTGCCCGTGATTAACACGTTGTCGACGGCGATCCCGCGTGCGGCGAGCCGGCCTCGACGGCCGAGAAGACGACCGGCGCGTGCCGCCCCCTGAGCCCCCTAATCCGATCTGTAGGCTTTTGGCCGGCCGCCCGAGCACGACCTGCGCGACATCATGGACGCGATCTTGTACGTGGACCGCACCGGGGTCCATTGGCGGTACCTCCCGCACGACTTCCCGCACTGGAACACCGTCTACGGCTACTTCTCCAAATGGGCCGACGAGGGCGTGTTCGCCCAGCTCTACGGCCTGCTCCGGCAGCTTCTACGAGAGAAGGAAGGCCGGGACACCGAGCCAACGGCCTGCGTGATCGACGCCCAGAGCGTCAAGACCTCCACCAGCGTTCCCGCCACCGGCCAGGGCATCGACGCCGGCAAGAAGATCGTCGGCAGGAAGCGAAGCATCGTCACCGACACGCTCGGCCTTCTCCTCGCCGTGCTGGTGACCGCGGCCAGCGTGCAGGACTCTGTTGCCGGCACCGCGCTGCTCGACCAGGTCGCCGCCGAACATCCGCGCATCCGCAAGGTGTGGGTCGACGGCGGTTACCGCCAGCACCTCGTCGAGCATGCCGCCACCCTCGGCATCGACATGGAGATCACCGCCCGCAAGCCTGGGAGCAGGGGCTTCACTCCGATCCCGAAGCGGTGGGCGGTCGAGCGAACCTACGGCTGGCTCATGCTCCACCGCCGCCTGGCCCGCGACTACGAAACCCTGCCCGCCCGCTCCGAAGCCGTGATCCACATTGCCATGACCGACCTCATGGCCCGCCGCCTCACCAATGAGAACACCATCTCCTGGCACGACCCGAAGAAGGCCACAGAACATCCCATCTCGGGATGAAACATCGGACGAAAACGACCTCTAACACCCGTGGACTGCAGAAGTCCCCAGAGCTCGCAAAGGGCTCCGGGGCAGCAGGACGAAGCGGGAAGACCCTTCGGGTCACCCTGGGAGGGCAACCTCCCAGCCGTCCTCACATATCCATAGCGCGTACATATGCGAGCAATGCCGTGATCCCTGGAAGTGGTTGAAAGACTGCCACCGGGCCGGTAACTACGCAGGTCGACGAGGGTGCATCCCGTACGCGCGGGGACGGTCCGGCCGTACAGCACAGGGGCTGGGGCGGCCTCCAGTGCATCCCGTACGCGCGGGGACGGTCCCCCAAGAAGGCTTTGCGCAACCAACCTCCTCAAGGAACGGACCGTGCACCCCGTACGCGGGAGCCACGTGCCGAGCTTGACCACCACGGGCCCGTCAGTGCCGTCCTGACGGCCTGACAGTGCGCCCTCCGTCTCCCTCATGGGAGACGGTGATCCCGCGTGCCAGGAGCAGCTCCTCGACTTCGCGGAAGGAGAGCGGGAAGCGGTGGTACAGCCATACTGCATGGGAGATGATCTCCGCCGGAAACCGGAACCCCTTGTACGACGGCCCTTCCCCGGCGCCCTCCACCACCAGCTCCTCCCGAACGATCAACAAACCCGACTACCGTTCCAGCCCGGAGACCACTCACTCAACTTGACAGTGCCCCCCCCGCAGGACATCCAGCACCGATCCGAAACCTCCAGAGTGGGCGTCGCAGGATGCGGCGAACTGCCGGACGGCCGACGGAACGCAAGCGCGCCTCCTCTTCACTATGAGTGATGTCTGATTACGTTGTGCATTCCGACTTGCGGCGAGCCCTGGGAGCACGTGTGACACAGATCCGGATTGCCACGTTCAACCTGGAGAACTTCGACGAGCCCGCCCCGAACGTGCCGCACCCGTCGCTGGATGAACGCATCGCGCTGATGAAGCCGCAGATCACCCGGCTGCGCGCGGATATCGCCTGCTTCCAGGAAGTCCACGGCCAGGAACGCCCCGGACAGCCGCGTGACCTGCTCGCACTCAAGGAGCTCCTCGCCGACACCAACCTCGCTGGCGCGTCCCTGACCAGCACCAAGCCCGCTAACGACGCGGTCTTCGACATGCGCAACCTGGTCATCGCCACCCACCTGCCGGTCATCAAGCACCAGCAGTTGAAGAACGACCTGGTCAACGAGCCCCGCTACCAGCGGCTCACCGCCAACCCCCCGGACGCGGCGCCGGTCGCGATCGGTATCGAACGGCCCGTCCTGCACGCGCAGATCGACATCGACCACGCAGCCCCCGGCCGGCTCCTGCACGTCATCAACGTGCATCTGAAATCCAAGATCCCCAGCGACATCCCCGGCCAACTGATCGGCCCCCGGAAGGACATCTGGAGCAGCGCCGACAGCTGGGCCGAAGGCAGCTTCCTGTCGTCCATGAAGCGAATGAGCCAGGCCCTGGAGGTCAGGCGCCTCATCGACCAGATCCTCGACGACGACCCGGACGCGCGCATCATCGTCGCCGGTGACTTCAACGCCGAGCCTGAAGAAGTCCCGGTCCTGGCGATCTGCGGCAACGTTGAGGACACCAACAACGGCGAACTTGCCACCCGGGTCCTGGTCCCCATCGAGCGCACCATCTCCAGCGAGGCCCGCTACACCCTCTTCCACCACGGCCGCGGCCAGATGATCGACCACATGCTCGTCACCCGCAACCTCCTCGCCCACTACCGCGGCTCAGAGATCCACAACGAGATCCTCCACGACGACTCCATCGCCTTCGCCACCGACATCAAATACCCCGAGTCCGACCACGCCCCCGTCGTCGCCACCTTCGACTTCGACTGACCCTCAAGCGCCCTGCCGTGCCACGAGGTCGTCCGGCCGACGCCATTGAGATTCGTCGGCCGGACGCGGTCGGTGACACCCGCTACCAGACCAGCGCCCGGCCCCATCGTCGGCGTCCCCGGCGCCCGGACCAGCGCCGTGCCGGAGGAACGGGCTGTCGACAGGCCGCAGACCTGGACCATCCGACTCCGACGTACGCCTCCGGGATCCCATGGAAGCTCTGTTCAACGTTATCCCCCTCCTCCTGATCACCTTTGCGGTATACGCAGCCATCGTCCTGCTCCGCCGGTCCCGTCAGGTCAGCGACGCCTGGTCCAGGGGAATCACCACCCAGGCACGGTGTGTCAGGTCGTACACGACAACCAGCGGCGGCGGGGACAGCACGGTGCGCACAACGCTGCACCACGTCTACGAGTTCACGACCCGCGACGGGCGCGTCGTCCGGTTCGACGAGGAGGGTGGACCGTCGACCACGGTCGAGGGCGACATCGTCACCGTGCACTACCTGCCGGAGCGCCCTGAGCGCGCCACCGCCAAGGCCCCGGCCCACGGGAAGCTCGCCGCGAGCACGTGCGGCGCGATGCTCTTCCTCGCCGTGTTCATCGGCTTCGCCGTCTTTATCATGATCGCCTGGAACTCGGACGGCTCGATGCCCTGACACCCGCTCTGTCGATGACGAGGAGCAGCGTTTCTCTGGCAGTTCGGTCCCGCGTCGAGTATCGATGGATTCGGGCAGCAGCTCGGTGCCGACCGGTAAGACGCCGATCCCGGCGGCGGGCTGTCGTGCCTGGAACGTCGAGCATCGAGCCGGCGAACGTGAGGACCAGCAACAGCCAGAACGACAGATGGCCCAGCATGTACAGGACCGGGACCGCGGCCACCGTCACGCCGCTGGCCAGGTCGGCCAGGACACTGCTGCGGATGAACCCCATGCGGTCCACCAGGGGACCGCCGAAGAGCCCGGCCAGCACCACGGGAACGAAGTAGGCGACCCCGCTCAGCCCGGCCCGTGCGGGATCACCGGTGGTCTCCAGCACAAACCAGGGAATCGCGATCAGGGCGATCCGGTTTCCCGCGGCCGACACCGCCTCGGCTGCCAGGACAGCGCCAAGCGCTCGCCGTGCCGCACGCGTTGACGTGCCTGAAGAAGTCACCTGGTTGCTGGCTCCCGGCCCATGATGGCGGCCTGGTCAGTTGGAACGTACCAGTCCATGGGGTCGGGCTGCCTACCGAAGTGCCCGCAGATACGCCGCTCCCCGGTCATCCTGGCGACGGTGTGCTCGGCCACCCGACCGCGGCCGTCCGGCCTGATCCATAGTTGACCGAACCGCAGGATCACCGACTTGCGCACGCTGCCGCTTTTGTTGGGCGCCACGCCGTGCCACGGGCTCCAAGGGAAGTGCCAGGCGTGGTCATCGCGGATCGGTGACAGCCGCGTCGGGGTGGGCAAGTCGGGCACCAGCAAGTCCTCTCGTCGTACGGCATGCAGACGACAATCACGCTAGCCAGGAGCGCGGACACCCATGCCTGAACGCGGGACTTCGGCCAGAACCCTGCCTCGCTCGACGAAGACGACACCGCCACGATGGTGAGCCCGAAACAGCACGAGGACCTCGGCGATCACACCGCCGGGGTCCTGCGATCCCTTTCGGCCGTATCTCGGCTGACCCTCTACGGACGTTCCTCGTCAATTCACAGCGAACAGCTCACGCAACGCAAGCAGCGACGGCAATGACGTCGATTCTCGTCAACATTTCTGGCTGGGTAGATCATCAACTGCCTCCGGAACCCGTGCACAAGTGCTGTCGCTCGACGTGAACGAAGCCACCGTGACGATGAATCGTTTGCGGCCCTTCACCTTCTTGCCCGCGTCGAAGCCCCGGGTTCCGGCGGGGACCGTATCGGCCGTGCGCACGGACTGCGAGTCGATCAGCCCGGCGCTCGGCTCCGCTTTACGGCCGTCAGCCTCACGAACCCGGTCGCGCAACGTGTCGTGGACCTGCTCGACGGTGCCGTCGTCGTGCCACCAAGTGAAGTACCAGTACACAGTCGGCCAGGGCGGAAAGTCCTTCGGCAGCTGGCGCCAGGCACACCCGGTCCATACCACATAGAAGATCGCGTCCACGATCCGCCGACGTGGGTGCTTCTCCCGCCACCCGCCCTTCGGCCCGACCCTCGCCGCCGGCAGTAACGGCTCGACCAGAGCCCACTGCTCATCCGTCAGATCCGACGGATACCCGCCCCCAGAGCCACTCACGCAAGGCTCAACGCCCCCTCTCGCCCCGGGATACGGCAGATCTCAAACGCGGTCTCAGCTCCTGGCGGGCGATTGGTGAGGGCGTTTCGGGCAGGCCCGAATGAACAGGACTCGCCCTTCGTAGGAATGCGAGTGTTGGTCTGCGGGGAGCCACCCGGCACCCCGAGGAAGATACGCCGCCCCATCATTCTGGTCCGAGCGGCACACAACGGGGAGACCACCACATGCGAGCACGAAGGCTCATCGCCGTGTCAGTAACCGCCCTCGCCCTCGCGGGCGGTGTGACCGGCACCGCCCACGCCGCCACACCCACCACAGCCACAGCCGCCGCACCCGGCCACGGCACCTTCATACCTGCCGAAGACGACAACGGCGCGCCCGGCAGTGGGTCCTGACGCTGGGCGATAGCGACAGTGAGGACTACAGCCCAAGATGCTCGACGCAATCGTAGGAGAAGAGATGATGAAACGTTTGATGCTGGCCATCATTGGGGCTATCGCCCTGCTTCTTGCCGTCCCCGCGGTCCCCGCATTGGCGGCAGACGTTCAGTGCACCACAAACGGAACTAACGAGGGCTACAACGCGCGATGCGATCGGCGCATCTACGACCACGACGCCGGCGGCGTGAGCGGATCGGCGACCGTCTACTCCCTCAGCAACTCCAAGAAGTTCGTCTCGATTCGTTTCGAGGCGAACGGCGAACACGTCTACGTGACCAATGCAACGGGCAAGGGGACGAGCTACTGGGTGAGCGTCAACGGCGACGTCTGGGAGCAGGGGACTGTCCAAGGGGCGGCGAGTGGTAAAACGAAGAACCTCAACATTCCTGAGAACCAAGTCGTCCAGATCGGGGTGTGCATCGGCATCCACGGCTGCGCGATCCTAAGTACTTTGATCAGCTAGCTTGGGCATTGACCACGCGTCCGATGTCTTCGCCCTGGACGACGACATCGCCCGTAGCTGTCGGGAGGGCGCTGCCGGCCTGGACGTGGTTCTGGACGAGGCGGTGGCACCGCTGCCATCCGGTGTCCCAGGCCGGGCACCATCCCGGACCGATTGCGTCCAGCTCGTCCTGCCGCGCTTCGGTCATCGCGCTGGCCTGCTGAGGCACGGGACGGCCGGCCGCAGGCAGCTCCTCGTTCTCCCGAGCCCTACGGGCCGCGGGGCACCGGTGCCAGCGCGGTCCCGCGGCCCTTGGTCGAACGACGTCCTCACCGACCTCGGAACCGCCCTGCGCGACCTCAAGATTCCGTGGCCGACCACAGCCCCGACCACCGCAGGCCAGGGCTAACACGGTGCTCCTGGACCACGGTCCCGGCCGCCGCGCCAGCACCCTGTTGCACGGGAGCCCGGCGGCCGGGGTCGAGCGGTGATGCGCTGCCCGTACGATGACCGGCGTGACCGTCCGCCGTGCCCTTGGCTCCGGCCCCCAGGCTCCCGCGCCCAGCATCCGCGCCGCCCAGGCCGACCTCCTCGATGCTCTCCCTGGAGAGCGCCTGTCCGACCTTGATGAACTGCGAGCCCGAGGCGTACTCGGCACACGCCCGGCTGCGCCCCTGTCCCCGCGGCGGACCCTCGGAACCGGCGGCCATGCCGACGAGGAACTACCCCACCATCCGGCCTGACAATGACCAGAGCCGCGTTTGCCTTTCAGGGAATCGGCTGAGATCTGCTTTCGGCCCAGAGTTCTCCTGCACTTTCTCCCGCGCTTTCTCTTGCATCATTCCTTTCACTATCTGTTGCCCCCTCTCTCCGGGGCGTCGGGCGTCTGCGCAGGTCACCATGCCTGTAGAGGCGTGGTCGGGGTGCTGACATCCCCTCTGCGCACCCCCTGCCGCCCGACTACCGAAATGGAGAGGGTGGGGGCGGGGCGGGCGGAGCGCCTCGGGGATCGGCGGCCGGCAAGTCCCTCTCGCGCGTCGGCGGGGCCGCGCGCGCGGGCCGGCCCTGGTGCCCGGCCGTTTCTGGGGCGGGGGCCGGAGCGTTGAAGGTGTACAGCGGCTCAGGTCGCGCATGACATGCTGGCCGCGCTGAAACTGATGGGCCTGCTGGAGCGGCTTCCGACCGGCGCGGCCTGACCCTGCTGTTCAACCTCATCGCGGCCCGTGTGCCCAGCTAGTGCGGTGACCGCGTACGTTCGCCGGGTGTGGGCTTTGGAAGCTGGCCTCCCGGCCACGGGATTCGATCTTCGCGGTAGCGTCCTGAGCATGAATGCCGCTGAGGTCCTGTTCTCCGCCCGCAAGTACGACGGAAGCCTGCATTGGCACTGCACCATGCTCCGACTCGGCGAGGACGACCACGGCGTCTGGCTCGGCATGCCGGCCGGCACCGTCCACAGCAAGGGCGATGAGGGGCCTGTGTACGAATCGCAAGAGGCACGGGTCAAGCTCATCCCCCACGGCGCCTGGTGGACGGCGTTGTTCATGGACGCACCCCAGCGGTTGGACACATACTGCGACGTCACCACTCCGTCCCAGTGGCCGAACCCCGGCGAGGTCACCATGGTCGACCTGGACCTCGATGTTTGCCGCGTGCGTGAAGGGGGCGACATATTCGTCGACGACCAGGACGAATTCGCCGACCATCAGGTCCGCTACTCCTACCCGCCCGATGTCATCGCGCGGGCGGCCGCGTCAGCCGACTGGCTCCAGGCAGCGCTGCGCACGGATGCGGAACCCTTCCACAGTCACTTCCGTTCCTGGCTCGGCAAGATCAGCTGACACGTCGACCCAGATCGCGTCCGGTGTCAGGCCGTGGCGGCCAGTGGGCGTCCGCCCCAGCGGATGCCTTTCTCGCTGCGGATGCGGGCGCGTTCCCTGCGTTGGGCGGCGAGGACGTCGGGGTGGCGGGCGTGGGTGTTGCGCCAGCGCAGGTAGGCGTGCAGGGCTCGGGTCTGGACGGTGTGGCTCGGGTGGTGGGAGTTGGCCAGGGTGAACTGCCGCAGCGGTCCGAAGTGAGCCTCGATCGGGTCGGCCCAGGAGGCATTGGTTGGAGTGAAGCACAGCTCGACCTGGTACTTCTTCGCCCAGGCCCGGATCTTGGTGCCCTTGTGGGCGGACAGGTTGTCCACGATCACGTAGATGGTGTCGCCGTCGGGGCACGCGGCGCGGATCGACTTGAGTGCGGCCAGGGAGTTCGCGGCGCTCTTGCGGCGGCGGTTGACGCCCCACAGGGTGTCGTCGCCCACTGAATAGCAGCCGTGAAAGTAGGTCACCCCGTGGGTGCGGTGGTAGGTGGCCGGCAGGCGGTCGGGGCGACCGGACGGCGCCCAGCGCCCCGCAACGCGTGGCTGCGGGGCGCCGATCCACTTTCGCAACGGGTCCTAGTGGGGTTTAGTCGACCGTCTGCCCGTCGTACATACCGCCCCTGCAGGTCGGGAGCACGGGCGTCGACCGATCGATCGTTCCGCCGCCGTCCGTGCACTCACCCGGGGTGACGCTGGCCGGGGTGACGCTGACGGCGGTGGCGGTGGCGGCGCCTGTGAGGCCGAGTCCGGCGAGGGCTGCCGTGGCGAAGACTGCGGCGAGGATTCGTCGAATGCGCATTTGGTTCGCCTTTCACAGATTGCCTCGGTTGGGGCACTAGCCAGCTTGATCTTCACCCATGTGGGTGGCACGTCATGTTGGGCCATTCGGGTGACAGTGTTGTCGGGTGCGGGGTCGGTGACGCGACCCGTCAGAGCGGATGGAAGCCCGTGCCGGCGAATCCCAGGGGCCCTTCTCCCCGCGCAGGTGAGGAAGCCCCCTACCCGCGGCTGCAAAAGGCGACCCCCGCCCCGGCCCGCAGCCGGGCTGTACGTACGTGGAACTGGTCGGCGGTGCGCTGGACGGGCAGCTGCTCGATGTCACCGGCTGGACCACGGAGCAGCGGTCCGGCGGCGCGCTGCTGATCACAGAGGTGGGGATGTACGGGGCGGGCGGCCGGGCCGACTACGAGCAACGCCCCGACGATCCGGACCGGTGGGACTGGCACGGCGACGTCCCGTAGCGCGGCCCGTCGAGGGTTGCGCCGCTTACCCCCGGCTGCGCCATCATGCGGCCCGGGGCCAGGCTGCCTGCGTCCACTGGTCCGCGATCGGCCGCAGTTGCCGTACGTTCCGGCTGCGGCGCTGCCGCCACGTCACCGCGGACACCCCAGCCGCCTCTGCGCTCTGGCTCTGTGCCTATTGGCACCGCGCGGTGTGGCGGCGATCAGCCTGCCGACACTTCGGTGGCGAGCGACTCCATGAGCAGCTCCGCTACTGCCGCCAAGGCTTGAGGTGTCAGCTGCTCCGTCAACGCGGTCACGATGCCCTGCGGGGAGCTGTCGGAGATGACTACGGAGCCAGAAGAAGCGGGGTCTGCTGGCGTTGAGGTATTACTGACTTCGGCTCGTCAGGGTGACGTTGGGGTGTCGAGAGTCAGGCCGGTGCCGGCTATGAAGCCGTCGAGGGTGTCGGGCCGGTACTGAAGTCGTTTGAGCCGGTTGCGGACGAGGGCCTCGAGGCGATCGAGGGCGACCACGGCGAGGTTGGCCAGGCTGCGCTTGACGTGTGCCCAGACCCACTCGACGGGATTGAGGTCGGGCGAGTAGGCGGGCAGCAGGAACACCGTCAGCCATGCACGCTCGGCGATCAGCTCACGCATGGCGTGGGAGACGTGGGTGTTCAGGCGGTCCCAGACGAGCACGATCGGTGACTTGACGAGCTGGTGGACACCGTCGATCAGCGCGATGAAGTCGCGCTCTCCCATGCTGCGGCGCTTGCCTTTGCCCGAGGGGTGGGCGCGCAGGCGATGGCACAGCCGGGTCCGGGAGCCGGGCCGCATGGCGATCAGCCCGGCCACGGACAGCCGTCCCGAACGCCGTCCGCTCACCGTCACCTGCGGAGTCACTCCGCGCCGGCCCCAGGTGCGTCCTTTGGGCGGCCCGCGGGTGAAGCCTGCCTCGTCCTCGAAGCAGATGTAGCCCCCGCAGGCCGCCCGGGTTCTTTTACCTCGTCCCAGGTCGCCTCCTTCCAGACGGTGACGGCCTGCTCGTCGCGCTCGGCAACCCGTCGCGCGGGGACCTGTGGGCCGAAGCCGAGTCGGTGCATCAGCCTCGTCGCCCCGGAGACGCTGTAGGAGACGTGGAACTTCCTGCCGATCAGCGTGGCCACCCTCGCGGCGGTCCACACCTGGTCCTCCACCCAGCCATGCGCGGCCGGGCCCTGCTCGAGATACGCGGCCAGCTTGTCCAGACAGCGCGGGGACAGACGGCATCGGGATCCGCTCGGGCCACGGGAGGCCAGAGCCTGAGCACCGCCGTCCCGCCACCGTTGGTGCCACTGATAGGCCGACTTCGGGCTCACCCTCAGACGCCGTGCCACCTCCAGCGGCTTGATCTTCTGCTCGAACAACTCGGCCGCCTGCATCCGCACCGACTCCCGGCGCCGCCGTCCCACAGCGGTCACCCCGCCCCCATCCGCATACCTCACACACCACGAGATACAGCCACCACACCGGGCCCATCAGGGACTTCGCCAAAATTCACCCTGACGAGCCGAAGTCAGTAACGTCGCAGGTCACTCGGCCTACTGATCTGCGGTTCTTTCCGGGACAGCGGAGGCGGCCGTTCTTCATACTTCGAGATGTCGAGTCACGAAGTACAAGAGAACGGCCGCTGTGTATGAGTCTGTCTGTCGATGCGCCCGCAGGCGAGGCGTTGGACGTGTTGTCCCGCTTTCGGGTCGAGTTCTACGAATGTCTCTGCGCTCGCGCGGATGTCCTCTTCGAGCTCACCGACGCGGTGCTGTGCGCGGACGGGCCAGTGAAGACCCTGGTCGAGCTTTGCCTGGCGGTCGAGCACCGACGTGGGCACGGGGCCCTGTATGCCGCGTTGGACCGGGGCTGGCTTGAGCCGACGCGGTTGCGCCGCACGCTGGCCGGCCTGCCGCTGCCGAGGGCTGCCGACGGGCGGATCGTGCTGGCCGTGGATGTCGGCAACTGGCTCCGCCCGGACGCCCCGACCAGCGACGACCGGCTGTTCTGCCACGTCTACGGGCGCGGTGATCGCAAGACGGATCAGTTCGTGCCGGGCTGGCCGTACTCCTTCGTCGGCGCCCTGGAGACCGGCCGGACTTCCTGGGTCGCGTTGCTGGATGCCGTGCGCCTGGGGCCGGCGGAAGACGCAACCGCCGTCACCGCTGCCCAACTACGCAATGTCGTCGAGCGGTTGATCCGGGCCCAGCAGTGGCAGGCGGGTGATCCGGAGATCTGGATCGTTATGGACTTCGGCTACGACGTCACCTACCTTTACCACGCCCTGGCGGACCTGCCCGTCGTCCTGGTCGGACGCCTGCGCTCGGACCGTGTCATGCTCCGTGACCCCGGTCCCGTCCGCTGCGGGCCGAAGGGCGGACGGCCGCGTCGGCGCGGCGGCGTCCTGACCTTCGCCAAGCCCGAAAGCTGGCCCGAACCCGACGTTACTACGGTCACGGACATCACCCGTTATGGCAAGGCCGAGGCCAGAGCCTGGGACCGGATGCACCCCCGGCTCACCCACCGCGGCCCCTGGCTGGAGCACGCAGAAGAGGAACTGCCCGTCCTGCACGGCGCGTTGATCCGCCTGAAGGTCGAGCGCCTGCCGGGCGACCGTGACCCGAAACCGGTCTGGCTGTGGTGCTCGGCCACCGCCGCCACCCCGGCGGACGTGGAGCGCTGGTGGCAGTCGTTCCTCCGCAGATTCGACCTGGAGGACACCTTCAGGCTCATGAAACAGACGCTCGGCTGGGCCGCCCCGAAGGTCCGTCACGCGGACACCGCCGACCTGTGGACCTGGCTCATCATCGCCGCCCACACCCAGCTCCGCCTGGCCCGGCCACTCGCGGAGGACCTTCGCCGTCCCTGGGAACGACCGACCGAGCCCCGCCGGCTCACCCCCGCCCGGGTGCGGCGGGGGTTTCACAACGTCCGCGCGGCCGCGGCCCGACCCGCGGCCGCACCGAAACCGTCCCGGCCAGGGCCGGGACGGCCTGCAGGCTCGAAGAACAAAAACCGGGCCAGGCACCACGACGTCGGCAAGACGGTCAAACGCGCCGAATCGATCAAGGAACACCAAGCCCGCCGAGGATAAACGCCAAGGTCAGAAGCCGTTGCCGTACCGATCATGGAGTCTGTCGATCGAACGGGAGTCTCGATCGGGTGATCGCGGGCCCTGCCCGGCATGAGAGCAGGGCCTGGCGGTATACGGGGAAAATCCAGGGGAGCGGACGGCCGCGCGCTGCTACGGTCGGGCGCCATGAGCTGGCTTCCCGATGACTTCGTCCACCCCGTCCTGGTACCGCTGCCGGGCGGTGGCCATCACCTGCGGACGATCCGGGAGGCGGACACCCCGCTCGACTATCCGGCTGTGATGGGTTCGCGCGAGCGGCTGTGGAGCATCTTCGGCCCGGCCTGGGGCTGGCCCGCGGCCACCATGACCTACGAGGCCGACCAGGCCGACCTGTTGCGGCACGAGAAGGAGATCGCCGCACACCAGTCCTTCAACTACGCGCTGTTCGACGCGGCGGAGACAGCTCTGCTCGGCTGTGTCTACATCGACCCACCGGAGAGGGCCGGCGCGGACGGCGAGATCTCCTGGTGGGTGGTGGACGAGCTGGTGGGCAGCAAGGTCGAGCAGGTCCTCGACGCGCTGGTGCCGCAGTGGATCGCCGCCGACTGGCCGTTCGAGGAGCCGCGCTTCCTCGGCCGCGAGATCTCCTGGTCGGACTGGCTCGCCCTGCCGGAGCATCCCGACACGTAAGTGGTTGTTGCCCGTACCGATCTCGAAGGCTGTCGATCGAACGGGTGTCGGCGTACGGACTTTTCTCCCCAGTTGCGTACGGAGGAATGCCCCCAGCTCTGACCACGGGCAGCGGCAGCACGGCAGAGGATCTCGGTTGA
>NZ_JBIASS010000051.1:17718-18588 GCF_042890955.1 Streptomyces sp. NPDC001933 | reverse complement strand
GATACGAGCCGACCTCCACCTCGGACTGCTCCAACTCGCCTGCAGCATCATCTGCTTGAGACGACTCCGAACCTCATTCTGAAACGAGCAGTAAGATCATTTGGCGAGTCTGCGGTAGCAGATGAGGGTGCAGGCGATGCTGGTGAACGCCAGGAACTGCCGCGCCGCCGCGAGATTGAGGGCCCACATGGTGTCCTGAATCCGCTTCACCGGCCGCTCGCCTTCCCCGGCCGGTGTGAACGTGAGGGTGTTCTCCAGCAGCCACTGCTGTACGGGCAGCAGCTGTTCCCACCCGAACCGCTGCGCCGTGACCCAGCGTCCGAGGTCTTCGCCCTGGACGACGACGTCGCCCGCAGCCTCCGGGAGCGTTCCGCCGGCCTGGACGTAGTTCTGGACCAGTCGGTAGCACCGCTGCCACCCGGTCTCCCAGACAGGGCACCACCCCGGATCGACCGCGTCCAGCTCATCCTGCCGCGTTTCGGTCATCGCGCCGGCCGCCGAGGGCACGGGGCGGCCGGCCGCCCGGAGCTCCTCGTCCTCCCGCGCTTTCCGGTCCGCCGCCCTCGCGTTCTTCGCCCGCACCCCGATGGGATGCCCCTCCCACACCGCGGTGGCCGGAGGGCGGAAGCGGCCGTGGACGGCGGCATACACGCGGGCAACGGCGACCCCGTCCGCCCAGGCCGCCACCTGCTCGGACCACACCATCCCGAGCTTTTCCAGCTTGGTCACTCGCCCGGCTGCCATCGTTCCAGCCGTGTAGGCGCGGCGGGGGGGGGGGGGGGGGGGGGCCCCCCCGGGGGCTCCGCGGCCCCCCCCCCCGAGGCGGGGGGGGGGGGGGGGGGGGGGCCCCCCCCCGACAAAAGAGCCCCC
>NZ_JBIASS010000051.1:0-17708 GCF_042890955.1 Streptomyces sp. NPDC001933 | reverse complement strand
TGTTCTTCGGCGGGGTCCTGCGCGTCCGCGCCGCGCCGTCGCCCCGCCGGCGCGCCGCCCCCCCCCCCCCCCCCCCCCCCCCCGCCGCGCCGCCGCCCCCCCCCCCCCCCCCCCCCCCCCGCCCCAATTCTCCGGTGTGACGCCGGTGTACGGCACCCGCAGGTCATCTTGCCGCGCCTCGGTCATCGCCCCGGCCGACGACCGCACGGCCCGGCCGGCCGCGCGCAGTTCCGCGTTCTCCCGCGCCCGCGCGAAAGGGGGCCGATCCTCGGGCCGGGCGGGCGGCTTTCCGAGCCCCGCGCAGCGCGCCTGACGTTCCGAGCGGCACGTCGACCTTCACGTGCGGGAACGGCCGCGCCTGCTGCCGGATTGACCGCCCACTTCGCGTCCTGCGCCCGCTGTACCGGCCACAGTCTTTTGGCCTGGTCAGCGCCTGTTTTCAGTCATGGGACCCGCCTGTGCCACTCGATCGGGTGGACCGGTGGGGGAAGCCCAACCTTAGGGGTGCGGGGTGCGGATGATCGGTCGGGCCGCTCGCCTCGCGGGCGGCTCCGCATACTCACCTCCTCAGGATTGAAGAGCTCTTTCATGGCTGAAGCACTGAAGTACGGCGACCGAGTCCACCTGCAGAACGGATACGGCACCGGGGGTGGCGGTTACCTCGACACGAACGGAGCGAGTTCCGCGAACGGGGCCGTCTACGGGGTCTCCACCGCGGACAGCCCGACCCGCGGTACGGGTACGGGGACGTGGGAGATCGCGTCCGCCGAGGGCAAGGCAACCGGCACACCGGTGGCCAGCGGGGACCTGATCACCCTGCGGAACCTGTACTCGGCCGGCAGCTACCTGGACACCAACGGGCACGCCACCGCGGAGCAGAAGAAGGCCGGCGGCAAGTACGACGTCCTGACCGCCAAGAACGCAGACCGCGGCACCGGCACCGCCGAGTGGCGCATCTTCGCCCAGACCTCCACCCCGCAGGACACCGTCGTCCACAGCGGCGACACCGTCCACCTCTGGAACACCTACGGCGGCAACGGCGGCTTCCTGGAGACCAACGGTCACGGCCCCACCGGCGGCAAGTACGACGTGTGCACCAACGCCTACTACAACCGCACCGGCAACGTCGCCGACTGGCGCATCACCACCGCCTGACCCCACCCCAGCCGGCCCCTCGAACCACCACGGTTCGAGGGGTCGGCTGACACCGCCAACCCATCGATGCCATCCATGGGCAGACATCACCGGGCGGCCGTCTTGCCGCTGCAAGGCTCCGACGGGCGGTTGGCGGGTTGAGTTCGGATGCTTTTCTACGTGGAGAGCCCGGAAAGATCCACGGCAGCGAACCGGCCCCGCCATGCTCGAAGCCGTGGCCGACCTTCCTCCCATCGTGATCAGTGACCTCTTCGGCGTCAGCGCAAGCAGCGCCCACAGGCAGGCTCGGTTCGCCCAGGACAGCCGGACGGACTACCTCGCTGCCTGCTCGAACGACGACGCGGGATCGCCGGAGGAATCTTGAAGGGAATGAGCCTTTCCCGGTAACCGGTCGTTGCTCGTTGCGATTGCCGCTGTCTCCGTGCCCCTGCTGTCTCCAAGTCCGGGCAACCGTAGGGCCCCTGGTAGGAACGATCTTGCGACAGAAGGATCCGACCGAGGGGCCTCACGTGCCCAGCGGAGATCGCCGGTGCGGTGAGGTTGCTACAGCCACCTGGCGACGTGCTAGCGCCATAAGCAAGCGCCGTCCATGAGCAGCACGTCCCAAGGGGCGGCCCGGTATACCGGGGCCGCCCTCGACCGTTTCCGCCCCTGCCCGGATTGGATCACGGGACCGATCCCCCGGCCCGACCTGAGGGAAACGCCCGCCGGCCGCCGGATCTCCTCCCCCGGCGGGGCGGCCACGGCGGGGGAGGCTTCTTCACCCGTACCGGTGGACTCCTGGCCCGGGGTGGGGCGTGACGGCCAGCCACACCGCTGTACTGACCCTGTGACCAACTCTGACTCCAGCCCTGACTTGACCGCCGACGAACTTCGCGCAGCCCCTCGGGGGAGAAGGCCGCCGCCTGGCCGTCTCTCGGCCTGCGCGCCGTTCGTCACGACGCTGGAATCCGATTGTGGTGGGACGACGAACTGCTTGGCGTTACCGAGCCGTCCGAGGAGTTTCCTGACAGCGTTCAGGACCGAGCAGTGGTCGCGGTCGTCGAGGGGATGCCGCACGGCGTGCGGATGCCTGCGGGGTACGTGCCCAACGATCCCGTCTGGATCGCGCACTCTGAACGCCGCAGGTGGCTCCCGACTGGGCACCCCAACTACCCGGACCGTGAGGTGCCTTTGCCCGGCTGCGAGGTGGCCGGCCCTCGCGACACTGCGTTCTGGACGCAGTACCGCGCGGCGGGGGAGTAGTCCTCCGGAGTCAGTCGGCGTTCGTGGACCAGGCGGCGCGGAACGCCTGCAGACGGCCGCCGAGGTCGCCTGGCTCGCCGCTGAGTGCCTCCAGGACGTACGTGGCGACCGTCCGGGCGATCCCCAGAAGCCGGAGAATGTCCGCCGCTACTTCAAACCGTCCCCGGATGTCATTGCCGAGCTCACCAGCCTGCTCGCCCCCGGCGACAGGCACCGGTGAATGTGCGGTGCTGCCGTGGTCGGTACGTATCCGCTTCCATGCCTCCAACGGTCTGATGATGGCGAGCCGTGGGCGGGACTGGGCCAGCTGCTAGAATGGACGCGTTGGCCTTCGGCGCCCCAGCGGGTGTGTCCGGAGGCTTTTTTCATGCCTTCTGACACATCTGAGTCCAGCACGCTTCCCACCACCAGCTACCGTGGCCTGCTCCGCAACCGTGAGTTCGCCGGGTTGTACGCCAGCTTCACACTGACGGTCGCCGCGAGCACCTTGTCGGGCTTCGCGCTCGGCACGCTGGTCAACCATCAGACCCAGTCCCCGTTTCTGACAGCCGTGAGCATGTACGGCGCCACGTTCGCGACGGTGCTCGGTGCGCTGACGCTGATGTCGGTCGCGGACGGAAGCCGTCCTCGCCGGACCCTCGTCGTGCTCCAGTGCGTCTCGCTCGTGGGTGTTGCCGCGCAGGCGGTTCCGGGGCTGCCGCTGACTGCCCGGTTCGGTCTGCTCCTTGTGCTGGGGTTCTTCCAGTCCCTGGGAACCGGGACGCGGATGGGGTTGCTCGCCGAGGTGGTGCCGACCTCCACGTATGCGCTGGCACGTTCGCTGATGAACATCACCTCGGGCGGCATGGCCATCCTCGGCTACGCCATCGGCGCCGTACTTCTGCGGTACCTGAGCCCGCAAGGGGTCTTCGTCGCCGCGACAGCCCTGACCGGAGTCGGATTGATCATTGTGGCGGTGACCGTCCGGGAACGCTCGATCCGTCTGACCCGTCGCCCCGGACTGCGCCAGACCTGGACCACGAACATCGCGCTCTTCTCCCACTCCGGCCAACGCGCGCTGCTGCTGAACCTGTGGGTCCCCAACGGCCTGATCGTCGGTTGCGAGGCCCTGTTCATCTCTTACGCCCCCAATCACGCTGGTGCCTTCCTGGCTGCCGGATCGGCAGGCATGCTCCTCGGTGACCTGACTGTCGGGCGGCTGTTCACCGCCGAGCAGCGACGTAGCTATGCATTCGCCCTGCGACTGCTGCTCGCCATCCCTTACTTGCTGTTCGCCGTCCACCCGCCCTTGCTGGTGGCGACAGCCGCGGTGTTCATCGCCAGTGCCGGGTTCGCCGCCACTCTGCCGCTCCAGGAGCAGCTTCTGGAGTTGACCCCCGATCCGGTCCGTGGTCAGGTCCAGGGAGTTGAGTCCGCTGGCCGGATGACGTGGCAGGGTATCGGAGCTGCGATCGCCGGCGGCGTTGCCCAGCACTACACCCCCGGCACGGCCATCACCGCCGTGGCTGCAATCTCCGTCGCCATCACTGTCTTCTCCCGGCCCTTCGTGGTCCGCGCCCGAGCCGTCCGCGTCGAGACAGCCAACGCATAAGCCAGCCAGCCCGAGTCGGTAGCCGATTACACGAGCCTTCAACGACGGCATGAGCGGCGGGCGCGTCCGGACGCGCCCGCCGCGCTTCGCTACTCGTCGGCGGCGTTCGCTTCACGGAGGGGCCGGAGGCCGGCGGGTAGGTCGGGGAGTTGGAAAGAGTACCGGCCGAGCATGTTGATGTGGTGCCGCACGGACGGCGAGAGGCGAGCAGGGCCGCGAGGGCTTAGCGCACGATCTGACACGGATGTTCCTAAACCCCCTAAGGGCTGTCCCGTAATCCCTGGTGGGCGTGCGACGACAGTCACGGCACCTCGCCGCGTTGTCGGAACGCCCGAATACATCCAGTATTCGGGCGTCCCTCCGCCTTGCGATGCACCGCGTCTGACGCCGCACGCTGATCCACCAGGGATTACGGGACAGCCCTTAGCCAGCCGAGACGGAAGGCAGCACGGAACCGGCGGAACGCGGATGCGGTCCGTCCATGTCGCTGCTGGTGGCTGCGGGAGCCAGTGCTGTGGTCTGCGGAGCGGGGGAGGTGTCGCCGGAGATTCCGACCAACAAGGCGAGAGCTGCGAAAGCTGCGGCCCCCGCGGAGACCGCAGCAGCCAGGTCACTCCGCTGCGATACGCCCAGCCTGTCTCGGCAGCCGGGGCGGTACACGAGACAGCCGATGAAACAGGACACCCCGAAGATCACCAATGCGTCAGGTCGATGCGTACGGTCATAGAGGGCCTCCGGTCCCGGGCCACCCGACGCGACTCCACATCCGCGGGCGGGCCCTCGTTTAGGCCCTCACGGATGTGAAGGCCTGATGCTCCTTCAGGAGCGAGAAGGCCTCCGAACACAAAGAAGCCCAACTCTCCTTCAAGAGCTGGGCTAACCCGCGGTGCGACGAAAAAACGATCTCCTACCACTGAACGGTGCACAAGCGAGACCTGACGAAGCCCCGCAAAGTTGAGAGTCAGACACAGATCAGATGGTTTCGTCACTCCAATTCCAGTTGATTCCTCGCGCGGCCGCCCGAGCAACCTGGGCCCGAAGGCGCCCGATGGCCGCATGTACGTCTTCAACCTCGGCGCCGCCACGAACTCGAACGAACTCTGTGGCCCCATTGCCCACTGAGCGCCTGCGCATAACGCTTTCTCAGGAGAACACCAGATCGTCTGTGAACTTTCGCTCGAGCAGCCGCAGAATGAAAATGATCTCGTCCAGACTCACTGGTCGTGAAGGCAGCTCGAAGTGGGGCGGAGGGTCCTGCCTCACCTCGGAAGGATCTTCCCGTCGTCTCCTCGCGTACGCGCTTTGCCTGCAAGCCGCCGAGCAGTACTTGGGTCGTCGCCCCGTGCCCTTGTAGGTGATGTGCTCTCTGGACTCCCAGCACCACAACTCCGGATTTGCCGTGCCCATGCCTCGACGATAGATCCGCCCGATCGGTTGATGGACAGGGTGTGCGCGTCGCTACTCGCCGTCCGGAGCAGGGAGTTGCTTCCCTGGGCGCGCGAGATCCAGGGGATGCACTGCCGCGGCGGCAGCAGGCTGTAGCAGGGGTGTCGCCGAAGTGAGCCCAGAAGCCGCCAGTTGTTGAGCTTGAGAACCGGACGGCTCGTTACGGGGTGTCGCCCGCGAGGGTGCCGACGCGGTTCGCGTACTCGCGCCGAGCCTTGCGCTGGGCCGGGACCGCCAGGGCTGGTTATCTAGCTAGACGCCGCCTTACTACGGCTTGGAGGAGCGGCGCCGGCCGTCGAGCGCCAGCCTGGAGCGCATCGACGCCGCTTACCGTCAGGTCCGCCGCCGCAATGTCGCGCGGCACCTTCTGCGGCGCCTGAACGCCGGCGGCGGGACGCGGGTGGAGATCCACCCGCTGAACCGGTCGCAGGTGCCGCGTCCGCTTCAGCGGCTGGTGGAGTACCGCGCGATGAACGTCCGCCGCTGGGACCGCATCGTCGAGGCCTGGGCATCCGGCGACCACCAGGGCCTGGACGACTCCTGGGAAGACGTCATCGTCGACCTGGGATCCCAGTGGGGGCAGTACGAGTACGTCACCAGCATCGGCTTCGCCGCCTGGAACCGCCCTGTACGGCCTCCTGAGCGCTCGTCAGCCCCCCCAGTCCGGGGGCGGGCCCGACGAGCGCGCTCCTCGGGCCCGCTGGCCGGGATGCCTCGGCCCGCGCTGACGCGCGCGGGCCGGGGCATCCGGTGTCGGGGTTCGCGCCTGGTGGTCAGCGTTCGAGGAGGGCGATGCGGATGGCTCGTTCGACGTGGGCGGCGGTGTTGGCGTGTCCTGCGGCGTTGGGGTGGACGAGGGTGACGCGCTTGTGGATGAGACCGCAGTTCAGCAGGGTGCCGGGGAGTTTGGCGGGCCAGTAGTCCGCGGCGTTGCCGCAGATTCCCTCGACCCACTTGGTGCCTGCGGGCTGGCAGGCGTCGTGGCCCACGCTGGAGGAGTAGACGTCGACGTAGCGGTCGCCGAAGAAGCCCGTGACCTGCTTGATCGTGTGGTTCAGCTTCTTGAGGACGTCGTCACGGAGCCAGTTGACGTCGGCGTGGGTGATCGGGCCGAGCTCGGTGAGGGAGAGGCGGTTGCAGGCGCTGCCCGTCTCCGGCAGGACGGCCGGGTAGCCGACCGTGATCACCTTGGCGTTGGGCGCGGCCTGGTGCACCTGGGCCAGCATCTCGATGTACTCGTCCTGGACCCGGGCGAGCTTGTCCTGGATGCTCTCCTCCCCCTCGGGGGGATTGGTGTAGTGGTCGCGGCAGGACTTGCCGGTCGTGCCCTGTTCGAGGCACTTCAGGAGGATGTCGCCGAAGGGCAGGCTGTTGCCGCCGACGCCGACGGTGACGATGTCGGTCTGGTCGCCCAGGCCGGCCCGCTGGGTCTGCAGGTCCACCGCGGGCCAGCCGTCGGCGGGGGGCTGGACGGGGCTGATCGGTGTCTGCTTGTTCTTGGCGATGTTGGCGATGGTGGCGTTGCCGCAGCTGACGTCGGTCAGGTGGACTGACTTGCCCGGCGGGAACTCGGCGAGCTCCCGCTCGACGACGTCGGGGTAGGCGTTGGTGGTGCGGTCGCAGCCGTCCCGCGACGCATCGCCCAGCGCGGGCAGCGGATCGCCGACGAAGCCACCGGCGGTGTACGAGTCGCCCAGCGCGGCCCACTCGTACTGATCAGCCGCGCCGGCGGAGCCGGCGGGCACAAGCGCGGACGCCGCCAGCACGAGCCCGACAGCCAACGCTCGCGTACGCAGGCGGGAGACAGGGTGTCGCATGGATCCTCCAGGATCTGCAAAAGACGCCCGGGGCCAAAACGCGCATCCGGGCGGAAGGCACCTCGCCCAAGATCATCCACGCTGCCGGCCTGCCCCTTTAATGAATCGCGCCTACCATCCCCGATCGGGCTAAATGATCAGATCATTCGTGCCGCCGCATGCCTCCCGCGAAAGCTTCGCCCTGGGCAGCCGATCCCAGAAGATCATTCCATTAGTGACACACCCCCTAAGCGGCCCGTTGCCGGGTCTGTGGTCAGGCCCAACCACAGACCCGACACAGGCAGACCACAGGCCCGACCACCGCAGGCCAGGGCCGACTCGACGCGCGAGGAGCGGGAACTTGAGCGCCTCCACGCGGCCCGCGGCCCAACCACGGCAACGCCCGGTTGCCGCGCCTGACCGGGTGATCGCTGACTTACCGTGGTGCGGTCGCTGCGGCCATGAACATCGGCAGTGCCAGGAAGAGCCGGTCGGCCTTGGCCCGTGCACGCTGTTCAGCGATCCAGCTGTCCGTCTGCTCGTGCGTGATGGCGTCGGTGGAGCGGGCTCCTTCGGCCAGTCCGGCGAGCAAGGGCAGCATCGCCGGTCCGGTGAACACGCCGGTGTGCACCTCGACCGTCACCTCGTCGAAGCCAGTATTCAGCAGCAGGTTGCGGTACTGGCGGGCGGCGCGCGGGCCGGCGGTCAGGTCTGCGCGGGCGTGGACGATGGTGCGGGTGAGGGCCGGATCGGCGGAGTCGATGACGATCGTGTCCCAGTCCTGGCCGAGCAGCACGATCCGCCCTCCGGGCCTGAGAACCCTGCGGGCCTCTGTCAACGCCCGCTCGGGTTCGGCCAGTTCGTGGAACACCTTCTCGGCGCGGTAGCCGTCCACCGAGGCGTCCGCCAGCGGTAGTTCGTACGCCCCCGCGATCCGGAAGTCCGCCTCGGGCCAGCGGCCGCGGGCGACGGCGATCATACGCTCGCTCGGGTCTACGCCCATGGCCTTCACACCCCGTTCGGTCAGCTCCGAAACAGCCCGTCCGGTGCCGCAGCCAACGTCCACGGCGGATATTCCGGGTCCGGCGCCGAGCAAGGCGTAGGACTGGGCCCGCAGTTCGTTGGCGCCCGGCATCCGGTCGGCCGAATCGAGCAGCGCGATGAGGTCGTGCGGCAACTGGCTTTTCTGATCCGTTTCCTTGGTCATGAGCACCAGGCTGCGACTTAATGTCGGCATGAAGTCAAGCAAGCACAGGACGCCGGTTGGCGGTGAGCACGAGCCGATAGGCATCGGCGCCCTCGCGCAACGCTTCGGTCTGGCTACGCACGTCCTGCGTCACTGGGAAGCGATGGGACTGCTCACGCCCGCCCGCGACGCCGCTGGCCGCCGCCGCTATGGCATTGCCGACCTCACACGCATCGCCGTCATCCTGCGCGCCAAGGAGGCAGGACTCTCCCTCGACATCATCCGCTCACTGGTCGCTACCGCAGACCCCGCCAAGCGCAAGGACATCCTGCGCGAAGAGGCCGAGGCACTTCGCTCCCGTATTGCGGCCGCGCAGGCGTCTCTCGAATTGATCGAATGCGCCCTTGGCTGCGACCACGAGGACTTCTCCCAGTGCGCCCATTTCCAGCAGATGGTGGCAGATCGCACCAGCACGGACACTGCGGTCCACCTTCCAACCTGACCCCATACGCTCGACGCGTCGCAGCGATGCGAGTCGCCCGCCTGCAGCCGCGCCCCTATCGGCGGGCCAGCCGGTGGCCACGCTGCTCCTGGACCACGATCCGGACACCGCGCCGATACCCCGCTGCGGCCCGTTGCACGGGAGCCCGGCGGCCGGGGCGGTCGGTGATGCGTTGCCCGTACGATGACCAGCGTGACCGTCCGCCGCGCCCTTGGCGCAGGCCCCCAGGCTCCCGCGCCCAGCATCCGCGCCGCCCAGGCCGACCTGCTCGACGCTCTCCCCGGAGAGCGCCTGTCCGACCTCGACGAACTGCGAGCCCGAGGCGTCCTCGGCACGCGCCCGGCTGCGCCCCCGGTCCCGCGGCGGACCCTCGGGACCGGTGGCCGCGCGGACGAGGAACTGCCTCACCAGCCCGCCTGACACCCCCTCGGCGATGGTGCTGTCGGCGTACTCATGAGAGTGCTCCACCGAGTACAGAGATCGAGATCTGTGCACCAATCTTCGCCAGCCCGCAGCCGCTCCACCGACCTGGTGCTGAGCCCTACCGAGTACTCTCGCCCTGAGAGGGGGTGTCATGGAGTCACTCGGGACCCTGTTCGTGGCCGCGGCCTGGGGTGTTCCGCTGGTCAGCCTGCTGGGCGGGGTGATTGCCGTTGTAGCCATCACCCGTTGGTGCCGCCGTGCGATCAGTGCTCTGGAGAGGAACGAGGAGGAGCAAGGCGGACCTGTCTTCCGGACATCCGGTCGGTAGGGAAGCGCGCGCTCAGGAAGTCGGCGCCGAGGGTATCAGTGGCGCCCGATCATCCACCTCCGCAGGTCAAGGCCCATCCGTTGCAGGGATCTTCAGGCTGCGTCGTCTCGTTCTCGCTCGATGGCGGCGAGCCGGTTCTTGAGGCGGTAGCTTGGGCTGTTGATGGAGATGACTCCGCAGTGGTGGAGGAGGCGGTCGAGGACGGCGGTGGCCAGGACCTCGTCACCGAACACCTGTAAGACCGTCGTCGTCTGGTCGAACGATGCCCTCACTGACCTTGCCACCGGCCTGCGCGACCTCGGGATCCCATGGCCGGTCCCGACCGGATACGGCCGCCGCCACGACCTGTCCCGGATGACCCTGGCCTGGCGCGGCGACATCGACCCGAAGACCGGCAACCCCCGCGTACCCGTCGCCCCCGGCCGCGCCGACCGGATGCACTACCTCCTCCACGAAATGGCCCACCCCGACGCCTGGCCACCTCAGGCCGGGGTCACCGTCCAGGCCCCGCCGGCTACGAGCACCGCCTACCGGAACACTCGGCCGCCCAGTGCGCCGACACGCACGGGACAACGAACGACTCGTCCAGCACTCCGAAGCGTTGATCACGTGGGCCGCCATCACGCTCAAGACCAGGCGGCTCACCCGCAAGGCAGCCCGTCAGACCGGACCACCGGCAACCCGGCCAGACCAACTCTCGCGGGCTGCCTGATCTACTCACCGGGATCCTGCCGGGCCCCTTCGCGAGACTCTCTCAGCATCCGCCGCGGGAGTTGAGAAGGTGACGGTGCCTCACTATCTAGGTTGCCGGGACTTCCGTGCCTCTGACCAGGACAATCACGGTGAGAGATTAAACCCATAGGCGGGAGATGACTGGATGACTGCATCGAGGGCCACCCTCACTCGGGACAGCCTGCGAATGAAGATTACCGTCCAGCAGGTGCGACTCGGGGATGAGGAATTCCGAGTGATCAGCCCATTCAAACCACTGAAGAACGGGGCCCTCTACCAATACAAATCTGACCAGTACAACATGTATGTGGACCGGACGGACGGCCGACGCATTGGCGCCCTGTGGCTGCTCGCAGCGCGATCCCCGCGGTCCTTGGTCTACCTGCCGATGCGGACCCCTGCAAAGGAGTTCGGGGGAGCCCACGACGACGAGATGCCACTCGACCTCGTGCTGAGCCACCGGGCATTACAGTTCCGGCCGTCCCGATGGAAGAAGCTGCGGGCGCACATTCGTGCAGGGAGTGCTCCCCGCGAAATACGAACCGCAAGGCTGCCGGAGAGAGACCTGCCGGCTGACACCTGCGAGATCAATTACGCGGCACCAAGCGATCCAGAGAGCAGGAACCTGCTCCACCAGCACGTCCACGCCGAGACCCTGTTCCTGACAGGCAGTACGGCGGCGTTTCGGGAAGCGGCTCCGCACATATTCACCGTCACGAAGGAAGGCCCTCCCGCTGCCGCTACAAAGATGTACATTTCCGGCGGATGTAACTACCACGTCTGCCGGAGCATCTACCACTGGCCAGATCTGCATGCACACGGATGGGAACAAATCCACGTGGAGTTCTGCCCGCCATGGTCGAGATGATCAGACGCGGACTGACCAGCACTCCAGCCGTAGATTGTGATCTCGCTGATTGCGACTGAGCGCTGCGGTTGAGGAGCATGGATCCGTGGGGGGATGCCGGAGCGCAGTGGCAGGTCGGAGTCCTGGAAGGGCTGTTGCGGGAAGTCGGGGCTTCAGGCGTCACGTGGTGCCGGGCCTGATGTACGGAAGGTTCTCGAATGGCTGCACCGGCAGACCGGGTCCACGTCGCGCTGGTCACCGACGACGCGGGCGCGATCGAGTCGTCCACGGCAGGCTTTCCCCGCGAGGTGCTGGGGCCGCTCGCTCCGCTGCTGATACGCATGTCCGGCGGGCAGTTGGCTGCAGCCGTGACCCAATCCGGTGAGCTGCACGTGCGCTGTGAGGCTCTCGGACCACACGAACCTCGTCCGGTCCAGGGGCCAGAACCGCCAAGCGCCGATGGCCTGCCCTCAAGCCAGGCGGCCGTCGAGGCGTTCTACCGCGTCATCGACGCCGCCTACGAACGCCGGTCCGTGATCGTCACCTCGAACCTGCACCCCTCAGGCTTCGACTCGATCATGCCCAAGACGCTGGCCACCGCCGCCGTCGACCGGCTCCTGCACCACGCCCACATCGTCCTCACCGAAGGCTCCAGCCTCCGGTTGACCCAGGCCACCACCGGCCAGGGCGTTGTCCCGCTGAACCAGCCGGGCCAGAGCGTGTCTCCTTGACGGGTTCGTCGGCTGATCAGAGAGACAGAACCTATGAGCCCCCGTTGTCCTCGACGTTGGCGACCATCCTGCGCAGCACCTTGAGCGTGGCCACGTACTCTTCGTCGCTGATGCCCTCGTGGACCACGGCGCGCAGCTCGGTCGCCAGCTCGCGCAACCGCACCCTGGCGGACTCCCCGGCGTCGGTGAGCTGCAGGCGCTGCCCGGCGTCAATACGGAGCCAGCCGCGGTGGAACAGCTGGTCGATGACACGAGCGATCTCGTGTGGCCCGTCCGCGAGGGGCGTCAGCTGGATGACAACCTCCTCGCGGCTCGGCGCCGCGGGCCCGCCGTTCACCCGGTTGAGCACCCAGTACTGCGGCTGCGTGACGTCGATCCTGGCCATAGCATCACGCAGATGCCGGGTGACGGCCGCGTGGGCGAGGCCACTCCAGTATCCGATGGGCTGAGTGGCCAGCATGTCATCGGTGGCGGCCGGATCAGCCGGCGCCTGGTCGGTGGTGGTGTCAGTCAGCGGTCTCATCATCGCGACGCTACATCCCCCATCGCACCGCCAGCTCAACGGGCCCCAACGCTCACACCCCCATCCGAGGGACGAATAGTCGTACCGGGCAGGGAGGCCAACTGTCCGAGCGCAAGGACCTGAAATGTCCGCTCACCCGGACGGCCCGGGTTCTGTCGCGACTTTCGTGAAACCCGAGATGTCGATCTTGGCGGCTCGTGATCATTCCGGGTGTCTGTTGATGATCTGTTCGCCGTCCTCTTCCCGCACTTCGCCCTCTTGCATGTCGAGTTGATCCGGGCGACGGGCCGTACCGTCCGGATCCAGGCGCGAGGGCGGGAGCCGTCAGCGGTATGCCCCGGCTGCGGCACGGTGTCGGAGCGGGTGCACAGCGGCTACGTACGGAAGATGTCCGACACCGCGATATCGAACCAGCAGACCGTCCTTCACCAGCGGGTTCGCCGGAACCCGTCCGGTCACATCCGGGAACAGCCACTGCCCACCCGGAGCCAGGTGATGAGCGATCCGCCCCATCGCGCACCCAACGAAGTTCCACGCTGGTCCGTGCGCTGCGGATTCTGCCCGCACCACTGTCATCCCTGATATTGCGGGCCATGGCCTTTCGGTGAGATGAGCAGCCGCGGCTCAGGCGTACCAGCAACCGTCACCATGCGGCATCCCCCCGTGGAACAGGGGACTGTGCGGAAACCGCGGCCCGGCCCTCGCCCCCGGTTGCGAGGCAAGGCAGCCAGACGCCGACCTTGATCAGTCACGGACACGGCTCCCGTCACGCGACGCTGGCCTTACTGCCCTCTCGCATGCTTCTATTCAGATGTGCAGATGTCCAACATTTGGAGGTTGTGATGGAGGGGCTGCGGCAGCCGCGTCGAGCGTCGACTCTGGCCGCACAGGTTGCTGACCAGTTGCGAGAACAGCTGGCCTCCGGGCGGTGGCCTGTGGGCACCCGCATTCCGGGTGAGCACGAACTGGCCGAGATGCTCCACGTGAGCCGGAACACCATTCGCGAAGCATTGCGGGCACTGGTCCACCTCGGCCTGCTGGAATCGCGGGTCGGCGATGGCACCTATGTCCGGGTGACCAGTGAGTTGGAGGCGGTGCTTCTGCGGCGGACGGCCACCACGCGTCCGGCGGAAGTCTTGGAACTGCGGGCAGTGTTGGAGGAGCATGCCGCCGGCTTGGCCGCCGAACGTCGGTCGGAAACGGATACCGCCCGGCTGAGGGAACTGCTTGCGACGGCTCGCGAGAGCAACCACTCCGGGTCGATGGCGAAGGTCGCGGCCGCCGACGGAGCCTTTCATCTCGCAGTTGTGCAGGCCAGCGGCAACGAGTTGCTCGCGGAGCTCTACGAACACCTGGGTGGCGCCCTCTCTGCCCTGCTGGCTGCGCTGCCGTGGGACGACGCCGTCGCTGCCGAACATGATCACTGGCATGCCGAGCTCGTCTCCGCGATCGGTGCCGGCGACGCGGTCGCCGCCCGCTACGCGGCGTCCATGCTGGTGCGGGTGACCGGTCGGCTGAGCGCGGATGCCGCCGCTGAGCGGGGCGGTGGGGAGCGGTCGTCATGCGGGTGAATAACTCGCGCGACGTGGCGGACCAGGTGAGAGCTGCTGCGCCGAGTGGGCGGTCCACGGTGTGGCTGCTGGTGGGTGTCGTGCTCGTCGCGGCCAACCTGCGTGCCGCACTGACCGGTGTGGGTCCGCTGCTTCCCGGAATCGAGGCATCGACCGGCCTGTCCGGCACCTGGACCGGGCTGCTCAGCACTCTGCCACTGCTCACGTTCGCCGCCACTTCGCCCCTGGTCAGCCGGACCGCGCATCGCTACGGTGCGCCGCGCGCCCTTGGTGTCTCGCTGACCGTGCTGGCGGCCGGGCTGCTCATGCGCTCCCTGCCGGACGTGCCCTTCCTGTTCGTCGGAACGGTGGTGATCGCGGCCGCGATCGCCTTCGGCAACGTGCTGCTGCCTTCCGTCATCAAGAGCACCGTGCCGGAGGACCGGATCGGTCCGGTGACAAGCCTCTACGTCACCGCGATGGGCTTGCTGGCCGCCATCTCGTCCGGGGTGTCAGTGCCCATGGCTGACCACCTGCCAGGCGGCTGGCGCACCGCTCTGGGGATCTGGGCCGCACTGGCTGTGCTGGCTGTCGGGGTTTGGATCCCTCGCTGCCGGCGCACCGGCCTCGCCGCGACAACGCCTGCCGCGCGAGAGCGCATTCCCTGGCGTTCCCCCTTGGCCTGGCAGGTCAGCGTGTTCATGGGGCTGCAGTCCCTCGGCTTCTACACCACGATCGCCTGGCTTCCCAGTATCGTGCACGACCACGGAGTGGGTGAGGCCGCCGCCGGCTGGCAGTTGTTCCTCTTCCAGATCGTCGGTCTGGTATCAAGCAGTGCACTTCCCGTGCTTGCCCGCCGGTGGACGGACCAACGACTCCTGGCGGCGGCCGCCTCGGCGATCGTCGCGCTGGGCTTCGCACTGCTGGCCGTGGCCCCCCAACTGGCCTTCGTGTCCAGCGTGCTCACAGGCTTGGGCGGCGGAGCGTGCCTGGTCCTCGCCCTGACTTTCCAAGGCCAGCGGGCGGCGGACGCCTCGCAGGCGGCTGCACTGGCCTCGATGGCCCAGTCCGTCGGCTACCTGGTGGCCGCCGCCGGACCGCTCCTCCTCGGCGCACTGCACGACCTCACCAGCGGATGGTCCCTCCCCCTGATGCTGCTCGTCGCGCTGACGCTCATCCAGGCCGCTGTTGGCGCCGGCGCCGGCCGCGACCTGCGCCTGAAACCCACTTCCCAACTTCCCGCACCCGTACGGACCGGAGGCTCACCGTCATGACCACGACCGCCCCCTTCAGTTACCTGGACACGCCGACGGCGGCACCACTGTCGATCACCGAACTGATGCCCGGCGCCTACAACCTCCTGGAATACGCCGCGGTCACAGCGGGAGACCAGGTGCTGGTCCTGGCCGAGCACGGCACCGATCCGGTGGCCGTCCAGGCCATCGCAGCGGCGGCCGCCTACCGCAACGCTGAGGTGCACGTGCTGTCCATACCGCCCATCAGTGCCGGTGGGTGGGACCGGGTGACGCCCTCGCCGCTGCCTTCCGCCGCCCACGCCGCCGCCGACGTGGTGATCTCGCTGACTTGGTGGGGGGAAGTACACACCACCCCACTGTTCTTCGAAGAAATCGCCAAACAGCGGGCCCGGTTCGTCTCCCTGCACCAGACGGCCACCGCCTCGGCCCTGTCCACCGGGGCCCGTTTCCCGCTCGAGCTGTACTTCGCACTGGAGGCCATGGCGTACGCCCGGATCACCGCGGCACAGGAGATCCGGGTCACCACTGCACTGGGCACCGACGTGACCTTCCGCGCCTTCACCACCCCCGGTCACCCGAGTACCCCCCTCACCACCGGCATGTGGCGACCCTTCCCCTACGGAGGCGCCAACTTCTACCCCGACCAGACCGACGGCGTGGTCGTCGTCGAGGAATCCACCGTCACCGGCGTCCCCGCCGAGCGGACCACCCTGGAGCTGGAGAACAACCGCGTCACCGCCGTCCACGGCGGCACGGCGGCCGCCGATCTGCGGCGTTACGCACGGGACGGCTACTACATGCGCCACGCACTCATCGGACTCAACCCCAAGGTCCGCTCGGCAGGCGGTACCCAGTTCGAACGCGAGAAGCACGCCGGCGCCTTCTACTTCGGCCTCGACGGCCTGACCCCGCAGGGAGAAGCCGACCGCACGGGTCCCGGCCACGCACACTGCGACTGCCAGTTCGACCAGCCCACCATCACACTCGACGGCCGGCCCATCGTCGACAATGGCCACCTCCTGCTCCTCGACGACCCCGAAATCCGCGAGCTGGCAGGGAAGTTCGGCCCCGCCGACATCCTCCTCGATCCCAACCCCCGCCTCGTCCTGCCGCCCCGCTACAGCCGCTGACCACAACCGTGGGTAGCCGCGGCCAGCGACGCGCCGGGGCTACCCACACCACGTGATGCAACGTGCCGAGCAGATGCCTGCGTTCTTCAAACGCGCACCACCACCTCACTTGGCTTCAGCAACAGGTGACCCGGCCCCCGGACCCACCCCGGCGGCCGTCCGACGTCCGGCGCACCGGACCTCTGGCGGCACCGGCGGGCCTACGGCCGGGTCGGCTGCCCGTACGATGACCAGCGTGACCGCCTGCCGCGCCCTTGGCGCAGGCCCCCAGGCTCCCGCGCCCAGCATCCGCGCCGCCCAGGCCGACCTGCTCGACGCTCTCCCCGGAGAGCGTCTGCCCGACCTCGACGACCTGCGAGCCCGAGGCGTACTCGGCACGCGCCCAGCCCGGGAACGGGCAGCGGCGAGCCCTTCCTCGGACGCGACGTCCTGATCCGACCACACCATCCCGAGCCGGACGCCATCACTCCAGAGCCTCAGCTCCCGGCGGGTGATTGACGAGGGCGTTTCGGGCAGGCCCGAATGAACAGGACACGCCCTCGTGGGAACGCGAGTGTTGCCTCGCGGGGAGCCACCCGGTACCCCAAGGAAGATGTGCCGCCCCCCTTTTTTGGTCCGAGCGGCACACAACGGGGAGACCATCACATGCGTACACGACGACTCATCGCCACATCAGTAACCGCCCTTGCCCTCGCCAGCGGCGTGACCGGCACCGCCCACGCCGCCACACCCACCACAGCCACAGCCGCCGCACCCGGCCATGGCACCTTCACACCCGCCGGAGACGACCAGGGCGGGCCCGGCAGCGGGTCCTGACGCTGGGCTACAGCGACAGTGCCGAACAGGACCGAACCGTGGGCCCTGCCCCGGACTGCCGGTCCGCAAGGGCACGACCACCCCGACGATCAAACCGTCACGCGCTCCAAGGCCCATGCCACACCGGTGAGGGCCCCATCACAGGGAAACGGGGAACCATGAACAAGACGCGCCCTGCCCGAGGAAACGAGGGACGATGAGGAAACGCATCTGGCTGGCGGTCACGGTCGCCTGCATAGCCGCAGTCGGCATCACCGCACCAGCGCACCGCCGGTCGTCGGGGGTCAGTAGTCGAGGCTCGCGTACCAGTCGTCGCGGCCCTGCGGCGTCAGGTCGAGGAGGTGCCAGACGGGCGTTAGGAGGTCGATGCCGCGCTGGTCGATGTCGTCGGCCATGCGTGGGTGGGTGGAGTAGAAATGGCGGACCGTGCCGTCTCCGTCGCGGGTGAAGA
>NZ_JBIASS010000050.1:0-19154 GCF_042890955.1 Streptomyces sp. NPDC001933 | reverse complement strand
ACTTTGGCCGAATCGCCCGATCAGCTGCCTGCTGACGACGAACCATCCCACACCTCGCTGATCACGAGGTGTTGCGACGACCGATTGAATCCGCCTTCACTTCCGCGGTCGCTGTGGAAGATCACTCCGTCCACCGCGCCACCCCGGGTGGCCACCGCCATCTTCAGCGACGCGCCGACCAGGCCCGCATCATGGTGGGCGCCCATCGCGTAACCGAGCAGGCGGCGCGAGAACAGGTCGATGACCGTGGCCAGGTACAACTTCCCCTCACCGGTGTCGATCTCGGTCATGTCACCGACCCACAGAAGGTTCGGGGCGACGGCATCGAAGCGCCGGCCGACCAGGTCACGGGCGGCCTCCCGCGTGCCCTGCCGGGTCAGCGACCTACGCTTGGGCGGCCTGCGGCCCTGTAACCCCAGCTCGGCCATGATCTCGGCAACGGTGTTCACCGAGACCTTCCAGCCCTCGGCCCACAGGTCCAGCGCGATCCGAGGGGATCCGTACGTGCCGCCCGACCGCCGGAAGAAGTATGTGATCCGCTCAGCGAGTCTCACGCGCCTGACCTCGCGATTCGTTGGCTCCGACGGCCGACGCCGCCACTTGTAGAACCACGCCTCCGACACGCCGAGCGCGCGGCAGGAGACGGCGTACGGAACGTCGTGCTCGGCCCTCTGGTTGCTGATCACCCCGACGAGCGCCGCCGGGTCCGCACAGCTACTTCACCCAAAGGACCATGCAACGCTTGAGGACATCACGCTCCATCTCGAGCTCCTTGATCCTCTTGCGGTTCTCCGCGTCCTGCCTGCGCAGCCGGGCCAGCTCCTCCCGCTCGGACGTCCCCAGCGTGCCGTCGCCACCGGCCTTCCGGGCCCGCGAGACCCAGGTCGCCAGGGTCGTCTCGTTCATGCCGAGCTCCCGCGCGACCTCCGCCGCCGACCTCCCGGTCTCGACGACGATCCGCACAGCCCCCTCACGGAACTCCGCGTCAAACTTTCGTTTCTTCTCAGCCACAACTCTCAACTTCCCCTCCAGCCATGGCCTCTACGCTACGAGGGGAACCTCACTACGGCGTTCGCCCGCCATCATCAAGTCCCCGGCTGGATCCATGAACTGGCCGACGGACGTGCCGACCGCCTCGACCGGCTGGCCCTGGCGATGAGGCGCATCCACCGTGCCGTCGTCGCGCCCGCCTGGAGCTGTGGCATGGCCGCCGTGGAGACCGACCGGGCGATCCGACTGCGGGCACTGCGCGACCGCGGAGCAGAGGGACTGCTCACATCCTTGCGTCCGCTGATGCAGTGGGAGCCACCGGTCCTGGAGACCCCCTATCCGGAGCGCCGCGATCTCTACCTCGACGGACGGGGCCTGTGCCTGGTGCCCTCGCGCTTCTGCTGGAGGATGCCGGTGGCCCTGGCCGACCCGCTCCTGCCGCAGGTGCTCGTCTACCCGGCGGCCCCCGCCGAGACCGCTTCGGACGGTGACCTGCGAGCACTGGCGCCCCTGCTGGGGCGCACCCGCGCTCGCGTCCTGGCCGCGCTCGACGGCGCAGTCACCACCAGCGAGCTGGCCGCCGCCCTGCCCGTCTCCGCGTCCTCGGCCAGTGAACACGTCGCAGTTCTGCGGACCGCCGGACTCGCTGTGACCCGACGTGCGGACAACCGGGTTCTCCACCTGCTCAGCCCTCTGGGCAGGCGCCTGCTCCACGGCGGATGACCGGCCGGATACCGCAATGGGCAGGCCGACGTTGCCGGCTGCTACTGGCATGGTCCTGCCGCCGTGCACGGCCGCCCAGGCACCGGCAGCGGCCGTGCCCTTCCTCGAACGCGACCTTTTGACGTGTCGACACCCCCCGAGCCGGGCGCCATCACTCCAGGACCTCAGCGCCCGGCGGGCGATTGGCGAGGGCGTTTCGGGCAGGCCCGAATGACCAGGACACGCACTTCGCGGGAATGCGAGTGTTGCCTTGCGGGGAGCCACCCGGCACTCCGAGGAACATATGCCGCCCGGTCTTTTTGGTCCGCGCGGCACACAGGGGGGAGACCACCACATGCGCACACGAAGGCTCATCGCCACATCAGTAACCGCCCTCGCCCTTGCAGGCGGCGTGGCCGGCACCGCCCACGCCGCCACACACACCCACAGCCGCCGCACCCGGACACCGCACTTCCGTGCCCGCTGGAGACGACAACGGCGCGCCCGGGGGCGGGGGTGTCGCACCGGCCGGGGACGACCAGGGCGGGCCCGGCAGTGGGTCCTGACGCTGGGCTACAACGACAGTGCCGAACAGGACCGAACCATGGGCCCTGCCCCGGACCACCGGTCCGCAAGGGCACGACCACCCCGACGATCAAACCGTCACGCGCTCCAAGGCCCGTGCCACACCGGTGAGGGCCCTCCAGCGCGGCGCGTTCGGCGCCGAGCTGGTAGCCGTCGGCCCTGGTCCAGATCAGCGGTGGCCAGCCGTTTTCGGCGATGATGTCGCGCAGGGCAGCCAGCCCCTACCTGACCTGGCTGGGGGACAGCCCACTCGCGCGGGTCAGCTGGGGGAACAACAGCCCCGCAGGTCTGGCCTCGAACAACACGAACCGCAGGATGTCCGCGTGCCGCTGGGCAGCCTCGCCCCAGCGCCGTGAGGCGCGGGGCACGACTACTCGCCCCGCAGTATGCGGGCGAGCTCGTCGTCCATGTCGACCTTGCCCGTGTCCACCGCGGTCTCGATCCAGTCCAGCGTCGCCCGCACCTTGGCGATGTTCTGGTGCACGATCCCGGCCTCGTCCTCGCTCAAGGTGCGATCCCGCAGTCCCGGGACAGCGCGGCCGGCCGCAGCGACGAACGAGTGGCAGGCCCGCTGGTTCTCGCTCTGCGGAATTCTGGAGTTACACCCTGCATTTCCGAGAAGTATCAATCTAAGGGGAGAGAAATGAAACGAATTGCCGCGGTCGTACTAGCGATCGTTTCCATTGCCACTGTGGGGGTTACGACCGCGAGCGCGGCCGGCGTGGCAAAGAGTAATAACCTTCAGGGCGTGTGCGGTGACGACTACGACATCGAGACTTCCGGGGGGCGAGTCGTGGCCTCCCTCTGGTGTTACGACGGGAAGATCTACGTCGACGGTTGGGTCAAAGACACCGATGCCGACGGGCAGTGCGCCCAGGTCTACGGCAACGTCGGTTCCACGGACTTCTCGTCGAAGGCATGCGGGAACGGGACTAAGAAGGAGTTCCACTACTCGGGCAAGGGCTCGACCGCGCATATCTATCTACGAGAGTTCTGAAGGCTGACGGTGAAGGGGCCCCGAACCGCATCTGGCCACATCTGGTCCGGGGCCCGTTAACCTCGATCTTTCGTGACGGTCCGTCGGTTTCTTCGGCGGGCCGTTTCAGTCGGTCGGTCTGGTGGTGGGCAGGCTGATGGCCCGGCTGTCGCGTCGGGTGGGCATGATGCTGGGCGGGACCGCCGCGAGAGTGGACAGGACGCTGGTCGCGTCCATGAGATAGCCCTTGTCGGCCGGGGCTGCCGGGATCAAAAGCGCGGTCCCGTGTCCTCCGCGCTGATCAGCACAACAGCACCGGGGCCGCTGCCTGGCCCGTGAATGTAGCCAGTGGCCAACTTCCGTCCGATGACCGCTGGGAGTCGGGCACCAACGCCCACAAGGGCGAGATCAGGGCGACCGCTCATCAGGCAATCCGTTACGCACCTGGCGGGGGCAACGGCGCTAGGAACGCGAGCCCGATTCCTTTCTCGCCTCCGCCTGCATCGCGGTGACGCTGGTCCGCTGTCGTCGGCCGGCTCGCCGGCACTCTTGAGAACGACCTCTCAACACAACCACGTCTCATCACACGGGGACCCGGAGGCCGTCGGGCAGCGTCCGGCGGCGGGCAGAGGAACCCGGGCCGCCGGACGCGTTGTCGGAAGTTCCGTTCAGGACCTACTTGAGGGCGTAGGCCCGTGTGATGGTCTGGACGGTGCGGTTGCCCGCGGCGTCCCATGCCTCGGTTTTGAGGGTCACGAACCCGTTGGTGTCCGCTGCCTTGGGATGCAGCACAAGGGCCCGGAAGGAGTTGCTGTCCTTGCGCAGCATCTTGGCGGACTTCCAGGTGGCCCCGTCGTCGTAGGAGACCGAAACCTTGGAGCCGGCGATGCCGCCGGACCCGGTCCAGCCCTTGGGACGACCGGCGTCCACGGTGAAGGTGAACGCCTGGCCGGCCGCTGCCTGGTTCAGGATGTTCAAGGGCACGTCGTAACCGAGCATGACCGCGGGCATGGACTCGCAGACGGTGGGCTTGGGCTGGTACTTCTCACAGTGCTTGACGGCCATGCCGGTCGCCGCGGCGGAGGTGAAGTGCCACTCGGTGTGGACCTTTCCGCCCAAGGTGATGCCCAGACTGTCCCTGGTCCGGGTCAGGTCCTGGACGAACTGGTAGTCGGCCTTCTGCGGGACCATCAGCTTGCCGGGGTCGGTGATCTGCTCGCCGTCGCGGAAGTACCTCCAGCGGTTGCTCTGCCCGGCGATGACATGTGTCGGGTCGCTGTCCCCGCCGTATCCGGCGGACATGCCGCGCATCCAGGTGTCGGTGCGGCAGAAGGTGCAGTAGCCCGAATCGTACGGGGAAACGCGCATAGGCGCGGCGAACCAGTGCTGCTGGTAGTTCTTGCCCGGCGTGCTGTACTTGAGACGGGGGGCTTGCATATACACGCTCTCCCCGTAGTTGGAATACACGATGGGTTGGTAGTCCAGATCGGGACTCGCCAGTACGTAGTCGTCCCTGCTGACACCCAGATTGATGTTCTGGATCTGATGGATCGATTGCGGCTGACCCGGGCTCCAGGCGCTGAGGGCCTCGTAGCCCATGTGCCGGGTCTGGTCGGAGTGGAAGGTGTTGTGCACCTTCGCGAAGTCGCTTGTGGCCGCGGTCTTGGCGAGACTGTCGGGGATGCGGCCGTTGTCGGTGAACTGCGCCGAGTAGGTGTAGCCGGATTCCAGGGCGCCGTCCAGTCTGATGGTGACCTTGCCCTTGGCGAGCAGCGCGAGAAGTGTGCGTCCGCTGTCGTAGCTGGTGTCGGCGACCGGGATGGTCAGGTCACCGGCGACCCCGCTGCCACGCGGGCCCGGGGTGGACGGCGCCACGATCACGGCGACGGCCCCGGCGGCAGCGGCGCGGCGGACCTGGGCGTCGACGGACCTGGTGTCGTACGCGGTAATGAGCACCGCCTTACCGGTGGCGCCGATGGTGGCGAAGTCCTGCTCGGTGCCGGTGCCGGCGTCGACCAGCGGGACGTTCTTGGTGCCCTCGAACCGCTGGGCGTACTGCGGGGACGTCAGGGGGATGCTGAGGCGTCCGGGGCTGGTCACCGACGCGCGGAGCAGCGGCTCGCGCCGGGTGAGGAAGCTCTCCAGTCCCAGGGTGCCGGTGGTGGCCGTGTCACTGGGGATGGCGCCGAACTTCTGCTCGGTCGTATTGCGCAGGCCGGTGAGGGCGAACGTGCCGAGATGGCCCCCGGTCCCGTCGTGGCGCTGCAGAAGTATGGAGTACGCGGCGTCCTCCAACGGCCGCTTTTCGCCGGTGATCTGGGCGGTGAAGTCTGTGGCGGTGGTGCCGTCGACGGCGAATGTCCGGTCCTGGTCGTCCAGATCGATCTCGGGAAGGGTGAACAGGTCGCCCGAGTACAGGTCCATCGGACTGCCGCTGGGGTACGCGGTGTAGAGCGAGCCCTCGATCGAGTAGCGGCCGACCGGCAGCGAGAAGGTGGCGCTGTCCGTGGCCCACAGCCGTGCGGACTTGTAGGTGCTGTTGTCCATGCCGTGGACGGCCAGGTTGACCACTTGGGGGATGTTGCCGAAGCGGTCGGTGAACTTGACGGTGACGTCGCGGTGTTCGGCGTCCTTCAGGAAGCCGATCGGGGTGTGCACCGAGGTGCCGTCGTCGGCGGTCGCGGTGACGTAGCCGCTGTACTGGCCGGCCGTCACCACGTTCGGATCGAGGGTGACGGTGACCTCGGCGCTGCCGCCGGCCGGGACGGTCAGCTTTCCGTCCGTCAGGCCTGGGCCGGAGAGGACGATCGCGCCGTCGGCGACATCCTTGCCGTCGCTGCCCTTGGCCGAGGCGACCGGCTTCACAGTGGCGTCCGAGGCCCCGGCGTTACGGAAGGTGATCGTCCGGGGTTGCTTCTTATAGGTGTCCTTCTGCCACTTGATCAGGCCGAAGTCGGCCTTGCCCGACAGCTCCAGCGTGGAGTCCAGAGCGGCCGGGATGTCGACCCGGCCGTAGCCCTGCTGGTAGACGGTTTGGCTGTCGGACCGCTTGGAGTGCGCGGCCAGTGCCTGCTTGATGCGCTGTCCGGTCCAGTCGGGGTGGCGCTGGGCCAGGATCGCCGCTGCGCCCGCGACATGCGGGGTGGCCATCGAGGTGCCGCTGAGCGCCGTGTAGTGGGCGTCGACCGGGGTGCCTATGGCGGTGCCGGCCGCCCGGGCGGCGACGATGTCGACACCGGGAGCGGTGATCTCCGGCTTGATGGCCATGTCCCCGAGGCGCGGGCCGCGGCTGGAGAAGTCCGCCAGTACGTCGGACCCGTCCACCGCGCCGACGGTCAGCGCGGCGTCGGCAACGCCGGGGCTGCCCAAGGTGGACTCGCCCTTCCTGCCGTCGTTGCCTGCCGCGATGACGAACAGGGTGCCGGAGGAGGCGCTGAGCGAGTCCACGGCCTCGGTGAGCGCGTCCCCGTCCGGATCGGGGTTCGAAACCCCGAGACTCATGCTGACGATGTCGGCGTGTTGCGCCACCGCCCATTCCATACCGGCGAGGATCTCCGACTCGGACCCGGAGCCCTCATCGCTGAGCACCTTGCCGACGAGGAGGTCGGCGCCGGGGGCGACGCCCTTGTACTTGCCGTCGGAGTTGGCACCGCTGCCCACGACGGTGGACGCGACATGCGTGCCGTGACCGTGGCCGTCCTGGACCGTTTCCCCGGCAATGAAGCTCTGGGCGGCAGAGATTCTGGGCTCGATGTCCGCGTTGTTCAGGTCGGCGCCGGTGTCCAGGACCGCGACCTTGACACCCTTGCCGTCGTAGCCTTCGGCCCAGGCCTCGGGGGCGCCGATCTGGGCAACGCTGTGGTCCAGCGTCACCTTCGCCTTGCCGTCGTACCAGAGCTTGGCCACACCGGCGCTGCCGGGCGAGACGGCGCCTGCCCCGCTCCTGGCCTTTCCGGGCCGCGGCTTGACGGCAGTCCAGAAGGACGCCGCCTTCGCCTTGTCGACGTTCACCGCGGTCAGCCCGAGCCTGGGCATGACCCGCTCGCTCTCGCTGCCCGGCAGTTCCTCGGACTGCTGCTTCAAGGCGGCGGCGGAGGGTGTGCCCTGGAAGTCGACGATGGCCGGCACCTTGCCGGACTTCGTGTCGCCGTAGCCGTCCTTGACGGCCCGGGTGACGTTGAACAATTCGCGGTCGACGATGCCGGCGCTGACGCCCGGGAGAGCGTCGTCCGGGTAGACGTACAGGTCGCCGTCGGGTCCGCTCGTGATCTCGAACTGCTTCGACGAGCCGGCCTCGTCGACGATGTCCGCCGACTGCCTGCCGTCGGCGGCGGTCGTCACGGCGACCTTGTCCCCGGTGATCAGGGTCACCATGGACGGGGTCGGCTGGTGCGACGCGGGGAGTGTTCCCGCACCCGCCGGGGACGGAGCGGCCGGGGTGGACGCCGCGCTTGCGGCGCCGGGCAGACCGGCCAGGGACAGGACGACGGCAATGGCCGTCCCGATGGAGGCGGTTCGCCGTATTCGTTCGGAGGAGGTATGCATCGGCTCTCAATCGCGGGCGGGTCCGGGACGCACCCCGGTAGCGCCGTATTGCAGCATCGGCGTTAATGCTGAGTGACACCTCGGGTGCGTTGTGAGTGGAAGTGAAGCGGACCGGCTCACCGGCCCGGAACAGCCACGACTGGCGGAAGGTCGTCAATGGCGAGTCTTTGCCGCTTGTTCCGCCCTGTGTGAGGGCCCGCCGGGACGGTCAGGATGGCCGCCAGGCTTGAGGCGTCGGGCGTCGCCTCGGAATCAGAGGCCGGGTATTCCGCATTGCGCTCCGGGTGGCCGGTCGCCCCGGCGCTCCGGCCCGAAGCGGCCGGTCTACGTCGCCCGAGCAGGTGCGCGGCCTCGAACTCACCCCGGCCGGCGATGTGTTCTGCCTGGGTGCCGTCCTCGCCTACGCCGCCACTGGCCGCCTCCTCTTCGGCGCCACGGAAACCGGCCTGAACACGCCGATGCTGACCGCGACGGCCTGCGTGCATACGCCGCCGAACACCTCGGCGCTGACGGCAGCGTTCTCGTTGTCGACCAGAGCGGCTTCCTGAAGAAGGGCCGGTCCTCGGAAGGAGCGCAAGGCAGTACACCGGCACCGCGTGACCGCATCGAGAACGCCCAGGTCGGCGTGTTCCTCGCCTACGCCCACCAGCCGGGGACGGGCCCTGATCGACCGGCGCCTCTGCCTCCCCGAACACTCCTGGTCCAATGATCCCGAACGCCGCACCGTGGCCGGGATACCCGAGACGGTGCAGTTCGCCATCAAGCCACGTCTGGCTGCGGAAATGATCGAAGCCGCGCTGGACGCCGGGATCACCACCTCCTGGGGGACCGGCGACGAAGCCTACGGCAGGACCCCCAGCTGCGCGCCGCCCTCACGGCGCGCGACATCGGCTATGTTCTGGCCGTCGCCTGCTCGATGCGGGTGAGGACCAACGGGATCAACCACGGCCACACTCCCACCCGCGCCGACACCCTCGCTGGCCGCCTACCCGCCACGGCCTGGCACCTCAGAGCGCCCCCCCGGTACTACGACTGGGCCTGGATCCACATCGGCACCGGCAGCCATCGCCACCTGCTCATCTGAGTGATCTGGCGAAGGGCTGGACGGGCAGGGAAGCCGCCTGACTGAGCCGATGACACGAGACCGATCCGCAGCTATCGACTATTCCTCGCAGCTTGGATGACCAGACTTCAATGACACCCACCCGCATCAACCAGTGAAACCCACCCCACACCTCACACCGCGAGTTCATGCGCGCCTAGTCCGGACCAGTCGATCACGTTCGGGAAGCGGATGACGTGACCTCCACTCCGGTCACCCACCCGTTTGCCGCGGCGTGGATGCCGAGCTGGAACCGGGTGCTCGCCCCGGCCCGTTCCATCAGGGCGTGCAGACGGCGCTGGAGCGTGCGGTAACTCAGGTCGGCCTGGCGGGCTATGGCCTCGTCCGGCAGCCCGGCGGTCAGCAGGCTGACGAGGAGCTGGTCCTGTTCGGACAGGATCCGGGGGGCGTCGCCCGTCACGTCCTGCGTGCGGAGCGGCTGGGCGACCGCCCACAGGGCCTCGAACAGCGCGGACAGCGCGTCGAGGACCGCCGAGCGGTGCAGGACGACGAAGGACGGGCTCGGGTCCGGGCCCGAACCGGCCCTCAGCGGCAGTACGGCCAGCCGGTCGTCGACGAGCGCCATCTTGGTGGGTACGTCGGCCAGCACCCGGGCCTCCTCGCCCGCCTCCGTCCACATGCGCACCAGCTGCTGACGGCCGGGGATGTCGATGCTGGCGGCGTCGTACAGAGCCCGGACGGTGAGACCGCGGCTGAGCAGATCGAGTTCGGGCTGGTTCGGGTCCAGACCACCGTCGTGGTAGGGCGGTTTGTCGAAGACCCGCAGCTGGTGCCGTACGTTGCGCACCATCTGATCGCTGCGCTGCTGCACCGCTTCGGATCCTGTGACGATCTCGATGACCTCGGCCGGGTCCCGGGTGGCGGCCGCCCGCCGGAATCGCTCGGTGAACTCCCCGGCGCGGACGCGTGCCTTGTGGAATTCCTCCTGCCTGCTCAGCAGAAGGCCGTCCAGGGCAACTTCGGGATCGATGGCGATGTACGTGGCCGGGCGCCTTTGCTGTCGGCCGACCAGTCCGGACGACTGGAGCCGGCGCAGTGCCGCACGTATCCGGGCCAGTGGGAGTCCGGTGGTGCACACCAGGTCATCGGGGGTGACCGGCCGCCCGCAGAGCAACGCAGCGTAGACGGACTCTGATTCCGGATCGATTCCCAGTACCTCAAGCATGGCGGCCATCCTGACCTGCCGTAAGGCGTTCCACAACAGGGCGGGGCGCGTGGCAAGGACTCGCCATTGGCGACCCCCCGCCTGTCATGACTGTTCCGCAACGGTGAGCCGATCCGCTTCACTTCCATCCGAAAGCGCACCCGAATCGTCACACTCCGTTAACCATGGCGCTGCATCTCCGGCGTCACCGGGTGCGTCCCGCCCCACCCCACCCGTGAGAGGGAATCGATGCACCTTTCAGCCGAACGAATACGGAGAACCGCCGCCACCGGGGCGGCCATTGCCGTCGTCCTGTCCCTGACCGGTCTGCCCGGTGCGGCAAGTGCGGTGCCATCCCCGTCCGGTCCGCCCCCGGCGGGCGCGGGAAGACTGCCCGCGCCGAAGCAGCCGGCCCCGTCGATGCTGACGCTGATCACCGGTGACAAGGTCGCCGTGACGACCGGAGCCGATGGCAAGCAGGCCGTTGACGTCGTTGCCGCGACGGATGCGTCGAAGCACTTCCAGATCTCCAGCGGGCAGAACGGGGACCTCTACGTCATCCCCGAGGACGCGCTGAAAGCAGTGTCCGCCCAGGTCGTGGACCGCGAACTGTTCAACGTCACCCAGGCGTTGAAGGACGGCTACGGCGACGCGAAGACCGATGCCGTGCCGGCCATCGTCGACTTTCGGGGCAAGCCGTCCGCCACCGCCCTGCGACAGCAGGCCGCTGCTCTTCCCGGCGCCAAGGACGAACACACCATGCCCCGGCTCGGGCTGGCGGCAGTGCACGTCGACAAGGGAAAGGCGAACGGGTTCTGGCGCGCGGTCAGGCCTGCGGCCAGTAAGGCCAGGAGCGGCTCGGCCGCGATGGTGCCCGGCACCGCCGGGGTGACCAAGCTCTGGTACGACGGCCGGGCCAAGGCCACCCTGGACCAGAGCGTGCCGCAGATCGGCGCCCCCGAGGCGTGGGCGAAGGGCTTCGATGGAAAGGGGGCGAAGGTCGCGATCCTGGACACCGGCGCCGACCTCAACAACGCTGACATCAAGTCCCGTATCACCGCCACCCAGAGCTTCGTCTCCGGCGAGAGCGTGCAGGACGGCCACGGTCACGGTACGCACGTCGCCTCCACGATCGCGGGCAGCGGCGCCAACTCCGGCGGCAAGTACAAGGGTGTCGCTCCCGGCGCCGACCTCCTCGTCGGCAAGGTGCTCGCCAACGCGGGCAGTGGCCCGGTTTCGGGGATCCTGGAGGGCATGGACTGGGCGGTCGCCCAGGGCGCCGACGTCGTCAGCATGAGCCTCGGAGCCAAGGCCACCACCCCGCACGATGTACTCACCGACGCGGTGGACTCGCTCAGCGCCTCCTCCGGCACCCTGTTCGTCATCGCGGCAGGCAACGACGGCAAGGACGGCGAGTCGACACTCGGCAGCCCGGGCACCGCCGACGCCGCGCTCACCGTCGGCGCCGTCGACAAGTCCGACACCCTGGCCGACTTCTCCTCCCGTGGCCCGCGCCTCGGGGACATGAAGATCAAGCCGGAGATCACCGCTCCCGGCGTGAACATCGCCGCCGCCCGTGCCGCGGGTACGACCATGGGCACCCCGGTCGACGCCCACTACACGGCGGCCAGCGGTACGTCCATGGCGACCCCGCATGTCGCGGGCGCCGCAGCGATCCTGGCCCAGCGCCACCCCGACTGGTCCGGGGAACGCATCAAGGAGGCGCTCACCGCCCACTCCAAGAAGTCGGACAATTACACGCCCTACCAGCAGGGTTACGGCCGCGTGGACATCCCCGCCGCCCTTGACCCCGCACTGGACCTGTCGGGTACGGGTGACTTCGGTCTGGTCAAGTGGCAGAAGACGTACGAGAAGGAGACCCGCACCGTCACCATCCACAACTCCACCTCGTCGGCGGCCGCGCTGGACCTCGCCGCCTCGGTCAAGGACGCCAACGGGACCGCGTTCCCCGACGGCGCGCTGACCCTGTCGGGGCCCGACGTGACCGGTGGCAAGGTCACCGTCCCGGCCGGCGGCAACAGTGAGGTGACCGTCACCCTCGACCCGAACAGGCTGAAGGCCGGTCAGTTCAGCGGCTACATCACCGCGACCGGCGCCGACGGCGAGTCGGTGCACACCCCGGTCGGCTTCGTGATGTCCGGCGCGCTCACGGTCAAGTTCACCGACCGGTTCGGCAAGACCCCCAGACGGGTCCAGCTGACGCTCCACGGCATGGACAACCGCACCTTCCAGAACATCTCCCTGGTTGGTCAGGGCTCCACGACCGTCGCGTTGCCCGCCGGCGCGTACTCCGTCGAGGGCGTCACCTACACGGAAGCCCCCGGCGACCCGACCCGCACCTACGCGATCGACGGCTTCTCCATCCCCGACATCGACATCGCGGACCAGGACGTGACCCGCAGTGTCGACGGCACCAAGGCGACCGACTTCACCGCGAAGATCACCGGTGAGAAGCGCCCGCTGGAGAACGCCTCGTGGATGATGCTCGTCGACCGCAGCGACGGAACCGGCGGTCACCACGTCACCCTCGGCGAAGCCGGTGTCATCAACGGTTCCGACTCGAAGATCGGCGCCGTGCCCACCGAGCAGCCCACCACCGGTGACCTGCATCTGTTCAACGCCCTCACCCAGCGCGAGCCGATCACGCAGCTCAGCGTCACCAGCCCCGAGCGTATCTCCGTCCCCGTGGTGACACCCGGGTTCGCCCAGCGCTTCGAGGGCACGAAGAACCTGCGGCTGGCCGACGCTGGCAGCGGAACCGCCGAGGACATCGCCGCCGCCGACCTCAAGGGCCGGGCCGCGCTCATCTCCGTGGCCGACCTGCGCAAGATGGACGACGAGGTGCGCCGTGCCGCGGCCGCCGGGGCCACAGCCGTGATCGCGGTGCCCACGGAGCAGGGCCCGCTGTTCAACGGATCGCTCGCCGCCGACCAGACCGTCCCGGTCGCCATAGCGAGCCACGACAGCGGCGAGAAGCTGCGCACCCTCCTCGGCAAGGGCAAGGGGAACGACAAGGGCAAGGTCTCCATTGCCCTCAAGGGTGTTCTCGAGTCCGGCTACACCTACCACATGCCGTTCGCCACGAGCGGCATCCCGGCCGACCTGACCAAGACCGTGGACGCTGCCGACTTCGTCAAGGTCCGCAACGCCTACCACGCCGACGGCATACGTCACCAGGGCGCCGAAACCCTGCACAGCTGGGCTCCGGGCCAGCCGACCTCGTTCCGTGCCGCCCAGTCCCTCAACATGGGCGCCACCAGGGACGACTACCGGCTGGCGGGCTCCAACCTCGCGTACAACCAGGTGGTGTACCCCAGCACGGCGTACCGGGCGTACATGACGGGCCCCTTCCAGGCCACGTACCCGACTGCTGGCAAGACCTACCGGGAGAACTGGCTCGCCGCGCCGATGCACCCGCCGATGGAAGACCCGTCGATCTGCGCCTTCTGCCGCAGCGACGTCTGGACCCGGGCCACGGGGACCACGGCCGGCGACAGCGACCCGACCCACTCGCTGGTGGCCACGCCCCCCACCCTCACCAGCACCTGGACGTTCTACCGCAACGGTGAGCAGATCACCGACACGTCCAAGCTGATGGTTCCGCAGAAGGCGCAGTACCGGTTCGTCCAGGAGGTCGCCCGGGACAAGGACTACCCGGGCGTCACGCTGGGTGGCAAGGTCCGCACGGAGTGGAACTTCGCCTCGGCGGCGCCGACCACCATGTCCGTCAAGGACTGCGAGAAGTACTCGCCCAAGCCCACCGTCTGTGAGTCCATGCCAGCCGTCATGCTCGGTTACGACGTCCCCCTGGACATCCTCAACCAGGCACCGGCGGGCCGCCCGCACACCTTCACCGTGAACGCCGGCCGGCCCAAGGGCTGGTCCGGTTCCACCGCGATGGCGGGCGCCAAGGTCTCCGTCTCCTACGACGACGGCGCCACCTGGGAGAACGCCAAGATCAAGCGCAAGGACGACAACTCCTTCCAGGCGTCGGTACACCACCCGAAGCTGTCGGACACCAACGGGTACGTGACCCTGCGGACCGAGGTGTGGGACGCCGCGGGCAACCGCACCGTTCAGACCATCAGCCGGGCGTACGCGCTGAAGTAGGGAGCCGGCCTGAACACCCCCTTCGGCCACCGGCCGCCGCGACCCGGACTCCGGGCCGCGGCGGCCGCGTGCTGGGGCCGCCTTGCTCGACCTCTTTGCCGGGACACGGACCGCTTGAGGGGTGGCTCTCTCCGGCTCAGATGCTCGCGGACATGTATCCGTCGGCGAACGGGCGGCCCAGTATGCCGCCGCAGATCCTGGCTGCCGCGATCACTGTGCAGGCCCTGCACGGGCTGCCGGACTTCGAGACGGTGCAGGAACTGCGGTGCGACCTGCTGGAAGGCCGCGTGCGGACTGGGCCTGCACGACATGGCGTTCGATCCGTCGCTACTGGCCTACTTCCGCCGCCGACTGGCCCGTTCCGCCCACCCCGAACCGAGTGTTCGAGGCCGTACATGAGGTGGTGAAGGCAACCGGTGTACTCCAGGGCAGGCATCGCCTGGCGCTGGACTCCACCGTGCTGGACGACGCGGTCGCCACCCCGGACACCGTCACGAGATCAACGCCGCCATCCGGACGGTGTCCCCAAAGCCGCCGAGGTGGCAACGGTGCAGTGCACCGCCTACGACTGCACCGACCCGGGCGAACCCCGCATCGCTGTGGCCGGCCGTCCCCGGCAGCTTCACCCTCGATGACTTCACCATCGACACCACCGCCTCCACCGATCCCGAGTGGCAGGCCGACTACCGCCGCTGACGAACACCCGTCGAGCGGGCCGTCACATGGATCGTCCACCGCTGCAACCGAAATCTCAGCTGCCACGGAATTGCCACTGGTGTCCTGCGCCGGAGATTCATCGGCAGAAACGGGCGAGTGAGTCGAGGCTCTCTTCAGCCGTCTCGGTCCGGGTGAGAGGTATTGGGTTTTCGTTCCATTCCTTGACCCAAGCTCGGATGTCTGCTTCCAGGGAACGCACACTTTTGTTGGCACCACGGCGGGTCTTCTGGTCGGCGAGAAAGTCGAACCACCTCCCGGCACACCCGAAGAAGCACTCATGTGCGAACTAATGAAGAATCTTCGGAGCAGGACACCAGCCCCAACATGGGGTTTGAAAAGGGGCTCTCCGACGGTGCCGACCAGCGGCCGCTCATCACGTCATGCCTCACTGGCGCCTTCCTGCCAGGGCGACAAGGCGCCACTGAAACGGCTTGTAGCCGTTAGCGACGCGGCGCCATGCTTGCCGAGCTCGGCCACTGGGTCATGGCACCCAGTCGTCCCGGTGAGCGTCGATTGAGGCGGCTCCCTCGGAGCCGTCCCCTACCTTGTGAGGTTTCAGCCCATGTTGCGACACACCGCCCAGCGTGCCGTATTGATTGGCACCACTCTGGCCGCGATGGCCGTATTAGGTGCGGGCACGGCGAGCGCCGCTAGTGCACAGACCGCCTCCGGCGCCTGCGCCGGCGTCTTTATCTCAAACTCCGTCTGCTACGAGGATGCCGTTGTCCCGGGCGTGGCGAATGCGATACCCGAAGGTGATTCGCTCACCTCGCCCCACACCATCATCAGCATGTCGAACGACACCTCGATCGGGTACTGCATCCAAGGCAACTTCCCGGCCTTCAGCCTCATCCCGGGGCAATGGGTCGATTTCAGTGACACGGACCCGATCGAGGTGACGTCCGTGACCGCGTTGCCCGAAGGCGCCGTCTGCGTCGGCTGACGGTGAACGTGCGGCCCGTGAGGGCTTGACAGTGGGCGGGCGGACGCCGTCGAGTGCGTGCGCCCGCCCACGCCTGATCGGGTCAGTCGATCACCGCAGCACCGGCTGCGAGCGGTCCAGTGCCTGGACGCGGCCCTTTTACCGACGCAGAGGACCACCGCCTTCTCCGGCGGATGGTGGTACAGGCCGACGACGTCGACGACCTTCGCGACGAACTGCGGGTCGGTGGACAGCTTGAAGGAGTTTTGCGTCCGGAGTGGACTTCGCGGCTGTGTCGTAGCGGGTGGTGCGGCCGCGTCCTTGCCAGTCGGTAGCAGCGCTGCCACCCGGTGTCCCAGGCAGGGCACCATCCCGGACCGATCGTGTCCAGCTCGTCTCGCCGAGCCTCGGTCATCGCCCCGGCCGACGACCGCACGGGGAGGCCGGCCGTGCGCAGCTTCTCGTCTACGTGCCGCCGTGCGGGCGTTCTTCGCCACGCCCCGATCGGATGCCCTTCCCGCACTGCTGTCGTCGGTGGGAGGAAGCGGCCGTGCACCGCGGCGTATTCCTTGGCGACGGCGATCCTGTCCGCCCAGGCGGCGTCCTGCTGATCATGGTTTCTCGTATGGGGCAGTCCCCAGGGGGCTTCCTTGCCACCGGAATCGCCACAGTCGTGCTCGGGGTGGCTCTCCTCGTCGTGACGATAGTGGGCGGGCGTCGTCCTCGGCGCCCATAGCGGGCCCGGTCCTCCGAACCGCCGGAGGACCGGGCCCGTGCCGTGTGCCGACCCGCCCAAGCGATGTGTCGTTTCGGGGGCAGGAGCGGCGGCGTCGGGAGCAGGCGCATGCCGCGCTGCGGTGAAAGATCCAGCCGCAGCGGTCGTCGTCGGCAGCTCTGGTGCACCGCGGGGACTGTGTGCTGTATCCGGTCGAGGGTGGATTCCTCACCCGCGAGGAAGCAGTGATCGCTTTGGCGGAGCCGGACATCGAGGCGTGCTTCACGGTGGTGCCGGTGGCGAGCTTCTTCCAGCGCGGCCGCGTTGATCGCATTGAACGAGCCTGGCAAACACCCCGTGCCGGATGGTCGACGGGCGGGGTGAGGCGCAGGCATGCGGGCGCGGACGGGCCGCGGCGCCGACCAATACGCGCGGGCCGCGCGGCGCTCTGCGCTGCCCCGCCTACAGTTCGTGCCGCGACTTCCGGGCGCGCTCGCGGGCCTTGACCTGGTAGTCCGGCGGGGCGTTCGAATCACGGTCGGCATGTCTGGATCAGAGAGGCAAGGACTCCTGCTGGATCATGCAGAGGGCGGGCGCCGTCGGTGACGACACGGCGTGTGCCAGGGTCGACGGGGTCCGTCTGTGCCCACTCCGGAGACCCGATGCCGATCTCAACTTCCAGACCTGAGGCCGTGGCATAGCGTCGTTCGGTGATGGGCCCCCATCCTTGCGTTCGGACGAGCTCGCCGAGGGCGAGCTCGTCCGCCCAGGCGTTGTTGAGGTACTGGGTCTGGTCCGTCGTGAGCAGGACGATGTCGATATCGGAGCCGGGTCGCGCGGCGTTGCGGGCGTATGAACCGACAACGAGTAGGCCAACGATGTCCTGACGGATTGCGGCCCAGAGTGTGATGCGGTCGATGATCTCCTGTACTTCGGCGACCCGCTCCTGCGAGGTCTCGGTCTGGTGCGCTGATTGTTCGGCGCGGTGTGTCATGTGGGCTCCTGGATTTCTGGACGGCGGCTAACCTCGGCCGCGTAGGCGCCCCAGTCTCCGGCTGCGGCGCGTTGCCATTTGACGGCGACGGTGATGTGGATGCCGAGGGTGCGGGCGAGGATCGCGGCAGGCAGTTCGGTGGCGAGCTGGAATAGCGCGGTGGAGCGGGTTGCCGTGAGCCGGATGCCGAGCTTGCGGAGTCGTTCGCCCATGGCCCAGGCGCAGCTTGACCATCACGGGCCCGACAGTGTTGTCCTGATGGCCTGTCGGGCCGTTCTCCGTCTCCAACTGTTCAATGTGCTCCCGGGGGGACTTTCGGGTGTCCTTCGCGGGCGTGGAACTGCCGTGCTGCCGTGCAACCGGGGCTCGGGCGGCTCGGCGGCCCCAGCCCCCAAGTGCACGTACGAGAAGGCGGACCCACAGCCTCCAGCGGAGAATTTGGCCTGGGACGGCAAGACGCCCAAGGACGGCGCCATCTACCGCGTCTGGTGCGAGGGCGGCAGGGTCGGCGTCACGTTCGTCCCAACCGGCGCCGCCGGCCCGGCCGCGCCGACGATCGATCCCGAGCTGGTGGCGCGCCGCGCGGTCGACTCCATGCGGCTGGTGGGCCCGGCGGTGGCCAGTCCGCGCGCGGCCGGGCGGTACGTGGTCGGGATGCCGATGTGGATGTGGGCGACCCGCTCGACGTCGTCGTACGGGCCCGCGACCGCGAAGGCGACCGCAGGCGGCGTCACCGTCACCGCGACCGCGCACGTGTCGACGATCCGGTGGGACATGGGCGACGGCACCACCGTCACCTGCCACGGCCCCGGCACTCCGTACAGCGCTGACCGCGGCAAGTCCACGTCCCCGGACTGCGGCCACCGCTACGAGCGGAGCGCCGCAGACCAGCCGGACGGCCGCTACAAGGGCACCGCCACCGCGACCTGGACCGTCACGTGGACGGCCCCCGCCCTCGGCGACGGCGGCGAGTTCACCGAGACTCGACAGACCGCGTTCACTGCCGCAGTGGGCGAGGTCCAGGTCCTCAACTAGTGCTGTGACCGGGATGGTTGGCCGGGTTGGTGGTCGTCGCGGTAGCGAGTAACTGTGGCATGAGCCGACGCAGAGCAGCCGCATGTTGTTGGACACGCTTGAGCGTGGCTCGCCGAGTCGGGGCCGAGCTGGGAACGTCTTGAGCGGGACCGCATCCGCTGTCGACATACAAGTCGTCGAGCCATGCCCCCCTGCCCCTCACGCCGCCCGATGCAATCGGGACGACCAGCGTTGTAACCACGGGCTCATGAACGTCCAGGAACCAGACCTCTACATCCAGGCCAGCGCTGTGGAAGACGAGCCCATCGTCAGTCTGTTCCGGGCCCGAAAAGCCCGCATCCTCGACCAGGAACGCGAACTGGATGCCTACCTCCGACCGGAACTCCTCCGCCAGACTCCCTCGATTGCCCACTCTTCGATACTCCGACACCGCCCCCGACGACAGAAGACTCAACCCGGCCAACCATCCCGGTCACAGCACTAGTAGTGCTTGGTCATGTGCGGTCCGTGATGGCGTGTCTTCTTGATCGGTCGTTTCGTTGACCGTGTGTGCTGAGTGAGGAGTTGGCTGCGGT
>NZ_JBIASS010000049.1:0-19239 GCF_042890955.1 Streptomyces sp. NPDC001933 | reverse complement strand
CCGATTGACCCCCGTCGAGTACGAGACCATCATGACCCCAGCCGCAGCCCTGGCTGCATAAACCCCGCTGTCACCCAACCCTGCAGCAGTCCCCAGCGCTCCGCCAGGACCGAAGCAAGAGCCTTCGCCGAAAGCCGCTGCTCCTCCGGTGACAACCGTCGGTAGTGGAATTCCACCCGCGCCGGGCCTGTCAGATGAGAGCCGTCCTCCTGCTCGGCCTTGCTCTCACGGATGTCCGGGGCTGGCTCCCCGGCGTCGGGCTCGTCCTCATCACGGGCCTTCGGAACTCGCACCTGGACGATGCCGCAGCCGCCGCTCTTACCACCAGGCGCGTGTACAGCAGGCTGTTCGTCTACCGCGTTTGATCCTGCTGGCTGGCCCCGAGCCACGGGGGTGTACCCAGGCTGCTCCTCCGGCCGGGCTGCTTTCCCCCACCGTTGGTGTCAGCCGCTGATGTCAGGCCCCGTGCTGTTGCAACAGGCATGGGAGGTCAGTCTGGACGAGTGCTCCACAGTTCCCTCATTGGCAATGAATAGCCGTTGCCTCCTGCCCGTCTGTCGCCTGCTCGGCGGTCACGAGGTAACCGGCGAAGCGAACACGCGGGCGTGCCTCTGCCCATCCGTCCCCTTCCCTGACCGGAACCAATTCGGTTGTGCCCGGCACTGGATGCTGCACGTTGGACGTGCTGTGTGAGGGGACTTCGTACCGACAGTGCACCTCTGTGATGGTCAGCACCTGCAAACGGGTCGACGGGAGCTCCTCCTGGCCGTGATGCTCCTCGCGAAAGTCGATCTCCGGTGCACGTTCGTTACCGACGATGTCGGCGTAATCCTCCGGATCGATCTCCACTAGCTGCCACGAGACGGAATCTCCCAGCTTGAAGGCCTCCCCGCAGCACTGGATCTGCCAGTCATCGACCCAAATCGTCAACGTCATGCCGCCATTGTCCGCCGAGTGTTCTGCGCTCACCAAGGGCTTATTCATCCCCCGCGCGAACCTAAACCCACCACTCGCCCCAACTCTCTTCCCTTCCGTCTTCGACCCACACACCGTGGAGCAGGCGTGGTTCAGGGTGTCAAGGGCGTGCCCCCGTACGATCGACCTTGACGGCCTGGGCCGCGGCTGCTCGGCTTATACCTGGGTCGAAGGCCCCACGAATCCGCCAGCGCTCGCGAACGGCGCCCCGTCCGCGCTCCAGGCTGCGCGCCCGCATTCCACGCGGTGGAACTCACGCGCCAGCCGCCCGCTTGATCGGTCCGAGGTACTTCCGCACCGTGCTCTCCTGGTAGCCGCAGAGCTGCGCCAGGACCGGAGCGAGAGCCTTCGCTGAAAGCTGCTGCTCCTCCGGTGACAACTGTCGGTAGTGGAATTCCACCCGTGCTGGGCCCGTCAGGTGGGAGCCGTCCTGCCGCGCGGCCTCCTGCTCGGCGTTGCTCCCGCTGGCGTCCGGGGCCAGCTCCCTGGTCTCAGGCTCGTCCTCATCAAGGGGCTTCGGGACTCGCGCCTGGACGGCACTGCGGCTGCCAGCGGACGCGTGTACGGCGCGCCGTTCCATCGGCCGCGTTTGATCCTGCTGGCCGGCGTCGAACCACGGTGGCGAACCGAGCTGCTCCTCCAGGGCGTCGTCGGGACTGCTCGGGGAGTCCTCGCCGCGGCTCTCGTCGCCCTCGTGGTCGAAGGCCGTCTCAGCGGTCTGGTCCGCTGCCGCCGATGCCGGATCGGCCTCGGGGTCGTCGTCCCGTTCCTGCTCCTGCTCCTGCTCCTGGAACAGGGCAACGTATTCGCGCAGTTCGTCTGCGGTAACCGGCTGCCCGGTGGCTCCCAGAATGCCGTCGCGCTGGTACACGTACTCGGCAAGGTCCGCGGCATCGGGGTATGAGCCCCGTTCCGCCGCGTACGTGAGCCACGCGCTGTAGAAGTAGTCGGCCCAAGTCTCTTCGTCGGCTGCGTCCCGGGAAGCACCGGGGCCGGACCTGCCGTCGGGTGCGGGCGCGCCGCGCTGCTTGAGCACCTGCAGCAGGGGCTGGACTTGCTCGCCGGACAGCGGGTCGCCGGCTGCGGTGGCGATGCCGTACCTGTCCTGGAGCCAGAGAGCGAAATGCTCACTCGTCGGCTCGGAGTTATAGGCGGCGAGCCAGGCCTGGTAGGCGTCGGCAAGACGCCCGTCGGCGCTGGCATCGCCCGGTGCCGGTTCGGGCGTCCGTACGACAGCTGCTGAACGCACCCAGGATGACGGTATCGGTTCTCCGGCACGCAGCTGTGCGAATTCCAGCTCTTGCGCGGCAGGGGCCTCAAGGGCGGGACTCTGCCTCTGCTTCGGAACCTCAGCGGCCTGGGCCTGGGCGGGGGCCGGGGCCGGGGGGAGCAGGGCGGGTTCGATGCCCGCGGCGGCGAGGCCGGCCGGGGCGGTCTCGGCCAGCGGGACGCCGTACTTCGCCAGTCGCAGCGGCATCAGGGACTCGACGGGGGCCTTGCGGCGCCAGTTGCGGCCGAAGCGGGCCTGGAGGCGGGCCTGGTAGATCAGCCGGTCCTGTTCGAGCTTGATGACCTGCTCGTAACTGCGCAGCTCCCAGAGCTTCATGCGGCGCCACAGCTTGAACGTCGGTACGGGGGAGAGCAGCCAGCGGGTGAGGCGGACGCCCTCCATGTGCTTGTCGGCCGTGATGTCGGCGATCCGGCCCACCGCGTGGCGGGCGGCCTCGACGGAGACCACGAACAGCACCGGGATGACGGCGTGCATGCCGACGCCGAGCGGGTCGGGCCAGGCCGCGGCGCCGTTGAAGGCGATCGTCGCGGCGGTCAGCAGCCAGGCGGTCTGGCGCAGCAGCGGGAACGGGATGCGCAGCCAGGTCAGCAGCAGGTCCAGGGCGAGCAGGACACAGATACCCGCGTCGATGCCGATCGGGAAGACCAGCGAGAAGTCCCCGAAGCCCTTCTGGAGGGCGAGTTCGCGCACCGCCGCGTACGAACCCGCGAACCCGATCGCGGCGATGAGCACCGCTCCGGCGACCACGAGACCGATGAGTATCCGGTGGGTGCGTGTCAGCTGCATGGCGGCCACGTCAACCACATCCTCCTGCTCACCTGAACCTGAACGTTCCTCACCCTCCCATGCACACAGGTCCCATTACTCTCTTGTGGCGCTTCATGCGGCACACTGTGCACCAACCGTGACCACGCCAGGCGGTACGTGACGGCAACGGTCGGGATGCGGCTGCTGGGACTTGTCTGGCCGATCATGTGCGGAGCCAGATGGAGGGGGCTGCGGCGTGGCCGTGCCGAGGTAGACGTAGCAGCGTTGTCGTAGTGGGTGGCCACCGCCCGAGGTTGCTTGAGCCGGTTGATGGTCCGCTCGACGGTACCGCTCTTCGTCGTAGCCGGTTGGCCGCCCGCCGCGTGGGCCTTTGCGCTGGCGGGGGGCCTGGCTGTCCGTCTTCTCCGGGATTGTGTGCCGGATGCTTCGGCGCCGCAGTTACGCGCAACAGAGCCCGTTGCTGTATGCCTTGTCGGCTGCGACGCTGTCAGGTGTCCTGCCGGGGGCCTGCCGGGCGCCGGCTTCGGGACTCTGGTCTTCTCCGGAACCGGCTCGAACTGGGTGCAGTCCGCTCGCTGACCTGGTGTGACGATCATGGACAATGGGCGGCATCGGCCGTCCGCGGTGGAGATTGGTGGTGAAACTGCCGCGCGAGCGGCCCAGGTCCTCGCCTCCCGCACCACCTCCACCAGGCGGGCGCGCAGACTCTGTCACGGCATTTCGCCCTGGTGTTCTGGCCCCTTTGAAGCGGTGGCCGGCGGTGGGTCGGTGCGGGCGCCCGCCGCATGCTGATGTGCGCGCACGATGGTGGAGTCGACCGAAACATCCCAGCCGATCTCACCCGCCGCATCCGTCGCGGCCTGGACCTGCTGGAGCAGATGCTCCCACGGCCCGTCAGCAGGCCGCTTCGTAGACGGTTTTCCACGGCCCGATCCGTACGGGCAGGTCACGCCACTGCACGCCGGTCCGCACCCGGTAGAGAATCCCTCATTCACCTGTCGGTGATCCCGCCGCCGATCACGAAGCCCCATGCCCAGGACACCGAACAGCGCAGGCGGGGAGGACTGGCATCTACGCTCGGGGAATGGATCGTTACGAGAAGGCGGCGCTTTTGGAGTGGTGGGCCAACCCATCAACCTGCTTGGTTCGAATTCCGGTGAGAGTGACGGCCACCGCCAGCACAGGTGAGTGGGAGGCCTTGCTCTCTTCCCCTCTCGACCACGGCGTCCGCGACGACCTGAAACAGCTCGTCGACGCGGACCCCTGCTTCACCCTTCGCTTCGACACCTCAGCCGTCGAAGTACAGGCAGAGGGCTTCGACGGCCTCGATCACCTTCAGCTGGTGGCCGTCCCCGGGCCGTAATCGCCGAGCAGCCCGACATGATCGGCCGGACAGGCCCTGCGCCCCGCTACCGGCCCGTCCTGACGAGCGTGCGAGCCAACTCCTTCAGACGGCACTCCTGCCGCCGAACTACGATGGAGGAACGTCCTTGAAGGTGCGCGTGCGGTGCCAGTGGTAGTACGGCTCCCTGGATGGATTCCACCAGGCGACTGTCCGGCCTGCTAGGTGCGCCTGGATGTGCGCGGCCACCTCGGGAATGGTGCTGGCCAGTGGGCTCACTTGGATAGCTCCCCCAGGAGCGACGGCCACATAGCCGTGCTCGTACAGGGCGTCGCACCCGAGGGTGCAGGCCAGCATGGCGATGTTGGCCAGGTCCCGCTTCTCTCCGTCGCTGCAAAACGCACGCTTCTTGATATGCGCGCCTATCAGAAAAGCACCTGGCAGCTCGCGTCCGCACAGAGCACACTCGCCAGCGTTACCAGGAAGGAGCCGGCGCTTGAGGGCAGCCTGTTCGCCACGCTGAGCCCGCTGCGCCTTGCGTTCCAGCTCTCCATCAAACCCGGCGATAGCTGCTTCCTCTTCCTGCAGGTCCACAGGGGAGGCTTTCGCGGTGGCAGGATCGAGTGTCAGGAGCGTCTGAAGAGAGTCGCTCTCGTCCTCGCTGAGGACGGAGATACCCATGACGTTGCGCTTCGGGTTCCAGTCAAGGAGGTCGCGGACTTCCTGTATCGGAATATCGAAACCTTGGGTACCGGACAGGGCGTACATGTACTCCCAGGTACTTCCGTCTCCATCGGCGGCCCACAGCTCGTTCGCCATGGGCTGGCTGCGCCAGGTCAAGGCGATCGTGCCGCCGAAGTACACCTTGCTCTCACCGGTGAAGAACACCCAGTCGCCAGGGCGCATCTTCTTGATCTTGGAGACGTTGACATCGCGCTTGCCCGGCGCCACGCCCCACATCGGCGCGGAGCCGTCGGGGAACAGCGTGCGGAGCTGATCAGCCACCTGCGCATCGAGTAAATGCGCGTACGTGTCGATGACGACCGGGTTCGCGATCGTGTCCAGGTAGTGCTTGTTGACGACCTTCTTTGCGCGGCTGGCCGGCTGCATGACGATGCGCATCGGCTGACTCATCCCCCCAGCTGTGTGTACTTGTCCGCCCGGCCGCGTGCGAGGTGCGCCGGGTACTTCCGATTGTTGGTCTCGATCTTCTCAACCAGAGTCTGCTCCAAGTCAAGATCAAGAACATCGGCCAGTCTGAGCAAGTAGGCGAATACATCCGCCATTTCCTCGCGCACCTGGGGCGCGCGCACGGGGTCGCTCATCACCGCGGTGGACTCTTCCGGTGTCAGCCACTGGAAGACTTCGAGGAGTTCACCGCTCTCGCCGGCCAGGGCCATCGCCAGGTTTTTCGGGGTGTGGAACTGTTCCCACTCACGTTCAGCGGCGAAGTCGGCCAGCGACTTCTGCAGAGATCCGATCGTCATGCTCCCAGCAATACCAGGCAGCACTGACATCCAGCCCGCCCACCCTCATGCGGAACCGAGTTGCCAGACACGGCTGGTATACGTCTGACCATGCATCTCTACGGGGGAACAGTCTCGGCGATAGCCCGGAATGTCACACAGACCGCGTTCATCGCCGAGTGCGAGCGGCGCTTCGCCCAGAAGTTCGGCGTCTCGCCGAGCCAGGAGGAGGTACGAAGCTGGCGGCGTAGTTGGCCGGCCCTCATGCCTGCTCTGTACAGCGCAGGTCTGGGCCAACTCCACGTGCTGCTCGAGTACACCCTTCCGGCCACAGGAGAGCGCATAGACGCGCTCGTCATCGGCGCAGCCCCCGATGGCCGCCTGTGCACAGTGGTGATCGAGCTCAAACAGTGGACCAGCGCCCAGACCAGCCCACTCCGCCCGGGTATGGTGAGGATCGGTCAGCGCACGGTCCAGCACCCTGCCCGGCAGGTCGGCGGGTACGTCCGCTATCTGGAGGATTGGATCTCTCGGCTGGCTCCTGCGCGCCGCCCGCCGCGCCGACTCCATGGCCTGGGGCCTACTCGACGAAGAAACCGGCGACCTCGACCAAGACTGGTAGCGACATCTACCTGAGCCGCAGACTCATCTCACAACAAAACCACTGACGTTCCCGTGGCAGACGACAATGTCACTGGGTTGGTCATCGGGGATGTCACTACGGACGCGGTAGCGCGGAGGGGGCGTCCATGCCTTCTGGCGGTGGCTCGGAGAGCATCCGCAGGACTACGGGGTGAGGAGTAGTTCATGGATCAAGCGTTAGCAGCGCTGCTGGGCGCTGCCCTTGGTTCTGCCGGAACCGCCGGAGCAGCAGCCCTGACGAGCTGGTCCACTCGGTGGCAGGCCCGAACTCAGAGTGCCGCTCAACACCAGCAGTGGCAGCGGCAGGCTCGAAGGGACGCGTACAGCACCTTCCTCACCGACGCCTCCCAGGCGCGCGAGGCGCTGTCGGAGACATGGCACCTACTGCGGTCAGCCACTCCGGACGCGGAGTTGATCGAACAGCAGATGCACGAGGCACGGGCAGGAGTCCGCGCAATCCAGCGAGCCGGAGCCACCGTGGCCGTCGAAGGCCCCGAAGAAGTCCTCGACTCTGCCCGCGATGTCGAGAAGCACCTGGCGCTGCTGTACGCCAGCTTGCGGGCCTACAAAGAACGAATGGCGAGAGGCGGGGACATAGCTGATTACGTGCAGCAATGCGCCCAGCAGCGGAATCACGTGCGCGAGGCTCTGGAGGCGTTCGGCGCGGCAGCGCGAACCGCATTGACCACCCCGGCCCATGAGACAGGTGGAGCATGACAGCCGATCCCGCACACGCCGATCTGGCGTGGCTGATTGAGCTAATGAAGATCACGCTCGACGTTCCGACGATCAACCCGAGCCTGTCACCGAGGGACTACGGCATGGACTCGTTAGGGGCCGTTGAGCTGTGCATCGAGATCAAGCGTCGCTACGGCATCCCAGTCGAGCAGAGCTGGGAGTGGGTCTCCTTCCCTGTGGACGAAATCGCGCAGCAGCTGGCGGCAAGGCGACGCGCTCCGACTCCTGACTGACAGTCCTCGTGTCCAAACCGCTGACGTTCTCGGGTTCTGGCTCAACTTCTGTGATGTCGGCCTGTCGATCGCAAGGACGGCACGTCGGACGCGGGAAACCAGCAGGTCAGCGGGACCGACCCGATGCGGGTACGAGCGGGAGCGACGTACCACCACAGAAGTTGTGCCAGAGCCCGTTCTCGTGTCCAACGACAGTGAGGTCGGGCAATGATCCTGGCCAAGTTCGTGACGCCGGAGGTACATGGTTGGGCCCAATCGAACGTCAGCGGGCGCAATGCAGTTGCTGCCCCTCTTCTGTTCCTTGAAATCGGGGCCCCGGCGCCAATCCGGCTGCGGGTCGTCACTTGCCGATCTCGCTCAGGAATCAGTCGGTTCATCATCGATCGTCCTGCTTCGCCACTGGGCGAGGTTGCGGCGGGCCTTCAGGGTGGCCGGGTGGTCGGCGCCTTGTACCCGTAGCCGGTCGGCCACCAGCTCCTCGAACGCGGCCGCAGCACCCGCCGCATCCCCCGCCTTACCCCGAAAGTAGGCGACGTTATGCCGGGCGTCCAAGGTGCCGGGGTGGTGGGGGCCCAGCACCCGTAGCAGGTCGGTCAGCAGCTCCTCGAACGCGGCCGCAGCACCCGCCGCGTCCCCCGCCTCACCCCACCAGTAGGCGAAACCATGGCGGATGCTCAGGGTGTCGGGGTGGTGGGGGCCCAGCACGCGTAGCAGGTCGGTCAGCAGCTCCTCGAACGCGGTCGCAGCACCCGCCGCATCCCCCGCCTCACCCCGCCACCGGGCGAGGTTTTTGCGGGCGCTCAGGGTGTCGGGGTGGTCAGGGCCCAGCACCCGTAGCCGGTCGGTCAGCAGCTCCTCGAACGCGGCCGCAGCACCCGCCGCATCCCCCGCCTCACCCCACCATGCGGCGAGGTTGTGACGAGCGCTCAGGGTGTCGGGGTGGTCGGCGCCCAGCACGCGCAGCCGGTCGGCCAGCAGCCCCTCGAACGTGGCCGCGCCCCCCGCCGTGCCCCCCACCCGTACTTGCCACCGGGCGAGCTCGTGGCGGGCCGTCAGGGTGGCCGGGTGGTCGGGGCCCTGTACGCGTAACCGATCGGCCAGCAGCTCCTCGAACGCGGCGGCAGCACCCGCTGCATCCCCCGCCTGCCCCCGAAAGTAGGCGACGTTATGCCGGGCGTCCAAGGTGCCGGGATGGTCGGGGCCCAGTACGCGTAGCCGGTCGGCCAGCAGCTCCTCGAACGCGGCGGCAGCACCCGCCGCGTCCCCCGCCTTACCCCGCCAGTAGGCGAAACCATGGCGGACGCGCAGAGTGTCGGGGTGGTCGGGGCCCAGCACTCGCATCACGTCAGTCAGCAAGTCTTCCAACGCGGCGGCAGCACCCGCCGCATCCCCCGCCTCGCCTCGACACCGGGCGAGGTTGTTGCGGGCGGCCAGGGCGTATGGATGGTCGGGGCCGAGGTGGTGGGAGGTCGCCTCGGACAAGCGAGAGAAGTGGGTGGTGGCGGCGGTGACCTGGCCGGCTTCGCTGAGGCTTTGGCCTGCGCGGAAGAGCACCCGGTGCGGTGCGGGCTGGTACAGGGCATCTTCTGCGGTGCAAGTGAGGGCGTCTGTGTTGGCGCGCAGCGCCTGGGTGAGGGGGGTTTCCCGTTCGATGGCTGGCCATGCGGCGGTCAGGGCGTCAGCTGCAGCGTGGGCGAGAGGGGTGCGCTGGTTGGGGGCGAGGGTGTCGCGGGTGGCGCGTTGGACGAGCTGGTGGACACGGACTGCCTGATGGAGGGTGTTGAGAGTGTGGTCAATCAGGCTGAGACGGTGCAGGGCCAACAGGGCGCCGACTGCGTCCTCGGCTGTCACCTCAGCCGGTTCACGATTGGTGGCAGCACGGTGGGCGGTGAGATAGGCACGAGCGGGTTCGCTGGTGAGGACAGTGCGGGGGATGCCGTTGGGGTCGAGCATCGCGGCGAGCTGGAGCATGGGGCGGGCCAGGCCCGCCGGGCGGAGCTGGTCGGCGCGTTCGATGGACAGGGACCAGGTGGCAGCCACGGTGGCGGTCTGGTCGTCGGGCAGTGCGCCGGGTTCTGGCAGCAGGTCGGCCAGCTTCCTTATCCGGTCGGCCAGCAGCTCCCGGTATGAGGCACAAATCAGGTCCGCATCGACGGTGTGGGCAGCGGCCTGGGCCAGCGCGAGAGGCAAGTATCCCAGCTCGGCGGCCAGGCCGCTGATCTGGTCGGCTGGCTCGTGGCGGTCGTGCGCGGCAAGTACGGCGGTGAAGTAGGCGGCGGCTTCCTGGGGGGTGAACAGGCCCACGGTCACCCGGCGCCGGCCCGCTCCGGTCAGGGCGGCCTCGCGGCGCCGTGTGGTGACCAGGGCGCGGCCGTGGAGGCTGGTGGGCGGCCACCAGCCGCGCATATCGGCGGGATCCGCAACGTCGTCGAGTACGACCAGCCACCGGCACGGCTTCTGGCCGGCTTTGGGTTCCAGCCAGGCCAGGAACGCTCGCGCGGCCTGCTCCGGATCAGCGGGGTCGGCGGCAAGGACCTCGGCACCAGCCTGGGCGTATCCGGCCGTGATTGCTGAGCGGCTGCTCGCGGTGATCCATACCAGTACGTCGACCTCGCCGTTGTCCCATGCGGTGCGGGCGTAGTCGGCGGCCAGCTGGGTTTTACCCACTCCACCGGTCCCGGTCAGGACCTGGGTGAGCACTGCGGTGCCCCCGCGGTCGACCGCTGCTCGCAACTGGTCGACTTCGGCCCGGTGCTGGAAGGACTGGGCGCGCGGCGGGAGCAAGCCAACTTGGTGTGGCCAGGCGGCGGGTGTGCGAGGAGCAGCCTGCTGCACCAGGGTGAAGCGGTCGACTACCAAGAGCCCGGTGTTGGCCAGGCCGCCCTCACTGGCGGTGGCGTCTCCCGTATGGCCCACGTGTACCGAGCCGGTGGTGCCTGGGACCGGTCCGGTGTAGCCGGTCGCCGCCGTGGCGCCGTCGCTGGCGGCGGCAGTGCCTGTGTCCGCGACGGTGACCGACGGCTCGCTCTTTGCGTCCGCGGCCCCGAGATCAACGTTGGGCTCCCTGCCCGGGGCAGGGCGGCGCTTGGGCCATCGCACCATCGGACAGAAACCTCCCGCATACTCTGGCCGTTCCAGCCCGGTCAGCTGAAGTCGATACCCGTGCTCGCGCTGCTGCCAGACCCGTCTGCGGTGGCGTCCCCCGTTCGCTCCGCCCGAACCGGACCGTTCCCGGCCCCCTGCAGGCCTCGTACACCGCTGGACGCCCGGCCACCCCCGGTGGCCCTGGCCCGTCCGGTATCGACCGCCGCGGCTCCGGGCTGCGGGCCGGCCGGGGACTGCATCAGCACCCACACCAGGGCGGCGATACCAGTGGCGCCCTGGACAGAGGCGGCGACCAACTGCCCCGTGTCTGGGCTGTCGAGCAGCCAGAAGAACGGTGTCGACACGGTCAGCACCACCGCTGCCACCATGGCCGTGATTTTCCTACGTCGTGACACCCCCTGCCCCTTCCCGGCAGCCGACGACCGCCTGCCACGGCAGCATTGGGCGAACTTCACAGGTAGCAGAAGACGCCTCTGCGTATCCACCGGTTCCCATGCCTTGTCAGGACCCACCGTCCCCGCCGGCACCCGGCACAGGCCGCAGGGCCCGGAGCGGCAACAGCTCTCCGTTCACCCGGACGAGATTCGCGACAAGCACAAACAACGCCGATTGCGGCCAGTGACATGACGCCGGCCTGGCACTCCTTTCACAGAACGGGGCCGGGCCCACCTGGCAGAGGGCTCGGTCAGTAGATTCCGATGCCCGCCCCGGCCCCGTCGAAGACGAGCCAGCAGTCGCTGCTGGAGAAATCCCGGCGCTTCGCGCCATGTCGAGACCGCCGTCTCATCGGCGGCTGGGCACCGCCGCCCGGGTCTAGTGTTCTTTCTCCGTGAGGGTGGCGAGCGGGGCATCCTCTGAGCTGGGGTTCGCCATGATCACTGAGCGGTTCTCGGTGTCGCCGTCTCAGTGATCACGGCGATTTTGGGGTTCCGCCAACGGGCTCGGTCCATCTGGACCATGTAGAAGAACTTGTTGATGGGGGCGCCCGTGGGGTTGCGTCGGGGGTCCAGGCCGAGGCGGGATCGCAGGTGTGCTTTGAACTCCCACTCACGGAGGTCACGGCGGAAGTGGCTTGGATCCAGGTAGATCGGCACGAGGGCGGAGGCGAGGGTCACAACTTCCGGGTGGGTCATGATGTGGGCAGGCGGTTCCCAGCTGCGAAACCACTCCGGGCGGTCCAGCTTCCTGCGACGGTCTTGCCAGAGATCCTCAAATTTCGGCTCCCGGCTTGGCATGTGAACCCAGCCGCTGATGATCCAGCGGGCGTCCCGGACACAGCAGGCCATGGCGTGGATGCCGTGGGTCTTCCGGAGCTTTCGAAGGTTCCGTTGTGCCCGTTCGATCTCGGGAACCGCTGAGATGTCTCGGGGCTCGGGTGACTGCCAGACGTGGTGGCGATGGCACACGATGTCGGGCCGCACCATGGCGGCTAGGCCTGGTGCGGGTGATCTCGTATCTCTTGCTGCGACCGCGTCTGCACACGAGTGCGCCATGAGACTGGGACGTTCCTGAATGCTACGGGTGGACGAACTCCTAAGATTGTCGCGCTCAGCCTGCACTCCCCTGAAGTGAACGACAGGCCCAGTACACAGTCCATGTGGGCAGGCTGATCAGGCTTCCTCGTACGTCCATGCCCGGCCAGTCTGCCGGTACTCGTCCACGGGGATCGGTTCGACTCCAGGCAGCATCCGGGAGGTATAGAGGAGCCCATCGAGGTGGTCGATCTCGTGGTGGATGAGGCGGGCGAGGCCGCGTTCGTACACGGTGGTCACGGCCTCGCCGGTCAAGGCCGTGGTCTCCACCGTGATCTTCAGAGGACGGGGTGCAAGGCCGCGCACGTCGAAGAAGCTCAGACAGCCCTCGTGCTGCTCGTCCATCTCCTCGGAGCGGGTGGTGATCCGGGGATTGAGAAGGATGATCGCGGGTGCGTCGCCGGGCGGCTGGACGACGGCGCTGGCTCGTGCGATGCCGATCTGCGGGGCCGCGATGCCCATACCCTTTGCGAAGGGGTGGACCTGGCCGATCCGTTCCATGGCGGTGAACAGTTCGTCCGTGATGCGTTCGGCCTCGTCGCGCTCGGCGGGCAGGTCAAAAGCGCGGGCCCGTTCGGCGAGGATACCGGCGCCGTGTTGGACGACTCCAAGGTCTCGCATCTGCTGGCTAGGCCGCACGTCAGTCACCTGAACTCCCTTTGATTTGTTTCGTGTTCGGTCCGTGCCCGAAACCGCCACTCCAGACGGTGCCGAGCGTGCAGGGCGGGCTTACTGACCCGGATCGATCCTCCGGGCGGATGAGGGAGGCGAAGCAACATGCGCGTGCTGTACCTATGCAGGTGGTGCTGGTAGTCAGCGTAGGTGGGGTGACGGACTTCTCGTGGGCGAGGGCGCGGGCCGTTGCGGTCGCCGAGTCCTCGTGGTGCAGCAGCACGATGGCCCGCTCCCGGGTTTCGGCTGTCGTGAGGTCTTCTGCGTACGCTGCCGGCAGGGCCCGGGCCCTGCCGGCAGCCTGCTCCGGCATCAGTTGCTCGCGTACCGCGACGGTCGCGGCCAAGGAGGCTTCCAGCATCGGGATGCCGCGGCCCATCAGCCGCAGGCTGGCTTCCTTGTCCGGGGGCCAGGACCTTGCCAGGTAGGAGGCGGCGAGACGTCGGAGGTGCCATCGTCCGCAGAGACCCGATAGTCACCGTCTCTCCGCCAAGCAGCCCTACGGGCGGCATCGCCGTGCCAGCTCGAGGACCCGGGGGTGATCCGGCCCGACGACGGCCTGTGCCTGTTCCAGCAGTTCGGCACAGGTGGTCGCGGCGGCTGTCGGGTCCCCGGCGGCCTCCAGCCATACGGCCAGTTCGGATTCAGTGATGTAGGTGTCCGGGTGCTCCGGGCCAAGGGCCCGGAACTGGTCGGCCAGCAGTTCGGCAAGAATCCTTGCAGCGCTTGCGGGATATCCTGCACGCCCACGGAAGGTGGCGAGGTTGTGTCGGCTATTGAGGGTTTCCGGGTGGTCGGGCCCTATAGCTCCCGCCAAACGTGCAGGCAGTTCGGCGCCGAGGACGGCAGCGGCAACCGGGTCGCCCGTCTCCGCCAGCCGCACGGCCAGAGCGCTCCAGACCAGGAGGATCTGATCATATTCAGGGCCTGACGCCTGTTCCCGCGCGGTCAGCATCTCGGCGAAGTCGGTGCTCACGCCATCTTCGTTCGCCGACATCCTCAGGAACACGGCAAAGCTCTGCACGGTGTTCAGGGTGTAGGGATGGTGGGCCCCGAGTGCCCTCCCCATGTCGATGCAGAGACTTTCCAAGGCTGCCAGGCACCCGATCAGGTCCCCGGTCTTCATCTGTGCATGAGCAAGGAGGAAGCGAGTGGCCAGGGCATCCTCATGATGAGAGCCCAGCTGTCTCAGCTGGTCTTCCAGTAGTTGTTCTCCAGCCTCCAGAGCGCCGGCCCAGTCTTCCGTCTCCCCTCGCCAGAGAATGAGCTGACTGCGGGTAGCGAGGGTGTCGACGTGATGGAGGCCCAGCACTTGCGCATGGTCCACGACCAGCTGCTCGAACTCGCGTACGGCAGTGGCCGCATCGCCCAAGCGCCCCAGCGTCTCGGCGAAGCCTCGACGGGCATTGAGCGTGATGGGGTGTCCGGTGCCCAATACCGCCAGCATCTCGGGGAGCAGTCGCTCATACTCGGCCATCGCGCCCTCGCAATCTTCCGCGTCCCGCCGGCAGCGGGCAAGCTGACTGCGGGTAGCGAGGGTGTCGACGTGATGGGGGCCCAGCACGCGTACACGATCGACGACCAGCCGCTCATACTCGTCGACTGCCCCCACGGCATTCCCGGTCTGCCGCAGCCAACGGGCGAGGTCGAATCGAGTGGCGAGGGTACGTGGGGCGTCGGGGCCCAACACCCGTAGTTGGTCTTGCAGGATCAGTTCGCAGTCCTGCAGAGCACGTGCCGCGTCTCCCGCTTCCCCGCGCCAAAGGGCGAGCTCTTGGCGCGTAATGAAGGTTTCGGGAGCGTCAGGACCCCGCAGGTGCAGCACGACAGGAAGGATCTGCTCGTACATGGCCACCGCGCCGGGGGCGTCGCCCGCCTCTCCTATTGCGTAGGCCAGGTTCTGGTAGGTGAGAAGCGTGTCCGGATGGTAAGTACCCAGGATGCGCAGGCGGTCTTCCAGCAGTTGCTTGTACGCCTCTATCGCACCGAAGGTATCCCCCGTCTCCCCCAGCCAGCGTGCGCCGTTGAAACGGGCCTCAAGGGTGCTGGGGTGGTTCGGGCCATGATAGCGGGAGCTTGCCTCTACCACGTACTGGAAGTGGGCAGCGGCCGCGCCTGCCTGGCCCGTCTCACCCAGACTCGTGCCGACTCTAAAGAGGACAGGATGGACCTCCGGCTGGAAGAGTGCCCTCTCCTCGTGCCGGAGAAGAGCTCCGACATTCGTCCGTTGGACGCTGGCGAACTCGGTGTCGCGGTCGATCTCCGGCCAGGTGGTCATGAGCGCGTCAGCAGCCGTACGGGCGCACCCGTCCCGCTGTTCGGGGCTGAGGGTGTCGCGGGTCGCGCGCTGGATGAGCTGGTGGACGCGAACGGCCTGGTGCGGGGTACTCGGGGTGTGGTCGATGAGGCTGAGCCTGTGCAGGGCGCGCATGGCTTGGGCCGCGTCCCGGGAGGAGACGGGGGCCGGTTGCCCTGCCGATTGCCGGTCGTTCGCGGTGCGGTGTGCGGCAAGGTAGGTATGGACGGGTGCGCTGGTCAGCACGGTCTGGGGGATGCCGTTGGCATCGAGCAGGGCGGCAAGGTGGAGCATGGGGCGGGCCAAGCCGACGGGGCGCAGCCGGTCGGCGCGCTCGATGGACAGGGACCAGGCTGCGGCGAGGACGCCCTGTTCGTCGGGCAGTGCGTCGGGGGCGAGGTCCGCGAGCGCGATGGCGCGATCGGCGAGCAGGGTGCGGTAGCTGGGACACTCGCCCTCTACGTGGGGGCAGGGGATGCAGTCAACGGGGATTGCGGCGTCGGCAATGTAGGTGGCGGCCTGCGACAGGGCCAGGGCCAGGTGGCCGAGGTCCGCAGCCAGCGCGGCAAGCCGGTCGGCGGCTTCATGCTGGCCGTGCATGGACAGCGACATGTCGAGATAGGCGACGGCTTCGGCCGAGGTGAACAGCCCGACCTCGACGGGACGACGGCTGTTGCCGGCGAGGGTGGCGTCGCGGCGACGGGTGGTGGCCAGGGTGCGGCCGTGCGGGCTGGCGGGTGGCCACAGGCTGTACGTGTTGTCGGGGTCGTCTGGGTTTGCGGTCAGATCGCTGGGGTCGGCTATGTCGTCGAGGACGACGAGCCACCGGCACGACTCCTGATCGGCCTTGGGAGTGAGCCAGACCAGGAAGGCTCGGGCAGCCTGGTCGGGATCGTCGGGGTCGGCTCCGCACAGTTCGACGCCGGCCCTCGCGTACGAGGCCACGACGGACGAGCGGGACGGTGCAGTGGCCCAGACCAGCACGTCGAGGCCGCCGTCGCGCCAGGCGCTGCGGGCGTAGTCGGCGGCCAGCTGGGTCTTGCCCACCCCGCCCATTCCCGTCAGTACCGCGGTGCCACTTTCGTCGAGCGCCGCCTGCGCAACAGGGCTTTCGTGCTCCTGGCGTCGCCTGTCAGGACTGCCTCGAAGAGGCGGAGGGAGAGCTTCTTCTGTTGACGCTGCTTCATAGCCGGCGAGGCTAGCGATCATGAGCGTGCCGGAGCTACTCATATCCATTCGTTGATCACCGCGACCAGCACAGTGGCTTCGTAGCGAAAGGGGACTGCTGCAGGGATGGGGATGGTCGCTCTGATCCCGCGTCTGCGCAGGTAGGCTCGGTTGCGGCGGGAGTTGTACGCCTTGTCAGCCCGCACTCGCTCCGATTTGCTGCGAGGTCGTCCAGGACCGAGTCGTGGTACCCGGATCGCGTCCAAGACCGGCTTAAACTGTGGGGAGTCGCCCCGCCGACCGGCCGTGATCACGATAGAGAGTGACTTCTGCCCCTGCTCGACGGCGAGGTGAACCTTGGTGGTCAGCCCGCCCCGGGAGCGCCCGAGGCCATGGTCGGGCGGCTCAATGGCCATGCCGCCGGGCGGCTCCTTTGAAGGTCCCCCTTTTCGCCGCCCCGGCCGCGTTCTCGTGGGCCGGCAGACGGTGGAGTCGACGTTCACCTCCCATCTGATCAGGCCCTTTGCACGGGCTCTGCCTGGAGTTGGGTGACGATCCGGGCCCAGTTGCCGTCCCGCTGCCAGCGCCGGAATAGGTCGTAGATCCAGTCCCAGGGACCGTAGCGATCAGGCACGTCGCGCCAGGGGGCACCGGCAGCTGGGTCGGAACGTTCCCAGCCCTTGGTGGTCCGGGTCAGCGTCGCCACCATCGGCGGTGTCGCCTGACCGGCTCCGGATCGACGGCGGATGCGGCGGCAGGTGGAGGAGCTGTCCGCTCAGGTTCCAGTCCGACCCGGCCCGGGTGCACACAGACCGGGATCCGGCCATCGACGCTGTAGCGGTATCCGTCCGCCGCGTCGAACGGCCAGTCTCTGCTGGGCCGGTCCACAACGAGGAACTCCGTACGCGGGAGCCGCAGGGCTGGGCAGAACCAGCAACATGGGTAGTCCGAGTCCGGGTCGATGAAGGGCGCCTGGGCCGCATCGGTCATACCTCCAGGACAGTAGCGCAGGCCATGTGGGCTGCCGGCAATCGCACTGGACAGCTTGGTGAGCCCGACGATGCCGGCCCCGCCGTGGAGCACAAGACGCTCCTGTCCTCGGTCCCGGGCAACGGGGCCGGCGTTCGTTCCTCCGCGATGAGACCTCCGAGGGCACAGTGAGTGGTGCCGCGACCTACGGCGCGGCGCTTGGCGCTCAGTCAGGGAGGTTGCGGAGTAGCGGATGGACCATCAGCAGGTGCGGCGGTCCCGCGTCACGTGCGAAGGGTCGCGGGACCGCCGGCCGTTGTCCTGTCAGAAACGGCCTCGCTTCCGACGTTACGGTTGGTTGCTGGGTCGGCGCATGAAGGGCGCGGCCAGATGGATGATCACCGTTACGTCATGAGGAGTTGGAAGGCGTATGTCACAGCCGCCCATGCCGCCCGGGCCGCCTGCGGCCTCAGGGCCCCCGTCCCAGGGCCCTCCCGGATTCGGCCCCGCCCCCAACGCGGGCAGTGGATATGGTGCCCAGCCGCTGTACGGTCCCGTGCCTCCGCACCTCCGGCCCCCACCCGGTCCCCCGGGGCGGCCGGGTGGGGGCAGAGGGCGCCGGGCAGCGGTCATTGCTGGTTGCGTCACCGCGGCCGTGGCCGTCCTGGCAGCCGGCACCCTTGTCTTCCTCAACCTCAACGGCAAGGAGCGGCCTGACCGGGCAGACAGTAAGGGCAGTCCTCCTGCGAAGTCGTCACCGGCGGCCGATCCGACACAGAGCCGCGAGCTGCTGAATGTGCCCGCACCGGCGCAGATCGGCGAAGTGAGCAACGATGCGGACGGCTCTTGGCTCACCTCACGCTCCTACGCTGCGGGTGCTCCTTACGCCGTTCTCGGCTACGACCTGGACACCGGCAAGCAGAGCTGGAAAGTTCCGCTGGACGGCGATTTGTGTGCTGCGTCGCAGGATGTGACCAGCAAGGGCCTGGTAGCAGTGGTGTTCAGGGAATCGGTGAAGAACCGCAGGTGCACCAAGATCGCGGTGATCGACATTAACCGGGGCCGCAAGGTGTGGCAGAAGTCGCTGCCTGAAAGGAAGGGAAACCTCGGGCTGGACCTCAATGTCGGTATCAGTGAGGAGCTTGCCGCGGTCGGATGGCCTGGTGAGACGTGGGGCTTCGCCGTCGACAGCGGTGAGACGGTGTGGGACTCGCCCCAGCCGGGATGTCAGTTCGAAGAGCAGCTCGGCGTAAAGAAGCTGATGAGTCTTACCTACTGTGGCGATCACTTCGAGGTGTCATCGCATGATGCGCGTTCGGGCAAGCCGTCCCGGGTCGCGACGCTGCCCAAGGGGCTGGGATGGACTTGGCTCGCCTCTGCCGATCCGCTGGTGGTCGCCGCCTACGTGGGCGATACGGAGTTTCCGGCAGATGCGAACAGACTGCTCACGTTCGACAAGTCCGGCACGCTCAAGGCGACCATCAAGATCGACGGCTACGTGCCTGGCTGCCGGGACGGCGGCACATGCGGCGCGGTAGTGGCCACGAAGGACAGCATCTACCTCGCCAGCAAACGGAAAACCCTGACTAGTGGTGACCACATCGCGGCGTTCGACACGAGTACAGGCAAGCGCAAGTGGACAGTTGACGGCACCGACCGCGCCGAAATGCTGCCCATGCGCTCCGACGAGAACGGGCTCGTCGCCTACAGCAGTGCCGGCCCCACGAGGGACGGCAGCGGCGTGGTCCACCTTGCTGCCGCGGACGGAAAGCAGACCCAGCTCCTGAGGCTCCCCAACGGCTTCGCGGTCTCAAACATGCAGTCACAACTGGCCGGGCCCGGAATGGACCAGCCGATCCTCTACCAGGACGGGCGCCTCTTCTTCCATCTCACCTCCGGCTTCGATATCTGGCACAACGTCCCCATGAACGTCGCCTTCACCACTCACGGGACTGCTGCAGGGTTGGGTGACAGCGGGGTTTATGCAGCCAGGGCTGCGGCTGGGGTCATGATGGTCTCGTACTCGACGGGGGTCAATCGGGC
>NZ_JBIASS010000048.1:0-19684 GCF_042890955.1 Streptomyces sp. NPDC001933 | reverse complement strand
GCGGGAACACGGGCTTCCGCTGTGTGCGGAGTCCCTGACGCCGGCCTCGACCACCGCTGCCCGCAGGGACGCCCCCTCCCTGGGGACGCTGTCCGGCTGCGGCCGACCCACCACTCCCTTGACCGACCGCTCCTGTAACCGACCGTTCCTGTAACCATCCGCCGCCCGGGCCCCGCCCTGGAGGCCCTGCCCATCGGAGTTCGCCTTGCGCATCATCTACGTGGACGTGGACACGCTCCGCGCCGACCACACCACCCCCTACGGCTATCACCGTCCGACCACTCCGAACCTCCAGAAGCTCGCCGACAAGTCGGTCGTCTTCGACCGCTACTACTGCTCCGACTCACCGTGCCTGCCCTCCCGGGCCGCGCTGACGAGCGGCCAGTTCGGCATCACCAACGGAGTGATCGGCCACTACGGCGCCGACGCCCAGTTCCGCCTCGAAGCGGGACACGGCCCCGAGCCGGACCGGCCGCTCCTCGGCCAATGGCTCGGCTGGGGCGACCACTACACCGCCTCGATCTCCGTCTTCGCCGAACGCCACCGTGCGTACTTCTTCCACGGCAACTTCCGCGAGTCGATCCGCGCGAGCGCCAACTGGGGCGACGAGGAGGCTCCCGACATCAACGGCGCGGCCATCGACTGGCTGCGCCGGCACAAGGACGAGGAGGACTGGTACCTCCACCTCACTTACTGGGAGCCGCACACCAACTACACCCAGCCCGCCGAGTGGACCGAGAAGATGGCCGCCTCCGGGCCCGTGCAGGCGTGGCCCGACGAGGAGACCATCGCCGCGCACGCCGAGATCTACGGGCCACGCAGCGCCCTGGACCTCCACCACTCGCTGAAGAACCCCCGCGGCACCTCCCCGGTGCCCCACAACATGCCCGACGCGGTCGCCTCACGGGCCGACTTCGAGCACCTGATCAACGGCTTCGACGGAGCCATCAGCTACTGGGACCACTACTTCGGGCAGCTCATGGACACCCTGGAGGAGCTGGGCATCGCCGGCGACACCGCCGTGATCGTCAGCGCCGACCACGGAGAGTCCTTCGGCGAGCTGGGCATGTACGCCGAGCACGGCATGGCCAGCGAACCCGTACACCGGCTCCCCCTCGTCGTCTACTGGCCCGGCCTCACCGACGACCTGCCCGCCGACGCCCGCCGCAACGACACACTCCTCTACAACATCGACCTGGCCCCGACCCTCGCCGAACTCATCGGCCTGGACAAACCCGCCGGATGGCAGGGCACCTCCTTCGCCCCCGCCCTGCGCGGCGAACAGATCGACTCCCGCGAGTACCTGGTCCTCGGCCACGGCGCCATGACGTACCAGCGGGCCGTCCGTACCCGCGACCACCTCTACATCCGCACCTACCACCCAGGCACCTTCCGCACCGAGTGGGAACAGCTCTTCCACCTCGCCGAGGACCCCTACCTCACCCGCAACCTCATCGAAGAGGAGCCGGACCTCGCCGCGCGGATGCGTTCCCATCTCACCGAGTGGTGGAACGAGTACGCAGGCCGGCCCGGCTGCCTGCCCGACCCCATGCAGGCCAACCTCCAGACCGGGCCCATCTACTACAGCCAGCCCGGCCCGTACGCCCAGCACCTCAGGGACACCGGCCGCGCCCACCTGGCCGACCACCTGGAACAGCAACTCGCCACCCTCACCGTGCCGGTCCCCTGGCACGCCCCCCACGAGCCCCGCTCACCGGAGATCCTCCAGAAGTGGCTCGACCACTTCGGACGGCGAGCGGCCGCAACGTGAGGCGCGGGCCCCGGCCCCTTCCTCGCCTTCGTCCCGCTCATCGCGTCCCGACCTCTGGAAGCCCTCATGAACACATCCTCCATATCCTCAGCGTCCTCGGCAGCCGCCCTCTCACTGGCCGAGCAGGCATCGCTCACCTCGGGCGGCAGCCGCTGGACCACGACGCCCGTACGGGACGTGGTCCGGGCGCTGACCCTCTCGGACGGCCCCCACGGCATCCGGCGTCCGGCCGGCGATGCCGCCGAGGCAATCGTCTTGCGCCACAGCCTCCCGGCCACCTGCTTCCCGCCCGCCGTCACCCTCGGCTCCTCCTGGGACTCCGGGCTCGCGCACCGCATCGGCGAGGCCCTGGCACGCGAGGCTTCGGCCCTGGGCGTCGATGTGGTGCTCGGCCCAGGCATCAACATCAAGCGCAGCCCGCTGTGCGGACGGAACTTCGAGTACTTCTCCGAAGATCCGCACATCAGCGGCGTCATGGGAGCGGCTGTGGTCGAGGGAATCCAGTCCGTCGGGGTCGGCGCGTGCGTGAAGCATTTCGCCGCCAACAACCAGGAGACGGATCGCATGCGGGTGAGCGCGGACGTCGACGAACGGACTCTGCGGGAGATCTACCTTCCGGCCTTCGAACACGTCGTCCGTGAGGCGAAGCCGTACACGGTGATGTGCGCGTACAACAAGATCAACGGCGTCCACGCCAGCGAGAACCATTGGCTGCTCACCCAAGTCCTGCGCGAGGAATGGGGCTTCGACGGACTGGTGATGTCCGACTGGGGCGCGGTCACCGACCGAGTGGCCGCGCTCGCTGCCGGGCTCGACCTGGAGATGCCGCCAACTGGTACGGACGAGCAGATCGTGGCGTCGGTCGAGGAAGGATGCCTGGATCCCGTGCACGTCGCCGAGGCGGCCAACCGGGTGCTGCGGCTGCGTGACCGGACCGACCGCGCGCAGCGCTTCGAGGACTGGGATGCCGACGCTCACCACGAACTGGCCCGCGAGGCCGCCCGCGCCTCGGCCGTACTACTCAAGAACGAGGAAGACATCCTGCCCCTCGACCCGACGGCACAGCAGACGATCGCCGTCATCGGCGAGTTCGCCCGCACCCCGCGCTACCAAGGCAACGGCAGCTCACACGTCGTACCCACCCGCGTGGACAACGCCCTCGACGCCCTGACCGCGGCCGTCGGCCCCGCCACCGCCCTCACCTTTGCCGCGGGCTTCACCCTGGACGGCACCCCGGCCCCGGAACTCGCCGAACAGGCCGTCGCGCAGGCCGCTACCGCGGACGTGGCGGTGGTCTTCCTCGGCCTGCCCGATGCCCACGAGTCCGAGGGCTACGACCGTGCAGACATCGACCTGCCCGCCGACCAGATCGAGCTGCTGCGCGAGGTCGCCCAGGTCTGCCCCCGGGTCGCGGTCGTACTCGCCAACGGCGGCACGGTCTCCGTCTCGCAGTGGCTGGCCCACGCCGGCGCGGTGCTGGAGAGCTGGCTGCCGGGCCAGGCCGGCGGCACGGCCCTCGCCGACCTGATCCTCGGCTTCGAAAGCCCGTCGGGACGGCTCACCGAGACGATTCCGCAGCGGCTCGCCGACGTGCCGTCCCACTTGCACTTCCCGGGCCGCGACGGGCACGTCGTCCACGGGGAGGGCCGCTACGTCGGCTACCGCCACTACGACACCGTCGACGTCCCGGTCGCGTACCCCTTCGGTCACGGTCTGACCTACACCACCTTCGCCTACGAGGGCCTGAAAGCCACCGCGACCGGCGACAACCGGTGGACCGTCGAAGCCACCATCACCAACACTGGAAGCCGCTTCGCCCGCGAGGTGGTCCAGCTCTATATCGCCTTCGACGAGCCGCATCCCACCCGCCCGCGCCATGAACTGCGCGGTTTCACCAAGGTCGGCCTTGAACCCGGCGCCTCGGCGAGCGTCCGGTTCGAGCTCACCGGCCGGGACCTGGCGTGGTGGTCCACCTCTCTGGGCGGCTGGGCGATCGACCCCGGCCCGTTCGCTGTCGAGATCGGCGCCTCGTCCCGGGACATCCGCCTGCGGACCGTACTCCACACCGCCGGCGACGGCGCGCTCAACGACCTGGAAGCGACGTCCACCTTCGGCGAATGGCTCAACCACCCCGTCGGTGGGCCGCTCCTACTGAAGGCGCTCGCCCGAGCGAAAGCCCCCTCCCCCGAAAACCTCGCGGCGACCAATCCGACCCTCCTGCGGGCCGCCATGGACGTCCCCTTGGCCAAGTTCACCGGCCTCGGATTCAACGTGACGGCCCAGGACATCAACCACCTCGTCGCGGCCGTACGGTCTCGCTGACGCCGTCTTCCCACCCTCCGCAAATCGACGACGCCCACTACCCCTCGACCAGCGGCCGGAGCACCCGCTCTGCGACGGGGCGAACTCGTACTCGGAGCCGTTTGCGGCCAGTAGAACGGCATCGTCCGTCGTGGTGAGCACGGCGCGGGCGGTGGTCATGCGGACCCACAGGCCCGGGTCTGCCGGGACGCCGCCCACATGGGGCAGGCTCGGAGCCAGCCGTCCCACCGACCGGCCGTCCATCGCGGGTGGCGTGGCGGGCCGGCAGCTGCGGATCGTCCAGCTCGGCCAGAAGCAGCTTGCACAGTGCGCGCACGATGGCGGCCTGCGAGTCGGGGCTGTCCAGCAGGGGCAGGTGGGTGTAGGTGCACCAGTACGACTGCAGCGGCGGCTTCCAGTTGCCGGGGTCCTTGTCGCCCTTCTTCCGGTTGCTGCTGTACGACACCGCGATCAGCTGCGAGTGGATCAGGTCGTTGGCGAAGGCGCGCCGCTCGGGCGTCGACCATTCCGAGGCCCCCGACCGCCAGGCTTCCTTGAGGGGGACGATGTGGTCGATGTCGATGCGGGAGGCGGAGTCGATGGTGAGGCCGTCGTACGCGGAGTACCAGGTGCCGGACTCGGCGCGGCACTGGTCGTCCTGGACGACGTCCTGGCCGTCTCTTTGGAGCGTGACTTCGCGGGTGTCGCAGGTGCCGTACTGGGTGATCCAGTGTGGGAACTTCGCGCGGGAGTAGCCGGGGACGTCGTCCTCGTTGGCCACGACCAGGTCCGTGAGGCTCGCGGGCCTTGTCCGCGTCGGGCGGTTCGGGGAGCTCGCGCAGGGACGGTGCCTGACCGGGGAAGGTCTGACGGGCGGGGGTGTGGGGGCCTGCCGCGGTGGCGGTGGTGGGGGCGGCGGTCAGCGCGAGCCCGGCAAGAGCCGAAACGGCGGTGAGGAGCGCGGTTCGGCGCAGATGACGAGTCATGCCGATCATGCTCCGGCCCAGGCCAACGAAGAATCGTTGCTGCCCGGCAGGTGTCACCCGCGTGGGTAAGAAGTCGTACCGGGCGCCGCAGCCGGGCTCGTGACAGTGCATACGAGGTCGTCCCCTGGCCAGCAGTCAGGCACGGGCACCCTCACCGCATCCGGGTCACGGTGAGGGTGCCGTGCCGGCCGGACCCGGCCAGTACCTCCACGACCAGGTCCGTCTCCACCCGTGTGTACGGCTCGCCCTCCGCCCGCCGCTCCCCCACCACCACCGTGCCGCTCAAGGCCTCACCGACACGAGCCGCGAGGACAGGCTCCAGGCGTGCGGACACCCGGGCCGGCCCGCCCTCGTCCCCCACCGCCAGAACCAGATGGTGCGGCCTGAGCCGCGGGCCGGTGAACCCCAGCACCAGGGCGTCGACCGTGTCCGCGTGCCGAACCTTCAACCACCGGCGCTGACCCGACGGGTAGCCGGCACTGCCGCGTTTGCAGACGATCCCCTCGATGCCCTGCTCGCGCAGGGCGTCGTACCAGAGCACGGCGACGTCCCGGTCGTCGGTCGCCGGCACGGCCTGGACCGGCGGCCCGACGTCGGCGAGGAGATCCAGAGGGAGGGCGCGGCGCTCGGTGTAGGGGCGGCTTCGGCAGTCGTCGATCTGCGGGTCCGGGTGCTGCAGAACATCCCAGCAGACGTACGACGCCGGATACCGGGCCGCCAGAGCGCGGGCCCGGGTCGTGGATGATGCGGCCCGTGACTGCGCGGCCGCGAAGTCGAGCCGGCTGTCCCGCCAGATCACGGCCTCGCCGTCCAGAACCGTGCCGGGGCGCAGTGTCATGCCGGCGACGGCCAGGTCCATCCAGTGCTGAGTGACGACTCTGCCGGACCGGGCGTACAGCACGACGGTCTCCTCTGTACGGCGCAGCACTGTTCTGTGGCCGTCGTTCTCCAGACTTTGCTGTGTCTCATGAGACACATGTGCGGCGCCGCCACTTTCGTCGACAAGGCCACTTCAGTTCAGGGCCGCAGCCATCCATCAGTGTGACGGCGCGTGACGCGGGTGGGCCTGACAGGAGCCTGTCTGGCAATGCGGTTCTGATTGCCTTTGTCCATTGCCTGTGAGGCCTCGGATCTCGTACGACGATCGGCTGCGCGACTCAGTACTTGTTGGCACGATTCCCGTTGCGACGAGCGGTAGTTTCGGCTAAGCGTTCGTATTTGCATCCGTTCGGGGGTGGCCATGCGGATATGCGGCAGTATGTTGGTCCTTGGCACGATGATCGACTGCGGCGCGGGGTGGTTCCGCTGATGAACCGGTGAAGCCGCATCGCACTGCCGACTCATGTTCGTCCCTGAATCCGGGAAATCCGCAGGTGTAGTCCACGCGCACGCGTGTGCCTGCTCGTTCACATGGCGGGTGCCTGGCGCGGTGCTGCTCGGGTTCGCAGGGTGCTTATCGCAAAGGCGCCGCGTGTCTGCAGGGGGATTGGCTGACAGGACGTACCTGCCGAGTTCGGTGGATGTGTCCGGGCGGTCGGGCGTGGGCCGGGGACGCACGGTGCCGTTGTCCCTACTTGGGGCTGGGGCACTTTTACCACCGAAGAGGAGCGCGGATGCACCTGATTCCCTCAGAGCAGGAGAAGTTGCTGCTGAGCGTGGCCGGGATGCTGGCCAGTTATCGCAAGGAGCGTGGCATCAAGCTGAACTATCCCGAGGCGGTGGCGTACATCAGTTGCTGGGTCATTGAGGAGGCGCGGGCGGGCAACTACACCGTCGACCAGATGATGAGCGATGCCGACGTTCCTCTGGATGAGCGGAAGGGTGACACCCAGGGCCGGGGCGAGAGCGTTCTGACGACTGATGACGTCATGGAGGGTGTGCCCGAGATGCTCGACATCCTCCAGGTCGAGGCGACCTTCCCTGATGGGCGCAAGCTTGTCACCCTCTACGACCCGATCCGCGCGCCGAAGGCCGCCCCGCTGCCCGCTCCTATTCGCTGAGGTCGAATTCCATGCCCTACTTCCAGCCGCTGGCCGCGAAGCCTGTGGTGACCATGCCGGTCGCGTGTCCGGGGACTTGCCCCTGTCTTGCGGACGATCCCTGTCAAAATCCGGAACCCGTACCGCCCTCTGCCCTGGACCCGAGCCGGTCCCATGACTTCTCCCAGTACAACGTGGGAGGAGTGTGGGTCAGGGACCCGGCCGCGGTACATGTGCTCAACTCGCAAAGCGACAAGGCCATTGTCTACGTGGTCAATGTGGGTGACCGCGACATCCAGATCGGTTCGCACTTCCATCTGGCCGACGTCAACGAGGACCTGCTGTTCTTCACCGACCTGGAGACCGCCACCGAGGCGGAGAGCGTTCTGACCGATCCTCAACGCGTGCGGCCCGAGCAGATCGCCGCGGCCCGGGCGTTGGCGTACGACCGGTCGAAGATGCCGGGGCAGGCCCCTTGGGGGTACCGCCTGGACATCGCTCCGGGGGACTCGATGCGGTTCAGCCCCGAGAACGCGCCCAGCGAGGCGATCGAGGCCGTGCCGATCGGCGGACGGCGCCGTGTTCCGGGCCTGCGGAAGGACAAGCGGGCCGACGACGTCGCTCTTGGCTGACCGGGCCCTCGTACATCCAGCTGGAGGAATGCAATGGCGAACATCACCCGCGCGCAGTACGCGAAGTCCTACGGCCCGACCGTGGGCGACCAGGTCCGCCTGGGCGACACCAGTCTCTGGATCGAGGTCACCGAGGACCTGACGTTCGGGGGTGACGAGGCAATCTTCGGCGGCGGGAAGACCATCCGCGAGTCGATGCTGCAGGGGACGACCACAAGCGCGGAGGGCGCCCCCGACACCGTGATCACCAATGTGATCATTCTCGATGTCGGACCTGCTCTGGAGCGGGGGAACACCCATTCCGTCGTGCGGGCCGACGTGGGGATCAGGGGCGGGAAGGTCGTCGCGGTCGGCAAGGCCGGGAACAGTGATGTCATGGACGGGGTCACGCCGGGGCTGGAGATCGGTCCTTCCACGGACGTGATCTCCGGCGAGGGCAAGATCCTCACCGCCGGAGCCGTCGACACGCATGTGCACTACATCTCCCCCTCTGCGGTGACGGAGGCCCTGTCCACCGGGACCACCACGCTGATCGGCGGCGGCGTGGGTCCCTCGGAGGGGTCCAAGGCGACCACGGTGACGCCCGGGCCGCAGCACCTGGTGAACCTGCACCGCAGCTTCGACGACCTGCCGGTCAACGTGATGCTGCTGGGCAAGGGCAACACCGTCAGCAAGGACGGTCTGGACGAGCAGGCGCTCGCGGGGGCCGGCGGCTACAAGATCCATGAGGACTGGGGGGCCACCCCGGCAGCGCTGGACGCCGCGCTGCGGGCCGGGGAGGAGTGGGGTCTGCAGGTCACCCTGCACGCCGACTCCCTGAACGAGTCCGGCTTCATCGAGACCACCCTCGGCGCGATCGGCGGACGCGGAGTTCATGTCTTCCACGCCGAGGGCGCCGGTGGCGGGCACGCCCCCGACATCCTGAAGGTGGCGGCGGAGCAGAACGTCCTGCCCGCGTCGACGAACCCCACGCTGCCGTACACCGTGAACACGGTCGCCGAGCACATCGACATGCTGGCCTCCGCCCACCACCTCGATCTGAGCAACAAGAACGACCAGGCGTTCGCCGACTCCCGGATCCGCTCCACGACCATGTTCGCCGAGGACGTGCTGCACGACATGGGTGCCATGTCCATCACCTCCTCCGACGCGCAGGCCATGGGCCGTATCGGGGAGGTCGTGACCCGCACCTGGCAGGTCGCCCATGTCATGAAGGAGTGGAGCCACAAGACCTTCAAGGACGCGAACTTCTTCTATGGGGCCGACCGGGGGCAGGGGGACAACGCCCGTGCGCTGCGGTACGTGGCCAAGTACACGATCAACCCCGCCCTCGCCCACGGCATCGACGCGTACGTCGGTTCGGTGCAGACGGGCAAGCTGGCCGATCTCGTGCTGTGGGACCCGCGGTTCTTCGCCGTACGCCCGGAGGTGGTCATCAAGGGCGGTGCCATGGTCGTCGGCAACCTCGGTGATCCCAACGGTTCGGTGTCGACCCCCCAGCCGACCTTCCTGCGCCCCGCGATGGCCGACGCGATCGCCTGCCGGCTGTCGTACTCGTTCGTCTCCGAGAAGGTACTCAACCCGCCCTCCGGCACCGACCCGTACAGCACGGTGAGAGGCAATGGCGTGTTCAAGGACTCCTTGCAGGACACCCTCGGTCTGCGGCGTGAACTGCGGGGCGCGAAGCCCGTCAAGGACGTCGGGAAGGCGGACATGGTCTTCAACGACGGGCGGTTCGGCATCGACATCGACCCGGCCACGTTCAAGATCGCGGTGGAAATCCCGGGAGTCGACCCGTCGGAGGGACACAGCCTCACCCGGCACAAGAGCCTCAACGGATACTGGTATCTCGACCAGCCGAAACCGCCCAGGAGCCTGCCGCTCACCCAACGGTACCTGCTGTTCTGAGGCGCCCGGTGACCACTTCTCCGCTCCTGCTCGCCCTGCTGGGCGATGCCCGGCTTCCCTCCGGGGGACATACACAGTCCGCCGGACTGGAGCCGGCGTTACGGGCCGGCACGACACCCGCCGAGGTGCCCGCGTACCTGCGCTCCCGTCTTCGCACCGTCACCCGTGTGGAGGCGGGCACCGCCGTCGTCGCGCGTGCGGTCGCGGCGAACGGCGGTGACCTGGCCGAGGTCGAGGCCGCATGGGCCGCCCGGACCCCCAGCCCGGCGCTGCGGGCGAACGGGAGGCGCCTGGGGCGCGGGTACCTGCGAGTTCTGCAAGCGCTCTGGCCCGGCCCCGTCGACGTCGGCGCACGCACCTGGTCCCGCCCGGTCGTCCTCGGTCTGCTCGCGCACCGCGCCGCAATGGACCCCGCCGACGTGGCCCGTCTCGTCGGGTACGACGACGCCCAGACCGTGACCGCGGCCCTGCTCAAGCTCGAACCGCAGGACCCGCTGACCATCGCGGCGTGGGTGAACGAACTCCTCCCGGACATCGACGAGATGGCCGACCGGGTCGCCCTTCTCCGCCTCCCGGAACAGATCCCCGCCCACGGCGCACCCCTCATCGAGCGCTGGGCCGAGACCCACGACACCACCACAGAGAGGCTCTTCAGTGCCTGAGAACGCCACCGCCCCCACCCGTGCCCTGCGCCTGGGCGTCGCCGGACCCGTCGGCACCGGCAAGAGCTCGCTCATCGCGACACTGTGCCAGGCGCTCTCCGGGGAACTGCGCCTGGGCGTCATCACCAACGACATCTACACCGACGAGGACGCGCGCTTCCTCAAGAGCGCCGGAGTCCTGGACCCCGAACGCATCCGCCCGGTGGAGACGGGCGCGTGCCCCCACACGGCAATCCGTGACGACGTGACGGCCAACCTGCTGGCGGCCGAAGACCTGGAGGCCGACTTCGGCCCCCTGGACCTGGTCATCATCGAGTCCGGCGGCGACAACCTCACCGCGACCTTCTCCCCGGCCCTGGTGGACGCCCAACTGTTCGTCCTGGACGTCGCCGGCGGCGGTGACGTCGTCCGCAAGGGCGGACCCGGCATCGCCCGCGCCGACCTGCTCGTGATCAACAAGACCGACCTGGGCGTGCATGTGGGCGTGGACGTCGAACGCATGACGCGCGAAGGGCGCGAAGCACGGCAGGGTTCCCCGGTGGTCGCACTGTCCCGGCACGACGAGGCGTCCGTCCGGCTGCTCACCGGATGGGTCCGCGACACCCTCGCCCACTACCGCACCGGCGAGCACACCCCCGTCGACCCCGGCCCCATGGCCCCGCACTTCCACACAGCCCGGGACGGCGAGGAACCCCACCCGCACACCCATGCCAACGGCACCACCCACTCGCACGACCACACCCTCGCCCCCGCGCGTGCGGGACATCGCGCGTGACCGGACCGACCCGCCTGAGCGTCACTCCCACAGGGAGCCGCTGCCGCGTCCACCACACGACCGGGCATCTCACGGTGCGGATCATGGATCAGGACGCCCGCGGCGCCCGGGTGGGCCTGCTCGCCACCCAGGCGCTGCTGCTGTCCGGCGATGCCGTCCGCATCGACGTGGAGGTCGCTGACGGCGCGTGGCTGGACGTTGTCGAGACGACCGGCACTGTCGCGTACGAAGGCGATGCACCGTCGTCCTGGACGGTCGACGCCACGGTGGGCGACGGGGCGGTGCTCACCTGGGCGGGCAAGCCATTCGTGGTCTCGGACGGGATCGCCACCCACCGGGACACCCGGATCCGGCTGCACGGCACCGGCAGGATCCTGATCCAGGAGAAGATCGTCCTGGGCCGCGCCGGCCAGACGGGCGGGGACCTGACCATGTCCCTGAACGCGACCGACGACACCGGACCGGTACAGGTGGAACACCTCGACCTGACCAGGCAGACCCGTAGCATGCCGGGCGTCCTCGGAAACCTGCGTTCCATGGACACGGTCACCGCCCTGGGCTGGTCACCCGAACCGCCCGGCGAGCCGGAAGCCGGCACCACCGGGCCCGGCGAGACGTACTTCCCTCTGGACCGGACCGGGGCCGTACTGCGCTGGATCGGAATCGGCCGATTCCGCGACCGGCTGTGCGACCCCACCTTCGCCACCTGGTGCGAGGAAGCCATGCGCGGCCACCAGTACCAGGACCATCGCACTACACGGCAACTGAGCCACCCAGAAGCAGCCGGGCGAAGGACTGTGCCAACGCCGACCGGCTCCCCTTCGTCGTCACCGGCGCTCGTAGGCCAGAAGCACCTGTAGGTCTGCCCTCGTCTTCGATGCGGCTGACGGCCGGGACCAGGATGCAGGAGCGGGCCCCGCCTGTTCCGGCCGAGGCCCGCGCCAGGCCCCGGCAGCCGGGCACATACCGCTCGTCCAGCCGCTTGAAGCACAGGCCATCGGTGCCGGCGCCATTCCAACCCAGCCACTCCCGCGCGAACCCCAGATCGGTTGCCCGACGGGCACAGCGTCAGCGGATCCGTCAGTCGGTGCCTGTCGCACAGCTGCTCCAGTGCGGCGCGGCAGCGCTCGTACGGCCACCCAGTCAGGTCCGTGTCGCCCCTGTGGAGCAGGTCGAAGCCCACGAAGTATGCCAGCCGCTGCCGGGCGGCGGCCGCGGCACGGGCACCGCGCGCGGCAGCACGGGCCCTGGAGCCGCTCGAACGCCAGGCACACTTCCGCTGCTGCTCTGGAGGAGGCCGCCTGGGGCACCAGGGGCTGGTCGCGGGAGAGCGGGGTCATAGACAGTCGTTGGTGACGTCCCAGCAGGTCTCTTCCGGGAAGGGGTCCTCGCTCTGTGACAGAGAGGGCGGCGGGAGCCGCGCAGGCCTCCGCCGACCTACTGGATCACATGACGCGGGTGCTGGGCGAAGACCACCCCCACGCGCGGGTGGTTCGACACAGCCTCGACCACTGGCGGAAGGAAGCGGAGAGGACGCCGGACGCCCATCTCGCCGAAGTCGATGGCGTACGACTTGGTGTCGCGGCCGTTCTCCGCCTGCTGCCCAGGAGCCAAGGCGTCCGCTGCCCTATGTGACGGGGCCGAGTGCTTCGCTCGGCGTGTGGCGACGCGTGCTGCGGGCGGCGATGCCAGCCGTGGCTAGGAGCGCTACAGCCGCGAAGGCGACGGCCACCCAGGGGGTGCGGGCTGGGTCGCCGTGCTCAAGGGCGAGACCGCCGCTGAAGGAGGCAGCCGCGATGCCGGCGTTGAAGGCGGCGATGTTCAGGCCACTGGCGGCCTTCTCTGCCCCCGGGCCGTGGGAGGAGGCGAGGCTGACGGCGTGAGTTTGCACTGCCGGGGAGATCAGGAAGGCGAAAACGCCCCACGCGGCGATGTTGACGGCGACAGCGATCGGGTGGTTCTGCGTCAGCAGCAGCGCTGCCAGGGATGCCGCCAGTCCGGTTAGGGCCACGCGGATGACGGCTACGGCTCCGAGGCGGTCGGTCAGACGTCCGCCGAGCAGATTCCCGGCCACGGTGGCGGCGCCGAACAGCACCAGAATCCAGGTGATCGCTCCCGGTGTGTATCCAGCGTGCTTGGCGAGCAGGGGTTCGAGGTAGGTGAAGACGGCGAAGGTCGCACCGAAGCCGAGCGCAGTCACGCCGTAGGTCAGCGCAAGCGGCTGGTGAGCCAGAAGTGCGAGTTGCTCGCGTAGCCGCACCCCCTGTCCCCGGGGAATGGAGGGAATCATCACCCATACAGCGATCGCGGCCAGCAGGCCGAGCGCGGCAACGAGGGTGAAGGTGGACCGCCATCCGATGGCGGTGCCGATGGCGGTGCCGGCGGGGACGCCGATGACCATGGCCACGGTAAGGCCGAGGAACATCAAGGAGATCGCCTGACCGGCCTTCTCCTTGGGAACGAGCGAGGCGGCAACGGGGGCGCCGAGGGCGAAGACGGTGCCGTGGGCTGCACCGGCGATGATGCGGCCCGCCATCAGGCCCGCCAGGTTGAGGGAGACGGCGACCGCGAGGTTTCCGAGGGCGAACAGTGTCATGAGGCCGGTGAGCATCGTGCGGGAGTCGTAGCGGCTCAGCCAGCTTGTCAGCAGCGGTGAGCCCACGGTGATGGCCAGGGCATAGAAGGTCACCAGCATGCCGGCGGTGGCAATGTCCACGTGGACGTCCGCGGCGATGGCCGGGAGCAGGCCGACGAGGACGAACTCGCTGATGCCGATAGCGAAAGCGGCGAGGGTGAGGGAGAGCAGACGAGGCATTGCAAGCTTCCTTGTCGAGCGAGGGCGGCCGACGGGCGCAGGCCCCGTCGGCCGGGGGCAGTCAGCTGAGGGCGGCGGCGCCGAGTCGGGCGAGTTCCTCATCCATCTCGACCGTGGCTCCGGCAACCCCGACTGCGCCGAGCGTCTGACTGGCATCGCGCAGCAGCACGCCACCGCCGAAGCTGATAAGGCCGCCGTTGGTGTGCTCCAAGGTGTAAATCGCTCCGCCTGGCCGGGCCCCCTCACCCAGTGCTGCGCTGTCCGTTCCGAACAGTGCAGCGGTGCGGGCCTTCTTGATACTCACGTCGATCGGCCCGACTAGGGCGTCATCCATCCGGCGGAAGGCCACCAGATGGCCGCTCGCGTCGACGACCGCGATGTTGACAGCGAACCCCCGGTCCCGGGCCGCTGCCGTGACCGCATCCAGAACCTGCTGCGCCGACTCCATCATCAATTCCTCCATGCTGAACTTCTCGGGGCAACCACTGCCCCTCATGCGACTATGTGGAACACCCTCTACAGTAGGAAGTGATTCCCTATTGTCAAATCTGAGCAGTAGAATCCAAGAGAAGTTCCATAATGATGAAATGAGGTAGAGATGATCCAGTCGGTGCAGCGCGCTTTCCAGTTGCTGGAAACCATTGCCGCCGCCCCCCGTGGAGCCCGGCTCAGCGACATCGCCGATGCCGCAGGACTGAACCGCAGCACCACCCACAATCTGCTGGCGACGCTGCAAGACCTCGGGTATGTCAGCCAGCCGTCTCGCGGCAGCGTCTACACCCTCACCGACGGCCTCACCGAACTCGCGCGGGGCGCCTCAGCCACTGACGACCTGCTGCGCGAGCATCTCCACCCGACCCTGAAAAAAATCACTCAAGACACCGGGGAAACCTGCTACCTGGCCGTCCCGGCGAGCGGCAACTACCTGTGCCTCGACAGCGTCGAAGCACAGGCTCCGCTGCGGCTGACCATCCCGGTGGGCGGCCGTGAACCCTTGCTCGGCACCGCCATCGGCCACGCACTCCTGACCGGCCGCCCCGACCTGTGCCAGCGCCTCGCATCCGACCAGCCCGCAGCATGGAAGGCATCCGCCGACATCGTGGAACAGGCCCGCATCGACGGCTACGCGCTGGATACGGGCGCTTTCCATGCCGACATCTCCTGCGCCGCAGTCCCCGTCTGGGAGAACGACAGGGCGCGCGCCGCCATCGGCGTCGCCGGACCCACCACACGACTGCCTGAGGAGCGCCTGCACCAGATCGCCGCCCTCATTCGCAACACCATCAACGACACTCACCGCACGTGAGATGGAGTTCGGTGGGAGCCCTCACTCCCCTGACCAGGTAGTCCTCGCCCAGTGACCAGCTAATCCTCACGACTTGTCCAACACCAGCGCCCGGCCATCAACGCTCAACACCCCATGAAACAAACCGATTCAACCCAGTCCACAGCATCCAAGACCGGACACCGAACCGAGAACCACCCCAGACAAAGAAGCGAAGACTCCCAGTGAAGGTGCTGGGGGAAGGGGTGGATACGGCGGAGTGCGACGCGGTGCTTTTCGCGGACGCGCATGGGTCGATGGTCGACATCGTGCAAATGGTCGGACGGGCCCTACGGACCCGTCCCGGGCGGGGAAAACTCGCGACACTGATCGTGCCGGTATTCCTCGGACCGGGCGAAAGCGGTGATGAAATGGTGACGTCGGACGCCTACAAGACCCTCTCGAAGGTCCTCGGGGCCCTGCGGGCGCACGACACGGACACCATCGAGGCACTGGCCGACCCTAGCGTCCGCAGCGGCCGGGAGGACACCGACGGCCTGGACCAGGAGCACTACGGCGTGGACGCCGTGGACGTCCTGGAGGACGGGGACGGGGACGGGCGGGGGTGCGGGTGAGCGGGGCGGCGGCCGGGGTGCTGCGGTTCAGCGAGGAACGCGACCCCGCCGTGCTGGCCGAGTTCGTGCGGCTGCGGGTCATCGACCCGGAGGGCGCCTACTGGCGGCGCGAGACCGGGAACACCGTGCTGCGGGTGCCGTACACGCTCGTCACACCGGAGGGCTGGGGCGGGGTCGGCGGGTATCCGCTCGGGCAGTGGACCGCCGACCAGCGACGCGCCTACACGGCCGGGACGCTGGAAGCTGGACGGGGGGCCGAGCTGGAGAAGCTCGGGATGGTGTGGTCGGAGCAGGACGCGGCCTGGGCGGACGGGCTCGCCATCGCCAAGCAGTACGCCGCCGCCCACGGCCACTTCCTCCCCCCGACCACCACAACGTGGGAAGGGCACCCGATCGGGGTATGGGCGAAGAACGCGAGGGCGGCGGCGCGCAGGGCGCGGGAGAACGAGGAGCTCCGGGCGGCCGGCCGGGCCGTGCCCTCGGCGGCCGGTGCGATGACCGAGTCCCGGCAGGACGAGCTGGACGCGATCGATCCGGGGTGGTGCCCTGCCTGGGACACGGCGTGGCAGCGCTACTACCGGCTCGCCCACAACCACGTCCAGGCCGGCGGCACCCTCCCCACGGTCGACGGCGACGTCGTCGTCCAGGGCGAGGACCTCGGCCGCTGGGTGAACGCGCAGCGGTTCGGGTGGGAGCAGCTGCTGCCCGTACAGCAGTGGATCCTGGAAAACACCCTCAAGGTCACACCAGCCGGGGAAGAGGAGCGGCCGGTGAAGCGGACGCAGGACACCATGTGGGCCCTCAACCTCACCGCAGCACGGCAGTTCCACGCCCGTGAGGGACACCTGAAAGTCCCCCGCAAGCACGCCGAGCAGCTGGAGACGGAGGACACGCTGTCAGGCCGTCAGGGCGGCGCTGACGGGCCCATGGTGGTCAAGCTCGGCACCTGGCTCGACAACGGGCTTGGGAGTAGCCCGTCCAGGAGCGCATATCCAGAGAGGCACTGCAGCAGGGAGGAGCGACCCGATGCGTGCGCTCACCTGTCGGGGACGAGCGTGACACGCATAGAGACCCCGTGGTCAACTTCGTCACCCTCCGTCCCCGCTGTCCGCGGTCGGGCGGCCCACGGCATGGCATGCGCACTGTTCTTGGGCAAGGAGAGGGCGGAATGATCAAGAAATGCTGTCGGCTGTTGCGGCCGCCGCGGCGCTCACTGTGCGCAACGCCTCATCGCGCTCAGCGCCTGCGGTGTCGCTGAGCACTCTGGGCCCCTTCGAGAAGGGAAAGGAATGACGATGAGCACACATGAGAGCTTGCGGATTGTGGTGACAGGGGCCACAGGCAATGTGGGGACCAGTGTGGTCAAGGCCCTGTCCGAGGACCCGGACGTAGCGTCCGTTCTGGGCCTCGCCCGCCGACTGCCGAAGCTGTCGATCCCGGGAGTGGCATGGGGCACGGTGGACCTCTCCCGGGACGACAGCCCCGGCGCCCTGGACAAGCACCTGGCCGGCGCGGACGCCGTCATTCACCTGGCCTGGCGATTCCAGCCCACTCGTGACCCTGTAGTCACCTGGCAGAGCAATGTTCTGGGGTCGATTCGGGTCTTCGAGGCCACAGCGAGGGCAAGAGTGCCGGTGCTGGTACACGCCTCCTCGGTGGGCGCCTACTCTCCCGGCACGAAGGACGAACCGGGGGTGGACGAGGAATGGCCCACTCACGGGTGGCCGGATGCCGCCTACTGCCGGGAGAAGTCCTATCTGGAGCGTGTGCTGGACACGTTCGAGTTGCGACACCCGGGGATCCGGGTGGTCAGGATGCGGCCCGGTTTCCTGTTCAAGGAACAGGCCGCCAGCGAGCAACGTCGAATCTTCGCGGGCCGCTATGTCCCCGGTGCCCTGCTGCGCCCCGACCTCCTCCCCTTCGTTCCTGATCTGGAAGGGCTGCGTTTCCAGATCCTCCATAGCGATGACGCGGCGCAGGCCTACCGGGCGGCCGTGGCCACTGACGTTCAAGGTGCGTTCAACCTGGCGGCGGAGCCGGTCATCGACGCGCAACAACTCGGCGACCTCCTGGACGCCAAGGTGGTACGTGTTCCAGCGACACTGATGCGGAGCGCTCTGACTGCTGCGTGGCACGCCCGCGCGGTCCCCGCTTCGCCACATCTCTTCGACGCAGTGTTGCGACTGCCGGTCCTCGACTGCAGCCGGGCGCACGATGTGCTGGGGTGGCAGCCGACCAGAACAGCGCAGGAAGCACTGTCGTCGTTTCTGAGGGGGGTACGTCGCGGCACAAGTGACCGGGAGGGGAAGTGGGCCCCCGGCTGACCCCATGTAACTGCCTTCAGTTACCCCCGGGTTTTTCCTCCAGGGGGCCGAGCGAATGGAACGCATTCTGGTCAAGGCCAGGGTGGAACAGCCCGGCGGACCACGGCTCTTCTGAGTCGGTTTGTCGTGGCGGTCTGACTCTGCGGCAGCAGCCGAGTACACCAAACAGAGTGCGACGCATACCGTCGCCGCCGCGCCCGGTCTCGCAGCAAAGCGGCACCGAGCGACGGCACATGACAAGCGTCTGAGGGCGGCTGCTGGGAGGATGTGATGGTGCGGACCGTTGGTGTGGAGGAGGAACTGCTGCTCGTCGATGCACAGAGCGGCGAGCCACGGGCGCTTTCGACGGCCGTGCTGGCCGTCGCGGAACGCCGCTCGGAGGGAGATTCGGCCTTCGAGCCGGAGCTCCATCATCAGCAACTTGAATTCGCCACCGAACCGCGCAGTGACATGCGCGAACTTGCGGACGAGATTCGCCGCTGGCGCGCCGAGGCCGCGGAGAGTGCGGCCCGGGCGGGGGCAGCTGTGGTGGCCCTTGCGACCGCTCCCCTGCCGGTCAGTCCTTCGGTTGGTGAGGGGGAGCGGTACAGATGGCTGGCTGACAGGTTCGGCCAGACCACGCAGGAACAGCTCACGTGCGGATGCCACGTGCACGTTTCGGTGGCATCGGACGAGGAGGGCGTGGGTGTGCTGGACCGCGTGCGCACCTGGTTGCCAGTTCTGCTGGCGCTGAGCTCCAACTCGCCGTTCTGGCAGGGCCGAGACACCACGTACAGCAGTTACCGGAGCAGGGTATGGGGGCGCTGGCCCTCCGCCGGACCTGTCGAGATCTTCGGCTCCGCGGAGCATTACCACGAACAGGTCCAGGCACTCATCGACACGGGAGTCCTGCGGGACGAAGGAATGATCTACTTCGACGCGCGGCTGTCGCACCGGTACCCAACAGTCGAGATCCGAGTGGCGGACGTGTGCCTGGACCCGGCCGACACCGTCCTGCTTGCCACGCTCGTCCGCGGCCTCGTCGAGACCGCAGCACGCGAATGGCGCGTCGGCGAACCGCCGGACCCGGCGGGAGTCAGTGTCCTGCGTATCGCTGCCTGGCAGGCCAGCAGGTCGGGACTGGAAGGGCAACTGCTCCACCCGCGCACCATGCGCCCCGAGCCCGCAGCTGATGTCATCGCAGCCCTGCTCACGCACGTTCGAGGTGCCCTGGAGGACAGCCACGACTTCGCTTCGGCTGAGCAAGCGCTCATGGACGTACTGGAACGGGGGACCGGGGCACAGACGCAGCGGGAACTGCTCGCTCGCACCGGAAGTCTCCGTGACGCAGTGGCCGAGTGCGTGTCCAGGACACTTGGCTGACCTCGGTGCCCCTTCCCCTTGCTCCCTCATCAGGTAGCCTCCGCGTTTGCCGAGAATCAGCCTCGGTCTTGTCGGTGGTTCGAGCCTCGGGGTGGCAGCGTGTTCGTGCGTTCTGCCTCGTGGCCGGCCGGCTGGGAGCAGGGGCGCCATCGGACAACTCGCCGGCACGCCCGGCTACTGACTTCGGCTCGTCAGGGTGAACTTTCCCGAAGTCTCTGATGGGCTTGGTGTGGTGGCTGTATTCGATGGTGTGTGAGGTATTCGGATGGG
>NZ_JBIASS010000047.1:0-19981 GCF_042890955.1 Streptomyces sp. NPDC001933 | reverse complement strand
ACCGGCGAACACGCCCGCGCGGCCGGCCTGCTGCACCACCGCACCACCACCCGCCGCCACCACACCTACGAGAACCTGCTCCTCGCAGCACGTGTTCAGCCATTCGTGCCCGGACCCCGGGACTGACGATGAGACCCTTCCGCAGGGCGGGATCGGCAAGGGGTACGGGGGCAGCGGCCAGGCAGCGTGCTGCGGCTGGGCGGTGAGCAAACGGACGCACCGCCCACAGCGACCCGCCACTCACCCTGTACCCAGGATGCGGGAACCCGCCTGATCACCGTACGAGGCTACGAAGGTCCTGTGGAAGAACACGCAACAGGTAGCCCCGGTTCGATACCTGGGCGAACTTCTCGGTAGGACAACGGCTTCTCAGCCGTCCCCGGTGTCCGAGCTGGAGTTTCGGGGCTGAGTCCCTCTGACCGTTCGCTCACGGCGTCCACAACTCTCGCAGCGTCGCCGTGCGTGACGTCGGTGAGGGGCGGGGGCTGCTTGGCGGCACCCCCAGCAGGTCGCGGCCGTTCCTCCAGCACCGGGCCTCGGCCGTGGCCTACGTCCTGCCCGGCGCCTCATCCGCCGGGGCTCCGGGCGAACCGCTCTGGACTTGAGGTCCTGATCCTGGTCCGCGCCGTTCGCTACTCCTCCTCTGCGGTTCCGGCCCGTGCGGAGGTCCGTACCGGAAAGAGCATGGACCAGCGCACTTCCTCCTCACGCTGCTCCTGCTCCCGTCGCAGCCGTGCCTGGACGGTCAGGCACACTACGGTGGTGGTGCCCGTGACCGCCGGCAGCGCGGCCAGCGCCGGTGCGACCGGCATGAGCAGCAGGAACATCGTGAGGGCCGCCGAGCCCCGCACGGAACCGTCCGGCCAGACGACCTCCACCCGGATTCCTCGTGCACGCGCGAAGGCGACCAGATGCGCGGTGGCGTCCCGGCCGTCCGAGGGCGATCCGTCCCACACGGCGAGCACGGTCCGGCAGGTCGCCACCAGCCGTTCATCGGCGCCGACACACGCGTTGCGGTCCGCCGGATCGAAAGGCAGCAGCCGTACGTGCTCGGCCAGCACCAGCAATTCGCCCGCGGCCGAACGGTCCCGCTCGGGCAGCACGGCGGGGACCGCGCCCTGGGCCGGCAACAGCACCGTCAGCTTCCGCCCGGCCTCCCGGGCGGCCCGCCCGAACACCAACGGCAGCCCCGCCCCGGCCCGTACCAGAGCGGCGGCACCTTCCGCCAAACGGTCCAGCCGCGCTCTCAGTTCGGATTCCACCAACTCCAGGGTTCTGTTGCCGAGGTCCTTGTGCCCGACGACTGCGATCACGATGTTCCCCTCCTCGCGCATCCGCGGCGTGCGATGCATCGCAGTGAACCCATCGGGGGCCGTGCACCACTAGTGACCTGAGTCAGAGATTCGTCGTTGGTCGGGTGTGAGTCGTCCTGGACCGAAGACCCCGCCGTTGTCCGTGACCGATGCCCCAGCGGGCTGCGCTCGAGGGGTGGGTGCGCCGTCGTTCAACTGCTCAGGCTTGGGCGTTTCGGTCCCGGATCGTGCTCGAGTCCGCGGAGGGACATTCGATCGTGGACGTGTCACGCTCCGTGTCCGCCCACTGCGCCGCCTCCACGTCTGCCACGGCATGCGCTTCCGCAGGCTGACCGCCACGGCGGCCTGAGCGGGGCCAGGCCCGGCCGGGTGCCGGGCGGAGGACCCGTGTCGTACCTTCGTGGTACTCATGTCCCATGAGCCAGTTCCGCGACTTCAACCTCAAGCTGCTCGTCATCGAGGAGCTCATGTACGGCCCCGAGCCGCTCCTCCCGGTCTACGACCTGCCCGCGCGGCTGGCCGAGCGGGGGATCGGCGACCCCGCGTCCTACGTCCTGGAGAACGGCCTCCACGCGGAGGTGCTGCCGGAGTCCCGGGCCCATTTCGAGGCCCTGGAGATCCCGGCCGAACTGCTCTCCCGCGTCGAGGAGCTGTGCTTCGACGCCGGGGCGGACGTCTTCCGGCACTGCGCCCCCGCCTGGGACGGCGAGGACGACCTGTTCGACGTCCGCTCGCTCGACGACCTAGCCCTGCTGCCCAACCTGCGGGAGGTCACCTTCGTGGAGGACGGCGTCCTGGCGGTGCCGGATGCGGCGGAGGTCTTCGCCGCATCCGGCATCGACACCGACTGAGCCCTGGTACCCGTTCGTCGCCCGCCGCCCCGGGGGCCCTCAGAGGCCCCGCCGGGGAAGGCCGCGCACCGCCGTCACGTGGCCGACTCCAGCGCCTACGGCTGCTCCGGCGCTCCCGACCGGCCTCGGCTCGCCCAGCTGCTCCGGCAGCGGCGTCGCGTGCACCACGGTCAGCCGGCTACGACGACCCCGAGTACGACAACTACGAGGGCAGCGCCGGTCCGTGCGGGTCAGGTTTAGGGTCAGACACACAGCGTTGAGAACCACGAGGACGACATCGGTCCGTAGCTGGTACGGCCGCAGCGGCCGTGAGGACCGGTTCTCGTCCAGGGCTGTTCGAAGGCTGACCAGTGTGGATCCCTGGAAGTGGACGACCGACCCGCTCCAGCGGACCAGGTCGCCCACCCCCAACAGACCTCGGGGCAGGGCCGATTCTTGAAACCGGCCTTCCTCCTGTTCACGAGACGCCGTCTGGAGACCAGCCCGCGCTGCCGCTTTTCGTAGTTCCTGGGGCCGGCCGGTGGCGGTCTCGGGGCTGACGCCCAGGAGTTCGATGAGGATCCCCGCCGGTGGCTGGGCGGAGAGTCCCATCAGGGCAGAGGTCCGACCCGGGCATGAAAATAGATGCCCAGGCGCTTCAGCCTCGTCCCGAGGTGGTGGCTGCTGAGGGGCTGGCCGGCGAAGGCATGGACAAGGCCGAGGCCAACAAGAAGGCACCGAAGGTCCGTGTGCCGAACCGGAACCGGACCCAGGCCTACTGGCGCGAGACCCGCGGCCAGGGGGTCATCGGCCCGCTGCACGAAGGACAGGAACCCCGCCAACCCTTCGCCTGGTGGGAAGGCGTCAACAACCGCGCCTACTACACCTCGTTCGAGGACGCCGACACGGCGTGGAAGAACTGGCTCGACTCCCTCGCGGGCCGCCGGCCGCCCATGGGTTTTCCGCGCTTCAAGCGCCGCGGCGCCACGCGCGAGTCCTTCCGCATCGTCCACAGCCTGAAGAACCCCGACATACGCTTCGAGGGCCCCCGGCGCCTGCGAATACCGGGCGGAGGCGGACAACCGGCATTCACCGTCCGCCGCCACCAGTCACCACGCCAGCTGACCCGGCTCATCAACTCCGGCCACGCAACCATCACCAGCCCGTCCGGATGCCCGGCGGCATCGACGAGCGGAGCCTGTACTGCCGTCCGCGCCTCGGCGGACGGCAGTTCGTCCATGACCTCGGCAGCGAGCCATTCCAGCCGGACGTCACACCCGACCTCAGCCCTGGAAAACGGGCAATGGCCGCCCCGAATACGGTCGGCGCCCTTGACGGGTAATGGAGTTCCGCCACTATCCTTGCAGGCAGAATATTGGTCTAGACCTCTTGGAGTTCTGGTGGGAAGACGCGTTATCGCTCTGAGCGCTTGTCTCGCACTTGCAAGTTCCATGGCCTTCGGCGCGCTGGCTCAGGGCCCCGTGGCCTTTGCCGCAACTTCGCAGCAGGACCCGCCCGCCACCGCCGAACCGCTGCCGCCCGTCTCCCCCACGCCCCAGTCGCTCACCCGCTCCGGCCGCGATGCCACCGTGACCGGCCGTGTGCTCCTCGTCGCCGACGACGCCACGGACGCGGCAGCGCGTGACCGCCTCGTCCGCGAGCTCAGGAAGCACGGCGCCGACCGGGTCGACATCGTCACGCCCGACAACGTCCCCAAGGCCGCCGCCGGCCTGCTCACCGTGCGGATCGGCCCGGCCGCCCGGCCGGACGTTGCCGAGGCGCTCGGCGAAGTGGCCGCCCCGGACCGCGCAGAGGGATACACCCTGCGGGTCAACGCCAGAGAGCGGGGCGCGCAGATCGCACTGGGCGGCCACGACGCCACCGGCCAGTTCTACGCCGTGCAGACGCTCCATCAGCTCTTCGTCCGCGGCGACGACGGCTGGAAGATCGCTGGCGCGCAGGCCGTCGACTTCCCGTCGATGCCGCTGCGCGGCACGATCGAGGGCTTCTACGGTCAGCCCTGGACGCACGCCGAGCGGCTGGACCAGATGGACTTCTACGGCGACGTCAAGGCCAACACCTATATCTACGCGCCCAAGGACGATCCCTACCACCGCGACAAGTGGCGCGATCCTTATCCCACCGACAAACTCGCCGAACTGGGCGAGCTGGTGAACCGAGCCGGCGCAAACCACGTCCGCTTCACGTTCGCCGTCTCACCCGGCGGCTCGATCTGCTACTCCGACCCCGACGACCGCAAGGCCCTCAAGGGCAAGCTCCAGGCCCTCTACGACCTGGGCACCCGGTCCTTCTCCATCCCTCTGGACGACATCAGCTACACCAAGTGGAACTGTGCGGCCGACCAGGCGGCGTACGGCCAACCGGGACGCACCGCAGCCGCGAAGGCGCAGGTGGATCTGCTCAACGATCTCCAGCGGAACTTCATCGCCACCCATGAGGGCGCCCGCCCGCTGCAGATGGTGCCGACCGAGTACGGCGACCTGACCGACACCAGCTACAAGCAGACGATGCGGGCCACCCTCGACCCCGCGGTCGTGGTCATGTGGACCGGTACCGACGTCGTACCGCCGACGATCACCAACGAGCAGGCCGACGGCGCATCCAAGCTCTTCGGCCGCAAGGTCTTCGTCTGGGACAACTACCCGGTCAACGACTACGGCAACACCAGCGGCCGGCTGCTGCTCGCCCCCTACGACAAACGCGAGGCGGGACTCTCCGAGCACCTCTCCGGCATCGTCGCCAACCCGATGAACCAGCCGTACGCCAGCAAGATCGCGGTCTTTGGCGCCGCGGACTTCACCTGGAACGACAAGGCGTACGACGCGCAGACGAGCTGGGCGCGTGCCATGGCCTACCTCGCGGGCGGTGACCGCCGGGCCACCGACGGGCTGCTCGTCTTTGCCGACCTGGAACACCTGGCCCCGACCTTCGGCACCACCCCCTGGCAGTCCCAGGCACCCGAACTCGCCGGCCATATAGCCGAGTTCTGGAAGGCATGGGACGCGGGCGACCGCACTGATTCTGTCAAGGCGCTGCGCACCTACGCGAACGAAATTGAGGAGACCCCGGCCGCCATCCGCGCCGGATCGGTGGAGCAGGGCTTCGCCGCCGATGCCAAGCCCTGGCTGGACGCCACCCAGCTGTGGGGCATGTCGATGGTGAAGACACTGGACGCGCTCGCAGCCCGGCAGGCCGGTGACAAGGAGAAGGCCGAGGCGCTGCTCGCCGACTCCGAGGCTCTGCAGAAGCAGGCCCGGGCCGTACGGGTCGATCCGGCGCGCAACACATGGGGCAAGGTCCAGCCCAAGGTCGGCGACGGGGTACTCGACTCCTTCCTCATCCAGGCGGGCATCCGGCTTCAGCTGTGGGACGCCGCGGGCGGCTCGGAGAACCTCGCGCTGAAGGGCACGGCGAGCGCATCCAGTGTCGAGCAGAACCTCGACCGGCTCTCGGCCCGGTACGTCAACGATGGTCAGCTCGGCACTCGTTGGGCATCCGGCTACAGCGACAACGAGTGGGTCCAAGTGAAGCTCGCCGCCCCCGCCGAGGTCGCAGCGGTAACCCTCGCCTGGGAGGGCGCCTGCGCGACGGACTACCAGATCCAGACCTCCCTGGACGGGACGAACTGGAGCGAGGCGGCCACCCAGCACCCCGACGGTTGCGGCAATGACGTGATCAAGATCAACTCCGGCAGTGCGGTGCAGTACGTCCGAATGCAGGGCGTTAAGCGGAAGACGACCTGGGGCTACTCGGTCTACGAGATGGGCATCTACGGCTCGCCCGCCGCGGATCCGGCGGTAGCCGCCAGAGCGTAGTCAAGAGGCAGGAGGGCGGTCCGCCCGCGGCGGACCGCCCTTTTGTGTACCTCGTGATCCGTCGCGGGGCCTGCGCCTGCCGAAATCTCATCCGCGCTGGTGGGAGTCGATGTTTCTCGGCTACCGGGCGCCGACCATGAGGGTGGCGTAGTCGCTGACGATGACGCCCGCCTGCTGCATGCGCAGCAGCCCGGCCTCGCGCTTGGCCTGGCTGAAGGTGCCGGAGGCGTCCACGGCGACGTACGTGTCGTGGCCGACGGCCGTCGCAGAGATCGCGGGTAGCGCGGCGCATACTTCGAGCGACACCCCGGCGAAGATCAGCTTCTGTCGGCCGGTGGCCTCGATGGCTTCGCGGACCCGGTCGTCGTGCCAGGCGTTGACAGTGCTGCGGTCAATGATTTTCTGTTCGGCCGGCAGTGCCTGGACCAGTTCGGCGGCGGTCGGCCCTCACATACTGTCGGCCGCGGTGGTGGTGACAACCAGGGGGATGCCCAATACGGTCGCCGCGCGTGCCAGCGCTGCCACGTTGTGTTGGAGCTCGCCGAGCGAGATGTCCCGAACGCCGGACAACAAGCCCACCTGGTGGTCCACCAAGACCACGGCGACGTTCTCGCGGGTGATCGGCTCCAGATACCTGCTGAGCTCGCTCATGTTCCGCTCCTTCAGAGGGTTGAGCCACAGCCCTGTTCGCCAAGTTTAGTGACTCTGACGCCATGCCTCAGCTCTGGAGGCAACCACCGGACATGCCCCGCTCCAGGTCCCTGGAGGAGTCGACGGCGCGGTGGCCGAGCCGCGGGCCGGTGAAGCCATGCCGGGCCGGGCAAGCAGATCGATCCCTCCAGCTCCGCGAAGGATTCGAGGATGGAGTACTTGTTGTCGCGCATGTTCAGGGCAGCTGTCCAGACGGCCCGGAATGAGTACTGGAACGATCCATTGCCGATCCGTTGCCGATGAGGAGACGCACCCACTGTTCGCGCGAGCATTCTCGAACGCCCCGGCCTCCGCGCGCTCGCACCCCGTGCGGCCTGTCTGTAGTGCGGTCGAAGGTGAGGAGCCGGGGGCTGGTCGTGCCGGCGGTGTTGCAGGACTTGCGCGAGTACCGGGATCCCGGTCTCGGCCGAGGACTTGGAGCGGTTCGCGCCCCGGCCTCGCGCTCTCCCGCTCCTCACGGCCACCGTTCGACTCCGAACCGCGGTGCCACGTGTCGCCGACCGGCCGTATCGCGCCTTCAGGGTGCGGGCATGCGACGAATAGAGCCTGCATCCGAGGTTCGTCGGGCTCCGGTTGCGCCGCAGTCGTGCGGACCGCAGGCTGCCCCTATGAACCGCACCCGAGAAGTCGGAGTGCCGCCCATCCTGGTGACGGGCGCAGCGGGCAGTGTCGGTGCCGTCGGACGATCCGTTGTCGAAGGGCTGCGACAACGGGACCTGCCCGTCCGGGCCATGGTGCGTCGGGACGACGAGCGAGCGCAGGCGCTGCGCGCGACCGGCGCCGAGGTCGTCGTCGGAGACCTGACGCGCGCGGGCGACATCGCCGATGCCTTGGCAGGCTGTGCACGCATGTATTTCGGCATGGGTGTGTCGGCACAGTATCTGCAGGCTGCCGTGACTGCGGCGGCCGTCGCGCGTGCTTACGGAGGCCTGGAAGCGTTCGTCAACATGTCCCAGTTGACAGTCGCCGAGATCGGCCTTACCAGCACCTTCGAGTCCGTGCAGCAGCGGCAGCAGTGGTTGGTGGAGCAGGTTCTTGACTGGTCGGCCCTGCCCGTTGTCCAGGTCAGGCCCACCGTGTTCATGGAAAACCCGCTGTTCAGGGTCGGCTTCTCCTCGGTCGCGAAGTACGGAACCATCAGACTGCCCTTCGGCCGGGCGAAAACCTCCCCTGTGGCGGCCGGCGACGTCGCTGCGGTCGTGGAGGAGATCCTGGCCGACCCGGTCCCGCACATCGGCAGGACCTACGAGCTGACCGGCCCGCGCTCGGAGGACGTCGCCGCCATGGCGGCGGAGGCCTCCACAGTTCTGGGCCGACCGGTCACGTACACCGACGTTCCCCTGCGGGAATGGGTCGACCACGATCTCAGGCCGCTGGGGCTGCCCGACCACGTCTTCCAGCACATCACCACCATGGGGCGCCTTCACGCGGAGAATAGATACGACCGCAAGGCAGAAGGCGTCGAGCAGGTCACCGGGCGACCTCCTTCAGGGGTGGCTGAATTCGTCCGTAAGAATCCCAGCCTGTTCAGCCCCTGAAACCGCTTCCCCGTCATGTGTTGTCGAGCTGACCGCTGGGGGCGTCGGCCGACCATCATGCACAGGGCTTGCCGCTGCACGGGTACAGGTGTCGATCTCGAAACCCGAATGAGTAACCGGTCTGCGCGGTGGTCATTGCTACGGCCGACCCCAGGAGCGGCAACATGCCCCGTTCTGAGCCTCCTCGACCGCTTCTCACTCCGTCCGTACCGTCACACGCCGACGACGTGAGACGGGCGCGCCTCCAAGCGGTCGCCGGGGCCAAGGCCAGTTGCGGGCCTGTTCTCCGTCCAAGGCATCCTCAGCCGGTGATCACGGCCTGGAAGCAGGACAGGGTGGCACGGTCGGCGACCGGCGAACCCGGGTCCTGCGACCTGCGGGAAGCCGTGACCCGATCTTCTATCGGAACGGGACAGGCTGTCAGCGGCGCTTCCTCCCGCATGACTTCCCGGCCTTGTCGATGGCCGCCGAAGGCAAACGCGCCTACCGGCGCCGCCAATTCCATGGCTGTGCAGCTGCTCGTCGAGGGCCGACAGGGCGATGTTCGTCAGCAGTGGGGACAGGATGCCGCCTTGCGGGGTGCCGGTCATCGTCTCCCTGCTCTCACCGAGTTCCGTGAGCGGTCCGCTGGTGAAGATAGGACGCGTGGCGGGGGAGGGCTCCTACCCGGTGCGCGTGGAGATCGAGCGCGGTTTCCACTGCCGCGATCAGCTCTTTGAGCGGCTCGTGCTTCCCGAGCCGCGCCCCACCGGGACCCTTCCAGCACCCCTGGTGCCCGAGCCCCGTCGTAGGCTCCACTGCGCGAGCGGCCGCAGAGCATCCACCAGTGCCCGGCCGTCCGGGGCCAGCTGATAGCGGATCTGGGAACTGGACGCGGGGGTCCGGCCGGGCCCGACGGCCGGTCGTTCTTGCGGGAAGCCGGCATCGCGTGTTCCGCGGCCGGCCAGCTGGCCCTTCACTGCTGCAGTCGGGTCGTCAGGACGCGCTCGGCCTGGCCCATCATGTCCCGGACGAGGTCCCCGGCGGGTCGGATGTCGTGGACGAGACCGACGCCCTGACCCATGAGCCAGGGCATCTCCTCCCAGTCGGCCTCGGTCGCGGGTACGGGCGGCAGCACGTTGAACTTGCGCAGCACGGTCTCTTCGCCCTGGAAGACGGTGGTGCCGACCTGTTCGAGTTCGTCACGGTGGGGCGGTACCTCAGCCGGCCGGTCGCTCCACTCGGCCACCACACGGTCGCGCTGCACCCGCATCGGATTGAAATCGGGCCACTCCGGGCCGAAGATCCCAGTGCGTACCGTGTCCTCGCCCAGCGAGGCGATCAGCCTGCGGTGGTGCTCGGGATGGACCTGGGCCTCAGGCGAGGCGACCAGGCGGGTGCCCACCCATACGCCGTCGGCGCCCAGGCACAGGGCTGCGGCGACCTGGCGTCCGTCGGTGATTCCACCGGCGGCGAGTACCAGCGAGTGCTGGCCCACGGCATCCACGACGGCGGGCACACCGACCATGGTGGGCAGACCGCCGTAGTTGTGCCCGCCCGCCTCCCAGCCCTGGGCGACGACGACCTCGACGCCGTCGTCGACGGCACGCCGTGCCGCGTCGGCGGAGCCGACCTGCTCCCACACCGAAATGCCGGCCTCACGGAGCTGCTTGAGCTGGTGGGCAGGCGGGTGGCCCCAGTGGAAGGAGACGATCGGTACCCGCTCCTCGACGCAGACGCGAACGAGTTCGGTGTTGTCGAAGTATGTGATCAGGTTGATGTGGAACGGAGCGCCGGCCACACCCTTGCGGACCTCGTGGATGGTCTGCCGCAGAGTGTCCGGAGACATCAGTCCGGCCCCCACCGCACCGACGCCCCCCGCTTGGGAGACGGCCACCGCCAGCTGCGCGGTGCCGCCCGCGAAGGCCATCCCGGCACAGACGAACGGGTACCGGACGGCAAAGGTCTCGGTGAACCTGGTGGACAGAACGCTCATAACAGAATGTTTCCTATCGGATCGGTTCCTTCTTGGGCGTAGGCTCCCATGAGCCGCCGCCTGCCGGTGTTGCCACGGCGTGGAACCTCCTCGTGGCCGCGGACAGGAGGACGAAGCGAAAGTCGGCCAGGTGACATCGAGTCACCGAGCCCGGCTCTCGGCTCAAGTGCGCGCCGCCGTCGACCAGGAACGACTGGACGTTGATGAAGGCGTCGTCGTTCGAGAAGAGGAGCGCCACCATCGAGGCCATGTCCTCGGACCAGCCGAGATGCGGGGAGCGTATGGATGCCAGGGCTTCGTACCTCCACTTCTCGGTCGTCGTCGCCAGGGCCGAGGCCGTGATGGTTACGCCGGGTGAGAGCAAGCTGCAGCGCGCTCCCTGCCTTCCCGTGAGGCTTGCCGCGTGGTGCGTGAGCCACACGAGGCCGCTCTTGGCCGCCTGATGGGCCACTTTCCTCCGCTCGCCCACTCGGATCGAGCTCGACATCGTGTTGACGATCGATCCGCTCTCCGATGATCTGCTGATGAGTCCTGCGGGCCTGGTCCCGTCGCTGCGGCGCCCAGGTGGTGAAGACGGCGCCCTTCTCCTCGACCGAGGAGAAGGACCTGTCTGCCGGGACGTGTCGCGGACGATGAGAACTTGCCGCTCGACACGTCCTTTGCCGGTGGGGTGGTAGGCGGCCAGGGCATCGATGTCGAAGTGGCCGACGAAACCGACCGCTTCCGGATGCAGCGGAACAGCCTCGCCCGGAAAAACATGCCGACGGGCGACGGTCTTGGTCCGGTCGTAGACGATCGTCATCGGCACCCTGCCAGATCCCGAGCGCGCGGGTGCACCTCCGAGGGGTCCGGCTTGGCGGCCCAGTCAAGTCGCCGAAGCGAGAGGCCCGAATTGTCATGAAATAATGGGGGTGAGGTTGCCCTGTGCGCGACAGACTCCCTACACGTGCGCCTTGGAGTGGTTCATCGTGGCCGTAGCAGCGATCGTCGGTGCTGGAGTCATCGGGATCTCGTGGGCGCGGCTGTTCGGCGCAGCGGGCTGGGAGGTGCGAGTGAGCGACCCCCGTCCCGATCTTCAGGACGTACTGGACCAGCATCTCGCCGGACTGCTGGTGACCGCGTCCGCCGATCTCGCGGAGGCCGCTGCAGACGCGGACTTCGTGCAGGAATCCGGGCCGGAACGGATTTCAGTCAAGGAGGAAATGTTCGCGATCCTCGCCGCGCACACCCGCGACGACGTGGTGCTGGCCTCCTCCTCGTCCTCCCTGCTGCCGTCCGTCATCGCCAAGGGCAACCCGGCGGCCGACCGCATGGTGATCGGTCACCCGTTTAACCCGCCTGAGCTCATGCCCTTGGTGGAGGTGGTGCCCGGGCCGGAGACATCCGTGCGGTCTGTCGACCGGGCGATGGCGGTCTACCAAGAGCTGGGCAAGGTGCCGATCCGACTCAAGAAGGAGATCCCGGGGTTCGTCGGCAACCGCCTTCAAAAGGTCCTCGACGACCAGGCCACCTACCTCGTCCAGCAGGGCGTGATCGACGTGGCGGACCTTGACGACCTGGTCCGGGCGGCGCTCGGTCTCCGGTACGCCACGATCGGCCCGTTCCAGAGCGGGGTTCTCGGCGGCGGCCCGGAGGGGATGCGGCATCTAGTGACACATGTCGCCTCCCAGATGACCTTCGAGATCGGCGAGCCGGACACTGCCGGTATGGGGAGGGTGCTCGACGAGGTCGAGCAGACCTACGGTACTGGTGAGGCGGCCTACGAGCGGCTGGCGGAGCTCCGCGACAACCGCACGCGCGCCGTCCTCAGGCTGCTGGGCTGGCCGGAGCCTCCGGCCACGGCCGACGAAGGGAAGTGACCGGCGGTAATCCTCTGCCACCCCCGCGCTCCCTCTCCTCGGCGAACCGTTGGAACGGGCCTCGTCAAGTAGCCGAGAGAAAGGCGAAGGCCGTGTGGAAGGAACTGCTCGTATTGCAGGTCGTCCCGGGAAAACTGCTGCGGTTGAGCATTCCGGACGGCCGGGTGGAGATCCTCGTCGAGGATGCGGGGGCCTTCCCGGACGGCGTGGTCGTGGAGTCCGGAACGGTCTGCTGGACCACCATGGGCGAACCAGTCGTCAACCCGGCCGAGCCGGGTGAAGCCGGACAGGACTTTTCCCGGCGCAATGGCGGCGTACACGCGATGGACCTCGATGGAGGCGCGCCACGTGAGGTGGTTCCTGCCGGGGCGATCACGACCGGCAAGCAGCTGACCTCCGACGGTGCCGGAACGTTGTACTGGGGCGACCGCGAGGGCCACCGGATCAGCAGGGCACGCGTGGACGGCAGCGGGCTGACCGACCTCGTCGTGAACCCGCCCGAGGAGGGCGTCATGGGCGAGTGCATCGGCGTGGCGGTGGATCCCGCAAGGGGACACCTCTACTGGACACAGAAGGGGCCGGTCAAGGGCGACAAGGGCCGCATCTTCCGCGCCGGTCTGGAGACCCCGCCCGGCGAGAGCACCGGGAACCGTTCGGACATCGAGATCCTGTGGAGTGGGCTGCCCGAGCCAATCGATCTGCACATCGAGGGCGACTGGCTGTACTGGACCGATCGTGGCGCTCCGCCCGATGGCAACACGCTCAACCGGGCCCCCCTTCCCGCAGCCGACGCGTCGGGGAGCGCGCCCGAGATCCTTGCCGGCGGTTTCGAGGAAGCGATCGGCCTAGCCGTGGACGGTGAGGCGGGCGTCGCCTACGTTTCCGACCTCTGCGGCCACATCCGCGCGGTCACGCTGCCCGGTGGTACCGCAGTAGGCGGGGAGCAGCGCGACATCGCCACGCTCTCCCACCCCCTGACCGGCATGGCGGGCCCGGGTGGAGAAGACGGCTGGCTTCAACGGAAGAACCGTCCCTCGCGTAGTGGGACGGATAAGCAATCCGATCTCTGTACAGCACAGAAGGGACGCAGCACATGAACGCGACGCAGGGTGCAGCGCAAGGCATGGGTGAGGGCGCCTTGGGCGCCGTGGGTCCAGCCGGAAACGGACAGGTGGTGCAGCCACCGGTGCTGGGCGGCCCCGAGGAGACCGACTACTACCTGCTGGGGGAGCTCCTCACGGAAGAACAGCAGCAGCTTCGGCACAGGGTCCGGGAGTTCATGGACCGGGAGGTCATCCCGGTCATCAACCCCTACTGGGAGCGTGCCGAGTTTCCGCACGCACTGGTGCCCAAGTTGGCGGAACTGGGGATCGCGGGCTTCCAGATTCCCGGTTACGGATGCCCGGGGATGAGCAATGTGACGGCCGGGGTCGTGATCATGGAGCTGGCTCGCGGCGACCTGAGCATGTCCACGTTCATGGGCGTGCATTCGGCCCTGGCCATGACTTCCGTGGCCTTGCTGGGTTCGGAGGAGCAGAAGCAGCGGTTCCTGCCGGCCATGGCGCGGATGGAGAAGATTGGTGCCTTCGGTCTGACCGAGCCCGCGCACGGCACGGACGTGGTCAAGCTTCAGACGACCGCCCGCCGGGACGGCGACTCCTATGTGCTCGATGGGTACAAGCGGTGGATCGGCAACGCCACTTTTGCCGACTACGTGATCATCTGGGCCCGTGGGGACGACGGGCACGTGGGCGGCTACGTGGTCGAGAAAGACACTGCAGGGTTCGATCCGCAAGTCATCACGGGCAAGACGGCGCTGCGCTGCGTGCAGAACGCCCAGATCTCCCTCAAAGACGTCCGCGTGCCCGCCGAGAACAAGCTCGCCGGTGGCGGGACCTTCCGCGACACCGAGAAGGTCCTGCTGGCCTCGCGCTACTGCGTGGCGTGGGAGTCGATCGGCGCGGCCATCGCGGGTTACGAGACCGCACTGGCCTACGCCAAGGAGCGCAAGCAGTTCGGGATGCCGTTGGCTGCCTTCCAGCTCATCCAGTACCGGCTGGCGCGGATGCTGGCGGACATCACCAGCATGGTGTGCATGCAGTCCCGGCTCGCCCAGTTGATGGACGAGGGCAAGTATTCGATGCCGCAGGTGGCGCTGGCCAAGATGCACTACACCGAACGCGCGCGGGCCATCCTCTCCGACGCCCGCGACATGCTCGGCGGCAACGGGATCATCCTCGACTACCACGTGGCCCGGCACCTGTGCGACATCGAGGCCATCGACACCTACGAGGGCACCGACTCGGTGCAGGCACTGATAGTCGGCCGCGACATCACCGGCTTCAACGCCTTCGCCCCGGTAACACCGAACCCGAGCCACTGACCGCGGGCCGGCGAGCCGACATTTCCCGCCTGGTCGAGGGCGGCCTTCGGTATCGCGCGGGCCCTGCCGAGAAAGGACCTGTCATGGCGGAAACCCCCCTGCTGGAGGGACTCCACGTCGTGGACCTGGCCAGCTTCATCGCCGGTCCCGCCGCAGCCACAATGCTCGGCGACTTCGGCGCCGACGTCGTCAAAGTGGAACCACCCCACACCGGCGACTCCTACCGCATGCTCAGCCGCATCCCTCCCAACCCCCGCGCCGACGGATTCAACTACCCCTGGCAGCTGGACAACCGCAACAAGCGCAGCATCGCCCTCAACCTCAAGTCGCCCGGCGCCAGACCCGTACTGGAACGCCTGGTGAAGTGGGCCGATGTGCTGGTGACCAACTTCCCGCCCCGTACCCGGGCCAAGCTGGGCCTGGACTACGACGACCTGACACCGCTCAACCCCCGGCTGATCTACGCCGATGTCACCGGCTTCGGCGAGGAAGGCCCGGACGCCCACCTGCCCGGCTACGACGTGACCGCGTACTGGGCGCGCAGCGGCCTGATGGACTACACACGCCAGCGCGACGGGGCACCCGCGATGTCGGTGTTCGGATCCGGCGACCACTCCACGGCCGTCTCCCTGTACGCCGGCATCATGACCGCGCTGTACCGGCGGGAGAAGACCGGCGAGGGCGCCCGCGTCACGGCGTCGTTGATCGCCGAGGGCGCCTGGGCGGCCGGCATGTGGCTGCAAGCCGCACTCGTCGGCGGCAAGATTCCTCGACCCGTCGACCGGACCGACCCGCCGAACGCACTCACCAGTGCCTACCGCACGGCGGACGACCGCTGGCTGCTGCTGGCCTTCGCCAACGAGGACAAACAGGTCCCCCTGTTCCTACAGGCCATCGGCCACCCCGAGGCGGCGCAGAACCCGGACTTCGCCGACACACCGAGTCGTCACGCCCACGCGGCCGAGATCGCCGACCTGCTCGACAAGACCTTCGCCACCCGGACCCTCGCCGAGTGGCGCGAAGTGCTCGACGCCGCCGACCTCACCTACGGAATCGCCCAGACGATCGACGAGTTCGCCCGTGATCCCCAACTGACAGCCAACCGCATCCTCGTCCCCATCGAGGACGGCAGCGCAGAGCCGCCCCTGACCATCGACAGCCCCGTACGACTGGACCAGGAGCGGAAGGTCCCACCGCGCCCCGCCCCCGACCTGGGCGAACACACCGACACAGTGCTCCGCGACCTCGGCTTCGACGAGGCCGCGATCACGGGCCTGCGCGAGGCGGAGGCAGTCGACTGAGGGCACGTCCGCCCAGACGCAGCCCAGGGGGAAGGAGAAGGGAACCAGCATCATGACCGAGGCTTCAGGCACCCCCGCGGTGCGCACCGAGCAGCACGACGGCGTCTTCGTGATCATCATCGACCGACCCCAGGCCCGTAACGCCATCAACGGCGCCACCGCGCGGGCGCTGGCCGCCGCCATCGACGAACTCGAGTCACGCGACGAACTCCTGGTCGGCATCCTCACCGGGGCAAACGGCGTCTTCAGCGCCGGCATGGATCTCAAGGCCTTCGCGAAAGGCGACACACCCGTCATCGAAGGACGCGGCTTCGGGGGCATCACCCGCATCGACATCAAGACCCCGCTGATCGCCGCCGTCGAGGGCTACGCGCTGGGCGGCGGCACCGAAATGGCCCTCGCCTGCGACATGATCGTCGCCGCCCGGAACGCCACTTTCGGCCAGACCGAGGTCCATTACGGCATCGTGCCCCCCGAAGGGGGCATGGTCCGCCTCCCCGAACGCATCCCCCGCAACATCGCCCTGGAACTTCTGCTCACCGGCGACCCCCTGCCCGCCGCGCGTGCTGAGCAGCTCGGCCTCGTCAACCACCTTACCGAGCCGGGCGAGGCACTCGCCCAGGCCATGGAACTCGCCTACCGCGTCGCCCACAACGCCCCACTCGCCATCACGGCCGTCAAACGCGTCGTCAACGAGCGCACCGCGTTCCGTGATCGTGACGCCCTGCGCGAACAGGACCGGTTCGTCACGCCCGTACTTGCTTCCCAAGACGCGAAAGAAGGCGCCCGCGCCTTCGCGGAGAAGCGCCCACCCCACTGGCAGGGACGCTGAGCCCTGGCCCCGCAGCCTCCGCCACGCCTTATCGGCGTCGGGCGGCCCGCCCGCGAGCAGCTGCGGGAGCTGCTGATCAGGCTCGCGGGCCGATGCCGTCTGCGACGGCGCCGCGAGGATCTTCTCCTGGAGCGCCTTGGCGCGGTAGTAGGCCAGCTCCGGCACTCGACTGTCCCCTCCAGGACGATGCCGGAGGCCAGGCGGCCGGCTCGCTCAGCGGCGGTGGCGATCACTTCGAACTTCCTGGGGACGTCTGGTCCCCATTCGCGGCCGTGGTACCAACCGTCGGCCATCCGGCCGGTGCGGTCCAACACGATGTCGCTCCACCCGCCCATCCACACAGGGGATCGGCTGCTGCGGCGGCCGTGGCTCAAGGCCCACGCCGACCACACGGTCGAACTCGCCTTCGGCATCGATGACCTGACGCGCACACAAGGCACGCAGGATCAACACCTGTTCCTCGATCCGTCGTCCGCGCGTCAGGAAGTCGGCCCCCATTGCTTCGTACTCGACCGGATTCCAGCCCACGCCGGTCCCGAGTGGACAGCCGGTGCTCGGCACGCCGGGTTCCCGGTCCTCAGTGTGCCGGGTCTGCGGCAGACGGTGGGACCGTCCAGGACGCATGGGTGTTGACCTGGCCCACAGTGGCCCGGGTCAGCTGTCTGTAGTGGTCCGCGATCTTTTCGGCTTGCCCGGCGGGCAGCGCCCCGCCGTGGTCCGCGGCTCGCGCGATGATCTCTTCCGGTCCCAGGGCCCGGTTGGCCAGCACGACAGCGTTGACGGCCGGCCGACGCATCCGGTCGTAGCGGCGGAGAGCAGCGGCGGGGTCATTCTCCCGGGCCAGGCACCAGGCCAGTACACGGGCGTCAACGACGGACTGCGATCCCCCGTTCATTCCCATGGGGAACATCGGGTGTGCGGCGTCGCCGAGCAGGGTGACCCGCCCGAAGCTCCAGCGCGGCAACGGGTCGCGGTCGAGCATCGGGTACTCGTAGATCGCTGAGGAGCGCTCGGCGAGCATCGGGAGGTCGATCCACGGCAGGTTCCAGGACGACAGCCCGGCGCGTGCCTGTGCTGCAGTGATGCGACGGCCGGGGCCGTCCGGAGGTGGGGCGGACAGCCCGTGCCGGACCTCCAGCACCCAGTTCACCAGGGCTTCGCCGTCCGCGTCCGCGGGGTTCTCGATAGGGTAGGCGACGAACTTGGCGCCGGGGGTGCCCCCGGCCACGACGATCGAACGGCCGTCGAGGACGTGCGGGTGGCGCGCGACGCCGCGCCACATGTGGACGCCGTTCCACTGCGGGGCGCTCTCGTCCGGGTGGAGCTGGGCGCGGACTGCGGAGCCGATGCCGTCGGCCCCGACCAGCACGTCGGCGTCAGCGGCCGAGGGCGATCCGCTCGACCGGTCGATGAAGTGGGCGCGGACGTCACCCGCGGTCTGCTCGAATCGCTGGAACAGCAGGCCGGTGCGGACCGAGTCCGGCCCCAGCCGCTCACGCACCGCCGCGAGCAGCAGCATCTGCAGACGCCCGCGGTGGACGGAATGCTGCGGCCAGCGGTATCCGGCCGCGAGTCCCAGCGGCTCCTCCCAGACCACTTCGCCCGACCGGTCGCGGTAGCTCAGCCGACGAGGTGACAGCGCGACGGATTCCAGCTCACCGGCCAGCCCGAGTTCGGACAGCTCCCGGACAGCGTGCGGCAGCAGGTTGATCCCCACGCCGACCGCCTCGACCGTCCGCGCCGCTTCGTACACCTGTGGCTCGAAACCCGCGGCGTGCAGGCTCAGGGCACAGGTCAGCCCGGCGATGCCTCCGCCGACGACGGTCACTCTCATCGCGGTCTGTCCCCGCCCTTCGCCTGGGCCATCGGGCCGGCCTACGCTCGGCTACCCAGCCTCGGGGTACCCGCTGCGTACGTCCAATACACAGCGGTGATGGAAGCCGTCACGGCAACTGATCGCACCGGGGCACGCCGCACGGGACAGCCCTTGGACCTGCGGCAATAACCCGGGCTGTCAGCACAGGAGTTGATAGTTTGTCGGCCATGGAGCTCCGGACCCTTGAGTACTTCATCGCGGTGGCGGAGGAGCGGTCGTTCACCAAGGCGGCGGCCCGCTGCCATGTCGTTCAGCCCGCGATCAGCCAGCAGATCCAGGCCCTGGAGAAGGAGCTGGGAGAGGCACTGTTCGAACGGCTGCCCCGACAGGTGGTCCTCACCTCCGGTGGCGCCGCCCTGCTGCCGCACGCCCGCGCCTGTCTGGCGGCCGCCGCGGCGGCCGTCCTGGAGTTCGCCGACCGTTCCGGTCTGCTCGGCGGCTCGTTCGCGCTCGGCACCGTCGGCGGCCTGGAAGGCACCCGTATCCCCCAACTGCTGGGGGAGTATCACCGCCGGTACCCGCGGGTCGCTGTGAGTCTCATCGGTGCGTCGAGCCCATCTCTGCTGGCGAAGGTCCGCAATGGGGAGATCGACGCGGCCGTGGTCGCGGGGCCGCCTGAGGGCGCGCCCGCCGTCGTCGCGTCGCGGGTGCTCCTGGAGGACCGGATCGTCGCGGTCCTCCCCGCCGGAAGCCGGGCCGCGAACCGGCCGATGCCAGGGCCGTGTTTGGGGAAGCGCCGTCAGGTGTCTGCCGACGCCGGTTTCTTTGGTTGGCTGGGGGCGGCATCTTTGCGGGCGAGGCGCCTGGTCATGAGGGTGATGGCCGCCCAGGTGATCAGCTTCTCGGAGTGCTGGATGAGCCGCTCGTGGTTCTGGTCCCACTTCTGTGGTGTGCCTGCTCCCTGTGACTGTTGTTCTCGCTCGCACGTCTCGCGGGATCGTCTGGAAACTGTCGGTGCCGTCGTCCGGGCTGATGGTTCCGGGTTGTGCGCGAGGTACCGCTCCGGCTGGAAGAACTGCTCTTCCTGGCGGCTCCGGAGATCAGGGTGGTGCCGGTGCAGGACGACGGCGAGGTGATTCGGGTCGGTGTCGGATGTCGGATGCCCCGTCCTGCTGACCTTCCCGTTGCGGGACGGCGGATGGTGCCGCGGCTTCGTGTCCGGCGCTTCACGTGCGAAGACGTCTCATGCGGGCGGCGGACGTTCGTCGAACAGGTCGCGGGCCTGACCCGCCGGTACAGCCAACGGACCGAACGAATACGGTCGGCTCTGGCCGAGGCCGGACTCGCCCTGGTAGGCCGCGCGGGTGCCGGACTGGCCGACGTCCTTGGGGCGAGAGCCGGCCGGGGACACGGTTCTGCGCCCGGTCGACGCTCTCCCGGAGCCTCGGCCACGGACCCCACGGGTAGTCGGCGTTGGATGAGTACGCGATGCTGTCGGCGTACGGACTTTTCTCCCCAGTTGCGTACGGAGGAATGCCCCCAGCTCTGACCACGGGCAGCGGCAGCACGGCAGAGGATCTCGGTTGA
>NZ_JBIASS010000046.1:0-20163 GCF_042890955.1 Streptomyces sp. NPDC001933 | reverse complement strand
CCACCGTCTCATCATCAACATGCACGGGCACATCGTTCCAGACGCCCTAAAACAGCACCCATCCACCTTGACCAAAGAGATAGGGGCACCCCCCCCCGCAGCCGGGGCTGGTGGCAGCGCGCCCTGGAGGTCGCCGAGCACCCCAGTCTCTCCCCCGAGGCCCGCGCCGTCGGCCTGCGGACCGCCCGCGAGCACTACCCCATCCGATACCCGGACCAGCTGCGCCCCGCGCCGACCGAAGCCGAACGCGCGGCGGCCCTGGGCTGGATCGACCGGCACGCCGACGATTGAGGCGTGTCTTTCGGATCGTCTCGCCGACCGGACGAAGACGGCGAAGTCGACCGCGACGATCCGGTCCAGGCCGACTTCGGCGTCGGCCCGGGCCGGCAAGGGGTGAAGACCTGGTCCCAGGCGCCGTCGACGGCCCGCTTCCGCAGCCGGTCGTAGTCCCGCGTCGAGGCTTGGGGCGACGCTGCGCGTCGGCGTCTCCGGCGGATCGGCGCGCAGCCATGCCGTTGGGCCAGGGCCGGGACCGGCGCTTCGCGACGGCCGAACCGGTGCGTGGGTCCCGCTGGGTCCGGTGGATACTGGCGTCCGATGGCTTCCGACCGCGCGACGCGCCTTCGCCGACTCGCCCGTACGCTCACCGAACGGTTCGGCCTCGCACTCCACCGGCACGGTGCGGTCGAGGCCGAGTGGTCCGACTCGGCACGCGCGTGGACGTTCGCCTGGACCGACGGGCCGACGGTCGCGCAGGTGCGGGCGGCCTGCCGGGAGGCCGAGTCGGCGGCGGGCGAGGGCCTTCGGTACGCGCGAACGCTCTCGCAGGACGCCGTCGCACTCGGTGCCGTCCGCCTGACGGTCTCCTCCACCGGCACGAGCCGTCGTCCCCTCCTCCGTCCGGCCGACATCGAGGCGCTGCTGAGGGACGAGCCGTTCCCGATGCCGCGCACGGACCGGGAACGCGTGCTCGTGTACGCCGTGGTCTACGAGATCCACGACGCGCACCACCGCAACCAGGCCCGAGCTGAGGAGATCTGCGGGCTCATCAACCAGTACGGCCTGGCGATGTTCCTGCGCCGGTGCGGAGCCGAGCTGTCCCCCGTCGAGATCCTGACCGCCCACTACGCGGCGACGCACGCCCACCCCGCATGGCGCTACCAGCTGGCCCCGATGGACGCGGACGTGCTGGTCCGGGCGGTCCGGGAAGACCCACGGGCGTCGGCGGAGCTCATCACTGCCGCCCTTGCCCTCCTGCCCGGGCTGCCTGCCGAGCTCGCCGCGGCCGAGGCCGAACTCCGGACCCGTCTCGAGCACGCCGCGCCGACGGCGTAGTCAGAGGCAGGTAAGGGCTGTTCCTGCCTGGCCGGGCGTCGGCCCCGGGCGGGGTTCGTCCCGGCGCTCGGCCCGCACTGTCACACCCCCCTCATACACTGCCCGCCATGAGCGTCTCTCTCTACTACAGCGCGCACCGCACGACACCACTGACCGAGGCCGAGTCGGCCTCCATCGCGCGCGTCGTCGCCGCACACATGGCGTCGTTTCCCTACAGCGACGAGGAAAGCCTGTACGTGTACGACCGGCGTGCGGCCGGGCCTCAGGAGATCGTCGCCGGGTCCACCAAAATGCCGCTCGATCCCGGTCGCCTGATGCCGGTGATCGCCCATGTGCTGGACTCCGTCACGGAGCTGCGCCGGGCCATGCCGGACGCCGAATGGCGCGTGCACATGGACGACCTCGACGTCCCGTGGGACGAGGCCGAGGGGTACGCCCTGCCCGGGATGCGCGACGCGGACCTGATCGCGGAGCTCGCGGCGATCAACCACGTGGACGGGACGGGGCAGCGGGATGAGGGAGGAGAGCGCGGAGAAGTCCGCAGACGCCTTGCCGCCCACGCCGGAGCAGCGTCGCCTCATCGAGTTCGGCGAGACGCTGTACCGCCGCATCGCTCCGGACGCCGCCATCGGTCACGTGCTGCTGCCCGAGGACGGTGCAGTCGCTGTCGTGCACCGCGTGCGGGGCGGCGGGACGATCCTCGTGGCGGCCGACCGGTCGGTGCTCTTCTTCGGCTCGGCGCTCGACATCAGCGCCGCCCTGATCGACTTCCGGGCCGGCCGGCGCACGCCTGTGGAGAAGTTCCAGTAGCGGAAGACGCAGGGCAGGGACGGCCCGCCGAGGGCCCCGCTTCTGCTCAGGACCGGTAGCCGATCGACGCGATGGTGTCACCGAGCTGCTCCAGTGTCACGGCGGGGTTCAGGGCGGCGACCAGCTCCGGCGTGAGAGGCCGCAGCTCGTACACATCGATGACCGCGTCCAGGTCCACCGGAGTGCGGTAGTACCTCTGGGCCCATGCTTGGTACGCCTCGGGCGTCCCGTCGACCAGGCGGCGAAAGAGCCAGTCGGACCCGTCCGGAACGGAACGGCCGCCGTCGAAGTCGACCTCTCCCGTCCGCCACTGCCCGTCAGCGTTCTCCCGCCACAGGCAGACGGTGATGTGCGCAATGCCCTCCAGCCGGAAAGCCGGATCCTCGACGCAGGACCGGAACACCTCCGGGACGGTGTCGACTACGCCGGGCCACGGCGTCCCGTCGCCCGCGTACGGGCTCATGGGGGACTCGTGGTCGAACCCGCGGATGTACGCTCCGGCCGCCGAGAAGACGACGGAGTAGGTGTCTCCCCTGCCGTTGTCCATCGAGGCCAGTTCCTGCGTCGCGGACCAGTGGGCGTCGAACCGGTGGTGGCGCAGGTATGGTGCGCCGGGCTGGAGGATCGCGTCCAGCATCGCCATCGACCGGCACAGGTTTCGCAGGGTGGCGATATCCGGCAGTCGGCGAGCGACATCACGAGCGTTCATCGGGCCATCCCACCACACGGCGATGGAAGGGCGGCCCGGGCGCTGTCACGTTGTGGAGTGTGTGAGTGCCTGACGGGGCGTCGTCACGTTGTTGGGTGCGTGACTGTCTGATAGTGCGTCGGGGCGTGGTGGGCCCGCGGCCCGGGCCTGTGTTCAGGCCGTGGTGGACCAGCCGCCGATCCAGTCGAGGACGGTGGGCAGCACGTCGTCCGCGGCCGACGGGGCTTCCTTCATGGAGTCGAAGTGGAATCCATTGACGCCAGTCCTATCCGAGTAGGCGTCGAGGCTGCTGAGGAGGACGTACTCCAGGATGTCGGCGGGGCCGGCGACGTGGAAGGCGGGGCCTCCGAGGGGCTCGGAGGAGACGACACAGGCCGCGACAGCGTCGCCGAACAGGGCCCTGTAGATCATCATCTCGATACCGAGATGGTGTTCAAGCTCGTCGAGTCCGCCCAGGCCCTGCTGGCGCGCGATCACCGGTGCCCACCTGGTGCCCGTTGTCCGCACCGGGGCCCGGTTCGAGAACGGCGTCCTGGTCGAACGCCAGGAGCAGGCCGCGTGACGCGAAAAACAGCTGCACAGATCTGGTGCAACGATGCGACACTGCCCCTATGACCAGGCCAGAGCTCTCCGAACTCGACTATCTGCGGGAGATCGAACGGCTCGCCAAGGCAGTCACCTCCGCAGCTGCCGGCGAGCATTGGTACGCCGGCGACGCCGAAGGCGAGGGGCCGCTCCAACGCAGTGTCAACGCTCTGGGAAGGACGCTGCGGCACTACCACTTCCCCCTGGACGGGTGCCTGGAGGAGGAGGCAGAGCGCCCACAGGTTCCCCTCGCGGCCGTGGCCCTCATCCGCCCCGAGGCCATGCCTGTCGGCACCGACGAGACCTACCCGCATGCCTGTGCTCGACTGGGAGTGGAAGCACGCCCCGAAGGGTGGGCGTTGTGGGACACCTGGGTCGACGGCAACGCGAAGGTCACCATGGTCGTCTCCGCCGTGGACACCACCGAGGGCCTCCTCGCCAACTGGGCCAAGGGCAGAAACCTGCTTCCCGTCATGCCTCTGCCCTCCCAGATCGCCCAGGTCCACGCCGGTTGGACCGGCTGGGCGTCGATCTTCTCCCCCTACGGCAAGAGGAAACTCGGCCTCAACGGACAGCCGTGATCCACAGGTATTGACTATTGCTCGTTTAGGGCGAGCCCGCCGGGCATCTCGGCACAGGTGCCTATGCGCTCGATCTTCTCTGCACCAACGGCACGAGTCGAATGCGCGAACCGGCTCTCAACATTGCTCGGCCTCCTGCGTTACGGCCTCTCAACTGGCGGAAGCAGGTTGTGCCACGAGTGTCCGCAGGAGCCATTGCAGTAGGTCTGCCTGCGGCGGGTGTCGGCGACAGAGAACACCGAGACAAGGACACGGAACGCTTTGATGTGCTCGTCAGCGGGGAGGGCCGCGAACCTGTAGCGGGGTGGGTCCATGCAAATCATCACCGAAGGGTTAGCGGTGGGCTTCACTCCGGACCGAGCGACTCCCGCGTGGCCGTCCGCCGTCGTGATGTGCGCCTGCATCGCATAGCCAGCGACCTCCTGCAGTACCACCTGCCGTCCTGCCGGGGAGAGGGTGGCAAACCAGGTTGTCCCGTCGTCCAACGTGCGGAGTCCTTGCGCGACCTCGTTGACGACTTGCTTGGCCTCACGCCGAATGGCTCGCCTGTCCTCGCTGCTGGCCCCCAACATTTCTCGATCATTCCACATCGCCTCGGGCCGAGAGCGAGCTGGCGCAGCACCGAGAGCGCATCTCTCGTGCTCAGGAGGCCATGGCGCCGCTGCTCCCGCGCTGCGGCGGCTGCGGCGAGCAGAAGCCGGACGCCTGGCTCACCGGCCGCCCCCTCGCACCGCCCTTCGCAGCACTCCGTCCCGCTGGATAGAGATCCAGCGGGACGGAATTAACCAACAGCGTCCCGTATGGGGTGCGGTGGCGGCTGCTTTTGCACCGGTGACGAGCCGGGGGAGGGGCTGGCGGGTTAGATGAAGGTGATGTCCCAGTGGACGCCGCCGCTGCGCGGGACCTCGTAGACGTACTCGGCGGAGATCCCGGCCAGGGTGCCGTGCCAGCGGGCGTCGGTGCCTCGCGGGGCGCCCTTGCGCTGGGTGGTCTTGATCCAGTTGGTCACGCAGCCGCCCTCGTCACGGGTACGCAGGTCGAGCTTGTAACCGTTGGCGTGCGAGTGGTTGCCCCTGGTGCTGTGGCCGGACTCGGTGCCGCCGGTGATGACGATGGTGCAACCGCTGGCCTTCTTCAGAGCGATGACGCCCTGGATCGTGCGGGCACGGACACCCGCCAGGGAAGTCCGCCCGACCGGGGCCTTGATCCCGGCCGCGGCGAGCTGCGTCAGGGCCTGGCGCTGGGTCAGCCTGCCGTTCGCCGGAGCCGGCTGGGTCGGGGCAGGCGTGGTCGGGGCGGACTTCGCGCCGTTGATCAGCTTGTTCCACGTCTTCGGACCGATGATCCCGTCAGCGGTCAGTCCGTGGGACCGCTGGAACGCGACCGTCGCGTTCCGGGTGGCCGGGCCGAACGCGCCGTCGACCGCGATGCGGTTCCCGTACCCGGCGAGCTGCGCCTGGGCGGCCTTCACCGCGGCTCCGTTCGCGCCCTGGCCAACAGTGCGGACCAGCTTGTTCCACGTGTTCGGGCCGATGATCTCGTCCGCGGTCAGGCCGTGGGACCGCTGGAATGCGGCGGCGTTCTGGGTGTTCGGGCCGTAGATCCCGTCGGCGGTGACGGACTGGCCGGCCGCGGCCAGCAGGTGCTGGGCGGTGGTGACGTTCACGCCACGCGCCCCGTTCTTCAGCAGCGGCCAGACCGCCGTGGACGGAGCCGACGCACCCCCACCAGCCCCAGCCCCGGCCCCGGTGCCGGTGCCGGTGCCCGTGGTGGGCGTTGACGTGCCCGCGCCGGGCCCCGTGGGGGTCTGACCGGGGCTGAGCTGGGCGAGGGCGCGGAGCTGGGTCAGCGTGCCCTTGTAGACGTTCACGTCGGCCTTGCCCCGCAGACCGGGTACCGATCCGTTCTCGGTGTACTGCCAGATCGACCAGTACCTGCCGCCGACCGGAGCGGGCTCACGCGTTCCGCTCCCGTAGCGGGGCTGCCACAGCGGGCTGTTGGCCAGGGCACCGGTGTTGCCACGCAGGCACGTGTCGGCGAAGTCCTTCGAGGTGTAGACGATGGGGTTCACCCCGAACGCCTGACGGGTCTTGGTCAGGAACGCGGCGACCTGGGTGTTGCTCACCCCGGCCGGGCACCGGCCGCGGATCTTCTCCAGGTCGACCACCGGCGGCAACTGCCCCGCACGCTTCCCGTCGTACCCGGCCGCCCGGACTGTACGGATGAAGTGGTCGGCCTGAGCCACGCCGGAACCGGAGTCGTAGAAGTGGTACGGCGCGGCCATCAGCCCGGCCCGCGACGCCCCCGCGAAGTCACCCGCGAACTGCGGGTCGCGGTAACCGGTGCCCTGCGTCGCCTTCTGGAACACGAACGAGTACCCCGCCCTCACGGACGCCGACCACTGGATCGGGTGGGAGTTGTGATGGCTCGTGTCGAACCCCTTCACCCCGTACGCGGCCGGGCTGTTCGCCTGCGCCTGCTCCTGCCCCATGAAGCTGATCAGGCCAAATCCAGCGGCCGCGACCGCCACCATGGCACCCGCCTGAAGACCCGTCTTCTTGCTGATGATGCGCACGACTTCACCCCTCGTCAGACCCACCGGCACACACCCGGAAGGCAGTTTGCGCCGCGCCTTTGCGGCGTCGACGAGATGAAGATTCGGGGTACCGCCGTCCCACCGGTAGCCTGATCGGCATTCCAGCCGTACCGCGCCGTCCCGGCCGTTCCACAAGGCCCCTGACCTGCGAAAAGAAACGGCTCTGGAACACGACGATCACATCGGTACCAAGGGGAAGATCTGTGCAACCCAACCAAGGCGACAACCCGCCCGCGCAGCCACTGCCGGAAGTCACCGCACTGCTCCAGGCACTGCGACAGGTCAAGGCATCCAAGAACCTCTCCCTGGACGCCTTCACCCACGACACCGGCTACTCCCGCTCCTCCTGGAACCGCGTCCTCAAAGGCACCGCGTTCCCACCCCGAGCAGCCGTCGAACGCCTCTGCACCCGCCGCGGCCTCGACAAGAACACCCTCCTCGGCCTCTGGGACACCGCCGACCAAGCACGCCGCGCCCAAGACACCCAGCAAGAAGCACCGTCCGAAGCAGCGCCCGTTCCCGCACCGGCAACCCCCGCACAAGGCGTACCGGACCCCACACCCCCGACAGCAGCTCCGGACCCCGTACCGCCGGCAGCAGCCCCGGATCCCGCGCCGCCGGCAGCAGCCCCGGATCCCGCGCCGCCGACAGCAGCCCCGGATCCCGCGCCGACAGTCCCGGACCCCGTGCCGCCGACAGCCCCGGACACCGTTCCTGGCACCGCAGCTCCGAAACCAGCAGCGGCCAGCCCGGCTCCCGCACCATCCACGCCCGGCCCGGCCGCACCGGCAAAGCCAGCAGCTGCTCCCCGGAGCCGGATCAAAATCCTCGCGCTGATCGCCGCCGCCCTTGCCGCGCTGCTGCTGGTCGGACGCTGGTACTCAGTCCACGAAACACAGAGCCCCACCGTCGAGGCCGGCGGCGACAACCGCCCCGGCGACGACCAGCCCGTGGTCGACGAAACTCCCCTGCCCCCGAAGGACGACGAGAAGAAGAACAAGGACCAGGACTCCACGGGCGAGGAAGATACGAACACGAAGTCACCGCGCCCCAGCAGTTCAGCCAAGGGCGAGGCATCTTCCCCAGCCGCTGCTCCTGCCTCTCCCAGCACGGCCGCCTCGCCCGGCGCCGCCGGCCGCGCCAACTGCCCCTACAACTGGGACCGCAAGCAGGTCATGGCCAAGGGCATGGTCGGCTCGAAGGTGAAGGAGATCCAGTGCCTGCTGAACTCCAACTACGACTACACGCTCACCGTCGACGGCAAGTTCGGAGAAGGCACCGACACCGCCGTACGCGCCGTCCAGCGCTGCAGCGGTCTCAAGCCCGACGGCCAGGTCGGACCCCAGACCTGGAAATACCTCGACACCCCCATGTCCGGCTGCGGCCACTGAAACAGGCGATCCAGCAGGAGGATCGCCGTTCCAGCGTTCCACCGTGGCTTCGTACACGACAGTGAGCAGCGTTCTGACAGCAGCTCGGGAGGCGCTGCGGAGGCTAGCCCGCGTCGAATGTTCACGGCTTTGAGCAGCAGCTCGGGGGCGTAGGTGAGGTCGACCGCCTGCCGCTCCCAGAAGGGCCGGGCAAAAGCGCTGGCTCTACGGGGGCAGGTGGTCCGTCGGTGCATGTGGTAAGGCTTCCTCGGGCCTCAAGCCCCCCGGGAACGGGCCTGGTTCGCCCTCTGCCGGGCACCTAAGGGGCTTGTGTGGCCGCCGGGGCGGCCGGGCTCACGGGGCTGCACGCTCCGTGATCACCGTGAAGCAGGCAATGCCCTGCATCTGCTGTCGCGGTGTAGCCGGTGCTGCGGGTCGACGGCGATGCCGTGGATGACGCCGACCTCGGGGTGCGCGGTCTGCCCGTCCGGACCGAGCTGGGGCGAGCCTCGGTGAGCACGACCCGCGCGCCCTCCTCCACCAGCTGCTTCTCGCAGGCGTCGAGCAGCGTCGAGGCGACTCCCCGTGAGACCGGGGCGCTGGAGGTCGCCCCCGCATCGCTCCACCATTGCAATTGACGCTGCGCCATGAAGTGTCGCAGGATCGAGCCGGATAGGGAGATCTTGCTCCCCTTTCCGAATAGGAACATTCAACGGGGCCCACCTGACGTGCTGTTACGTCAGCGCAGTTCGGGAGAAGCGCGAATCGCTGCAACAAGCCCGTCGGCTTCTTCTCGTGCCAGGCCCCCCTACACCATCGGGGAATATTTCAATGCACAAGCATCTCAGCAGCTCGCGCCGGACCGGGCGAGTAGCCGCGTCTGCGGCCATCACCCTCCTCGTCGCGGCTGGTGCCACGCTCGCCACCGTCTCCCCGGCTGCCGCTGTCGGGACGTCGGCCTGCACTACAGTAACGATCGAACGACTCAGAAATCTCGATGAGAATTGGGTTCTGGCACAGATCTTGGGGAGCGATCGCGGAGAGTCATCGTGCTGTTCGATGATGTGGGAGGTTGAGCCTCGGCTCCACGCCTAATGTTCTGCCTCACCGAACTTTGACGGTGGTCCGACGATGCTGGCATCCAGCGCATGGACCTGTGCTGGGTCGAGGTGGAGTTCGTACGCGGTGTAACACTCGCTGATCTCTGTTCCTACGGCAGCGCCACACGGGCACAGCCGGTTCAGGCCGCTCTGACCATGCCAGCCGCAGCAGCCTGTGTGGTCTCCCTCAAGGTCGGGCAGTAGGTCTGGTGCGTCGTCGGGATGGAGAACGATCGTGTTTCGGGGGCCTACGGAAGTCAGGAACCCGTCTCCGTCCGGATCGTCGACACAAGGCCCGCCGGGAAACACCGCGACGGGTTCGTCGGTCGGCAGGAACGGGGCTCCCCATGGCTCGGGCTCCAGGGCATAGCGCCCCATATGCATCGTGGCCGGGGCCCGGCGATATCCGTCGGGTCCGATACGCCCGTCGAACTCTGGCCTGACCAGGGTCTCGGACAGCTGCACAGTCCTGGTCAGAGGGCGGGTGCAGGCGGCACACACAAAAGTGATCACACGAAGTTCTAGCCCACCGAACCCGCATCAGCAAGAGACTGCTTCCGGGCTACTACAGCAGGATCATCTTCCGGAGCAGGTGGAAGCCGGCTCGGCCGTAGAGCTGTCTCTTGATCTTTTTGATGCGGTTCACGGCGCCTTCGATGCTGCCCGAGCTCCAGTCCAGGGTGAGGCCGGCGGTCACGGCGTCGAGGTCTCGGGGCAGGTGGAGTGCGAAGCCGGTGAGCCCGGGCAGTTGGCTGGCATTGACGGCGTCGATCCAGGCAGGGAGCGTGGCGCCGAGGCGGCTGGTGAGCATCTCGCCGAAATCGCGGACGTGTCCGGCGGCCGTGTCCAGTTCGGGACAGCGGGTCAGGACGTCCTTGAGGCCGACGCGGTCTTCCTCCCGTAGGTGACGGGAGCTTACTCGGCGACCAGCTCGCCGTGGAGTCGGGTGACGTTGGCGCATCCCTCGGCGAATCATCGTTCCAGGTAGGGCTTGTAGGGGTCCAGTCTGCTGGGCCGGGGGCCGGTTGTCGCGGATGGCGTCCTGCCAGCGTGCGGTGTTCGCGTATCGGAGCACGGTGTTGAGACCCCAGCCCAGGTGCCGGGCGATCGCCCGGCGTGAGTGGCCCTGGGCGAGCACCTCGTGGATCAGGGCGTGTGCAGCCTTCTTGCGCTCGGCCCGCCGGCCGACCCGAAATCGGCGTGCGTCACTCCCTTGAAATCCCCGGCGAGCCGGTCATCGTCGAGTACATCATTCTCCGTGAGCTGCGGGAGATCCGCATCTCTGCGCTCGTTTGGCTTGGCTGATCACCAAGGTTCTTCGCCCGCTCCACCGGCCGGACGGTTCCTGGGCGTTGCGGCGTTCGTCCGGAAGGGGCGTACCTGTGGAGTGCCCAGCCTGTGTCCAGATGCGTCCTGCTGCGCCATGCGGTACGAGGCGGCCGGAACCCGGTCGCGGGCCCGGTCAGGCAGCTGACACCCGAATAGGACGCGGCCCGATTAGCGGCCTGTCAGAGCCCCCAGCAAAGGCGACGAGCAGGATGCTATGACGTGAGCTGCGGCAAGCACGGGGCGGTAGGCCTGGAATTGCGGGCCGGGTCATGTTGGCTGGGTGACGGCCGCCGTCACTGCGGCAGGACTGAGGGCTCGATAACTCTCTGTCCGCGGGGCCCGGCGTCGATCCGGAGGTCCTGCCAGCGCTCCGGATCGAGCTCGCCGGGCCAGCCCAGCTCTGCGTGCGGGCGGCGCTCACGCTGCCCGCGTACCCGCATAAACTCGACCGCGGCAACGAACTTCCCCCTCCCGCCGTCCTGCCCGTCCCCTGTGAGACGAACCAGCAGATCGCAGCCGAACGGACTGTCGAGCGGGGCCACCAGCACGCCACCTGGACGCAGTTGTTCCAGCCACGCGGGTGGGATGCGGCGGACCGATGCGGTGGCGACGATGCGGTCGTAAGGGCCGGCGGGTGCGTAGCCCTGCTCGCCGTCTCCGGTGATGACGAGCGGGTCGAGTTGCATGGCTGTGAGCCTGTCGCGGGCCCGCTCGGCAATCCGGGGGTCGATCTCGATGCTCACGACGGTCTGGGGACCGGTCCGGGTGGTGAGGAGGGCGGTGGTGTAGGCGGTGCCGGTGCCGATTTCTAGGACATGGTCGCCAGGGCGGGGTGCGAGGTGGCGCAGGAGTTCGATGATGACGCCGCTGGAGGAGACGCTGCTGGTGAAGGCCCCTACGGCAGGCCCGGTCGGGGGTACTTGGCCGTCGTCGATCTGGGTGATGAGTGCGGTGCCGGTGCGGTAGACGGCCTTGAGCCAGGCCCTGGGCCGCTCGGTCCGGTCGATCAAGCTGTACAGGCCGTCCTCACGTGCGGTGGGCCACCACACCTGGTCCGGAACAAAGTGCTCGCGCGGCACGGTGAGAAACACGTCCCGCAGCCAGGAAGCCCCGGCGAAGCCGCGGGGGTTGAGGGTCATCTCCTCGGCACAACGCCGGCGGAGGGATTCTGCATCGAGAGGCATCAGCGTGGCCTAGTCGTCGTCGCTGTCGTCAGGCTCCGGATCCGGCATCGGATTGCCCGGGTCTCCCGGGCTGGAGTACGGGCCTCCGACCTGCCCGTCTCCGGACTGGCGGTCATCGCCGTAAGCGACGGTCCCTGTGAGCACGCGCTTCATCCGGCCTCCTTGTACAGACGTTCTCCTCACCCACGGTAGGCGGACAGTTTCTTGATCGGGACAGAACTCAGGATTCCGGACCGGCCTGCCACACGGCCCGGGAAGTGCCAGTGTCTCCGGCCGCTCCCCTGTCCCGGGCCGAGGTTCGTGCGCCATCACTGGTCCGGGCAGGGGCAGACCGTTAGTTCTCGGGCCGGGAATGGCTGCTGAAGTGCAGCCAGGCAGTCAGGGCGTCCCTCAGCTCGCCTGCGCCAGCCCTGCTCAGCTGTGGCCCCGACGGAGCAGGGCGGAGGTGGATCCCGGCACCGGTGCCGGCCGCGGTCCGCTCCGTCAGCCCACGGGCTGCGCCTGCTCTCAGGGGCTCGTCATCGCAGCCGCAGGGCACATTGCCATGCAGTCAGATGCCCATCTGGAGAGCATGCCCGTGCGGGGCCGCTCCGGCGTTCACGGAAGGCTGCATCGCTGGTATGACCCGTTGCAGGTCTCGTGCTATCCGTTGGGCCTCTCCACGAACCTCGACAGGGACATTGCCTTCTTCCCGGATAAGTCGGTCGAAGATCGGAGTCTCTTGAAACATGGGAAATCCACTCTTTCGAACTTGTCTGCGAGTGCAGAATAGATTGTTGTCCTGGCCGAAGACGCCTCATCAGCCTGGCCTTCGCTGCGGAAGCCGGTTCATCGGGATCCAGCCGGTCCATGGTGTCCGTCCTGCGCTCCGGACGCGTATCACTTGCGGGCGACGAACCCCCACTGGTCGACGGGCTCATCCCCTTCTTGCCCCGGGCCCGGACGCCACATGGAGATGGACCCGAATCCCGGGGCGACCAGGTCCATGCCGTCGGCGCTAGCGAGGATCTCCTCGGGCTGGCGCACGAGATAGGGCGGGGTGTCCCCCGAGGCGTATGCCTCCTGGGCGGCCAGCGTCTGTGGCGTGGCGACCGTGTCGCAGAGAACCAGATGGCTGCCGGGTACGAAGGCCCGCATGTACTGGCGTGTGAGCTGGATTCCGGCTTCCGGCTCGACGTGTCCCAGGGTTGAGAGGATCATCACCGCTATCGGGCGTGTCATGTCCAAGGTCCGTGAAGCTTCCCGGATCACCAGCTCGGCGTCACGCAGGTCTGCGTGGATGTAGTCCGTCATTCCGGCGGGTGCGCTGGTGAGCAGGGCGCGTGCGTGAGCCAGGACCAGGGGGTCGTTGTCGACGTAGACGATGCGGGCGTCGGGGCGGACGCTCTGGGCGACTTCATGGGTGCTGTCGTGTACGGGCAGGCCGGTCCCGAGGTCGAGGAACTGGTCGATGCCCGCCTCCGCGAGGTAGCTCACCGCGCGTGCCTGGAAGGCGCGGGAGGCCCGGGCGAGGTCGCGTGCCGCCGGGTAGGCCGCCATGACCTGTTCTCCCAACGCCTGATCGACGGGGTAGTTGTCCTTCCCGCCGATCCAGAAGTTCCACACTCGGGCCGAGTGCGGAACTCCGCTTCGGAACTGGGCTTCGAGTTCAGGGTTCGTGTTCATGGGAATCTCGCTTCTTTCATCATGCGGCGTATCTGTGTTGGTGCGGGGGGCCCGGGCTCCTGCGGTGTTGCTGACCTTCTGCCCAGGAAGCCTGAGCTTGTTCCGCTTTGACGGACACCGTTGGTGTCGTGGTCAGGCTGCGAGTGCGGTCTCGTATTCGGCGGGACTGCGGTAGCCGAGGCTGCTGTGCAGTCGGTGCAAGTTGTACCAGCTCTCGATGAAGTCGAAGATCGCGGTGCGGGCGGCGCGGTTCTGGAGACCTTCAACAGCTCACACGCCCGATTGAGGTTGTGACCTGCGATTTTCTCCGCCTCGATGAACGGGTCCACCGTCACCGGATCTCCTTCGCGAAGAAAGCCGTGGCTCGCTTGAGGATGTCGACGTCCTCGCGCAGACGGCGGTTCTCCCGCCGCAGCGCAGCCAGCTCCTCGCGTTCACTGCTGGTCAGTCCGTCACGCTCGCCCGCGTCGCCCTCGGCCCGCTTGACCCAGTCCCGCACCGCGGTCTCGGTCAGATCGAAGTCCTTCGCGATCTGACCGACCGACCGGTCACCACGCCGACACAGCTCGACTATCTCGGCCTTGAACTCCGGCGTGGACGAACGGCGAGGGCGAGGCTTCTTCTTCCTCATGCTCTCCATGATGGACATCCTCCCGGGGACGAACCCCTGATCTCGAATGTCTGCCAAAAAGGAACAAGCCCAACACCATGTTCATCCGCTTCCACAACCACTGGGAGAAGGGGCCGCTGTTCCAGAAGTCGAAACTCTCATCGCTGTCGTGGATCTCGCAGGCCACTGCGTAGCCGACAAGCATGGAATCCAGATGCTGAAGAGAGCCGCGGCGAACCCACATTCCCGGGCGGAGCCGCACCTGGTCCAGGAACTCGTGGACATCATGCAACTCTCGCGGCTTGCGCAGCCCGGGCCTGCCAGCCGCCAGCTCAGTCATACTTGCAGCCTACTGACAACAGCTAACACAGGAAGCGAATCTGTCGGTGAGTGATGAGGCAGCAGGCGAGTTTGAGGGCGCGCGCGGCCCCGCGGACACGTGCGGGGACTGGCCGGCCGCCGATCCCCGAGGCGCTCCGCCTGCCCCGCCCCCACCCTCTCCGTTTCGGTAGTCGGGCGGCAGAGGGGTGCGCAGAGGGGATGTCAGCACCCCGACCACGCCTCTACAGGCATGGTGACCAGCGCAAACGCCCGACGCTACGGAAAGAGGGTGCGACAGATACCGCAGGAGAAACCGCGGGGCATGACGCAATAGGTGCCGCAGGTGATTCCGGCTCCGGGACATCGGCGGGCCCAGGGCATTGTCGCCATGCCGACGCCGACACCGCCGCCCTGAGGCCGCGGGGGTGTCTCCGGCACCATATGTTGGAACAACCGTCGGCGGGCTACCGACCTCAAGGAGGAGGCATGCGGTCAGCGACCTTTACGGAGCTGTGCGTCGAACCGACGCAGCACCTGGCTTCGCTCACGTCAAGGTACAGCATTTGTTGGTGAGTTTGGGTTCTGACTCAAGTTCTGTGGTCCGTGACTGTGGGTCACCGATTAGATCTCGAAGAGGGCTTCCTCTTGTGGCGGGATCGGAGGGTCAAGGACGTCGCGGAGGCGGGTGATGTCCTGGCGCCACTTCGACCAGTTCGCGGCTTCGGCCCACAGCTCGGCGAGTTCAGACCGGTTGGAGACCACTTGGTCCAGGGCGTCGACGGCGAGCATTCGAAGGTCTGCAGGCAACTCCGGTAGCGGCTCTGATGGGCCATAGTTCGAACACGCCGGATCGCCGTCAGGATGCTGTGCGACGACCAGGGCCGCCGCGGCCACTGCACGCTCACCGTCGTAGATACCCAGGAAGTCCGCAGGCCCGGCGGCACGTTTGAGCACGCCCCGGATCATGGCTTCGCGTTCTTCCAGTGCTGTCTCGTCCAGGTCACCGGCGAAGTCGGCGGCGGTGTCGTTGTCGAAGGGGCCGATGTCCCAGGTACCCATGTCTCTCCTTGCGTGGCTGCCTGGGGATCGTCGCATTGGCCGCTGACAGCGAGGTCAGTAGGCGAGCAGTACCCGCTTGCGCAGAAGTTTGAAGCCAGCTCGTCCATACCTCTGCCGCTTGATCATTTTGATGCGGTTGACATGGCCTTCGACGACGCCCGAGCTCCAGGGCAGGGTCAGGCCAGCGGTGACGGCCGCGAGGTCGCGTTCGAGGCCGCTGATGAAGGTGTGCATGCTGGGCAGGTCGTCGGCCCGGACCGCCGCAATCCACTCGGGGAGCCGTTCTCCCTGGAGCTGGGTGAGCATCTGCCCGAAGGAACGGACGTGCCCGGCGAGGGCGTCCAGCTCGGGGCAGCGGGCCAGAACGGACTTCAGCTTCAGTCGTTCCCTCTTTGGCAGGGTGTCAGGGTGGGTGAGGATTCACCCGGCCACGGTCCTGGGCGATGCCGGCCGTCCCTCCGGCGCGGCGTCCCGAAAGGGACGAAGGTAGGCCCGGACGGCGCCGTATCCACCTGCGTATCCGTGGCTCTGGATCTCCTTCCAGAGAGTCCAGGCATTCGTGCAGCCCCCGGCCCACCGCTCGTGCAAGTACGGCTTGAAGTCGTCGAGCTTCGTTCTGCGGTTCTGCCACTGTCCTTGGAAGAGTTCCTCCGGGCTTGCCGCGTCGGCCAGGCGCTGAACGGTTCGGTAGGTCATCCGGAGTTCGCGGGCGATCGCCCGCCGACTGTGTCCTTCGCCGAGCATTCCGTGCACGATGGCGTGTTTCTCGCGGGTTCGATCGGCGAAGCGGTGTCCAGTCGGCCACGGTGACGCGCCAGCTTCGGGAGCCGGTGGTGCGGTGACGCCCTCGGAGCCGGGAACCGTGAATGGCGCTCGCAGACAGGTGCGATGGCGCGATACGCATCGCTCAATGGCTTCGCCGAGGTTGCGCCAGAGATGGAAACGGTCTGCGACCTGCACCGCGGTGGGAGCCCCGGTGCTGGCGCCTTCGGCGAAGAAGGGGGCGCGGTCGCGACAGACCACCTCAACCTCAGGACACTCAGCAAGCCAGGCGGCGACAGTGGCTGCCTCACGGTCCGGCAGCAGATCCACGGGCCTGCCGGTTTCGACATCGACCAGGACAGTCCCGTAGATACGGCCCTTGCGCATCGCGTACTCGTCGATACCCACTACCCGCGGGGCCGACGGCTGAGGGTCAGGCATCGCATCGACCAACCGAAGCACCGTGCTGCGGCTGGCGGAGATGCCGAAGACGTCTGCAAGACGGGCTCCAGCGCGGCCGGCCAACGCAAGACCCACCTCGGCCAAGGCCGAACGCAGCCGGTCAGTCCGCTGAGCGTGACGGCGGATCAGTCCCGGGATCTGCTCAGCGAAGGTCTGCCGTCCACAGGAGGTGTCCGCGCAGATGAACCTGCGGACCTGCAGGCGCAGCACCACACGCCTTCCCGCGCTGGGCAGATCAGCAGGAAACCGCAGGTAGGATCCATGAAGCCGGTTCGACCACCTTCCACAGCCCGGACACTCAGCACCAGCAGACTTGCGGGCGATGCCAATCCAGATCGCCTCGCCGTCGTCCTCCGCTGACATCACCGCGACTTCAGGGTCCGACAGGAACAGGAGCTCTTCCAGACGCAGCAGCACTTCGTTCACGGCCCCGAACTCTCGGGCACGAAACGACAGCCATGGGGCATTTCAGGACGATCGAGCGAGAGCCACTATGGAGATCAACAGTCACGCAGCGTGGATGCTCCACAGAAGTTGAGCCAGAACCTTCGTCGGCTCTGTCGCTGATCTTGTGACGCAGTGTCTGGTTGGTCGTTTGTGCGAGTGTGTAGTTCAGACGGGTTACAGCAGGTCCTGCCGCATCTGTCGACCGTGGTGATCGAGTCGGTACAGCGGTCGGAGGAAGGCGTCGTGTTGCGTACACGTTCGCGTATGTCGTCGGCGCGGTGCCCGCGCTGTGAGGAACGCTCCGTACGAGCCATGGACGGTACGAACGACGTCTGAGGGATACTCCGTTGGGTGGTGTACCGGTGGTGATTGTGCTGCTCATACGGCGCTTCAAGTGTCTGGCCGTCGACTGCCCGGCAGCGACGTTCGCAGAGCAGATACCGGGACTGACCGGTCCGCACGCCCGGTACACCCCTGTACTGCGCGGCCAGTTGAACCGCATCGCCGAAGTCCTGGCCGGCAGACCCGGAGCCAGGCTCGCCGGAAGACTCGGCATGACGGTGGCCAAGGACACCCTCCTACGGCTTCTTCGGACCGTGCCATTTCAAGCACCAGGACCGGTCCGCGTCCTCGGAGTCTATGAGTTCGCTCTGCTCAAGGGGCATACCTACGCCACAATCCTGGTCGATCTCGAGGCCCGACGGCCCATCGACGTCCTGCCCGGCCGGGAGGCCGAGCCAGTTGCTCGCTGGCTCGCCGACCACCCCGAGGTGGAGATCGTGTGCCGGGACCGCGCCACAGCCTATGCGGAGGCCGCCAAGCAGGCCGTTCCGCAGGCGGTTCAGGTCGCTGATGTGTGGCACCTGTGGAGCAACCTGGCGAAGGCCGTCGAGAAGACGGTCGCCGCCCACTACGGCTGCCTCCGCTCCGCCCACGAATCCGCCGCCGTCGCCAACGAGCCGGAACCGCCTCCGGTGCCGGACGGCTTCCTCGACGTCCATGGCCGGCCCCGACGTATCGTCGCCATGATCCGCGAGCGGCACCGTGCCGTCCAAGAACTCCGCGCCACAGGCCGCTCCTTGCGTGGCATCAGCCGCGACCTGGACCTCGACTACTACTCAGTCCGCCGCTACGCACGCACAGCGAACGTCGACGAGTTGCTGGTCAAGGTCACCCAACGCCGGACGAAACTGGATGACTACAAGCCCTACATCTACCAGCGCTTCACCGAGGGCTGTCACAACGCCAGGCAGCTCTTCCGTGAAGTTCGTGACCAGGGCTTCCCGGGCGAACGGGCGACGGTCAGCCGCTACGTCCGTCTCCTGCGAGAGGGCATGGTGACCACTCCTCCGCTCCCTGCTTCCCAAGCCCCGCCGAGCCCTGCGCTGGATCCTGACCCATCCTGAACGCCTGCGGCCCGACGAAGCCGTCGGCATCAAGGAGATCCGCGCGGCCTGCCCCGAGCTCGATGCCACCGTTGATCATGTCTGCTCATGCACGAGCACCATGGCGAAGACCTTCCCGCGTGGATTGCGCGTGTCGATGTGGAAGGCCAGGTCACGAGAGTCAAACTCCTCAAGCGCGCCGGGTACGGCCGAGCCGAACTCGACCTCCTCCGCACCCGAATCCTCCTACGGACCTGACCGGCCCGCGTCACAAGATCAGCGACAGAGCCGATATCTCCGTACTCCGTGGCGCACTCAGAGGAGTACGCCGACACGGGAGCCCGGAGCCCTCCGAAGACCTCAGCGGCGACACCTTCGACTACGCCCTGGACCGCGAACCCTGCACCTGTCGGTGACCGACCCCATGGGCCACAACATCGACGCCGCCCTGGCCGCCACAGTCTTGGTGAGCGCCCTGCGCAGCGCCCGCCGCGCAGAAGCCGACCTGGCCGAGCAAGCCCACCGGGCCGACCAGGCCCTGGCCACGCCACCGGGCAGCTACTGCGCATCAACCTCCACACCGGGCAGGCCCAGTTCGTCAACGCCGGCCACCCCTGGCCGCCGCGCATGCGCGAGGGGGCTCCGGAGGTGATCACCTGCGAGGTAGACTATCCCTTCGGCCTGTCCCTGCCCGCCCCCACCCCTACCGCGTCCAGGACATTGAGCTGCGCCCCGGCGACCGTCTGCTCATGTTGACCGACGGCATGCTCGAACGTCACGGGGAGAATGTCGACCTGCTCGCCCCGGTGGAGCGCACCCGGGACCTGCATCCGCGGGAGACCGCACTGACGCTGACGTCCACGGTCTTGGACGCCGCTGGCGGCCGGCTCGAAGACGATGCCACCGTGATGTGTCTGGACTGGCACGGCCCCCAGGAGACCCAGCGGCAAGATGCCGGCTCTGGCGCGGACACTCAGCAAGCCTCAGCAGGCCGCACGAAGTCATAGCCGTGACCAGGGCGCTCTCCTGGACGGTTTCAGGCGACAAGCGAGTACCTCTCGCTTGTCGGGGAATCGCTTCTGAGCACCGTGAAGTCGACGTCCAGTTTCGAATCGTACGCTTCGGACTGGATCTTCGGTCCGGATTTTCGGAGGCCGAGCATCGTAGCGGCGGCCACTGACAGGCCGGGTGCCCGTGTCGAAGCGGAGCGTTGAACAGGTACTGATGTCTCGATTCGATATGCACCGCCTTGCCCTGATCTGTCGGCGAATGTGGCTGTGTCATGGCATGGCAGTCCTGGCTGGTGTTTTGGTACTGGAGGTCGATCAAGATCGTGAAGCTCTACGACACACTGCTCGCTGTGGTCAGCGGGCAGTCGAACGACGGTGCGATCCGTATCCGGGCGGTCTACGAACCGGCGGGCGGGCCCGGCGCAAGGGTCTTCCCGCCCACAGCGAAGACCAAAGCCACAGACACGGCCGGGTACTTGACCGAGCCCCGCTACGTGGACGGCGAGCCGGTCACCGTCGTGCTGATCGACCAGTGCCAGTCCCAGGCGAGCGGGTGCGAGCAGGCTCTGGTGGACGCGGTCCGCCGGCAGGGCCTGTTCATCCCTCACCTGGAGCTGACGACCGAGGCAGAGGGAATACCCGTGCGGATCACGAGCCTGGAGGCTCCCCACCGGTCCCGCGACGCCTGCTTCTGTGATGCGCAAGGACCCCGACGGTACGGCGTTCGACCAGACGGAGCCTGGTACCGCGGACAGCGTCCCCAGGGAGGGGGCGTCCCTGCGGGCAGCGGTGGTCGAGGCCGGCGTCAGGGACTCCGCACACAGCGGAAGCCCGTGTTCCCGC